>NZ_JBBOPD010000004.1:0-1328 GCF_038003445.1 Solibacillus sp. FSL K6-1126 | reverse complement strand
TGGGTTAAGCATGATATCAACTGGAGTTCCGTCCGGCATGAACGGCATATCCTCTTCCGGTAAGATACGAGAAATTACACCTTTGTTACCGTGACGTCCGGCCATTTTGTCACCAACGCGGATTTTACGTTTTTGAACAATATAAGCACGAACTAATTGGTTTACACCTGGTGGTAATTCATCGCCGTCTTCACGGTTGAATACTTTTACATCTAAAATGATACCGCCAGCTCCGTGTGGTACACGTAGAGACGTATCACGTACTTCACGCGCTTTTTCACCAAAGATAGCATGTAATAAACGCTCTTCCGCAGTTAACTCTGTAACTCCTTTAGGCGTAACTTTACCTACTAGAATGTCACCATCGCGAACTTCTGCACCAATACGGATAATTCCGCGGTCGTCCAAGTTACGAAGTGCATCTTCACCCACGTTTGGAATATCACGTGTGATTTCTTCAGGTCCAAGCTTTGTATCACGAGACTCTGATTCATATTCTTCAATATGAACAGAAGTATATACATCGTCTTTAACAAGGCGTTCGCTCATAATTACAGCATCCTCGTAGTTGAAGCCGTCCCATGTCATGAACGCAACAAGCACGTTTTGACCAAGTGCTAATTCGCCTTTTTCCATAGATGGACCATCAGCTAAAATATCACGAGGTTTTACACGGTCGCCAACTTTTACGATTGGACGTTGGTTATAAGAAGTACCTTGGTTAGAACGAATGAATTTTTGTAATTTATATTTTGTTAAATCGCCTTTAACTTCTTTGCCATCTACTACTTCAATACGACGTACGTGAATTGAACGCGCTTCTACATGTTCAACAATACCATCGAATTTGGCAACTACAGCAGCACCAGAATCACGTGCATCTACGTGCTCCATACCCGTACCAACGAATGGTGCGTTTGGATATAGTAATGGAACAGCTTGACGTTGCATGTTCGCTCCCATTAACGCACGGTTTGAGTCGTCGTTTTCTAAGAACGGAATACATGCTGTCGCAGCAGATACTACTTGTTTAGGCGATACATCCATGTAGTCGATGCGGTCTTTAGAGAATACAGTGTTGTCACCACGGAAACGTCCAACAACTTCTTCATTCGCAAAAGTACCGTCTTCATTTAGGATTGAGTTCGCTTGTGCTACTACATAGTTATCTTCTTCGTCAGCAGTTAAGTAATGGATTTCACTCGTTACAGCACCTGTTTCTGGATCAACACGGCGGTAAGGAGTTTCAATGAAGCCAAACTTGTTTACTTTTGCGAAAGAAGATAATGAGTTAATAAGACCGATGTTAGGTCCCTCAGGCGTCTCGA
>NZ_JBBOPD010000003.1:0-5601 GCF_038003445.1 Solibacillus sp. FSL K6-1126 | reverse complement strand
AAAAAAAAAAAACAGAAAAGAATAAAAAAGATTAAAAAAGAAATTTAATTTCCTATTTCGAAATCGTTCTCTTTTGTTTTTCTTTCTGGTTGAACAGCTTGTTCCTCCATTTTTTGATCCATGATTTTTTCCTTCTGGAATTCAACATATCTCATTGCCCCTTCTTGTTCATCCGGAGGAACAATTGTTTTGACCATTTCTTCGTCCAGCATTTCTTTCCCATACACTTTTACAGCTGTCAGCATTCGAACCTGCCCTAAGAACGTTTGAATCTTGGTTAATTCTACGTTTAAGTGACGTTCAGCCAAATTCTTCACTTCCTGTAAAACCTTTTTATAATAATCACTTAAACGTTTATAAATTTGATTTTCTTTTAGCAGCCGTTTATTTTCTACTTCTAGCTGCTCAGCTCTTTCCAATTCAACACGATGTCTTTTTCCAGACTCTTTTAAACGCGCTTCTAAATAGTCAACACGTTCTCTAAGCCCCTTATTTTCCGTTTTAAGCCCTTCCGAAGCTTTCGCTAAGGTTTTAATACGTTCAAAGTCTTCCGTCGCCATACGGACGTTCCTACGGTCAAATAAGCCACCCTTCTCTACTGGGATGGATTCCACTGACTCTGATACTTTAACAGCCTCTACAAGCCCCTTCACGTCCTTCTGAAGCCGTTCTAGCTCTTGTTCGGTATTTTTCTTCAATTCATGGATACTGATGTGTTCACGCTTCGTCTCGGCCTTGCTTTCGCCCCGTTGCAAATCAAAGCCACTTTTGACGATATGCGCATGGAAATCATCCTGAAGTTTAATCATGACCTGTTTGCCATTAAAAAGATCCTTTGCTGCCAACCGGTTATCTTTTGTGATCGGCACAATTCCCACATGCATATGAGGATTGGCTTCATCTTGATGAATCGTTGCATATAGCACATTTTCGGCTCCGTATTTTTTTTGGATAAATTCAAGACTGGATGAAAAGTATTTTTTCTGTTCCTGGGGAGATAAATTTTGTATGTACTCCGGTGTAGCCGTCACCAGAAATTCCGAAAGAACGACGGAGTTCGCTCTCGGTTTTCGTTTCACCCGTTCATTAATTTTATTTTTGATTGTTTGCTCATATTTGATTTTTCCTTCGTTAATCAAATCAAAATTTAGATGTGTTTTGCTCTCGATAATGTCCGGATTCGTTTTGCTTTTTCCTTGTCTTTGATTATGTTTTTGAATCCCTTGCACATCACTCATTTGAAACTTTTTCATTCGGATAATTCCGTAGTTCGCCATTCAAATCATTCCCTTTTTGAAATCGAATATCTAGGCAAGAATAACACATTGGGGGAGCAAGACCAAAAAATTGGTGTAGCATACTATACCAAAATGCTTTTGGTGTATGCTCTGCCGAGGGCTAAAAGCAAGCGAGCAACGAACGCTCGCCCCAGGTCAAAAGCAAAAAAATAGGACAGTGGCCAAACGTTGATTCGTTTGGCAGCCGTCCTATTTTTCCAAAGAAAGAGCATTCGAAAACGTGCTGGAGCGCACAGTTTTTTCTCACCAATCATTCACCCCAAAATGCCTTTTCCGATCGCAAGGGACAGGTAGTATTTTTTTTGCAAAAAAATCTCCACCTTCAAGCCCTTGCCATCGAAAATTTTTCGGGCAGTGTGGAGGGCAACCCCCGATATACGAAAAAATGGAGATTCATCTATCGGAGTTTTCCTTTCTATTATCGCCCGAAAAACCGACAGAAGCCGACCATGTATTCTTCCTGTCCGAAATAAAAATAGCGCATTCAAAAGATCCCCCCTCAACCAAAAAAATGGAGGAGAAAAAACAATAAGATTAAAGTAAAAAAACATGTCTTAATGCTGTTTAGACTCGAAAAAAGTCGAATATATTTTAATACATACTCATATCATAAAACTAAATCAAAAGGATGTGAGTTTTATTAGAAAAAATTTCTTTTTAATAGCATTGGGTATCATCGGAATTTTTATTATATACTTCGGAATAACGTCTATAAATGGTTCTGCTGAAAAAGAATCTCTTGAAAAAGAAATGGGTCCGCCACCAAAAAATGCTGACGTTAAAATGTTAGAAAAAATAGAAGAAAAAATATCAGGAAAATATGAGGTAGAAAGAATTAGCATTAATACACATGTTGACAACAATTCCAAGGATATAGATATTGATATAATTGGAAGTCAAGAATATTATGATTCAGTAAAAAATGAGATAGAAGAGATTGTAAAAAATTTAATTAAGTCAACTAAATTTGAAACATATAAGGTTAATGTGAAAAAAAGTCAAATGATAAACGACAATGAACTGTTGGAAAGACATAATTTAATAGGTGAAATCGGTAAAACCATAGATAACGATCTATCTATAGCTCATCCAGGTTACATTGACGGAATAAATTTGAGTATTTCACCACCAGATTCTCCCCCAGAACTAATTATTGAAATAAATACATTAGTAGAAAGGAAAAAACAAAAAACTATTGGGAAAGAAATAGAAAATACAGTATATAAAATATTAGAGCAAAAGTTATTTTCTAATAAACTTGTAAATAAAAGTACTGTTAAAATATATATTTATAACAAGTATAAAGAAAAAATAAACACAACTTTTTAAAAAAGTTGTGTTTATTTTTCTCTAATCATAAAATGAGAAGGTAAATGTGTCATTGTGATCAACTGTAATAAAAAACTGTACTTTTGCCCCTGCAGAAAGATTACTAATTTCAGTACTTCCTTTATAGTTATCTATTGAATTAAGTAATGTAAACTTTTTTACCCCGTTAACATAATAAGTTACATGGGCATAATTTGAACTCTTATAAGTACTTTCCATATCTATTTTAAAATTTCCGCCATCAGTTGCAGTATATTCTTGAGTCCAATATGCTACTCCACCAGTAAGTATTTTGTCACTTTCCTGTCCTTTAAAGTCCCACTTTCCAGCTCCATATGGCTCCATAGAACCACTATCAAGCTCTGTTGTACTATCAAGCTCTGTTGTATCATCAAGCTCTGTTGCATCCGCATAGAAAGGTATTGCCAAAAAAATCACAAAAGCTAATGAAAAGGTTTTGAATCTAAATAATTTATTCATAATAACAAAACTCCTCTTCTATTTTTTATCTTGCTAATATGTAATTTCTATATCAAATATAAATAACCTTTTAATTCCAAATATTTTATAGTATTTTCTTATGCTTAAAATAATATAAAAATATGAATTTTTACTGGAACCTGTTGGATAAAATCAAAATCGGCAGCATCTATTACTCTAATTACCAAACCGTCGTTTGGTAACATTTCATAACATCATATTTTAAAGGTAAACTGCTTTTCACATAGAATAATAAGTATATGACTAAATGTGAAATGAGGGTGAATAGAGGATGAACTTTCAGATAGATGAGAAGGCAACATTAAATAGCATTTTAACAGCTCTTAGAGCAGGCAATAAAGCTGAACACATAGCAAAGGCAATAGATGGTATAAGCCAAAAACCATTTTTAAAAGCATTAAAAATGGCTGGATATGAGTACAGTAATAAAGTTCCTAAAGGCTGGCATTACATTGGAGAAGATCCAGAACCTTTAGATAAAAGTATTTTTGATTATGTGAACTTTAATTCAACAAAGGTGAACATATCTTCACCAACAATTCACCCTGAAGTCACACAAAGTAATACGGATATGAATAGAAGTAATAACGAAATCACCTCTCATTCACCGGTTATTCACCCCCAGTTCACACAGAATGAAGTATCCATGCTAATGGAAATACTTTATGAATGGCAAGGAAAAGAGCAATCAGAACAAATTAAAGTCCCCACGCAAGTACATGAGCGTATAAAAGCTCTTCCACAAAACGAAAAGACCCGAAAAACGATTGTAATTGATAAAAAAATCGGTGACCGTTTAGACACCTATTGTAAATCTGAACGAGTAAACAAGTCCGACATACTCCATTTAGCAATAATGGACTTTCTAAATAAAGTGGAGAGCCGTTAATCTTTGAAGAAAAGGGGGGTTACATTCATGAAGAAAAAAGAACAGGAACAATTAAACACGCTATTTCAAGCTCGTAAAGAGTATAACAATTGGCAAACTCAAGAAGAATTACAGAAACAAGCGCTCCAACGTATGGATGACCGTTTGTTATTTTTAAAAAATGCATTAAAAAAAGAGTAGCAATTGCTACTCTTTTCACATTACTCGACATCATTATTTTCTTCAATGTACAATGCCCGTTCGTTGTATTTCTCAAATTCCTCCAATGTAAGTTCACGAATGGTATTTTCATAATTCGACGACTGCCAAACAGAGCGCAACAAATGAGTATAGAGATTTTCATCTTTATACTTAAACTCATCCAACAATCCATTCTCGTACTTTTTAGCGTAATCCTTGAACGTCCCCGAATAAACAAGCAGTTGGCGCCCCTTCAGAGCGCCATAATATGTATCAAAAACTCGTTCACTGTGATACAGGTCACTTGACTTAGCTGTGTATTTTGCAACCTCTAGGATAGCCCCCTCAATGCTTTTTCGACCCTTTCGAACCTTCCGAACGTCCACTTGCGTTATGCGCTCGTCTTGCATACAACTACGCCACATCTCAAGCCATTCACTTTGAGCAATGAAATTTTTGCCATTGAAGTAACTTTTTTTAACACTCAAAATTATATGCACGTGAGGGTTATACGTATTGTATTGTGGGTTGGCATCTCCAACCGCTAAACCGCGTTTTTCAAAGTAATTTTTCTTACGCGAAAATAGTTCGTCTGTGATGTATTTTTCCTGGTCAGTTGTGACCTCTAATTTTCGAACATAACCTTGTATATTTTCTTTCACTTTTTTTCGTGAAAATAATTTTTTAATTGCCTTGTTAAATCTATCAATTTCTGAATGTAAATTTTCTTCTGTAACGTTAGGGCTTGTAAGCGTTAGGAAAATAAATTCATGTTTTTCTTTGGCTTCAATTGCCTGTGACATTATCGCTAGTTTTATAGCATCTTTTCGTGCCGTTTTCCATGTGCAAATGGGGCAAAAACGGTTGCCGCAGCTATTCGCCAATTCTAACCGCCTTTTATCCAGTGTTTTCGTTGTCAGAAAACGCATGAAATCATGGCATGAATCTATTCGAGCAATGGACGGAACTGACAAGTGTTTTTCCAAGTAATCCCCCGCCTTGCGATTTAGGCTCTTTTTGCCTGTGTATTTCCCTAGGATTTCCTTGCCTAAAACGCTTGTTTTCTTGACTTTAACTGACTCTTGATTATTTTTCATAATTCATGTAAAGTCTATCTTGTAACTCTAAAGCATATAAAAAAGACAGACTTGTTCCCCTTTTCAATTTGGTAAGATTCGACACCTTAACCATAACTGATAAAGGATTTAGGAACAAGTCTTTTTTTCGAATTCACGACCCTACAAAACCGCATCAAAGCTTAGAGCCTGTAAGGGCAAACCCTACTATACGTAATAGAAATAATTACGTATAGTATCAAGAAAAGAAGGAACTCAAAAATCCACCCTAAAAAACGGGTGGATTTTTTTTCGTTTTCAAATTTATCTCTTCGAACAAAAAAAAAAA
>NZ_JBBOPD010000002.1:0-76825 GCF_038003445.1 Solibacillus sp. FSL K6-1126 | reverse complement strand
TAAACTGGACAAAATAAACTTAAATAAAATTTAGGGTGATGAAGTTGAAAAAAATTTTTCCTCTTTTCTTATATTTATTAGGTTTCTTAATTTTGGGAATAAACGATGGACATGTTTCTGGAAATACAAACGATATTCCTCCACCTTTTGAGGAAATATATCCTGAAATAGGTTACAAATCGGTAGATGTTGCAGTCGACGATTTTGAACAACATTTTAATCAAGAGCTTATGTTACCAATAAGAGTACCACCAATTAGCTTTACGCATTACTGGGGCAGGTTTAGTGATTTAGATGGCGAAGCAAATGACACTCTTGAGGTTACATTTATAAGTGAACATTTTCCTAATAATCACTTTAAGATTGATGTGCGACCTATTCAACATAAAATCTCGTTTGAAAAGTATAAATCTAAAGAGATTCAATTAAAAAATGGGAATAATGCAATATATACTGGAGATTTATTCCCTGGTTTTAAATTGTTGATATTCGAAACAGTTCATTGGCAATATGTGTTTAGTGTTGATGAAGATGTTTCCGATGAAATAACACCTGAAATACTCGTCCAAATAGCAAATTCGATTGATTTCTAAAAATCCTTATTTAACTAACGTTTTAGTGAAACAAGTATTTATAACGTATACAAAACAAATCTAAATAACGTTCCCAAATGCAAGCTTGGTAACATTTCAAACAGCGACAAGCACTGTTAAATCAGTGTTTGTCGCTGTTTTTAATAGAAAATAACGCTCTGAGACGCTGCGAGAAATCATTTTAAAGAGGACTGCTCAATTCACTCGATCTGAATGGAGGTAACATATAAATAGAATCTCAATGAAATGTTACCAAAGGACGCTTTGGGGACTTTTTTCTTCAATTAACGAGATAGTAGCTCAACAATAAAATGGTATAATTTATAGTAAATGGGATTTTAGGGGGATTAGATGAATTTTAAGAAACCAGCAGGATTTGGCATAAGATTTGTAGCAAGTATTATTGATTTTTTAATTATTTCGTCAATATTTGGAATCGTATTTTACATGATAAACGGTAATTACTCTATCGAACAGACTAAAGAATTCACTTTTCAAGCATTATATACCTTGTATTTGACCATTACTCCTATTTTGTGGGGTGGATACGTAATCGGCAAGAAAATTTGTAAGGTTAAAATAAAGCGTTTTAACGATGATGAGAACCCTACAATACTCAATATGATTATGAGAGAAGTGGTTGGTAAATATATCATTGTATTAGCTACCTTTGGAATATCAGTATTGGTCAGTGGACTTATGGTTATCTTACGAGAAGACAAGAGAGCCATTCATGATTTCATTGGCGGGACTTATGTTAATAAAGAATAAATTTTTCTTTCACTAACAGATGCCCTAGTACAACAACGATTTATAAAACATACAAATCCATACAAAATAATGTTCCCAAATGGAAGCTTGGGAACGTTCGATCAAGCAGCTAATACAAAGTGTTAGCTGCTTGTTATTTAATTAGATTCCCAAACGACGCTTTGGGTGCATTTTCGTTATTCCACAATCAATTCATTTAATTGAATAAAGCTCATAAGAAATTTATGGTTAATTATGTTAAAATTCAGGAGAGATGGTGAAGAAGCGGTAGGTTGTTTAAGTGTGTTGTACTAAGTGTTCAACAATCGTTCCAGATGTGATAAACAACTAATTGAGGTGAAGAATGTATGAGTATTAAAAGTAAACTTGGATCACTAGTTATAACGGGTGTAATAGTTATGTCTATTGTATTTTGGTACGTGCTAAAAGAGCCATATAGTACAGAGCTGGTTGTAGATTCTTTGTGGGATAAATTCGAAGTACAAAGCACTTCAGTCGGTGATACTCTTCCGATTATATCGATAGATGTATTCGATAAAAATGATATACCCAAAGTTGAGAAGTATTTAAAATCCAAACTGTCTAAAGAGGACTTAGAGCATTATAGAATTGAAGTATTCTCTCTGTGGTCTTGAACTCCAAATATAAATCTTAATAACGTTTCCAAATGACACTTAGGGAACGAATACCCTCTATTCGATTGAATAGGGGGTATTTTGGTTGCTTGTGAACGATAAGTCCCCAAACAATGCTTTGTCGATTGCGAGAAAGATAACTCCATCGATTTTGTATTTATGGATTTACTGTAAATAAATAAGCTTAAAATAATTAAAAAACAAATAATATAACCAATCCTTGTTTTTAGCATTTTCTAATCACCTCACCATATTATCTGCTTTTACAAAGGTGTTATGCGTAAGATTAGTTGTTCAACTAAGAGGTGCTTAGTGCAGCAATGATTTATAATGTATACAAAATAGATCTAATAAACGTTCCCAAACAAAAGTTTGGGGGCATACTCAAAAGCCGTAAACGTTGCTACATGATATGCTCCCCATTAGGTAGACAGATAAAAAATAAAATCTGTTTGTCGAATGGGGGCATTTTTTTGTCTAATAAAACATTTTCAATAGATACTAAGATTTTGGCTCTTAAATATTTAGAGGAAGGTCGTTACTCGGTAAGAGAAATTTGTCGCATGTTTAATGTGAATGTAGCTAGATTATACGAATGGCGAGCTAAATATCAATTTGGGGGCACAAGCGCATTACTTCGTCCTGCGAAAAATAAAATTTACCCTCAAGAGTTGAAAAGAAATGCCATTGAAGATTACTTAACAGGTAAGTATTCAAAGCACGAGATTATGGCCAAATATGGAATCAGTGGTCAAAATGTATTCAACAGGTGGTTAAAAAAATATAATAGTCATAGTGATTTAAAAGACTCGAATAAAAGGGTGAGCCAAACTATGACTAAGGGAAGAAACACTACTCTAGAAGAACGAATTGAAATTGCGAAAACTTGTATAAAGAATCAAAAGGATTATAAAACAACGGCAACTCAACATAATGTGACTTACCAACAAGTTTACCAGTGGGTACGGAAGTTTGAAGTTGGTGGCGAAGAATCTCTTGAAGATCGCCGTGGGCGAATGAAATCAGCGGATGAACGTACACCAGAAGATAAATTACGGTTAAAAATCCAACAAATAGAACGTGAAAATGAAAGATTACGTGCTGAAAATTTACTTTTAAAAAAGTTAGAGGAAATCGAAAGGAGGCTTCGTTAAGTAAAATTCGTACGCAGAGTCATTATTTAGCTATTCAAGAATTAGCAGAAAAAGAAAAATTTCCGATTCTATTACTTTGTAAATTAGCTAACGTATCACGAGCAGCTTATTATAAATGGTTAAACCGCCAGCCAACATCGCAAGAATTGGAAAACAGACAGTTAGTAGCATCCATTAATCATTTATATAAACAAGTAAATGGTATTTACGGCTATCGTAGAATCACTATGACAATCAATCGTCAGCGCGAAAAAGAAGGCTTAAATAAAGTAAATAAAAAACGTATTTATCGACTGATGCAGATTTCCGATTTACAGGCAGTTATTCGATGTCGTCCAAAAAAGTACCGTAAGGTAACACCAGATTACACAGCTGAGAACGTATTAGCACGCGAATTTACGGCCAAAAAGCCAAATCAAAAATGGTGTACAGACGTAACTGAATTCCAGTATGGAAATGGTAAAAAGGCTTATTTAAGTGCGATTATTGATCTATATGACAAGTCTATTGTCAGTTACAAATTAGGACATTTAAATAATAATGATTTAGTTTTCAAGACCGTTAAACCAGCTATACGCCAGTTAAATCAAAAGGAGTTTCCTATCCTACATAGTGATCGAGGATATCAATATACATCAAAAGAATTCAAGCGAATCATAGAGAAAGCAAATCTGACACACAGTATGTCGAGAGTCGGCCGCTGTATTGATAATGGACCGATAGAAGCGTTTTGGGGGACTCTAAAAGTAGAGAAGTATTATTTACATAAGTTTGAGACGTACGAAGAGTTAAAACATGCGATTGATACATATATAAAATTCTATAACAACGAACGATATCAAGAAACATTAAACGGCTTGAGTCCTAAAGAGTTCAGGTCTCAAGCCGCTTAAAGCATTTTTATTATTTCCACTGTCTACTTGACAGGGAGCAGTTCATACATCAACGTTTACGGCTTTTTCATTAGAATATTTTCTATGCAGTATTTTAACAAATGGCTTAAACCCTGATAAAGCAGCGGTTAAGATTGTTCGGTTTGTTTCTTAATTTGCATAAAATCATGCATATTCTTAACGCAATCAGCGAATATTTTTAAATCCTTTAAAGATTTAGATTCAAGAATTTTAACTTCCAAAACAATATCGCTAAAATCAATATAAGTTACTTGATAAAGTTTCTTCGCCATTTTTATCACCTCAAGATAACAAATTGAGGGATAAGCAAAGTATTACTTTTTGGTAGGTGTAATTTTCCTCGATTCAGTATACCTATACTTTGTACACCACAACTTGGGAGGTAAATGATTCTTTCCCTAATAAATCTCCAAACCCTTGATATAATAACTATATCAAGGGTTTTATATTTATCTCATTTAATATAAAATTGAGATAAATATAATAATGGTGATAAAGGAATTATTTTACTCACTTAATGGAGGACAAAGCATCGGGAGAAATAATTATACGAAAAGAAGGTGTAAAAATTAATGAGCTTAGAAAAATATAGATTTGTAGCAAAAGAAGTCCTCATAGAAGATTTACTAGGCAACAACAAGTTGGAAGAAAAAAGAGTGGTTGTTATTGGGGTTGAGGATAAAGTCACTGGTATTATAGTTCCCCACCCTATTACACATTTTATTAGACAAAAATATCAATTCAAAGGTAAAAGCTTGAGTGGTCAAATGAATCCAGCTAGAGAAATAGTAAAATTCTTAAATTTTATCTACGAACAAATAATCCTCGGAAAACCTGAATTTGAAATGTTACGAGAGAAAGGACTTAAAGGATTACAACTCATTCACGGTTCCCGTTATATTACCCACTTATCAGAAAAAAAGATGGCATACAAATATGTTAAATATCAAATAGAAAAATATCTTATACGTTTCTATGAATACTTAACAGATATGGAATTAATTGAACGAGAAATTGAATTTGATACATATGTAAATAGAAATGGAGAGGAAGTAATTATAACCCCTTTTGATCATCCGAGTTTTGATACAAAATATCCTTCTACTGATAATCCAGTCAGAAACAAACTTAAAGATTTTGGTAACGAACCTGAAGAGAAAGACAAGTTAATTTGGGAATTCATAGAAGAGGCTCGGAGAGTATCTCCTGACATTGCTTTTGGAATTGCTCTTCAAATTTTTGGAGGATTACGAAGAGGAGAGGTTGTGAACCTAACTCCGGCAAATATTCCAACAGACTTTTTAAGTGGTTCTAATTATATTGCTGTTCTTGATAACCAATACCGTTTATTTAATCATCTCAAAGATACAAAAAAGGAACAAGTAAAAAGACCACGGCTCCAACCTGTATTACCAAGCGTCTACTTAAAAGAATTATACGATGATCATATGTTAATGAATTCGAAGGTTAAAAAAATAAATCCGTACGCTTTCTTCGTTGATGAAAAAGGAAGGACTATTTCCGGAGGAACTTACGAAAGGAAATTTGCAAAAGTCAAGTATACCTATATAGACAGATTAGCAGCAACTCCTGGCCGTTATTCACACTTTAAAATGCTTGCAGATTCTACCTGGGGTACTCATATTGGAAGAGGAATTTTTACTAACTATTTATTTAGTATGGACCTTAATGAAAAACAACTAGCCATTATCAGAGGAGATAAAAGCACTCAATCATCAAAAGACTATATTGATTACAGGAATGCGATATCCAATTTTGAAACGGCAATGGAGGTTTTCTCGACTCAAGAAACGTTGGATGTAGGGAATTATTTGTCTGAAAAATGGAATCCGGGGGTTTTTACGAAGTGACATTAATGATTAAGATAGGATTGGCCTTTAAGCATCTAGAAGAATACAAGAACCTTCCCTATACAGACCAGAAGGCAAGATTAGCAGCAAGGCATAGAATTACGGGTAAAATAAAAAGTTTGATTAATCTTAGATTAATAAATGGGGATGCTAATGCTAACGAAGTTGATATTGAATCGCTAAAAGAATATATAGCATATGAATCTAATATCATAGAAAATTATATGTCCCATAGAGAATTTGCGGCTGTACTAGGGATTAAAATTACAGATGATAGTATGAGAGGCCTTAGAAAAAGTATGAATAAGTTAGGAAGCAACTCTCCTTTTGAATGTATTGAATTGGGCTTCCCGATTAATCGTCAAACCCATTTTATTAGTAAATCATCAGTAGAGAGATTCTTCAAAGACTATATCCCAGTAGAAGAATTGAAAAGTAGGTATGCAGTATATCATAGGAGGTTTCAACAATTCAGCATTCATCCTTTATTCTTAGCAAAAAACAAGCAATTTATCACCAAGAGTGAATTTGAAACACTTGTTAATGATTGTGCATCAAGAACAGTTATCGACGACCGAGAATTAAAATTGCTTTCGGGTGAAGAGGACTTAGGTATTAAACGGTCTGATTATTATACCATAGAAGAGAGCAAACAAATATTATCAATAAAAAGCCAACGCCATTTCCCTTGGATTGTAAGAGATTATAATCTTGACTTTAAAGTTGCAAGAAATCGTAGGAAATACTTCAAAAAGGAAGATATAGATAGATTAAAAACTCTACAAAGTCAATTAAGAAAAAAATATATTTCAACTAAAGAAGCTGAGGAAATTGCAACTACTAATGGTTTGATTTTTCAATCGAGATTTATTAAATGTGAACCAATAGCTAATTTGCTCCGCCCTATTTTTGATGGGGATAGAGGGAATGTTGTTATGGCCCCAAAAGATGCTTTCAATAACTGGTTGGAAAAACGAAAAAAATCAGTTCATCTTGAAGTAGAAATGGAATCAAATTTTGAAACGTTTAAATATCGATTGGGCATCAAGGAAATAGACATTAATAAATTAGGGCCATTTACATCTCAAACCTGGTTGCAATACGTTGCAAGTAAATTAAATAGAACTAAGGCTAACAGAAAGACTCAAGAAAACTATATCAATCAGTTGGTTTATTCTACAGTAGATTTGATTAATCTAGTAAGTTCGAAAAAGAAACAAGAAATTTATTCGGTGTCTTCAAATGATGTTAATACTCTATTTAATGAAATTGCTGTTTTTCACTCTAGGATAATCTATTCCTATTTAAAAGAAGTGTATTATCAATTGAAAAGCGAAAAAATAGAATCCTTTAATTTCAATTATATTAATAATCCCTACAAGTTTGATCAAGAGTCCCGAGATAAATCAATATACGAGTATGAAGAGTATAAAAATATATATAACTACACAAAAGATATCTCTTTACATAAAGAAAGGACTATAAAAGATACTTTGCAGGAGATTAATATGGGGGGAAAACCAAAATATTTGGCATCAAGTTGGTTATATGTTCTTTTGCATTTGAATAATGCCTGGAGGCATTCAGATGTCGTTACATTTCCACGAGTGAATTTAAGTGGCACTCAAATTACTGATTTATACTGGATGCTTGAAAATGAGCTGAGTGATGAAGATGCTGATTATATAGTAAAACAAGTGTATCGAACAGAATTCATCATCTCTAAAACTCAGGTTAAAAATTATTTCTTCTGTTCTGAAGAATTGAAAAAACCCTTTGCTACAGCAATTGCCATATGTGAGCTAAGAATCAATGGACTTTTTCCTCTGAATAAATCGCTTATTAATTTTGGTAATAAGGATGAAGATTTTTCGAAGACTCGACGTAAATGGTTTTTTAAATTATATGAAGATGAAGAATTTCATTTTTCATCAAGAAAGATGAACAGATCCTTGCTGTCTTATATTTATGTGATATTGAGTAAAATCAAAAAAGGTTCTGCAGGATTGAAAGCTATCCAGAAAATGAGAGGTCACTTAAAACAAGAAACGACTAATATCTATGTGGATATTCCGGAAAAGGAGCTGAATTTCCTTACTAGGCAATTATTTGCTCGAGGTTCATTTGGCTTTATATACGATACATTTCTGGATGTTTTGCAAGGGGTTGAAATTGACAGAGAAAAAAGAACTACCGAAATTCAATTCTTAACAAACTATTTTGGCGATATCTATAAAATTGAAGAAATTGCAGGTTTTTTAAATGTCATTCAGAGTGATAGAAAATCAATCTTAGACCGTATTCTTTCAATGGGCTTAGAAGAAGCTTTGGAATTTGTGAATAAAATTGAAACTCATCAATTACCGAGCAAACAAGATAACGTTCAATGTATGGTTGCGGAAAGTGGCTGTGTAAAAAAAGGACAAGGTATTTCTTGTTTTGACTGTGCTTTTGCTATCCCGAACTATTATGCCCTCTCAGCCCTTGGAACAAGTCTTCAGGATAGGTTGAACAGCTATGTAGACTCTCAAAAGCCAGACACGAAAGAACCATACTATGAACAAAGAAAAAAGGCGAGATTATTTTATATACAATTAGACTTGTTTGCCCAAGCAATTAAAAGGTTTGGATTTGATGCATACGAGTTTATATCTGATTCTCGTGAAGAATTTATAATGCATCTTGACGAGATAGGCTCTTTAAGAGAGCAATATCAGCTAACTTAGGAGGGTTAATTAGTATGTTGGTAGAGAACTTGAGAGAATATATAGATTTAGATGCATTGTCGGAAGAAAAATTTTCGATTGATTTAAGTGTTAAAAGAGCGAAGGAAATCCTTGAAATTTTTCGAGAAGAAGATGAAATCTTTAGTGGTTTTTTTGAAGATGATATATGGACTTTTGAGAGGCATTTATACAAAGGACAAAGGCATTATTTAGATTTTTCTACAATAAATAATGCGGTTAGATTTCGTAATGATTGGGATTCCACATCTGTTGTTATTATTAAATGTTGGGCTGCTGAACTTTTGAGAGAGTATCATACGTCCTTAGTGCAAAAGAGATTATCGCTGCTAATTAAGGTTATCAAACAAACCGATTTTTTTAGTGCAAATAAGGTAAATGATTTTGCTGAATACTTACGGAACTTCACTCCAGCAGTTAAAAATTATTCTGAACCGATGGAGCCGAAAAAGGATCGGTATAGGATAGACACTGTTAGAGATATGGTAATCACAACTTTAAACTTTTTGACTTTTGCCGAATTGGACTCCTTTGACACTTACCATAAACCTTTGATGGATATAAAGAAAGGACTGCCGAGTGGCGTATTCGTAAGAGAGCTACCTAAAGGTAAGGATGTTTTTAAATTCGATTATTGTATCAATCGATACTTTGAAAGAGGTTTCAGTTCTCCTTCCAGACTGTTTTTCTCCCCTCTTTTATTATGGTGGAAGATAACAACTATAATCCCAATGCGTATAAGCGAGTTTTGTACGATTAAAAGAGAGTGTATTTCGCAGAATAACGGAAGTTATTATATTACACTCCCCCGTGAGAAAAAACCTGCTAGTCAACGGAGAGTACAAGTGGTTGATACATTGGAAATTACTAAAGAGATATATGATATGATCGATAAATATATCCGACTTACAAACCCATATGGGAATAGTAAAACACTGGTTTCCTATAAAACACTCATAGCAGTCGATAAAAGAGTGACCAATAGAACTTATCAGAAAATAGATTACGAATATTTTAATCGTAATAATTTTGACTCATTATTAAAACGTTTTTACAAAGATATTGTCTATGGAGAATACAAAAAGTCGGTAGAACGAGAGATAAGGCCCAACGATACTAGACATTTTGCATTTTGTGCTTTATTGATGCAAGGGATATCCCCAATTGAAATAGCTAGATTAGGTGGACACTCAACAATTGAAGCTCAGTATCATTATTCAAACCATACTGAATATTTTATTGATATCGAAGTGGATAAGCTAATCAAAAGTTTTAAAAGAAAAGATAAAGAGCTAAAAGGAACCACTTTTGAAGGTAATGAGGTTTCGTATAAGGATATCGAAAAAAGAAGCTATCAATTTCCCTCTAATAATACGAGATTACCAATGAAGATTGGTTTTTGCACTGATGAATTGCAGCGATGTGAAAGTGAAGAATGTATGTTATGCAAACATTGGTGGATTCACCCTGAAAAGTTAGTGGAAGTAAAACCGTTAATTGAAGCAAAGATTCGTGAAAGAAAACAAAAAATAGTCGAGATAGGAAACTTTTTGAAAAACTTAAACGAGAGTTTCACCACAGAAATGTTAAAACAAAACGAAGTACATCCCAATGCCTTTACTAAAATGGGTACCGAGGCTATATCTATTCAGGAGCATTTGGAAGAAATAGCTCGTTTGGAAATGTTGAAGGGAGTTGATGTAGATGAGTAAGGAGAAAAAAAGAAGAGGAAGACCGGCAACGATTTATGACGAGCCGGAACTTTATGCAATCATAAATCATTATAGAGAAAATGTTAAGCCCCACGGGGATATTGAATATGTAAAGTTGTACCGATATCATTTAGAACTACATAAAGAGCGTCCAGACATTTGTAGCAGAACTTATTCAGAAGACTTTTGGAGAAAGAAAGAACAGCCCGGACGAAAGGCTATTGATACGGCCAATGAAATTAGAACCGTAACTCTAGTGGATGGAAACAATAATAAAAAGGACATTCCGAATGTGGTAGATGTAGTTAACAAGTATTTAAAGAATCCAGAAATGTTAATAAAACATTTACAGCCTCTTGAAAATGAAGTAAGAAGAAGTGTCCAAAAAGAAAGAGAATTAAAACAGAAAAATTCCGAGTTGAAACAACAATTAGAGCAAGAAAAAGCAAAGCGAATAGATTTAAACGATAAAGTTAAAGAGTATCAGACTCTTCTTTTAAAATTGTTTTGTTATAGTGATAAAGAAGGAACACCCTTAGAAAACCTACTTGATCTGAATAATAAAAACAAACGGATTAAAAGAGCTTTAGATGAGGTGTTTGATACTCCTCAAGATTTTTATATGGAACTTACAAGCTTCCAACAACAAACAACTAATGATGAAATTAATAATGATAATATCGTATTTTTAACCGATGGTAAAAATAAAAAGGAAAGAACTTTAGCAGATGATTTTCAGGGAAGGTTTTAAATTGAAGCTTTCTAAAATATAGAAGATAAATGCAGTTTTATTATTCCACAATCGGGCCATTATATGTAGTATGATTCCGTATTCAATGTTAACAGGCATAGGACTTTACTTGGAGTGGTGGGTATAAGCCAACCAACATAATTGAATTAGTGTGCGTCCTTCTAGAAGTAGTTTTACGTTATCTTTTTTAATTCCGTAATAATGGGGTATGTATTTATGGTAATTAGAAAAAATAGAAAAAACGCTGAATGAGATAGGGAGAATAAACTAATGGCTTATATTTTATTAATTGTAGGCTTTGTATTGTTGGTAAAAGGAGCTGACCTCTTTGTTGACGGATCTTCCAATATTGCTAAACTGCTCCGGGTTCCGACTATTTTAATTGGGTTAACTATTGTGGCCTTTGGAACAAGTTCACCGGAAGCAACTGTCAGTATTATTGCAGCACTGGAAGGAAGTGCAGATGTTTCACTGGGTAACGTAGTTGGAAGCAATATTTTTAACATTACCCTTGTTGTAGGTGTGGCAGCTTTTTTATATCCTTTGAGAGTTGAAAGGGAGACCATTAGAAAAGAAATGCCATTTACATTACTCGCAAGTGTGGCATTGCTAATTCTTATGAGTGATATTGCATTGCAAGGATCAAATAGCAACCTGCTTACACGCAGTGATGGATTCATCTTTATATTGTTCTTATCCATCTTTATGTACTATGTAATTGAGATTGGACTAAAAAGCCGGGAAGATACAGCAGACGAACCAGTTCCTGAGGACCTCAGATGGGGAAAAAATATATTGATTACAATATTAGGATTGGCTGCAATTATATTTGGAGGGAATCTGGTAGTAGATAACGGTACAGAAATTGCTTACTCTCTTGGTATGAGTGAAACATTGGTGGGGTTAACGATTATTGCAATTGGAACATCCCTTCCTGAACTCGTCACTTCCATCTCTGCTGCACTGAAAAAAGAAAGTGAAATCGCGCTTGGAAATATTGTCGGGAGTAATATTTTTAACATCTTATTTGTACTTGGTGCCTCGGCTTCTATTTCCCCATTAGCAGCAAATGATAAAATATTTATTGATGTCATTCTTATGATTGTACTGACTATTGTGTTATTGGTTTTCTCAAGAACCAGCTTCATGGTCGGAAAGTGGGAAGGCTTAGTGCTTATCGCCACCTACATTATTTACTTAGCGTATATTATATTACGGAATTAATGGAATTTCCGTTCTATCTTTATAGGCAGAGACCTGGAATGTGCAAGATTGTTGGTTTACTGGAAAAATATGGATATATTAAAAACTACGTATAAGGGCTGAGATAGGAAAAACAGTTGGAAAGGCATTAAATAGATCATTGGAAGAAAATATTATATTAAACAAACAGGCACGTTGTCTTAAGAGCCTTGATTTGATTATTAATACAACGGGCGGGGTTTTAATCCCCCCCGACCTAATAAGCACTGAATATTAACTAAAGTTTAAATTGTCGAACGATGTCGAATAGACTTAAAAGCAGTAAGAGGGAACAGGAAAAGTTTATTCATTTATTAGAAGAAGTAGCCGAACTTCGTATAAAGAATTAGTAGAATAGTTTATTCAGCAATCGGGCCATATTGTGGAGCAACATTTTTTTCTTGGGGAGTGTTAGAAAATATGCAGAATTAACGATAAAAGAATGGCTATAAAAGTTTTTATGCAAATTGAAGATTATACCCAGCTGTATAAAATCCTTAATATCAAGGGTTTCAGCTGCCTGTATAAAATATCGTATAAATAATATGATACAAAAAAGTCGAGAACGCTGTAAAATGAACTGCTCCCTGTCAAGTAGACAGTGGAAATAATAAAAATGCTTTAAGCGGCTTGAGACCTGAACTCTTTAGGACTCAAGCCGTTTAATGTTTCTTGATATCGTTCGTTGTTATAGAATTTTATATATGTATCAATCGCATGTTTTAACTCTTCGTACGTCTCAAACTTATGTAAATAATACTTCTCTACTTTTAGAGTCCCCCAAAACGCTTCTATCGGTCCATTATCAATACAGCGGCCGACTCTCGACATACTGTGTGTCAGATTTGCTTTCTCTATGATTCGCTTGAATTCTTTTGATGTATATTGATATCCTCGATCACTATGTAGGATAGGAAACTCCTTTTGATTTAACTGGCGTATAGCTGGTTTAACGGTCTTGAAAACTAAATCATTATTATTTAAATGTCCTAATTTGTAACTGACAATAGACTTGTCATATAGATCAATAATCGCACTTAAATAAGCCTTTTTACCATTTCCATACTGGAATTCAGTTACGTCTGTACACCATTTTTGATTTGGCTTTTTGGCCGTAAATTCGCGTGCTAATACGTTCTCAGCTGTGTAATCTGGTGTTACCTTACGGTACTTTTTTGGACGACATCGAATAACTGCCTGTAAATCGGAAATCTGCATCAGTCGATAAATACGTTTTTTATTTACTTTATTTAAGCCTTCTTTTTCGCGCTGACGATTGATTGTCATAGTGATTCTACGATAGCCGTAAATACCATTTACTTGTTTAT
Organism: Solibacillus sp. FSL K6-1126; assembly: GCF_038003445.1. Lineage (NCBI taxonomy): Bacteria > Bacillati > Bacillota > Bacilli > Caryophanales > Caryophanaceae > Solibacillus > Solibacillus sp. FSL K6-1126. The sequence continues at coordinate 63,110 of NZ_JBBOPD010000002.1, read as the reverse complement.
ATAAATGATTAATGGATGCTACTAACTGTCTGTTTTCCAATTCTTGCGATGTTGGCTGGCGGTTTAACCATTTATAATAAGCTGCTCGTGATACGTTAGCTAATTTACAAAGTAATAGAATCGGAAATTTTTCTTTTTCTGCTAATTCTTGAATAGCTAAATAATGACTCTGCGTACGAATTTTACTTAACGAAGCCTCCTTTCGATTTCCTCTAACTTTTTTAAAAGTAAATTTTCAGCACGTAATCTTTCATTTTCACGTTCTATTTGTTGGATTTTTAACCGTAATTTATCTTCTGGTGTACGTTCATCCGCTGATTTCATTCGCCCACGGCGATCTTCAAGAGATTCTTCGCCACCAACTTCAAACTTCCGTACCCACTGGTAAACTTGTTGGTAAGTCACATTATGTTGAGTTGCCGTTGTTTTATAATCCTTTTGATTCTTTATACAAGTTTTCGCAATTTCAATTCGTTCTTCTAGAGTAGTGTTTCTTCCCTTAGTCATAGTTTGGCTCACCCTTTTATTCGAGTCTTTTAAATCACTATGACTATTATATTTTTTTAACCACCTGTTGAATACATTTTGACCACTGATTCCATATTTGGCCATAATCTCGTGCTTTGAATACTTACCTGTTAAGTAATCTTCAATGGCATTTCTTTTCAACTCTTGAGGGTAAATTTTATTTTTCGCAGGACGAAGTAATGCGCTTGTGCCCCCAAATTGATATTTAGCTCGCCATTCGTATAATCTAGCTACATTCACATTAAACATGCGACAAATTTCTCTTACCGAGTAACGACCTTCCTCTAAATATTTAAGAGCCAAAATCTTAGTATCTATTGAAAATGTTTTATTAGACAAAAAAATGCCCCCATTCGACAAACAGATTTTATTTTTTATCTGTCTACCTAATGGGGAGCATATCAAAAATTAACGTTTTCGACTTTTGCAACCTGCCCAAACTTTGATTTAGGACCGTTATTGACTTATTTAACTTCAATTACAAAGACATAACCCGAACTTCCCTTTTCCCAATTTGCAGAAACACTATAAATATAAACACCCTTTTCTTTTGGCACTACTAATACATTGTCATTTAATGGGGCATTTTCCGTTTCACCGTTACTAAGCCATAAAGATGCAGTCAACGTATTTTCTAGAGGTTTACGATTAAAATCTATTTTTAATTCAGCTTCAGGTGATACAATAACAGGTTTAAGTTCGTGATGTTTAATAATATCTGGTGGCGAAATCATATCAACACATTGTGCGTTAATAAGCCCACGCCAACAATAAGAACCTTGTGCCACTTTTACAGTATTATTTTCAATAGTTATGGTTGGTTTAGGTGGTTTAAGGTTAGATCCAAAATAAATCCCACCTACTAACACAACTACAGCTAATAAAGAAATTAATATCTTTTTCATACATTTCCCCCCTTGTAAACATAGACGTGTAGAATTCCCCTAATGTTACACATATCGCTTTGGGATGTTATTGTAAGCTGATCATAACCTTATAATGGCATTCATTATTCCACAGGCGCTTTTCTGAATTAGAAAAGTGCTTTATTCAATTATAGGGCCATATTGTGGAGCAACATTTTTTCTTGGGGGAGTGATGCAGATTTATTGCTTGTTGTACAAAAGTATATCTAAGGAGTGAATCAAATATAATTAGCACTTATTAATTTAAATAAATAAGAGCCCGTTACTAAATAGTAGCGGGCTCTTTTTGTCAACTTGCAACGTTTTCTTATGTCGAGTGAATCTTTGGTATCTTTTAGGACAAATTCAAAGTATTTTATAATTTGTGCATTAATTTATTGTTTAGGTGATTTTATTGTACTATTTTTAGATAAAAACCAACCTGCTAGTGCAATTGCAATTAACACGCCATAGAAAATTAGCTTCCATTCAAGGGAATGGGCAAACCCATAAGAAATGACACCAACGTCAGGGTGACTTAAAGTTAATACGGCAAGTTTAACACCAACCCATCCAACGATTACAAATGCTGCAATTTCCAGTCCTGGTTTGGATTCAAGGAGTTTCACGAAAAAGTTTGCTGCAAACCGCATGATAATTAATCCGATTAACCCGCCTGCAAATATTACAAGAAACTTACCGCCATCCATGCCACCAATCTGCGGTAAATCCGTATTAGGTAGCGTCATTGCAAGAGCTACTGCCGCTAAGATTGAATCAACAGCGAATGCAATATCCGCCAATTCGACCTTTATAACCGTACCCCAAAAACCAGATTTTTTCTGTTCTTTTTCCTTTTTTGGTCCTTTATTTTTAAAGTATAGTTTCCTTACAATATGATTGATTGCAATGAACAGTAAATAGAGAGCCCCAATAGCCTGAACCTGCCAGACGTCTACTAGGAAAGTGATGATAAATAATGAAGCAAAACGGAAAATGAAAGCACCTGCGAGACCATAAAATAGTGCCCGTCGTCTTTCCTTTTCAGGTAAATGTTTAACCATGATTGCTAAAACGAGGGCATTGTCTGCTGCAAGCAATCCTTCTAAGCCGATTAACAATAATAATACCCAACCATATTCCAATAATAAAGAGATATCCAATTACATTCCTCCCAGCTGCATTTAAGATTAATATTAAATAAGAATAATATTCTGATCTACGTCTAGTATACCCTTATTTAGTATAGTCCGTATCCATGAAAGTATAATTTTATATTTAATAAATTAAAGCCTTTTTCTGTAAAAGGTAGAGGGCATACCAACCGTAACAACTTCTTCAACAATCGGGCGCTTTCCTTGAATTGAAGTGACCCCAAAAAGTTAGACATTATTAAGTTAAGCAGCTTGGAAGGATTGAATTCGGTATTGTACCGGACTCAATCCTTTTAATTTTCCTTTAATACGTTTGTGATTGTAATATTCAATATACAATTCAAGTTCAAGCTTGAAGTGATTCATACTTTCAAATTCTTGCATATATAAGAGTTCCGATTTTAATAGGCCAAAAAAGTTTTCAATTACTGCATTATCTAAACAGTTCCCCTTACGAGACATACTTTGGGTAATGTCATTTTGTTTTAAGGCATTAGAGTATTCTTTCATTTGATAATGCCAACCTTGATCCGAGTGTAAGATAGGGGCATCTCCTTCGGATAAGCAAAATAAAGCTTTATCTAACATTATCGATACAAGTTTATATGTAGGTCGGCTTTGAATATTATAAGCAATGATTTCACCATTAAATAAATCTAGTACTGGGGAGAGGTATAACTTTTCACCAAATAAATGAAATTCAGTTATGTCCGTTACCCACTTTTCATTTGGTTTTGTCGCAATGAATTTACGACTAAGAATGTTTGGCGCAATTTTACCTACATTACCTTTATAAGAACGGTATTTTTTAATACGTACAAGCGATTTTAAACCCATTTCCTTCATAAGTCTTTGAACAGTTTTATGATTAATTAGGAAGCCTTGATTGCGTAATTCTAACGTTATACGACGATAACCATACCGTCCCTTGTGGTCGTGATATATAGTTGAAATCACCGATTTCATATTCTCATATTTATCAGGTTGGTCAAAGCGACTTGTCCAATAATAATAAGTGCTACGCTTAATGCCGGCTAACTTTATTAAATCTTTTATACTAAATTGATCCCTTAGTTCAAATACTACTTGTGCCAAGTCTTTCGTTTTAATTTTTCCTTCTCTTGAACTAAGGAATTCAACTTTTTTAAAAATGCATTCTCCATACGTAGCTGTTCATTCTCTGCTCGTAATGCCTCTAATGAACCCTCTTTAAAGTTTTGATTTTTACCTTTTTTTGAGTTGTCTTTTTTCAACTGTTTATGCCCCTTTTCCTTAAGAAATAGGGTATCCACACTCACATTTTTGAGACTAATTCGCCATTTTCTTATTGTACCTGGAGTAGGCAAATTAAAATGTACTGCAGTCTCTATATCAGACAACCTATTCTCGTTCATATAATTGAGTATATATAGTTTATCTTCAATAGAATAACGTGTATAGCTCTTTTTCAAGGATTCTGGTCCATGAAGATTATATTTGCCAATCCAGAAATGTATCAATTCAGTATTAGTGAAATTGAGTGACCTAGCAATTGAAGTAATGCCTTCATCACCTTTTTCAACACGAAAAATCGTATCCAATTTTTGTTCAAAAGTAATCCTTGTCATATAAAAAGCACCTCCAAATGATAGATTTGTGTCTAACATTTGGGGTGCAGTTCAGAATTAGGAAGGGGTCCTTTTCAGTTAAGGGCCATATTGTTGAGTAAAGTAATCACCTAGTCTTTTATAAAGTAGTTCAGGTTGGTATTATTGATTAATAGAAAAATCTAATACGTTTAGGAGATACCCATATGAAAATATCAAAAGTAATTATTCCTTTAGTAGTCACAACAGTTTTAGGATTTGTTGCAGCAAATAAAAAAAGTTTCGGAAGAAACTCAAAAATACTATCTGATAAAGAAAAATTCACTTCTGAATCAACCGTTAATAGATCTGAAAAAACATTTGGCGGACTCAAACAAGCTGCGATAGATGAGATAGTTTCTAATACAGCTAGAGCTGTGAAAGCCATGATTAATGGTGACAAATTGGACCTATGGTATACATCTGCTTCAGGTAAAAGTAAGTCTATTACAAGCTACACCCTGGACTCAACGGGGAAATTAATAGGTCAAATTGTAGAAGGTTATAGTAATGCTAATACACCACATATTTTTGCTGAGAATTTAAAAGAAGCAATGAAGCAAGCCAAGTAGTAATGATATTATAGAAGCACCTACAAGGCTCTTTAATCACATTTTTTACATGAATCGGAAGGGGGTTATAATTAGTACTGCTTTAAAGATTTATTTAACAAATAGAATCTATAGCAGCTATTTGTGAGATAGCTGAGTTTTATAATTTATTAGAGAAAATTTTTAGAATAAATTACTTACTTGTTATCCATTCGATAAAATACCTTATAAAATGCTGGTTTTTACTTATTCTACAATCGGACCATATTGTGGAATAAAATCACTTTATGCAATGTTACCAAACGACCATTTGGGGAAGTTAAGTTTGATGGCACTGTCAATATTGGACTTATGAATGATTTATTGTGAGTTTCTTTGTGTGAAAATTGGATGAGGGGGATTTTAGTGATTAACGAACTCTAGCATTTATCTGGGGGTACATTATCCGAGCGATATTATCGGAGGATACTTTGCTAGTGCAATATGGCTAACTGTTGCCATTTGGTTCTTCCAAATGTATAAAGAGAAACAATATGAAAAAAATTCTCTATAAGAACAAGTATTTTTGTTGATTTATTTATAAAAGGATAGCAAAGGAAGTTAAAGTGCATGATTCCAAATTTGTGGTTAAATATAAACTAGACATTAAAAATTTTGAATCATTGTACCAGTAAAGTTTTCTTCCTTATTTGGTACTTTAATAGTGGCTTTTAAGATTTTGCTTTTTACTACTACAAACTTAGATCTTACCAAAGTAAAGGAGAGTTTATGGAAAATTGGATTACAGAAATAATGAATAGTTATGGCTACATGGGGATATTTCTCTTAATTATGTTAGAAAATATATTTCCACCTATCCCATCAGAGGTCATACTAACTTTTGGCGGTTTTATGACCACAACAACAAATATGAGTGTTCTAGGTGTAGTTGTTGCCTCGACTGCAGGTTCAGTGGCAGGTGCTGTTGTACTATATGCTATTGGAATGTTAATTAATGTAAATCGACTCGAAAAAATTGTGGACAAATGGGGGCACCTTTTACGCCTTACCAGAAAAGATATTTATAAGGCACAGTCATGGTTTGATCGGTATGGAGTCTGGACTGTTTTCTTTTGTAGATTTATTCCCTTAATCAGAAGTTTAATATCCATCCCAGCAGGTATGGCACGTATGAATTTTTGGTTGTTTTTCCTTCTTACTACAGTGGGAACTATGATTTGGAATGTTGTCTTGACTAAAGTTGGTGCTGCAGTTGGCGCATCATGGCATGATATTGTCAATTATATGAACATATATTCGAACATCGCCTATGCAATCTTGGCCGTGCTGTTCATTATTTTAGTGGCGATTTATGTTAAAAGGAAAACAAAAAAGAACAGCAACTGATAGGGGTGATTGTACGTGGATACAGTAAATGTAATTGAACTTCATACTGCTCTTTAGTTGCTTCCTATTTTTTGTTATAGTGGTTTATTAATATTATGCAAAGAGGGAAACTTGGTTACTTTTCAATCTACTGTTTTGTAGTTGGAATAGCAGTCATTATTTTAAGGTAAATAAATCTTCTACTCCACTTAAAGGGTGGGGTCAGATTGTCGACAAAAGGCATCGAGAGCCCGTCTCTCGATGCCTTTTGTCATTTCTTTTATCAAATTAGTTCCTGGAATTCTGTAAAAGAGTCTCCTCTTCGAGGAAATATGCCTCTATTAAGCCCCTTGCCAAGTCCATGTGGCAAGTTTCTTCAAATTCATGGCAACAAAAGTAGCATCGCCTGCATTGACAATTTTTTAAGGCCCCTTAAAGTTGTCCATCGCATACCATGCTTTTCTTTCGCATCCGCAAAGACACGCTCAACCGTTTCTTTACGTTTCGCATAGATTGATTTAATTAGGTGGAGGAAATAGTGGAGCTCAAATCGCAGTAGAATTATCAAAGGAAAAAGAAACATACTTAGCAATTAGTAAAAAATTATCCTTTACCTTTAGTGTTTTTAAATAAAAGTATGTACTGGTGGTTAGATCAATTTGGAATATTAAAAGTGAGTTCGAATTCCTTCTTAGGAAAAGTAATTCAAAAAAAGGGAGATCCAATATTTGGATTTGAATTGAGAGAAGCAATTAAGAGAAAAGAAATTTTCCTAATACCTCGGGTAATGAATGGTGTACATAACGAAATTACCTTTAAAGAGTTTATCTATTGAATTCCTATTTAATATTTGCGAGGTATTAAGAAAATATTTGTTGGTAGGCAGGGTTTCTTATTCCACAATCGGGCGCTTTCCTTGAATAAGGAAAGGCTCTTTTTGCATTTAAGGGCCCTATTGTTGAACAACACCTAAATATCTATCTAGGTTAAACTTTGAAAAGTTGTAAAAATGTTTCCTTAACGTTGCAGGTTCATATTTTGTTTACAATTATACACTTACAAAGTAGAATATGTGAGGATATAACTTATTTAGGATAAGGAGTTGAATTTTTATGAGTAGTCATAATTGTAACGAACCAGAACCGGATTCTGGTAAAAAGGAAGACATAAATGAACTATTCTGTAGAATTTTGAAAACTGTTAAAAATTCAACTTTGAATGGTATAGATTTTTGACTTCCTGAACAATGAGGAGGTTTTACCAATGTTAAAGATTTACTTATCCAATAAGCAAGGAGTTCTTCAAGAAATAACAAAAATTCAAAATGGGTGTTGGGTTAATTTAATAGCACCAAACGAGCAAGAAATTATTGATATTTCTAGTGAATTGGAAGTACCTTTAGAATTTTTAAAAGATCCGTTGGATGAAGAAGAACGTTCAAGAATTGAAAAAGACGGTGACAACATTCTAATTATTGTGAATGTTCCCTTGGTGTCAAAGGATGAAAATGAAATACCTATCTATGACACGATACCATTGGGAATGATTATAGCCAAAAATTGCTTTGTCACTGTTTGCTTAAAAGACAATCCGATTTTTCATAATTATTCAGATAATAAAGTTAAGAATTTTTTCACTTATAAAAGAACAAGATTTTCATTCCAGATCCTCTATTCAATGGCAACTTCATATCTAAAATATTTAAAACAAATCAGCAAAAAAACAGATGCAATTGAAAAAGAACTACATCAATCCATGAAAAACAAAGAGCTTTTTTCATTACTAAATTTAGAAAAAAGTCTAGTGTATTTTACAACTTCATTAAAATCAAATAATATTGTAATGCAAAAAATGTTGAAAAGCAATTACTTAAAAATGTATGAAGATGATCAGGAATTGTTAGAGGATGTCATTATAGAAAATCAGCAAGCAATTGAAATGGCTGAAACACATACTTCAATATTAAGTGGAATGATGGATGCTTTTGCATCTATTATTTCAAATAATGTAAATATCGTTATGAAGTTCTTAACATCAATTACTATTATTTTGTCTTTACCAACAATGGTTGCGAGTTTTTACGGTATGAACGTTTCAATTCCATTTCAACAATACCCATATTCCTTTTTTATCGCACTCATTATCTCTTTCATTTTATCAAGCTTGACTGCAGTGATATTTTGGAAAAAAAGGTTTTTTTAAACTAAAATCATTGATGAAAGTGTTAGTCCAAAAAGGATTAACACTTTATTTTATTGAATTTATTTTAGTAATAATACAATTGAGTTTAAAAGAAATGAATGATATTTAAATAACTATTAAGAAGGTGTTAATACAGTGATTAACTTCATTGGAATTACGGATGAGAATAATTTGAAAACGGAAATTTCTATAAGCAATATTAATTTTTCTAATTATAAATGGTTTTGGGTGGATTTTAATCAACCAACTGATGAAGAAATAAGACATTTAGCAGATACTTTTAGATTTCATCCGCTTGCTATTGAGGACTGTATACATAGACTTCAACGTCCAAAATTAGATTATTACGATGACTATACTTTTTTTGTTACACATATAGTTCGAGAAGAAGAAAAAAAAATTATAAAAGAAGAATTAAATTTTTTTGTTGGAGTAAATTTCATTGTCACATTCCATCTTAAGCCATCAAAGGAAGTTGATGAGATATGGGAAAGGGTGTTGCAAAAGAACATTGAAAAATGGGTCCCCTTTTATGTATTTTATCGAACTTTGGACAAAATTGTAGATAATTACTTTCCAATAATATATAAAATTGAAGATGATTTAGACAAAATTGAAAATAACATAAATCATAAATCGATGAACTTCCTAATGACTGAACTATTCGACACAAGATACATGTTATTAAATCTAATGCATACAGTTAATCCGATGCGGGATTTACTCTACCGTATGTTAAATTCCCATCATTTAATTAAAATAAGTGAAAGAAGAGAATATTTTTCTGATATTTATGACCATCTTTTAAAACTATCAGACACAATTATGTCAGATAGAGAATTAACAGCTGATATAAGAGACAGCTATCTCTCCTTGAATTCACATCAAACAAACAGAGTAATGAAAATTCTGACAATTATAACTTCCATTTTTGCTCCTTTAACATTTATTGCAGGGATTTATGGGATGAACTATGAAAATATGCCTGAATTAACGTGGAAATATGGTTATTTTCTTACGCTTGGACTTATGGGGATAACGGGAATATCAATGTTTATCTGGTTTAAGAGAAGAGGCTGGTTTAAATAATACGCTACTAAAGATTAATTGTTTAAACATTTTTTGATATTCAACAATCGGGCGCTTTTCGGTAGTGACCCCTTAAAGTTAGAGTTTTTATTATGCAACTAATTGGCTGGCATGTTTTCGGTAATTTACCGGACTCATGCCGGCCAGTTTTTGTTTAATACGAACATTATTATAATAATTGATATACTCATTTATTGTCTTTTGTAATGCTTCATAAGAGATGATTTGTTCTCCATAATACATTTCCTGTTTTAGTAAGCTAAAGAAGTTCTCCATGGCCGCATTGTCGGCGCATGTTGCTTTACGAGACATGCTTTGAAAAATCCTGTTCTGTCTTAATGTTCTCACCCATGTATTATGTTGATAGTGCCATCCTTGATCGGAATGAATTGTTGTCCTATATACTGCACGCTTTTGAATAATTGGAAGTGCTTGTCTAAGTGAATCTAACACAAAATCTAGGCTCGGCCGTTTTGACATACTAAACCCAATAATCTCACCATTATATAAATCCATGATCGGACTTAAATATAATTTTTCATCATCTGTACATTTAAATTCAGTTACATCAGTCACCAATTTTTGAAGGGCATATGACGTTCTGAATCTACGATTCAAAAGGTTTTTAGCAACTTTCCCAACTGTTCCTTTATAGGATTTATAGCGTGATTTACGTACGAATTTCACACATTTTAACCCTAGGTTTTTCATAATTCGTTGTACCTTTTTATGATTAATTGTATGTCCTTGCACTCTTAATTCCGCATGAATTCGGCGGTAGCCATATCGACCTTCATGTTTTTCGAAAGTCTCTAAAATCAAGACTTTCCACTCTACGTCTGGGTCCTTTTTTTCCATCAGTTTGATATGATAATGATACGTCGCTTCTGGAATATTCACTTGTTTTAAAATATCTTTTAATCGAAATCCTTCTTGTTTAAGTTCGAAAGCGATGGCTGCTTGGGCTTTTCGAGGAAGGCATCTGGATTCTCCCGAAAAGCCTTCAACTTTTTTAAATACGCCACCTCTAAACGAAGCAGTTCATTTTCGCGTTCTAGCTTCTCCTCACGTGACATTGTTTTTTCTTGGTTATTCGCTGTTGACTTTTGTTTTTTAGACATAGACGGGCGCCCCTTTGATTTTCTTTGCAGGCCCTCTATCCCTTCTTTTAAAAACCGATGATACCAACTGGCAACTAAAGTTGGATCATTCAAGTTAAAGTGAATTGCAGTATCTTGATGGGAAGCACCTGTTCGTTTCATAAAGTTTAATACATCTAATTTAAATTGAACAGAATAAAACTGCTTCGTTTTCTTAACGGATAAGCCGCTACGCCCAAACTCTTTATAAGCACGTACCCATTTCCTTAACGGTGTAGCACCGACTTCATATTTCTTCGCGATCGCTCGATACCCTAGTGAGCCACTTAAATATTCTTGAACCACCATCAATTTAAATTCTTCATTAAATTTAGTCATAAAAAATCACCCCAAAGGTTAGTTTTTTACTCTAACTTTTGGGGTGCAGCACCTTCTTGAATAGGAATTGCGCCATCTTCGGTTATAGGGCCATATTGATGAAAAACTTTCTCTAACTTTGGATAAATATGTTAAAGTTTAAACTGATGAAATAATATACTTAAAAAAAGCTTTTATTAGTTAAAAGGGGTGAAAATATGAAGTCAAAAGTGAATCTTCCAATTTTAGTGATTTCAATTCTATTTATAGCATTCGGTTGTTCTAAGCAGAATGAAAATATAGAAACAGAACCCTATATCGGAAAACCATTACATATTGGTATTATTGGTGAAGAACCAAAAGTTAGAGAAGAACATATAAAATTTACAGCTATAGATTTTACTGATTTGCAAAACCTAGAACACTATGATGCTGTATTTATTACAAAGGAAAATCTAAAAGAAGCAGATAAAGCGCAATATGCAACTGTTTATAATAACAGTCCTCTACCATTCCTATTTATTGAGACACAAAAAGGATATGTTCCTTTCATTAGTGAAGAAGCTGATTTCGAAAATTATCCAGATGTTGACTCAGGTTTTTATGCTTATCTTTACGATAGTAAGAGTAAAAAGTATTGGGGATATGGTTTATATAATGACATAGTAAATGAACAAAATATTCAAGATGCCTACTCAAGAATCTTTGATACAATTGATGATCTGTAATTATAGAAGTAACTGTAGAAGGTTGCTAAACAAGTAATTGTTATTCAACAAGAGGGCCATATTATTGAATAACATTTTCCATGGGGTAGCGTCAGAAAAGATGCAGAAGATGCAGATTTACAACGATATGAAATATACTATACAAGTTTTTATGCAAATTAAAGAACAAGTCCAGCAAGTATAAATGCTGCTGCATCAACGTTTGCACCTTTTGTATAAAAAACTGTATAAACAATAGTTCTCATAAAAAGCCAAGAACGTTGATTTAACAACATTCGTGACTTTTTAATGTGTCCCAAAACTTTGATTTGGGAACACTTATTTGTATAGATTTGTATTCTTTGTAAATTTTTATTCCTCTAATTTTTTTCTTAAAATAAAAAGATTCACAATAACAACAACAGCAATAATAATATTTAATATTATTAGCGAAATTTTATTTCCAAATAACATTAGAGGTATTGCAATTATATTTATGAATGGCTCCATATCAGGTATATCAAAACCCAAAATCGCTAATAATACAAGCCCGATAATAATCCCACCACAACAAATTAATAGTATAAACAACCATTTTAATAAATGTAGTGCCACTACAAATGCTCTCTCAAAAAAATTTTGAAACATACGAACCTCTTCCTAATTAAACACTATACAAAAATTATACCCTACTCTTTAAATTATTTATTTACCAATTTATGTTAATAATTTTAAAAAACGTACCCAAAAATAACTTACTTAACTTCAATTACAAAGACATAACCCGAACTTCCCTTTTCCCAATTTGCAGAAACACTATAAATATAAACACCTTTTTCTTTTGGCACTACTAATACATTGTCATTTAATGGGGCATTTTCTATTTCATCGTTACTAAACCATATAGATGCGTCCAACGTATTTTCTAGTGGTTTACGATTAAATTCCATTTTTAATTCAGCTCCAGGTGATACAACAACGGGTTTAAGTCCATGACGTTTAATAATATCTGGTGGCGAAATCATATCAACACATTCAAATTTAATAAACCCACCCCAACAATAAGAACCTTGTGCTACTTCTACAGTCTTATTTTCAATAGTTATGCTTGGTTTAGGTGGTTTAAGGTTAAGTACAAAATAAATCCCACCTACTAACACAACTACAGCTAATAAAGAAATTAATACCTTTTTCATACACTTCCCCCTCGTAAAACATAGACGTGTAGAATTGTCCTAATGTTACACATATTTTTATTTGTAGGATAATTCAACTAAATTATGTTATTTAACTACAATAATCTTCCCAAAGCGTCGGTTGGGAATCTAATTAAATAACAAGCAGCTAACACTTTGTATTAGCTGCTTGATCGAACGTTCCCAAGCTTTCATTTGGGAACGTTATTATGTATGGAATTGTATTACTCGAATGATTCAACAAATAAAAAGTTATTTTGAAGGCGGTGTTTCTTTAAACCGTTTAAGCAAAAATAAAATTAAGTTGTAGAAAACTAATGTGAAAAGGAAGAGGAAAAGATTGTCCCCCCAATGAATCTCGTTGTCTTCATAAATATTTAAAATAGTCATACCTATAAACAAAAGACTTGGATATACAAACGGACGTATATATTTATTTGTAAAAATGTATTTAACCTCCTTTTGCAGCAGTATATTGTTCTCTTCCTTAAACAATATACTATTTTTTACTTAAATAACATTCCCAAAGCGTTGTTTGGGAAGTTTGCTGTTCATAACCTTGTAACCCTTGTAACGGCATTCGTTATTCCACAATCGGGCGCTTTAATTGAATATTCGCATCCCCAAATAATCAAACTTTTTTATAAAAAACAAACTCGATAAATAAAGAACCAACTGTTTTGATTAAACTTTGTTTCAAAACAGTTGGTTTCTTTCTGTATAAAATCAGCGTTTGCAATTTACTTTTAATCAAACTTTATTAAAAAGCTACAAAAGACTGTAGACAAACTCGAATTTCTTCGAGTTTGTCTACAGTCTAAGGGCTGCTATGCAGCCTTTTTAGAGGATTATACCTGTGTTAAAATTCATCAATTAACAGCTTTCTGATTACTAGATACTTATAAATAAAAAGTGATCCTTAATAAAAAGAATAATCGAATAATCTAGTAAAATAGTGCTGAAATATTAATACCTAATATCCCTACCATAAATAATACTATAGCTATCAAAACATAGAGAATGTATGATTTTTTATTTAATATAACTCTCTTAATTGCAAGAATACTTAGTGCTATTGCAGAAGGATAAACAATAATGCTTGAAAAGTCCTCTGCTCTCACTGCTGACCACACAATGTAATAAAGAGATAATAAAAAGAGTAAAGTTACAGTAATTCTAGTGAAAATTGTAATAATTTTTTTATCATCACTGATGTTATTTCCTGTCATTTTAAACCTCCTCATCCTTCGTTAGTTTTCTAAATCACTCTTCCCAAACTTTAATGTTATAACTGTTAAAGTAAGGAGGAAAGTTAGAAGAATAGCACCAATAAAAATTGGCATGGAATCAACAGGACTTTCATCTGGAGATGAAATAGCAAAAGAAGGTTGAGCCCACGGATAAAGCATACCTAATTTAGACGTATACGCGCCAAAAACAAGGAGTGAAAACATAATGTTAATTGCTAATGGGATACCAAAACTTTTAATTTTAAAAGATAACCATAATTGGATAGTAGATAAGGTGAATGTTCCCACCCAACTTAAGAAAACAGCAGTTAATAAAAATAACCATGGTATAGAATCTTCAATATTTAAAATCATTCCACCTATTAAATAGAAAATAGAAAGGAAAACCTGCATAAAAAGAATCAAAGTAAGTACAATGAATAACTTTGAAAAAAATATGTTTTTTTGGGGGAATGGAAGAGAAAACTGAAGTTTCCAACCACCATTTAAGTGTTCTGTACGACATATCAAAGCTGCAAATAGTCCTGAAGATATAGGAAGAAAGATAATTCCGTAAAAAAGAGTAATTTGAGTCCATGCCTCCAACCAAGCATTGTCACCTAATTGGTCCATTAATACACTATAATTACCCATAAAATTACCAAATCCTAATAGTACACTTATAAATGGGACAAGAATGATTAACAGCCATATCTTTTGACGTTTGAGCTTGAAAAATTCAAACAAAATATAATCAAATAGCATGTATTGTCCTCCTAATTCACTTGTTTTTTTGTACAATGAACTAATCCTATCAACATAAATAAAAGCGTAAAAGAAAAGCTCAATAACATGTATAGGGTTAAATCATTATTTACTACTATCTGGTCAAGTGAACCATTTTCTATTATTTGTTTTACTGGCGACATCATTGCTGGGTAGGCCCAAAATATAAATGAGGTAGTTTTATTAGTTTGTAAAAAAAACACACATACAGCGCCAAAAACTCCAATTCCAATTGGAAATACCTGATTAGAAAACTTCAAAGATAACCACAACTGGAAAGTAATAATAGGTAGCGCTCCAATGATTGGAAAGAAAGCTTCTTTAAGCAATAATAAAAAAGGTATGTCTCCATCAAAATTCAAAATTTTCCCTATTACAATTAGACCTATGAAAACGATTATAGCGGATATTGAACTTAGAAATAGAATGTAAAATAATTTAATAAAATAATAATTAGATTTATTTATTGGTAATGAATATAAAAGTTTCCAAGAATTAGTTTGGTGTTCTAGGTTGATTAAATTTGAAATAACGACAGTAATAGCTAAGGGTATAGTAAACATATACAAATAGTGAACGACTACAACCATTGATTCCCACATATTATTATGATTGGCAGCCAAGTTGTCTCTCTGAAGTCCCACAACCAATAAAGATAATAAAATTAACGCAATAGGATAAATATAAGCGATAGGTATTAAAAAAGTTCTTTTCAATTTGAGCTTCTCAGAAGCCAACATATATTTCATGAAATGGTCTCCTTCCCTCTTGTTATATCGAGGAAGATGGCTTCAAGTGAACGTTTTTCTTCTTGAATACGGTAAATATCTAATTGTTGGCGGAACAATTGATTAGCTATATAGGCAACCTTACTATCATCATTTTCATTGATAACAATCTCTCCATTAGAAGAAAGGGTTACATCCAAGCCGTCATTATTTAGTATAGTTTTTGCCAAAGAAGGATTATTAACTTTAATCTGTATTTTAGGTGCACTTTTTCTTCTTAACTCTTCTATTCGATCCTGAAAAATGAGTTGACCTTGATTTATAATTCCAACTTTATTGGCCATTTGATCTACCTCGCTAAGTAGATGGCTTGATATCATAATTGTAATACCAAACTCGCGCGGAAGCTTTTTAATTAATTCTCTTATTTCCTGAATCCCCGAAGGATCCAATCCATTAGTAGGTTCATCTAAGATTAATAGCTTTGGGGAACCCAAAAGTGCTATTCCTATCCCTAAACGTTGCTTCATTCCTAGTGAGTAATTTTTAACTAATTTATCTTTTGCAGAAGTTAATCCAATTGTCTTCAAAATTTCTAATACCCTGTTTTTATTTTGTACGCGAAGTAAACGTCTAATGGCTTCTAGATTTTCGTACCCTGTCAAGTTACCATAATAAGAAGGATATTCGACCAAAGAGCCAATTCCTTTTAATATATTTATCTTATTTGTAGCTAGGTCTTTACCAAAAATATTAATTTGCCCTGCTGATGGTTTAATAAGACCCAGCAGCATACGTATTGTAGTTGTTTTACCTGCTCCATTTGGTCCCAAAAATCCATAAATATCCCCTTGGTCTATAGATAGATCAATCTGATTAACCACACTTGTCTTTTTATACTTTTTTGTGAGACCAATCGTTTCAATAATTTTTGTCAATTTTATCACCTCATACATACTGTACATGATGAAAATTAAATTAACTTAAACATAATCTTAATATAACCTAAATTCCTACTATTAAATGAGTTCTATAGGTAGATAGAGGATAACCGAAGTCCCTTTATCTAGTTCACTTTTTATTGACAGGTTACCCCCATGGGCTTCTACAAACTGTTTTACAATGGACATTCCAAGGCCCGTTGGTAATTTATTATTATTAATTTTATTCTTACGATTAAATACGTCCCTAATAGTATTGGGATCTATTCCCACGCCATTATCCTTTACAGTTATTAAAACGAAGAGATCATCCTTAGTAATGGATATGTCTACACAAGTTTTTTGGGGGTTATGAGTAATAGCGTTAATTAGTAAATTATGTAGGACTCTTTTGATTAAAGAGGAGTCAAAATTATAGATAATTGAATCGTTATAGTCATTCACCAATTGAATGGAAAACCCATCTGTCATAGGATCATTAGCAAATTCAATTAGAATTTCTCTTACAAAATTCACAATATCTTGTTGTTCCTTCTTAACGTTTAGTAATTGATTATCAAATTTGAATACATCGTTCAAGTTCATTAGTAGTGTTTCTATGTAGTCTGCTTTTTCTTCTATTTGTAAGAGAAACCTTTTTTCCTCTTCTTTTGTCCACTGATCACTCGTCAATAACATAGAAGAATATCCTTTTATGTAGGAAAGAGGTGTTTTCAAATCATGGGCGATATCGGCTATCCACTCTTTTTTCCTCTTCTCAATTTTTTCCCTTTCTTCTTTGTTATATTTCAATACATCTGTTAAATACTGCAGATTATTTATTATATTTTTAAAAAATATATAAGAATATTTTAACCTATTCCTCTTTTTTGAGATGCTTCTAGGTAATCCACCCTTATCTATAGGCTCTTCATACCGATCTTTACCCAATAGGGTTATCCACTCTAGAATATGAATTAGTGGATTACTTAAAATCCAAACATATCCAAATATAACTAATACAAAAATAATAAGTGTATGGTACTCTTCAATATTTTTATTAACTGAATTTCTTAACTCCTGATTTTTGGTAACCATGGTGAGAATGTCAGAGCTTAGAGAATTAATTAAAGCAAATGATAAGTATATTATGTTAAATAATATGAACAAATTAAGTAGTAATAATAAAATAAGTTTCATTCTTACTTTCACGTATTTTTACTCCCCGGGGGTATAAATTTGTATCCAAGACCCCTTATGTTAATTAGAATTTCTGGGTTATTGGGGGTTAATTCAATTTTCTTTCTAATACGATTGATATAAACCATTACAGAGTTGGTATCATTAAAATAATCTGTTCCCCATATTTTTTCATATAGACTTTGTAGACTAAAAATAAAATTTGGGTTCTTACAAAAGAAACATAGTAGCTGAAACTCCTTTGCTGTAAAGTGGACTTCTTTTTCGTGTACAAACACCTGAGCTGTATCTTGATTAACGATTAAATGACCGAATTTGAATTCAGTTTTTTCTAATGAGCTTGAAACACGATATCGTTGTTCTCTTCTAATTTTAACTTTTATTCTGGTGGCAACTTCTAACGGTTTAAAGGGTTTAGTAATATAATCGTCGGCTCCTACATTCAAGCCAGTAAGAATATCTAAATCAGTAGAACGAGCAGTTAAGAACATAATAGGTGCGTTCGTTTTGCTTCTTATTTTGGAACACAATGTATATCCATCCATATCAGGCAACATAACGTCTAAAACGATAACGGAATAATCATATTTTTCCACATATTGAAGAGCATCATTAGCATTATTAGCTGTATCTATATTATTAAAACCTTCTTTTTTCAAGGCAGTACTGAGCATTTCTAACAATCCTGTTTCATCATCAACGAGCAACAATTTAGACAAAAAACCACCTCCAAAAGGGTATATTTTAAAATTTATCATCAAAATTAAAACTGTATATAGTATATACTTTAACTTTTAATTTTTGTAATTATAAACTTTTTCAAAAAAAAGATGAAAACATAGTTTTCATCTTTAACCAACTAACTCCGCTGATTTATCATTATAAAACTCCCTATAATAAGCACTTCTACTTAACAAATCCTCATGAGTACCTTGGTCCAATATTTGTCCTTCATCAATAATAATAATTTTATCGGCGCTAATAATAGTACTCAGTCTATGAGCTATAATTATACGAGTACAATCCAATACATCTAACATGTCACTAATTTTTCGTTCCGTGAGCGTATCTAAAGCACTAGTCGCTTCATCTAAAATTAGAATTGAAGGATTTCTTGCAAGTGCTCTTGCAAGAACTATTCTTTGTCTTTGCCCCCCTGAAATATTCGTTCCTGTTTCAGAGATAATTGTTTCATATTTCATAGGCATATTTAGAATATCTTCATGAATCTGAGCAATTTGACATGCTTTTTCTACATCCTTAAGCGTAATATCCTTATTATGCATGATTATATTCTCTTTAATAGTTCGGTTAAATAAAAAGTCTTCTTGCAGTACCATACCAATTTGTTTTCTAAGATGTGATTTATCTAAAAATTGAATATTTTCATCATCATATTTAATTGTGCCAGAGTTTGGTTCGTAAAGCCCTGCAAGTAATGAGGCTAATGTACTTTTTCCCGAACCCGATTTTCCAATAAAGGCTACTTTTTGTCCCTTAGATACTTTAAAACTAATGTTTTTTATAATTTCATTTCGATCGTTATATCCAAAAGTTAAATTCTCAATAGAAATGTTTCCTTTTGGCTTTTCAATTTTTTTCATATTAAGTTGTTGTTCACTCTCTGTACCCAAAATATCCCTAATTCTTTCTAAAAGTGTACCGATTCTAATAATCTCGCTAAATGATGTAGCCATAGAAGTAAAAGGAGTTAAAAAAATAGCTACTAATGATTGAAAGGCAAATAATGTCCCAATTGTTATTTCTTTTTGAATCACTAGGATAGAACCAAACCAAGCAACTATTAAAGGAGCCAAAAACATAAGTGAACTAATCAAAGCATTGATTTTATTTTGGTAAAGTAACTTATTTTTTGAAGAGATAATTTGTTTATTAAACAGTTCTGACCAATCAGTATACATTTCTTTTTCAATCCCTAAAGACTTAATAACTGATATACCATGTATAGCCTCTGTAATAAATCCATTTGTATTTGTTTGAGCAGAAAGCTCAGCTTGAGTCATCATTTTAAGCTTTGTCTTAGTTAACGCAATTATTCCAATTTGTAAAAATGCAATGACAAGTACTGATAAGGTTAACTTTACTGATTGTGATAACATATATATTAACAAAACTATTATTAAAGATATGTTAATCAATGAAGTAATCAATTGATTCGAAATAATTTGTCGTATGATAACATTACTATTAGTTCTTAATATTAAATCTCCACTTGTCCTCATTTCAAAAAATTTATAAGGTAAAGACATCAGATGAGATATGAATCTGTTCATTAAATTAATGTCTAAATTATTCTGAAGCTTAACTAGAAGACCTCCATGTAATAAAGTGAATCCATAATATATCAGAAAAGTTAATATACCGAATATTCCGATTACATTAATAGTATTTAAAGTTATTCCTTTTAATATATTATCTACTATATATTTAATCGAAACAGGTACTGTTACTGCAAGTAATTGTAATAACACAGATATAACTAATATTTTAATACCTAATTTTTTTTGATTTAAGAATTGATTAAAATATGAATATTTTTCTTTTTTATCTAATTTTCTAGTTGTGAAATCTTTAGAAGGAAATAGACTTAAAACGACTCCTGAATAGTTTTCTTGAAATTCGGTCATTTTAAGTGTTAATCTACCAATTTCAGGGTCAACGATTGTTGCTGACCCTATTTCTATTTTTTCTAAAACAACATAATGTTTTTTATTCCAAAAAAGAATTGCTGGGAGTTGTATTGATGGTAGTAATTTTAATGGCACAACTTTACCATTGGCATCTAATTTATAGCTAATTGCTAAATTTTTTAATGTTAAAAGATCTGTTCCATTACGTCCCCCTTCAGTTTTTTTTCGTAATTCGGGAAGGTTCACTTCATACGAGTAATAAGACAGTACCATTGCCAAACAACTAAGACCGCATTCCGTCTGTTGCATTTGCTCAATAAAAGGAACCCTTCGTTTTCGAGGGATATTGTCTAAAGTCTGTTCCACTTTTCCTTCTCCTCTATAGATAATTCTGGAGATTCTAATATCAATACTGAAGGTAATTTTACATTATGTAACCTTAGCATTGTATATCCTATTCCGGCAAGCCCCATAAATAAATTAGGCGTCGGCTTATCACTACCTGGTATACCACACTTCCAAGGCGAATTAGTAGATCTCTGCTCTTTTAGTATCATGTTAGCTCTAGCGTATACATTGTCTAATAGTTCTGGATCATTTTGTTTAATGGCAGCCGATAGAAGAAAATCTAAATTTCCAAAGTCACCATGACATAAAGAGTGGCTCGTTTTATTAAAACCATCAGATACTGTTTTATCTATAGCTAGAGTCAAGTCTAGTTTTAATTCATTACTATTTATATAATCTAGAGAATATAAACGACTTAATCCTATACCAGGAGCTCCGTTACACCAAAAAACAGGGTAGTGAACTTCACCCGTATTTTCTATATTTCTCAAATCCATCCAATTTTGTTCATTTCTATCTAATAAAGAGTTATCATACATAATTGCCTTAATAGCAGTTTCTTTATAACGTTCATCATCTGTATATGCGTATAATTTTAAAAGTGCGTAAGCGATACCAGAGTTTCCATGAGCAAGGCCACCTAAAGGTCTACCTTTTATTCGGTTTACTTGAAGCCAGGCTAATCCTTCCGTCATACTTCTTGAATTCTCTATTAAATGATTGCCATACATAATAGCTAACTCTAAACATTTATTATAACCAGAGATTTTGTAATAATCTAAGACTACTGGGATTATTCCTGCACTTCCTCCCAAAAAATCATACATTCTATCGTTCTTAACCTTAGTAGAAAGACCATCAATTATTTTATTACCTATAGCTAAAAGCTCCTTATCCTTCCATAAATAATAAAAATTATTTATAGCATATATAATTGAAGAATAACCAAGGAATGCAGATGAACTGACCACGTTCTCGCCCATATCTAAATACTCCTGTAATACACTGTTGAAGCAGCTCTTTGCAACATCTTTAAATTCAGAGTTACCTGTTTCCTCTCCCAAATAAGCATAGAATATCCCCACTCCAACTAGACCATCATATAAACCAAGTTCCATTGGCTTGTATTCTATCTGTTCATACTCGTTAATTCCTAGCGAAATCCAAGTAATATTTTTCTTGTCATCACCCCAGATTGCATCGTTTAGTAATTTCTCGCCAATTTTTATTGCTTCATATAAATAGTCTTTTTTACTATAAAGAGAATGAGCTTTAGGATGAACTTTTGGAGTAATAGATTTATAATGGTCATCTTCTGTTAATTCAGTAACTTTTTTTACAGTTGTTAACGCATTCTCTATATGTTCAATCTGCTTGCTCAAATCTTTTTCACTAAAATTATTTAAATTACTTATAACTTTAGAAAAACTGTCCTGAATATAGAAATCAGATATGATTTTTCCTCTTGGATCATACATCCTAGATGATTCAGGATTAGACCAAAAGTAAGGAATATCTTCATTGAGCAAATCTTTAATTTCTGAATCTATTACCCTTGATAAAACAGGGAACCTAGAAGCTGATCTCCACATATTCTCAAAAAGCTTGGTTCTTTCTAGCCCACTCTTAAGATATTTGGGATTTCTACCTTCATCAAGAATGGTACTATATGTTTGCGTATCTCTAACAATGTTTCTAATTACTGTAGTTTTAAATATATCAAGAGGACCTCGAGTTTTATTAAATTCCTGAATTTTATCTAGAACAATTTCATATGTATTTTTAAATCCTTTGACAATATCCTTAGTAAAAGATTCACTATTATTAAACCTCTCTCCATTATAATAAGGGTGATTATTCTTTTTATTAACTGGAACCACCGATTTTTCCATCTTCATTTCATCTGACCAAAGGTTAACAAATTTATAAGCATACATCATTTGATTTTCTTGAGAACCAAGACCACTGACGTCCAATTTTATATCATTTACATTTCTAATTGAAATAGGTAATAAACTTGTTCTCATTACAGAGTTATTTAAATCTGCTAATGCTTTGTACGTTGCAGTTGTGTTATCACTATAAAGAGTATTATTATGAAAGAGTGCCTCTAGATCGATTATTATAGGATGCTCCCCTTTAGCAATGATGTTCTCATAATGAATATCTGTCGCATTTAGCAAATATAATAAAGCAAGATACTGTCCTTGCCTTTCATAGAAGCTATGAATCTGATCACGATTATCACACTCTTCATGATGAATAAACTCTACCCACCCATAACTTTGTCGGTTAATTATTTCCATCGTTTTAAACTGTTTATTAATTTTTTTCGAGTTAAACCATTCAAGAAGGCTTTGGAAGGCAATATCAACTGAGACCGGGTGTGGCTTATATATTAACTTTTGATTATTTTCTAAATGATATAGGATTACATTTTTGCCATTGTTATGGGTATCACCGAGCATCTCAATAGATTTTATCATAGTAGATTGAATACCCATTTGCTTATATAACTGAGTATAATCTTTATAAAAATTCCTCACAGATTCTAAAATAAAGAAAGTAGTTTTTTTTACTTTTTCACATAATAACCTTGCCAGAACTGGATATTCCAGTAAAAATTTAAGTATATCTTCTGAAGTTGTAATTTTATTTTTAATAAAATTATAATATCTATCCTTTGAGCTAATGCCTACTAGTTCCTTCATTAATCTACTTTTATTTAGTTCAAATACTAAAGTTTTTCCTGATAATTGTAGTATATTTCGAATGTTAGCTATCATAATAGAAACTATTATATTTTCACTATGTTGTTTATTATCAATACCTATTTGCTTTAAAATTTTTATTGATTCGCTTAAAGAAAATTGCAAAAAAGGTTTCATAAATTCAATAAAAGGAACAGAAGAAACATCAGTTTTTTTCAAGATATTTTCAAGATTAGTATAATCATTATTACTCTGAAAGATTTGATTAAGAGTAATGAACCACTCGGTATGCTTATAATCTGAGGGTAGATTATTTTTAGACAAAGAGATTATCATTTCGAATTCTTCTAATGTTAATAAATCTGCCTCTAGTCTTTTATTGAAAACAAATTGATCTTGTAAGCCTGTCTGATTCCTCCAATTATTTAATTCATCCGAATTAATGTTTGTATTTCTCCATTTTTTCCTTTCGTGTAGAAATAATGCATTTGCCCAATTATTTTCATTTAAAATATCTTCTATTTTTATATTTCTCTTGTCTGTTATCATTTATTTTTCTCTCCCTTTTGAAAGTGGAAAATCTAAAAAGAGATAAAGAATAAAGCCAAAGCTTATATTCTTTATCTCATTTTTTTTAAAATTAATCTCTACCTAAACAACAGATAAATGCTATTGTCCCTAAGTAACATTCAGATGTAGCAGTTTTAACTACTCCAGAACCAGCACCGCCAGTAATATTGGCAAGTTCTTCGTCTGAAAGGGTATTAATTGATTGCATTGCTTCTCTTTCTAATTCCTCCATTTTTTTCACCTCTTTTCTTATGTACAACCTCATATTAGCAAAGAAAATAAATACTTCCCACAAATTGGAAGTGAAAGGGTAGAAACAGGGGGTGAATAAACGTTTTTATGATACGAGAGGAAAAAATGTAAAATATTGTAGCGAATTAACAAAAAATGCATTATTATTATTATATAATTTTATAAAGGTATAAGGATGTGTCTTACATAATAGAAGAACTATCTTACAAACTCTCTAAAAAAATTTGTTGTCCAATTGATAGAATAAATGATATTGAAATAGTCCAATATGGTATCGAAGTTATTATAAAAGGGTTAATTAAAGTATTTACATTAGTGTTAATTGGACTATTATTAAGCAATCTAAGCTTGTTAATGTGTACTTCTCTTGCCTTTATATTGTTTAGATTAGTATCCGGCGGTTTTCATTTCCAGTCTTATATGGCTTGTTTTTTATTTTCTATGGGAATATTGTCCACTTTATCTTTGCTAGCCGAAACCCTTAGTACATATCTTTTAAATTGGACATTAATACTCCCTTCTTTTTCGGTGATTTCATTTGTTATTTTACTAGTATATAGACCTTTAATTAATCAAAATCGACCATTTGCCGAAAAGAACTTTATATACTTGCTGCTGTCTATTTTTTATTTAACTATATGTATATTAACATCTTTAATTTTAATAAGAGATTCACTAGAATATGCAATCGCAATTCAGTTATCACTTCTAGTTCAATCTATAACCCTAATTTCAAAGAAAAAGGTGAATTAACGTGAAAAAATTATTAACACTCTTGTTTTCCTTCTTTTATTTTGTAGCAAAATCTGAGGTTACAACAGCCAGCTTTTTTTTAGTACATGAACCAAAAATACCCTTATTATTAAGGAATAGGAATAAAAGTGAAATAAAATAGATGGTTACTTTTTTCTTAACTACGTGTGAAAACATAGTTTTCATCTTAGTTTTAGTTGCATTTTTTAGAAGTAACAAGCAAATCTCTCTTAATAATATTTTTTTATTTATCTTAATTTATTCTACTGTGACAACGTTTACATATTATTATGTAATTGATTTAAATTTAAGAATGATTATTAATATAATTTTTCATTTTTTTTGTATTAAATATATTTTTCTATTTTCAAACAAGAATGCCTTTCTAATTACTTTGATAAGATCTGCATTCCAAATGTTGTTTGAATTTTTTGGCTTTCTATTTATCACTTTTTTCTATCGATACTTTTCAATCGAATTACCTTTCATTGGCTTTTCACTCTTCATTTATACTTTAATCGCAATATTGACTGTTATTTTTTATAAAAAATACATTAAGTTTGGCTTATTAAATAATAAAAATAATTTATCTCCCATTTTTAATATTGTCCTACTACAAATAATTATTGCATGTTTGATGTATTTTGGTAGTTCAGAAGTAACCACATTACCTATTCTGACTATTATACTAATGGTTTCAATGCTTTTTTTTATATTTAAAGTTATTAAAAAAGAAGAAAAAATAGGAATGAGACATACTGAACAAGTGAATTTGACTAATCTTGAACGACTCTTACACTTTATACGCGGCCAAAGACATGATCATATGAATCATGTACATGTGTTATCGCATCTAATTTCAACTGAAGAATATAAAGAAGCCTCATCTTATCTTAAAGAATTAAGTACTGATATTGACATGAGTTACTCTTTATTGGTCCTAGACCAACCATCCTTGATAGCACTATTACAAACAAAGAGTGAATATGCTCGAATAAATGGGGTAGAACTCGAAATTAAAATAAAAAATCCCCTCACAAATGTTCCCTTAAAGTCCTATGAACTTGTTCAGGTTATGGGAAATATTATTGATAACGCTTTTGAAGAAGAAATTAACTCAAAGAAGGCAGAGATGAAAGTAACTATTATAATTGACAGTTTGTATAACTCTACAATAGTAATTTCAGTAAACAATATTAACTCTTTTATCGATCAATCCCTAAAAAAGAATATTTTAAGTGAGGGATATTCCTTGAAAGAAAATCATCAAGGCATAGGGTTATATACTGTCGTGAATATTTTAAACAAGTATAATGGATTTCTAGAATTTGAGAGTGACAAAAAGAGTGGAACAACATTCTTTTTATTTATACCAAATGAAATAATAGGTGATTAGATGTTTTCTGTTTTAATAGTTGAAGATAATGTAATAATTAGGAAACAAGTAGCTGAATTGCTATATAATATGGGTGTTCAAGTTTCAGAAGCAAGTAATGCCCAGGAAGCAAAAATAGTATTATCAAAAAAAATTCCCGATGTTGTTTTTTTTGATATAAATTTACCTGATTCAAATGGTTTTAATCTTGCTGAACAACTAAGCATTCAATATCCGAATGTTGGTGTCGTTTTTATCACAGGGTATAAAGATTTTGCTCATAAGGCTTTTGAAATAGATGCAATTGATTATTTAATTAAACCTTTCAGTCAAGAAAGATTTAGAGAGTGTATAAAAAAGGTTTATACTTTTTTAAACGCTACTGATAAGAAAAACCAAAACCAGTCTTATATTATTTTGGCTGTTAAAGTTAATAAAGGTATTGAGTTGATAGAACAAAAGAATATTGCTTATATAAATGCAGAAGGTAAATATTCTTTTATAAATACCATCGGAGGAAAAAATAAAAAAATTAAAACAACAGAACCTCTAAAATTAATAGAGACCAAACTTGACCCTAATTATTTCATTCGTACTCATAGAAGTTATATTACTAACTTAAATCACATAAGTAAGATTGAATCTTCTGGGCAAACTAACCTTATTTACTTTAAAACTTGTACAGATATCGCATATTTAAGCAAAAACCACATGGTTAGCTTATATAAAAAAATAAATTTCCGATGATTTATTTTCATTTAGTTTGACATCCTAATCTTGTTGTAGAATTATCGAATGTAAAATACATACAAAGTGCCTCTAAAAAGTAGACTCAATCTAACTTTTATGGGCACTTTTTTAATTTTGCCTTTACTTTTCCTTCGCGAACGGATGTTTTGAATTAGACATAAACAAAAATGTTAGCGAGAACGAAAAGATAAAGAGGCATTGCGAGTATTTAATAAAAAACAGCCTGAACAATATCTGCTGCAGCGTGTAGACTTTTCGTGTAGTAATAGGCTATACGCAATAAGTGTTCACTATGTTCGTCTAATATCTGCTCTAAATCCATGTAAACACCCCTTTCAATAATATAACGAAGCTGAGAACAAATCCGATTCATAATTAGTCGACGGTACGTTCGCTCTCGGCTTGTAGTTCTTCAATACGCTTTACATATTCGTTGCTAGGCGTTCATTTTCTGCCTGAAGTTCGTTAATTCGTCTATCAGATACTTGGCGATACGGTCATTTTCATTATGTATTCGGAGATACGTTCTGTCTTTTGTTCAAAAAATGATAGCAATTTTCTCCTGGTGCTCCGCTTCAACGCGGTTAATAACTTTGCCATTTTCAATGTCTTTGCGAGCAAGTGCCAGCTTATGTTGACTTTCATTTGTTTGTATATCCCCTTGCAGTTTAGAGATTTTCGCTACAGCTTCTGAAAAATTGTGTTCTGCTTGTTTTAAGCCGGTGCTCGATTTCTTGCTTGGTTTTGTCAGAAACAGCAAGGAGTTGAGCCTTTTCATTCGAAAATGTTTCTACTAGTCGTTTGTTTTCATCCATTTTGTTTAGTTCTTTTTAGCCCAGCAACAGAAATGTAATTAAAAACCATACTTGACTGTTCGGAAAAGATTCCGCCATACAGGTGTAGTTAACATTCAGATTGAGTGAATTGAGCAGTTCTCTTTAAAATGATATCTCGCAGCGTCTTAGAGCGTTATTTTCTAAAAAAAACAGCGACAAACACTGATTTATGAACTGCACCCCGTCAAGTAGACAGTGGAAATAATAAAAATTCATTAAGCGGCTTGAAACCTGAATTCTATAGGACTCAGGCCGTTTAATGTTTCTTGATATCGTTCGTTGTTATAAAATTTTATGTACGCATCAATCGCATTTTTTAACTCTTCGTACGTCTCAAATTTGTGTAAATAATACTTCTCTACTTTTAGAGTCCCCCAAAAAGCTTCTATCGGTCCATTATCAATACAGCGGCCGACTCTCGACATACGTGTCAGAGTTGCTTTCTCCATGATTCTCTTAAATTCTTTTGATGTATATTGATATCCTCGATCACTATGTAGGATAGGAAATTCCTTTTTATTTAACTGGCGTATGGCTGGTTTAATGGTCTTGAAAACTAAATCATTATTATTTAAATGTCCTAATTTGTAACTCACAATAGATTTGTCATAAAGATCAATAATCGCACTTAAATAAGCCTTTTTACCGTTCCCATACTGGAATTCAGTTACGTCTGTACACCATTTTTGATTGGGCTTTTTAGCCGTAAATTCACGTGCTAATACGTTCTCAGCTATGTAATCTGGTGTTACCTTACGGTACTTTTTAGGACGACGTCGAATAACTGCCTGTAATTCGGAAATCTGCATAGACGATAAATACGCTTTTTATTTACTTTATTTAAACCTTCTTATTCCCGCTGACGATTGATTGTCATCGTGATTCTACGATAGCCATAAATACCGTTTACTTGTTTGTATAAGTGCTCAATGGATGTTACTAACTGTTTATTTTCTAATTCTTGTGATGTCGGTTGGCGATTTAACCATTTATAATAAGCTGCACGCGAGACATTGGCCAATTGACAAAGTAATACAATCGGAAATTTTTCTTTTTCTGCTAGCTCTTGAATAGCTAAATAATGACTCTGTGTACGAATTCTGCTTAATGAAGCCTCCTTTCGATTTCCTCTAACTTTTTTAAAAGTAAATTTTCAGCACGCAATCTTTCGTTTTCACGTTCTATTTGTTGGATTTTTAATCGTAATTTATCTTCGGGTGTACGTTCCTTCACTGATTTCATTCGCCCACGGCGATCTTCAAGAGACTCTTCGCCACCATCTTCAAACTTTCGTACCCATTGGTATACTTGTTGGTACGTTACATCATATTGAGCTGCTGTTTTTTTATAATCCTTTTCATTTTTTAGGCAAGTTTTCACAATTTCAATTCGCTCTTCTAAAGTGGTTTTTCTTCCTTTAGTCATAGTTTGGCTCATCCTTTGATTCGAGTCTTTTAATTCACTATGACTATTATATTTTTTTAACCACCTGTTGAATACAGTTTGACCACTGATTCCATACTTGACCACGAGCTCGTGCTTTGAATAATTTCCTGTTAAGTAATCTTCGATGGCGTTTCTTTTCAATTCTTCAGGATAGATTTTATTTTTTGCAGGACGAAGTAATGCGTTTGTGCCCCCGAATTGATATTTAGCTCGCCATTCATATAAGTTCCTTACATTCACATTGAACATGCGACAAATTTCTCTTACAGAGTAACGACCTTCCTCCAAGTATTTAAGAGCCAAAATCTTCGTATCTATTGAAAATGTTTTATTAGACAAAAAAATGCCCCCATTCGATAAACAGATTTTATTTTTTTATCTGTCTATCTAACGGGGAGCATATCATTTAACAGTGCTTGTCGCTATTTGAAATGTTACCAAGCTTTTATTTGAGAATGTTATTTTGTATGGTTTTGTATATATACGTTTATTTATACTATGCGTATAATTCCAATCATCAATAATACATTTGCAATTAGTGTCCACATAAGAGCTTGCTTATTTTTATTTTTCATAATCGAACCTCCAAAGTTAATAAATCAATATTTCTAGAAGAGTCAAAAGAATCCTTTATTGGTACCCTAATTGCCATTTGGGTATGTTTATTAGGTTTTATTTGTATGCTTTATAAATCATTGTTACACTAAATAACCTCATTACTTTAATAACAAATCAACTAAATCCTTTTTCTTTATTTCCTCAATATTCTTTAATTGTGTCCAGTTTTTGGATATTTAATAAAAATATTGAATAATTTAAACTAAATTTTTTTAAAATCATCGATATATCAATGCATACAGGTATTTCTTAACTGAAAAATCATACAAAAAAATTGTATGTTTATGTATAAATTATATACTAATGTTTTTTACTTCTTTTAACTGTTTGCAAAGCATTTTTTGTATATTTATTTAAATATTGTATAATTCAAAACTCAATTATTTTTAAATCATTGATTATATCAATGTTTACAGGTATTTCTTAAGTGAAAAATCATACAAATTAATTTTATTTTTATTCATTATTTATATATTTACTTTTTTTCTTCTTATATAATTTAAATTATATAAGTAATTAAATTTTTAATTATAATTATAGAGAGTGGGGTTCAATGCCCATATCAACAAGGAAGTATGTAACTCCGTCCTAGACTTAGTTATTACAGCGGCTAAGTTCGGTCTCAGTCATAACCCTATAACCCTATACCCCTGGCTAAACTTATTTCCGTAGTGTTGCTATTGCATTCCACTTGCGAGTATTCCAAATAGGCCTAAATCAGCACAGGATTGCTTCTTCCCTCTAGCTAGCGAGCTGTATGCCGTACATATAAGTATTGAATGAATGCATTTTCCAACATTGCTATCCGAATAAAACGTTCTCGTTTCAAATGAAATATATAAAGAACTGTATTCCAGGCTTTGAAAAAATGAGGGAGCAACTTGAATTTCAACTAATCCTTAAATCAAAACCTTAAAACCTGTAGTTTGCATATTTAATGTATATTGTTTATATAAACTTTCTATAAACTTTTTAAAATCATTGATATAACAAACTTATTAAGCACTCGTCAATTTCTTTAGATTGTAATTACATATGTATCTACGAATAAAAATACAAAAATACAAACCTTACTCCTTAAATAGTTTAACCGTTGGTTAACCGCTCTTTAAGTATCAATAGTAAACACAAAGAATAGACATGTAACTTTTAACTTGAGAAATTCCCTTAGTTTGTTCGGTTACCATGGGTTCGATATTGTATCGGGCTCATGCCTTTTAATTCAACAATACGTACTTGTTCGCTGGACTACGTGCTGGTTATATCAGTTACATCAGTTATGTCAGTTATACCAGCTATGTCTGATGTGCATTAATTTGTAGAATGATTTATAAAGGAATATAGTGAGTTTTTACTAATTGTATGTATTAGAGGGAGGTTTAGGGGAATAAGCACTCCCCAGTTACGGATCAAGAGCTAGAAAATACACAAGAACACCAAAACAACTTGTACTTCAAAGGGGCGGTTTTTAATCGTTATTATTCCCTATTTCATTGACACCTTTAAATACTAAGGTTAAATAGCGTCGGATAATATGAATGTGCCCGCTCCATTCCTAAGTATTCTTCCACTACCTCGCATCAACAAGGAAGTACGTAACAGCGCCCTAGAATTAGTTATTACGGCGGCTAAGTCATCGGTCATAACCCCATAACCCTAGCTAAATTTATTTCCGTGTTGTTGCTTTTGTTTTTTTCCATTCGCGAATATTCCAAATAGGCCTAAATCGGCACAGGATTACTTCTCCCCCTTAGCTTTTAACACAAATTATGTTCGTAGTACTTACAGATCAAATATTCTCTTTGAAGTTATAATTATATCTATCCATTCGTCAATCAACCTAGCACCATATATTATTAAAATATCCCTTTATCATGTGTACACATGATAAAGTTAATTTTATAAAATTAATTGTTACGTATGTACATCCGATGTACATACGATAAATGTTGATTTATCAACGTTTATTAGAGTTTTATGTTTGTAGTAACAATAAAATTTTATCATATGTACATCTGAGAGGCTTATCATGTGTACATCGGTTGTACATTGGATGTACATTGGATGTACACATGATAAAGTTAATTTTATAAAATTAATTGTTACGTATGTACACACAATAAATGTTGATTTATCAACGTTTATTAGAGTTTTACGGTTTTATTAACACTAAAATTTTATCATGTGTACACATGATAAAGGATGGTTTTCAGTTGCGAATACAAAATTTAGAGTAGGTGGTGAATCTCATTAAACGGTTTTATGGTGCTTGTGTTATAACCAATGCAATAAACTTGGCGATAGCGAGCTGTATGCCGTACATATAATCATTTGAATGAATCCATTTCCTGCCGTTCCTATCCGGATAAAATAGTCTAATTAGAGTAGTAAGAGACATGTTGAATTGATGGTAAATTACTTAGATAACCTAGGGTTTAAACTACCGCTACTAATTGAATCACTACGAATAATGAGTAATACAGCTTCAAGTTATAATGTAGAACAGCAATAAATCTATCTATTTATGATGAACTAATATTCTCCTTAAATCTCAGGGATGTATGGCACTTCAACTACGCTAAAATTCCGCAATTATTACTTCAAAATTCACTAACTCAAATAGCATATATGCTATAAAAGAATTATCGCAACACCCGAATGAGATACTACAAAACCGTTAATTTACAGGTACGTTTATCGAAATAAAAAAGCATAGGAATTGATGTGCCAGTAATGAAAATGGTTAGGGGAAACAGTAGAAAGTTATCGCTTCTTGATGGGGGGGTTTAAGGGGCAAATCCCCCCATCAAGAACCCCCGAATCTAGGAAGTAGGGTACTAATCCAATAATAGCAAGGTTTTGAGGTATTTTCGGAAAGACTACTAAAAGGGGTTAGGTGAGGAATCAAAAGCCCAAATAATTGTACTGAATAATGCTCCTAATGTTTCTCCCTAATAAATGATTTCTCCCATAAAAATCCCCCAATAAAAAACTCAATATTGGTACGGCACAATAATTGTGATACAATCATTTAGGATAAAAACAAGCATATCAAATCGTAGGGAATCCCCCGCCGATCTAATTTACATTCTACGCAATAAGTAGGTGTATTTTAGGTCGGCTTTTTTTGTGTGTTGAAAGGAAGGCATGGAAGTGAAAGTAATGAAATTAAAACCCAAGTTATCTCAATATGGTACAACTATTTACACAGTTCCTAAAACAAGTATTCATACAAGAATGCTGTTACATGAATTTGAATTAGATTTACTGGAACAGATAGTGAAGTACACCTATTTAAGGGCTGTCGAATTAGTTGATTACTTTGTAGTCATTCGAGAAAAAAATGGCTTTTCAACTGATGATGTGGTGAGAGCAAGACAGAATGCTGCAAAGAGGTTAATCCGTTTTAAAGAAGCTGGCGTACTAAAAGCAAATGATGCAAGTGAATACAAAGGGCTCAACCTTCTGTATAAACGCATCTTCTACACGTTTACAAAACGTACACTTGAAATTCTATATTCATTAAACCGTTTAACTGATCATGAACTCGCTTATTACACAGTTGTTTTAGAGAAGACAAGGCAATTTAAAGCACCAACTACTCACAGTGTAGCTATCGCTGCATTAGGAACTCGGCTCGACTTACAGTTAAAGAGGAAGTTGGGCAAAGATGATTACGCTATCTGTAAAGGTACGACACATCCCCTTTTTAAAAACTATACCGATGATGAGGGCCAAATTTTCCCCGACTTATTGTTAGAGATTCCTGACCTTAACAAACTACTTGTTTTTGAAGTAGATGGAGGAAAGCAATTACGTGATGTAATCAAAAACAAGTATTTCCGTTATCAGAAAATGTTCTCCAGTAATTATGTGAAAAAGTACAATAACGAATTACAGGCACACATCATCTTTCTACCAATTGATGCTGATTTCCTAACAGATGAAAATCGCAGTAGCAAATCACACCGAATGAAATATTTAAAGAACTGTATTCCTAGCTTTGAAAAGTGGGGGAACAACTTGAATATGTTCACCATTCGATACAGTGCTATCGAGGAATTTGTAAATCTAACAGTAGCATTTTCAGAACAACTAAGTGAATATGGTTTAAAAATGCTTATGAACCAGTGGCTATTCAATTTAGAAAGTGCGTTAATGCCACTTAACTATAAAGTAACTGTTTTAACTGAACAGGAACTATTACCACAAGCGAAACCGACAGTCTATTCCCCAGATGCAGTTATTAAACTGAAGCAAGCTGGGAAGAAAGAGAAACACTACTTTGTTCTGTATATGTATAACGGGGATATTCGAAGTCAGCAACGTTATTTAGAAACATATCAGCGCCTAAGAGCAATTAACGAAAGCGAGTCCAACAATTTGCAAATTAATTTATTACTGCTATACGGTAGTTCTCATTCAAGGGTAACAGATGCATTAGACGATCTTGTTAAATCTGATGCGCTACAAATCTTTGCGACTAGTGAGAAAGAATGGAGGGAACTTGCTGAAGCAGAGAACCTGGAGCAGGTTGTCTTACCCCTATATCAGCAAAACAACAAATTGCTTAGTTACACTTTACGGAAGGAGAACTATCGCTTGTGAAGCAATCTGAACAACAAGAGCTTTAAATAATTACGCTATATTTTACAGCGGGGTCTTTTGTGAAAATTGAAGAATGAACCTAATTAATACACGACTATTAATACTGCCTCTTTCATTATCCAATTCGATTGATGAAACAATATGATAGCTTACCAGGTCTCCTACAATCGGATTTTATAACTCTCTAAAACAGTTTGTTAAAGGAGTAGCAAGAACCTCCAAAAATCCTTGCAGGTGAGATTAGAAACTGCACTAAATGGGGTCCTGTCAGAAAAATCCCTTCACGTTGTAAATTCGCATTTTTCTAGCCGGACTCCAAATTTAACGCATTGGATGCCATTGCTGCATATTAAAGCCTCTTACCTGTTATTTAAATAATTCTTAAATCATTTACATCACAACAGCCGGTTTTGTATGTTTAATGTATAAAAGTCCTTAACCGTTTTTAAATCATTGATATATAAGAAATTCGATTCGTCATTCAAAGGTTTAAGTTTGTCTTATATACAAATTTCTTAATAAAAACATACATGGTAATTCTAAAATAAACTAACCATTATTTAAATATTGATTAACTCAAAAATAAACATATAATTTTGGAAATACTCTGCGATTGCAAAACTATTTTTTACCACTTATACATTTAAATATCTCAATGATTACAAGTATTCATAAACTTATAAATGTATATCGAAACCCAATAGGGAGCTATTTCTTAACTGAGCCAGTGATCCGCTTAACCCCTCTGGAAAGGCAGGCAATCCCCTTATTTGGGCGTTAAATCCTTACTGCTTTGCCTTTTAAGCGAGAATTATGCCCACAGAGGCTCCATGTAAAGCCCACTGTTAAACTTGCTGCTTAAATCATTTGCACTGAATTGAACTAAATTTCCGGTTTCGAAATACATATATAGAAAGTTGGCACAAAAATGTATTAGTTAATATTGTACTTATATAGTCATCGATATGTGTACAATATATGTACCATATATGTTCATATGTTTACATGTATGTTTTAAAATTAACGCTAATATGTGTACATATAAAGAACCTTATCATATCAACGTTTACAAGTATTTTTGAACGTTTAATGAGAGTTGTCATAGAAATGTATAATCTTATATGTACATGTAAAGTCATCGATATATGTACAATATATGTACATATATTGTACACATATCGCCTCGACAATTTTCCGATACCTGGTAAGCAACGTTTGTCGCTTTGAGGCCCATTCTCAAACTTGAAGCGACCCCTAAAAGTTAAGTAAATTGGTAATCCAAAGGAGCTTCGACCATTAAGAATGCATTAACGTTGTAAATTTGTATTTTTCTTGTAGGAAACCCTCTATAACTCGTTTACAATCCTAATATTGTTCCGGTTACATCGATTATTAATTATTGCTTCACACGCTTCACACTAATAAGTCTAACTCCATTTCTTTTACTCGATTCAATAGCTGCCTTTACAAATTCCTTTGCGACTGTTTTTTGAATTTTACTCATGTTTTCCACCTTCCTTTTTATAATTCTACTTTACATACTGGCTAAATATTCAAAAGAATATACGAAAGGTTGATATAAACATGTCCTAAGATTATAGATTGTGAGGAAAAGTGGAAAAGCGACTAGACGGTAATTATACATTTTCAATATTTCACAGTCAGGAGCAATTCGGTAGTGCCCCTCCTAAATTTAGGCGCGGTTATTTCAGGCAACCTGTTAGGCTGGGGTCAATATTGTATCGGGCTCATGCCTTTTAATTCAACGTAACGCACTTATTCGTTGAGCCTACGTGCTGGATATATCAGTTACATCTGTTATACCTGATATATCTGATATGTCTTATTTTGTAGAACGATTTATACGGGAATGTAGTGAGGATTTTCGCACAAAGCTGGAGCAGCATGACATCACGCCTTCTTACAGTCGTAAAGGTTGTCCCTATGATTATGCGTATATTGAATCATTTCACGCGACATTGAATACAGAAGAAGTGTATCGCACGCGTGATGCCACCTTTGAAACCACTGGCATCACGCTGTTTTAAATCATTATTCTAAAAATACCTATTTGTATATATAATGTATAATAATAACTTAAACCATATTTAAACTTTTTGTAATCATTGGTATATAAGGATTTAATACAATTCATTCCATTTTGTAGGTCTGTGAATTTATACAAATGTATTATTAATAATACATTAATTTCTCAACAATAAGTTTAACCGTTATTTACCTGCTGTTTAAATTTAAAAATATTGTTAACCCCTTACTTAAATCTAAAAGTATGGTTTACCCGGAATTTATTGTTTATTAAGAGTTTACCCGCTGTATAAATGTTATATTTAGAAATTTATAGAAAAGTTAGCCCGAATTCAAAAAATAAGCTCGCCTGAAACACCCATTACAAATGACCAGCCTTCTGATGTTTTTTCAGAAAGCTGAATTTTTATGTAACACAATTGTGGCTTGAAGTGGTACCGCCCAAGGCATGTAATCTTGTAATAGAGTTGGGAAGCTGGCGGAAGAGTAGTTCTGACAAAAGTAAGAAACATATTGATTCCGTATAGGTTTAATTGCAGCAGTCATTGCAAAGAAAATGGGATATGAGCGCGGGGATACGTGTTCCAATAAAAAATCAGTAAACGTCGCTACAACAAAGTTTACCGATTTTTCTGTTGACCCCAAACTTGATTTGGAAACGTTTATGTTCGTTAAATAACAATCACATAGAAATATTGGTTCCTTATGGTTTGACAGATTTATTTGAAGGAATAGTTAGACCTACGCCTTCATTTAATCAAAATTTCGAATTACACACTATTTATTCAAATCGAATACGAAGTAAAAAATGGGGTTCTATTTGGAGTAAATTAACAGTTGAATCTGAATAAAAATCCTTAACGCATTCTTTAGTCACAAGCAGTACAATACCCCTAATCCAATTGAATGAGGCGGTTGGTTACCAAAATTTCATTTTGGGACGATTCTTTGATCAAACTTTGTTTCAAAACAGTTAGTTTCTTTCTGTATAAATCAGCGTTTGCAATTTACTTTTAATCAAACTTTATTAAAAAGCTACATTAGAAATAGAAAATGAAATACTCCTGCCAGCCCCTACACCTTTTACATATAATGTGAAACACTTTATAAATTTAAGAAATATTTTAAAGCGGTGGAAACCGCATAGCACCAACGTTTATGAGACTTTTCTTAAAAAAACAAAGTGAAACACTCCTGCCAGCCCCCTACACCTTTTACATATATGTGAAACACTTTATAAATTTAAGAAATATTCCAAAGCGGTGGAAACCGCATAGCACCAATGTTTATGAGACTTTTCTTAAAAAAACAAAGTGAAACACCGCTGCCAGACCCGTGCACCTTTTACGCATAAAGTGAAACACTTTATAAATTTAAGAAATATTCCTATATGTGCGTCTAAAAGAATTAATACAACAACCGAATATGATAATACAAAAGCAATAATTTACATGTAGACTTATTGGAATTATAAAGCAAGGGAATTAAGGTTTAAAAAAGTAGAATCACGTGAGCAAATAGGTAAAAAAATGATTGCTTCTTAAAGTAGGGTTTTTACCGATTATCGAATTACTCTTAAAGTACGGTTTTTTACGATAAAACCATGCTTTATGATGCCGGGTATGTAGGAATTATAGCAGTAAGCCATTCACAGCATAGTTTTGTAGCATATTTGGGACGACTACTAAAAGGGGTTAGTTGATGAGTCTAAACAGCAGTTGTACACTCTCAATTATCTTTATAAAAGTGTCTGCTCCATTCAAATGATTTCCCACTTGAAAAGCCACAAGAAATCAAATTCCTTATTTGTATAAAATAATAATTATGATACAATCATTTAGGATAAAAACAGCATACAAATCGTAGGGAATCCCCCGCCGATCTAATTTACATTCTACGTAATAAGTAGGTGTATTTTAGGTCGGCTTTTTTGTTGCTTTAAAAATGTGAAGGGAAGTAAAAGTAATGAAAATAGAACCTAAGATATCTCGATATGGCACAACCTTTCGAGATAAAATTGGCTTTTCATATGACGATATGGTGAGAGCAAGGCAGAACGTTGCTAAGGATTGACCCGTTTTAAAAAGGCTGGCGTATTAAAAGTAAATAACCCAAGTGAATATAAAGAAGCTCTCCCCTTATGGTTAACTTAAAATACGTTATATATGAATAAGTTAACCGATATTCTGTATTAACTATATTCACTTTCTTTTTGATAATCCTACTTGTTAGTTGAGTTTGCTTAAATTTACAAGAAATATGCAAAATAGCACTACAGAAGGAGAAAAGCAACATGACAGGATAGTAATTAATCCAAAAAAACGCACTTATTCGCTCGGCTACGTGCTGGTTATATCTGCTATGTCTTAATTTGTAGAACGATTTATAAAGGAATGTAGTGAGTTTTTACGAATTGTATGTATTAGAGGGGGTGATATGTTATGTCTGATACATCGAATATAAATTTTATATCGGATATATCTGATACAACAATTGGTGGGGAGCTTATTTATGACACTGTTACAGTAAGTAAAATGCTAGGGGTCCAGGAAAGTACGCTGAGAAAATATTGTGCGTTAATGCAAAAGCATCATTATGAATTTAATAAAAATTCAGTAGGGCATCGTGTATATTATCCAAAAGATGTAGAGGTAATAAAGGAAATTGTAACGCTTAAAAATTCAGGATCGTTAACATTGAGTCAAGCAGTGAAAGCCATATTAGAATCTGACATAGACGATATAACAGATACAGCACCTATAGCAAACCCTGATTACAGTAAGTTATTAGAAGTGTTTGAGACATTTAAAAATAATCAAATGCAGTTCAATCAGAAACTGTTGGAGCAATTAGAAAAGCAGCAAAACTATATTGAAAATAGTATTGATGAAAGAGATAAGAAGTTGATGTTGGCTTTAAAAGAATCAATGGAAACAAAAAGACAATTAGCTGCAGAGGAAGAGAAAAAAAAATCCTGGTGGAAATTTTGGCGGGAAACCTAATTGCAATTTGGGGCAAAAAGCCTTTTAAATCGAAATCATATTAGCATCTCGGCTCACTAATACAACGATATAACATGTATATCTGATATATCAGTAGATATACATGTTATATCATCAATACTTAAAATAATGATGAAAATAGAATGTTGTTTATATCTAGGAGGTATTAAGATGAAAGAGAACGAGTTAGTTGCTATACGTAATGTGCAAGCATATTTAGAAGCTATAGGTAAATCACATAAGTGGGTTTGTCAACGAGCGAATATTTTTGAGGAGCATTTTTTAAAGTTTTTAAATGGTGAAGGGCATACAGAAGAGGTAGTTACAAAAATAAGTAAATTATTTCGGATTAATGATTCATCTTACTTTTATTCAATTGATATTAAATTACCACGAAACTTAGAACAGCTAGAAATGAATTCATTTCAAAATTTGCAAAGTACTAATTTTCATGTAACAGACAGTCAGGAGCTCCAAGAAACGATGAGAATACTTGATGATGTCATAAATATGATTAACATATTAAAAACAGCTAAAGAAATAGGATAGATTTGCTAGACAAAAATAAGTATGAAGGATTTTTTTGGAGAAATGAAGTTTTCGTTTTTTTCAGATATAGTGCGTGCACCTGAAAAAAGCTGTCTCTGCATATAATGGGAACAGCTACACTACTAACCTGCATTGCACAAAAACTTACTCATTTCACCTTTACTGCGGTAATACAAATAAACATTCTGATAGTCATTACCAGAGATTTTTAATTGACCTTTCATCTGGATAATCGACAGCTATTCTAGGAGGCATCTGTAACTTTATGTTTTACAATACCTTAAAAAACGATTCACCATTAATTGACCAACCAAAGTTAAGCTATGATTTTGTTAAGAACCTTGGTCAAAATGAGATTAAAATGCGTAATACAGCTTTTTTTATCTTAGATAAACTTACGATTTTTACAGATGTAGATTTTTCAATTGTAATTGATTTATATGTATTTAACAGTTTTATAAATATGAATACTAAAACTTTTGATTATGCTATTGAATATTTAATAAATAATAATTATTTAATTTGGGATGAATATTATAAGAAATATTATGTTACGGAAAAATCTCATGTACTAATATCTAAAGATTCCTCAGTAATTGATTATCCTACGCTCCATATAACAGACTGGAGTAAATTTAATCGATTAACAGCTATTGAACAACGATTTTTACATCAATTAATTCTCAATACATATACGGATGATAAAATAATACATGAATTTGATTTAAATCATTTATTAAACTTTTACCAGAGTAATAAAAAAAAGATAATAAATAAAGAGATTTTACAAAGCATTTTAAAAACTATTAATAAATTTCAAGAAATGGATCTATTTAGCTTAGAAATAAATCGAGATATCCTTCAAGCTGAGCTCATTTCTATAGAAGGATTTAAATTGAACTGTTTATACAAATTTAAATCCTTAGAAAATTTAAGTGATTTTTATTTTATTGAATCTTCCTTACAGGGGAGGCCCAAACTTTACTATATTAACGATAACCTTAATTTTCCACTTCTTGATTTAGGGGAAGATAATGATAATTTAGGATTAAATATACTTATTGAATTCAAACATACATTTTTAAAAAGAATAAGTAATGTAAATAAAAAAGACATGGTTACTTTTTATAATCATGCATTAACTGAATATATTAAGGCATATGATTATTTCTTTTTTAATGATATAAAAATAGGAGATAAAGTTCCTATTTTTTTAAATAAATTTTTTTTCCCGAAATTAAGCAAGTTTATTACCGACGCTTTTATTAAAAATATCTCGTTTTTCAAAAATCAAGAACCGCAATTTTTCATAAATATTAATGAAAATAAAATTCAACTTACAAAAAATAATTACCAAAATTTACTGGAATTTTTCGCTGAAAAAGCTCCCCCAACAAAAATAATTCTGATAAATTATATCCTAGTTAAATGCATAATAAATCATACAAAAAATCAACAGCATGCTCAATCTATGCTATCAAAATTAATCATAGAAAATAAGGGCTTTGGTTTAATTTTTAAAAATGGTCAAATAGCTTTATTAAAATATTTTAATTATTTCAAAGGAAAGTATTCTATTAATCTTTCATTAGAAACTTTCAAAGAAATACTCCAATTTACGATTGCCTACGGAGACTTTAATACTGACGAGGAATTATTAGAAGAAATTAAAAATCAGGTAAGCCGATAGAATGGTTTTCCATTCGCATATATCTCATGTCACTGATAGGGATTCTGTTTCTAATTAATACATAAAATGCAGAAATTAAACCAGGGATTGCCCTATTTTAACTTCTGCATTTTATTTTTTTGTTTCCAAACCATACTTAGAATACTAAAGTTTGTTTTGAAAACAAAAAAAATCCAAGACAACAAATTGTCCCACCTACGCTTAGAAAGTTTCCGTAATGTTAGTTGTATCCCTTCAAAAAAATGATAAGGGTTATTAAGATTCTTTAAATTAAAATAAAGCCAAACCCATGCACCTTTTTAGGCTAAAATGAAACACTTCTGCCAGCCCCGTATACATCGAAAGTCCCAAAAGTGTTTCACTTTATAAATTGGATAAATATACTAAATTCTCATAAACTTTACAGCACCAACGTTTATGAGAATTTCCTTTGAAAAATAAACTGAAACACTTCTGCCAACCCCCTACACCTTTTTTCACCTAAAATGAAACAG
The DNA here is from genome assembly GCF_038003445.1 of Solibacillus sp. FSL K6-1126. Taxonomy (NCBI): domain Bacteria; kingdom Bacillati; phylum Bacillota; class Bacilli; order Caryophanales; family Caryophanaceae; genus Solibacillus; species Solibacillus sp. FSL K6-1126. Next base: position 20,769 of record NZ_JBBOPD010000002.1, on the reverse strand, counting down.
ACCAGCCATTCATATTCATAACCCTAATTAAATTTAAAATATTTTATTGACGAAATTTTACGGAGCCATATACAAGAACGGTACTTAAAAGGATGTTTAATAATATTGTGTAAATTCATCAATGCCTTTACACAATATTAGTCTTTCCTCAGTTTCATAATAGTTTGGACAATGTACTCATCTACATCGTTGAAAAGAAAATTTCAACCACAGCAATTTTAACATAAAATAGGAGGTTAATTATGCGTTTATCTCTTTTGGGTATTTCGATCTCATTATTAGGAATAGCAATTATTTTAGCATCAGCTGGTTCACCAGTAACATTTGGACTTATATTATCAGGTGTGGGGTTTGTAATTTCACTTATTTCTTGTTTGATAGGTGAAGTTGAAAAAGTAAAAGGCTTTTTGAATTGAATTTTATTAAAACGACTTTATTTTAATACCTTATAAAGTATACATACTAATTCTAATAACGTTCCCAAATGCAAGTTTTGGAACACATTAAAAAGTCACGAATGTTGTTAAATTAACATTCGTGACTTTTTGTGAGAACTATTGTTTATACAGTTTTTTATATAAAAGGTGCAAACGTTGATGCAGCAGCATTTATACTTGCTGGGCTTGTTCTTTAATTTGCATATAAATTTGTATAGTATATTTCATATCGTTGTAAACCTGTATCTTTTCTGACGCTACCCCATGGAAAATGTTATTCAATAATATGACCCAATTGTGGAATAAGAAAATGACTTGCATATCTACACAGAATTTGTTCCATTTTTTTTAAATATTCACGGTTTCCAACATAGAAAAAGTCAACCGAATTGAGGCGAGTTTGCTCAAAACAAACAGTTGGTTACTATTAGTTTAATTATTGTTCTTCAAATAAACGATACATAAAGGTTACAGCGTGTGCACGCGTCATGTTCCCTTTAGGATTAAAGTTCTCGTAAGTAGCTCCTGCAGCTACATTTATGCCTGTAGTAAGCCCTTTTTCAAACATCCATAATATCGCTTCTCGCTCTGTCATAATCTTGCCTTCAGCTATTGTAGCAAGCATTTGGGCAACTTCACCACGAGTTAATTTATAACTAGGCTTATTTGATACTTTTAAACCTAATTCCTTTGCTTTAGTGTAATAAGGATCGTGCCATTTACCTTTAGTAGCATCCTTAACATCGTAGGCATAGCGAAGTAACATTGCTAACCATTGCGACTCGTTTATATTATTATTCATATTTAACTTCATTGTAGTTGTATCACCATTAATAACATTCTTCTCAAAGCCCCATGCAAAAGATTCCGTCCAGTATAAGCCTGTTTTATAGTCCTTAAATTTGGTAATAGCATTGTTTGTTACTTCATTCTTAACATTTACTATTAATTGATATTTACCTGTAGATTTGCCACGAGGATAATAACGATATTCAGCGTAAACAGCAATAAAATACTCACCGGGTTTTAATTTTTCTGTTGTTTGGTTCATCTTTGCAAATTCTGTATAAGTACTGTCTTTATGTTTGTCAAAAATTACATTCATATCAGCATCTAATAATTTGTATGAAGTGTACCCGTCTAAATACCCCTTAATTTCTACATCAACGACCGCTGGCTTGTCTAATGTAACTTTATAATAATCAATAGGATTAACTTCATCTACAAAGCCATTAACCAATTGTTTTGATATAATTGGCTGCGCCTGATCGATTGTATTATTCGGTTGCACTTCATCCGATGCAAAAGTTGTAAAATCTAAATCCACGTTATAATGCCCTCTATTGAGGTAACTCCCAGTGAATACAAGTGTGTAGTTCCCTGCAGGAAGGTCATATGTATATTTCGAAAACTCTTTGTTGTCTTTAATATTTGAGATACGTTCTTGTTTAAGAGTAGTACGATCTTTTACAATATCAAGAACGGCCCAGGAACTACCTGCAGCATCCAATTCAACTACTAAGCGGCCATCCTTTTCAAGCTCAAAATTGTAATACTTCGATTCTTTACTAATATTTACCTCAAAAGGTTGGTCAAAATTTACTTCTTGTTCAAGATTGTTTGCATGTGATTCGTTTACTATTGCCATGCTGGCTACTACTATAGTGATTACTGCAAATGCTAAGTGTTTAATTTTCTTCATAATAACTCCTTTTTTAACTGAATAATCTATAATACCCATTATATTATACCAAAATAATTATAATTTTACCTATTTATATTTCATATATTTACATAAAATAGGTAATTTCTTATCCCCTATGTGTAGTCTAATTTAAATAGTAAATACCTTATCTAGCTAATCGCTACTCCCTAAAATAAAAATAGAGTCGTATAATATGAATACCTACTTATTTCAATATGCTCATCGGAAAAAATACTCACGTAACATATAAAAGCCATCAACTCTTACAAACTGCTAAAAGGCAAATAAAAGATAAAAATACCTACTTTACAAATGAGATCTATAATACTGACTTCAGCTGGGGTCTAAGCAGCATACTTTAAACCCTTTCTTAAAAGTTCAATCCTTATAAGAATCCATATAAATTTCAAATCCCATATTTACATAGCTCTCCTATTAAATAATGCATCATTCAAAGTCCATAAATACTAAACCTTTAAATAACCCATTAGCCTTGTTTTAAGGTCCTCGCCCAGCAAGCTGGACTGTGGAACTCCTCCCGCTTTAGGCTTAGTTCCCCTACCAAAAACAGTAATATACACTCCCTAATATCAATTAAACCAGAAACCTATATCTTTCTATCCGCAAATTTAAAAATAGGAAACTAGAAATATGTATAGGCAGAGTGGAGTATTTAATTAACCAGTATCTGTTAATAATCCGCTCATTGTCAGTTGTTCATTAATGATCTGTTCAAAATGAAGCTTTCTAAATTTATTTATGAGTACTCCATATCCAGCAACATGTTCCATCATATCGATTTGTTCTTCAATCATCGTGCGGATGCCAAAGACAAAACGTGAGCCAAGATCTTTTTTCAGCCAAATGATGTACGCCATGTATAAATTAACTGTGGTCCAGCCTGTTTTTGCATTACGGCCTTTTCCTATAGTTGTTTTCAATAGCTTTTTAGATTGCTTCAGCAGCTTGTTTAAAGAACTGTTTGAAATACCGATTTCATTGCACAGCTCTTTTTGGGTACGCCAAATAAACGGCTCAGAAACTTGTTTTTTTGCCGTTATCCACTCCGTGATGTCTGTTTCCCATTCTTCTAAATGGCTGCGTTCACGGTCTTTGCGCGCTTTTTTATGCTTGTACCAAGTTGTTTGACCAAAAGATACTTTAATATCTTTGTACTGCGGCGCGTATAGTTCTATAAGTTGTTCAACATATTCCTTTTTAGGTCCGTGGTAACGCCCGGAATATGCTGATTCAACGATTGTATTTAGGTCTTTTACTGGCAGTGGTGTGCGTAAGCGTGAGTTAAACTGATCCAGTAAATCAAATGCATAGCTTTGGTCACGCGCGTCCTGATAGCACACTAAAGCAAGCGTAAATAAATAGTTGTTACGCCCGATTTGGCCTTTTTCACCCTTTACATCCGTTGTTTGGAGCAGCTGATGAAACCAATCTGTGTTCAATAGTGAAGGACTAGCTGTTTTTTGCGGTACTACATAAAGCTGGCGTCCCCTGTCTGCATCTTTACGCTGGGACCATGCGATTAACGCAGCCGGATCATAAATTGCATATTCGTTAAACCATTTCACATTTCTGTTATTTGGCATACGGAAAAAACCGAAGTCATTACAATACGTATCTGCTTCGACACTCGCTAAACTGCATTTTAAATTTTCTGCAATGCGTTTGGCTACTCTCAGGCTACGAAACTGGTTTTTATTTGATATAAAAATCGGCTTTATCAGAACAAAATACACCTGGTAACCCCTCTCTGTTTCTAATATGAGGGTAGGTGCGCCAATACTTTCATCAATGCAAGCCAATTGTATATCGTTTACGCTGTATTCCTTTGTATCAATATCGACTACAAATACATTGATTTGCTGCAGGTTTTCTTCTTCAAAACCCTTAATTGTTTGGCGTTTGTCATCGGCATAGTAATAGCGGCGATATACGTTTGGGGTGAAATGTGAAATTTGATTTGCCTGTTTAATGAGCGTTTCCTTTGATGTGATGATGTAGCCTTTCACACCACCATCAAAATGGCTTTTATCGCGCACAGCAAAAACAGCCCCCTTTTTGTGGAGCTTGTCCAGCTGCTTTGCTCTATACTGCAAATCAAGTGGTGCTTCTGATGATTTTGGATGGTAAGTTAGCAGACCTTCATGCATGATTGTTTCAATGATTTTTGCTAGTGTATCTTGTTTAGTTGCATACGAAAAAATAGCCATTTGCGCAGACCTCTCCCTTGAATAATTAGGTGAGTGGACGCAAATAGCTAAAATTCGTTGATAAACCTCTAAAAGAGGTAATGAAGTTGATACTTATAGTTGAGAGCTAATAAACATAATAGCTCTGATCTATTGCTTTCCTTTTAAATAGGTGGGCTCCATAGCCATCCTTAAAAAAGCAGCCTAAAAAAGAATACATAAAACCACTTTTCAATATAACAATATTGAAAATCAGGTCTAAATTTGCTATAATAAACATAATATTGAATTACTTAATTGTGTGTTACCAGCACACGATTATATTATAGCAACAAGATAAGCGATCTATTGATGATGCTACTTTATTTTGTTGTAGATTAATGACGATAGGTTAGTTATTTGCGAACACTTACTTATTTAGTTGTTAATCGTGTAAAAGTCATTCCTTGTCCGGCTAAAGACATTAGGGAATGGCTTTTTTGTTTTGTCTTTATGTTCTGTTAATTGCATTATAACTATGGGAAAATCTAGATGCAATAGGCTTTTTCAGCGTTTTCATAGCATTGTAGATTGGTATACCAGTCTACAAATATACTAGTATACCAGTTTACCAGTAGATTTGTAGACTGGTAGATTTGTAGACTTTTATATATGTTTTAATTGTTGATTTAATAAGGTTTTTATAATTCGTGTAGACTGGTAGATTTATAGATGCGTCTACTGGTATACTCATCTACATGTAGATGAGTATACCAGTAGACTTTTTTGCTTAAAAAATATTTTTTGTTACAGTAGCTTTTCAACTCAAAAAACAAATAGAAAAATCCATTTTGGGCCAAAATGGATTCTAAGTTAGTATTTATAAGTTTGGATTATACGAAAGTTTAAACTTCTTCAATCTGGTTACTACCTAGACGCACCCAATCGTGAAATCCTTTTAGTTTAAATTCCTGCTATCTTATCTAAACTAATTTATCATCTACATCTGATGTATCAATATCATCGCCAAACCAATCTTTGAGTTTTTCTTTGGCTTTATTTTTAACATCAGCATCTATATAAATTGCTACTTGCCATAAAGCTGCAAGAAGTACTGCTATATCATCACTATAACCTACTCCTGGTATTGCATCTGGAATCAAGTCAATAGGGAATATAAAGTAACCTAAAGCTCCAATAATAATCGCTTTAGTTTTCGTAGGTACCTCTTCCTTTTGCAAGACAAAGTAAAGGAGTAGTACGGCGTACACTGCCGTTGAGCCAATTTTTTTAGAGTATCTCTTTACCTTACTCCAAAGCCCATCTTCTGAATAATGCTTACTAAAGTTTTGAATTTTTTCTTCATCCATTGCTTCAGCTTTTCCTTTTAAGTCTTCAATTTCTTCTTCATTAAGCTTTATTTCGCCTATTTCTACTACTCCTGGTAGCTCATCTAATTGTTTTTTCTTTCTAAGTTTCTCAAACAATTTATATCCTCCTTGACCTAAACAAATGTAGGCATATTTTGTGAAAACTATAATAGTATAAGTATATTACTTAACATTTTAACATAAATTTTCCATTATATATAAACCTTGATTCTTTATTAAAAAATCTCGGCTACAAAAAAACACTTACTTTTGACGTATTAAGTAAGTGTTTTAAAGATTATAATTCCTCTTTTTTACGAAGGACATTTAAAAGGATATCATATGTTTTCTTTTCATCTTTCAGAAGCTGATGACTAACATACTCATCAATCAGTATATCTACTAATATATCTACCGTTTCTGCCTTGCCCATTTGAACGAGTGCATTAAGTTTACTCCTAGTTAGTTTTTCTACACGGACCGTTGTCGTGCTTTGTTTTGTTTTTTTCGGTTTTTCTTCTACTCTTAATGGTTCGGGTTCAACCGAACTTACATTTATTTCGTTTGTCTCTACATTGTTAAGAGTAAACTCTTGGGCAGGGGTAATTTTAGGCCCACGATCCAATAATTTTTTCTTTTTGTTATTGAGTAAGTTGCTCAACACCCGTCACCTCCGATAACTCAGACTCCAGACGCTGTATAAATTCCCCAGCGATAATTCCATAACTTTTATGCACTTTACGATCATGCATATCATCATTCGTAATTCCCGTTATATCAAAACGTTTTAGTCGTTCCATATTGTTTACTACGTTTTCAAATAAGTTTTCAGATCCAAATATTTCACGGGCATTTTCCAATGTTGCCAAATCGACAGCTGCTCCATTTTTAAGAAGGACAGGTAAAATCCCGATAATATCCAAACTCGCTCCGTATTCATCGATTAATGATTGTAAGTAGCCTGTAAATACTTCGGCACCTTGCAAACTTCTTTCTTGTGTTTGGAGTACAACAACGACAAAATCCGAAGCATACAGTGCTGCATCCGTAATTACAGAAATCGTTGGTGGCACATCAATAAATATGAAATCATAATCCTTTTTTAATGGCTCAATTAACGAAGCAAAATATTTTACCCGTGAACTCGTATCTGAAGGGAATTTCTTTTCAAGATAACGTGGATACAAGGCAAAATCGCTAAAACTCGGTAAAAGATACAAATTTTCTTTAACCTCTGTTACAATTTGCCCCAAATCTTCCTCTTGAATTGCTGCCATCAATGTTTTATTAAATGTTACGATTTCATCGGTCACTGAAGCTTTAGTTTTTAAGAATAGTGTAGTCGCATTTGCCTGAGGATCCTGATCACACAAAAGCACCTTGTAACCCATTTCTGATAACGCATAGGCTATCATCGTACTGTTAGTTGTCTTCCCAGTACCCCCCTTGAAATTACCGAACGTTACTATGATTGCTTCTTCTCTTTTTTCCATCTTCACTACCTCCTTCATTTTAAAAACGTACTTTTAGTCACATGTAGATTTGTAGATGTGTAGACAAGTAGATTATAGCAAGGATTTGTGGTGAAAGGAAATAAGTTCTTTGTTTTTGAAGTTATTTTTTTAGAGTGCTGGTTGTTAAGGGCTCTAGGGGTATTTATTTGTAGACCTGTATACATATAGATGAGTCTACTTGTAGATTTGTAGACTCATCTACTATATAAAGGGATTCTAACGAAGGTATTTTTAATTTCTTTTTATGAAAAATATTTATTTAGGCTTACTAATACCTCTAATCATTGATATATCAAGCACTTTGATATATAGCCACTACTTCGTTATTGTTGACATCTTTTTTTAATGAGCTAAAATTAGCTTATAAATCTTTTTTAATGGTTTTTTATACAAAAAAGCAGCTGGGTGCGACCAGCTGCTTTTGCTGTTTATCGTAAATAATGCGCTAATCCAATTGCGAATGGGCGTATTAATACATGCTCAATCAACACTAGGATATTCTTAAACGATAACCAATTACGTTTTTCAAGATAAATCTTTTTTAATGGTTCTTTCTTTTTCACTTTACCTCACCTCCTTTTTTGAACGAGTGTAATACTGCTACTACTTTAATTCCTTATTATTTGGAACTAGATTCATTGTTGATTCAAAATCATATGGTTGATACATCACATAATCATGGTGCTGCTAGCATGTACTTTTATAACATCCTGAATTCCATTACATTTTGGACAGAGCATTTATAATCCCCCTGTAGTCATTCCTATTAACTTGATATCTAAGTTGAGGCGTAAATTAAAAATATCCTCGCGTTTAATACTACTGATATCTGTGCTGAATTCATTTTCGATATTTCTTGCAAACAGTAACTTGCCTGCTAAATCTAGGGTAATACCATCTTCCGTTACTATTCTAAACACCGGATTGCCTTTTTTGGATTTCCCCTGTTCATCAATAATTATTACAATTTCATTATTAAAATCGACAAATTCTAATGAATCACTTTCTATAAGGGTACTCAATTCATCATAGATATCATCTAATGTTAAATCTATTTTAATTACTTCCGCCCTCATTTTAAAAAAATCCGTATCAAACGTAATCACATAAAACTCCATATTTTTTATCCCACCTATAAATAGAAATACACAGAGTAAACCCTGTGTATTAAATCCCTAATGTTATTTGTGTAATATTTTCCTGCTCCTGTAAATCAATGCTTTTTATAGTTTCACCCATATCCTTTATTAAATCAACGACCAGAGCATTCCCCATACAGAAGTAACGCATGCGTTTTGGCATACCTTCCGTCCAATTGTCATCGAATCCATTTAGACGTTCACATTCTACGGGTGTTAAAAAGCGCTTACGACCGTTTACTTCTACAATATGTGTACTACGGTTAACAGTACCTTCGCTTGTCAACATCGTACGACCAGGTAATTCTAAATTATCAGTTGGTGACATACCACCCTCAGAATAAATATATTGATGACCTTCAGCAGAAGTTCGTTCAATCTTTTTAGGTCCACGTAAATAACCAAACTTTTCAATGGCTGCTTCATTTAGATAATATTCTTCATCAACCATATCTTCTGGAAGTAAAATATCCTTCAAAGGAATAGGAACCTTTAGAATTGGTTCTGGTTGTACGGTATGAACAGTTCCGTCAATCATAATACCGGCTGTATGGAAACCAAACGCAAAATGATCCGAGATTTCAATGATATCCTTCGGCAATTTAACAGAGGCACGACGATTTTTATACGGTTCACCTGTTACTGGGAACGTACGTGCAAAGAAACCTTCTTTAAACAAAATCTTTTCTTTATCTAATTTCATCTGCTCTTTAGCAAAGCTCAGGTTCTTTTTATAGGCAAAGATAAAAACGCGACGTCTGCGTTGTGCGTTTCCGTAATCGCTTGCATTAATTACGCGCCACTCAACGACATAATCTAAGTCACGGAATACTGCCAACATAATGGAAAAGTCTCGTCCACGTTGTTTCGATGGAGATTTAATTAAGCGATCGACATTTTCTAATAATACATACTTAGGGTGACTGCTTTCAAGAACACGTTTAATTTCCCAAAATAGAACACCTTTTTTACCATTTATACCCTGCTCATTATTCAAAGAGCGACTTACGCTGTAGTCTTGACAAGGAAAACCGCCAACTAACATATCTATATGTAGTGAGCTGAATTTGCTGTCAGCCACTGTCGTAATATCTTCATTACTCACTTCGCCTTCAAAAAAGTGATTTTTATAGCATTCATAAGCATCTTGGGCCTTTTTTGAAGGTTCCCATTGATTGGCCCATACCGTTTGAAAAAATTCTTTGTCAGCTTTCTCTAAACCAAGGCGAAAACCACCAACACCTGCGAATAATTCCACAACATTTAGGTTTTTATTCATAAATACGAACATCCTTTCTATCTTAATTTTATTATAAACGAACAAGATTGAAAGATCAACAATTATGTTTTGGACATATTTACGTGATTAAATACAAAATTTACCGTATTCTAAAATTAAAGTTTATATAAGGGAGTTTTGAAAATGGCATTGCATGAATTTAAGAGGATTGAATTAGAAACAATTTTAAAAAATGTGTTAAATAGACCGCTTGGGGACGTAGATGTTAAAAATGTTTTTAATCGCACAATTACTCACCCTAAAATTACTGGTATCGCAGGCGATGTTGTAGAACAATCCATTCTAGGCTATCCAGCAGATTCGGATAAAAATCCTGATTTATTAGTTGATGGAATACCTACAGAATTAAAAACAACAGGTATTCGAAACCCAAAAAAGCAAGGTGAATTTATTTACGAAGCAAAGGAGCCAATGTCAATTACTGCAGTATCACCAGATAAAATTACAAGTGAGGAATTTGACACCTCTAGTTTTTGGAGAAAATTAGAACACATGCTACTTGTTTATTACCATTATGATTCACCCGTAACAGTAAAGGCTGCAGATTATGCGAATTTCTATATAAAGGGCTTTCATTTTCATGAATTCTCGGAAGATGAGAAAAAAACTTTAAGAAATGACTGGCTCATTGTACGTAATTTTATTCAATATTTAAAAGACAACTATGTCAATCCAAAAGAAGAATATCACCGTATTTCATCTGAACTTCGTAAGCAACTCATGTTAATCGATACTGCACCTAAATGGCCAAATGCCCCTCGCTTCCGTTTGAAGCGTGCTGCTGTTTCAACATTGGTTCAAAAACACTTCGGGGTACAATTTGAAGAATTAGATGAAGCGTATACAAGCTTTAGGGAATTAGATGCTGAGTTACATAAACTTACTATTAAATACAAAGGAAAGACTGTACGAGAACTGATTAAAACATTAAATATTCCATTTGATTTTGATAGTGGGAAGGATGCTTCGAAGAGTATTTCAGAGCAGATTATCATAAAGATGTTTGGAGGGACGGCCAAAAAGCTTAGTAAGATTGAGCTTTTTAGTAAGGTAGGTTTAATGCCTAAAACTGTAGTACAAACACGATTAGGCGCTCGAACGGAAGATACGAAGCTATTTAAAATAGACTTTCCGGAATGGACTGATTTGGCAATCCCTTTTGAGGATTCATATGTCTACAACTACTTCAGTGCCCAGCAGTTCTTGTGCATCATCTTTCAGGAGCCTTCTTCAGAAGCGGTTCTTTTAGATAATGAATTTATTGGCTTTAAGCGCCTTGTCTTTACTGAAGAAATTATTAATAAAGAAGTGAAGCCGGTATGGGAAAAGGTACGAGATTTAGTTAACAATAACAAGCTGACGGAAAATGTTATGCTTAAAAAGGATGGTACGCCTATTATCAATAAGAAAACGCAAACTGTCCGTAAGCAGCTGAATTTTCCGAAATCAGAAGAGCATACTTTCTTTGTGCGTGGATCGGGTACAGATGCTAATTATAAAAATTTTGTGCTGAACGGAATTAAAATGTATACACAATACCTGTGGATGAAGGGTAGTGTTTTAAATAGGATGCTGGGAGAAATTGAGTTTATTTGAAAATACGAAAAACCAAAAGTATGTATTGCTTTTGGTTTTTTATTTTTTTAAGTAGGAATTCAACTCTAGAAAACCTACTCCCTATATTTCTTCGAACTCTAAAGTTCCTATTACCTCATTATATGTATATCGAATTAATCTTAAATTCGCCCATTCATATGTCACAGCTGGTGTACGTCCCTTCGTATAAAATCTTCTTGCTGCTAAATTTCTTTCTTCAATTACTTCCTGTGAAAAGTCACTAGCAACAACAAAGGCCTCAATCATACTGTAATCATGGCTATATTCCTGCTCAATCCAATCAACATATTTCATTGCCTGATTTATTACTTCAATACTTGCCGCATCTTTTTTTATTTCTGTCATCAGATATTTTGAAATAGTCCTGTATCCTGGTATGTATCTGTAACCGAATATATCCATTTTATCCATATAATCAATTGGTTTAAAAGGCGAAGCAATGACTTGATGACTTATATAATCCCAATTGCCAAAAATATTGTTGGTCGTTTGATGACTTATATAATCTATAATCGCTGCTTCTACAGCCATTTCGTGCCTCAGTCGCTGCCCACTAGCAACTGAGCTAACAATTTCATTAGAAGTAGCTACATAGTCTTGTGTATGCAAAGTTTCAATTCTTTGATGGAGAGTACTATTTATTAAAAAGCAACCATCACTTCCATCAATAAATTCTTCATTCGCCTTTAAAATATAATCGAATAATGCCTTGTTCTCGATATCATCAATTTTTATAAATGAGAGCTTCCAAAAGGCTCTTAACATTCGAAAAGCTGTTGGTTGTGAAGCAAGTACTTCATCCATATCAACCCCATTCTCAAACATAAATGGATTCCCTGCAAATGTACATATAAAGCGGTTCTCTAAATTTTCTTCAGATTCTCTTAAAATCATCTCGTTTTGAATAGTCGTAAATGAATTACTATCTGGTCGGTCTGCACCTGGAAAGTTCAAATGGACACAACTTCCAGCCACATCAATTAATCTTCCAATTCCATAGATTTTTCTTTGATGAAAAAAATAAACATTATCACCGGCTTTCATTGATAAATAATCTGCAAATGTGCCTTCATGATGTGCTTTCCAAGTACCATCCGGTATATTTAACTTGGTGCTATAAACGCCTGATTGAGCTATTTCTCTGAGTGAATGTAAGCTATTCAATGTGAAAATATAACCTGCCATTTTAACCCTCCTTTTAATTAATCATATAGATTATTAGCGCGATGGGCTACTATAAATTTCTCATATCATATAAGATATATAAGTATATGGTAATATATCAACTTCTCAAATTTAGATATGGCTAGGGCGATAAAAGAATTAAAAATAGCCTGCTCAATTAAATAATTGAGCAGACATTTCAATTGCTTTGTCTAGGTAAATTCAAAATATGTCCTTATCTTCCCTACAAATACTCATCTACATCATCCGACCGTAAATTAATATAATGCTCCATAATCGTCTGGTGTGACTTATGGCCAGACTGCTTAGCGATTGTCGGAATATCAGCACCCTTTTGATACATGGCCGTGATTTGTGTTTTACGGAAAGTGTATGGTGCAAAGCCAAGCCAACTTTGAATCGCTTGATTATAGCTCACTTCACTAATTTGACGGCTTGTATGGTTGCCCCATTTATCGGCTGCACCGACAAAGTAATCTTCGGCAAGCAGTTCACATGCTTTTATATAACCTTTAACTGCCTGCACACACTCGAGCGTCAGGCGCTTTTCTTTCATGTCGCCTTGTTTCACCATCATTACTTGAACCGTGCGATTTTCTAAATCAAAGTCACTCACTTTAAGGCGTACCATTTCCGAAGGTCGATTGGCAGTGATTAAATTTACGAGACAAATTGCACGCTTCCGAATATCACTTTTCTTCCCCGTATCGTAGCGATCTATTAAACGCAGCACATCCGTTTGTTTCTCAGCACGAATACCACGCATCGATTTTAGGCGCAGATAATCTTCCTCGTTGTATAGTGCACGTAGCATTTTCACACCTGACTCTTGCTCATTCGTCATCTGCAGTCCATATTGATTAACCAGCCAGTATTTCACTCCCGCAAATCTGCGGTTGAATGTTGAAAGGCGTATATGTTGTTGCGTAATGAGTTCGTGTAAATAGAGTTCAAGCGAATCGAAATTCAAAGCTAAAAAGTTTTTTTCACAGAACACCTGAAATAAATTGAAATCCGGCTTATACATATCCAGTTTCTTCTTTTTCATCGCCTGGATTGTTTCATCTTTCTGTTGCTGCATCTTATATTGTTGTAAAGAAAACAGAGTTTCTTCCATTATATATACCTCCTTATTTTATTCCGTTCTTTTTGCTACATTTCTTTACTCATCTATTTTTTCATTTTCACCCTAATCCAACTTATATTTCTTCAAAACGAATTTCTACTTTTGTTAAGTAGATTTCTGAAAAGTATAGTTTGGTCGAAATTAAATTGAAATCACTTTTTAAGGGAACGTACGTTTCTTTCAGTATAGCACAATCAACCTTAAACAAGCATTATTTTTTAAGGTTGATAAAACTTTATACTCCTAACAAGGAATCTTTTTTGTCATTGAACATTGGTTCATTTTCAACTAATTAATTATTTATTATATATAATTATTTATAAAATGATATATAAAATTTAATTAAATAGTTATAATAGATAATAAATAAAACATTATGAATATATACTAAGGACTGATAACGAATGAATCATGAAATCATTAAAAGCAAAACAATCAAAGTATCTGCACAACGTCATTTAGTCATTCCGAAAGAATACTATGAAGCGTTACAGATTGGTGAGGAAGTAACGATTGAATTACATGAAGGGCAGCTAGTCATTAAACCAATTGTGAAAGTAAGTGAGGACTTTGCGGAAAACTTATTAGAGAAGTTAATTGAAGCTGGTTATAGTGGTGAGGAACTTGTAGCTAAATTTAAAGAAGTAAAGAAAATGGTGCTAAATGGTGAGCAGCCTCATTTATAATGACTATATAATATAAGAAACTCAAATTTTTTATTGTTATAAAACGGGCTGAGGCTTCGCGAAATTTTGTACATTATACTCTTGTACCTTTCAATACGTCTCAGAGAGCCATTCGGCTTGAATAAAACTGAAGACAATACGGTATAATGCATTTACTATTCTATAAAGGACCTATTTATATGAAAGATAATTCACGTTTAGAACGCCAAAAACAAATACAATTTGCGGTAGGTATAGTAGCTCTTGATGGAGGTAACCCATCTGCTTTTACACGAAATTTACTAAAGCCATATGAACTTGGACAAATAACTTCTACTCAACTAAAGCAGGCAATTGTTCAAAAATATACTAAGGACACGAATTAAATCTATTTATATTTTTACTTGTACTTTAGCATTTAAATTAATACGACTGATTTTTAGGCGAACAAAGCGAGCTCATCCTAAATTAGGAATACTCGCTTTCATTTTCCTTCATTTAATTGTTTCTAACAAGTCATCTAATTCTTGTATTTTTTCTTTTTGGAAAGCTTTTATCAGCTTTCGTACTTTTGGTGCCGAAGCAATTTTATGTAGACATATATAATAACAAAAATCCTTTAGTGTATCTTGTACCAATTTAAGATTTTGCTGCTCTTCTTCTGAGGCGACTTCAAGCTGATTATCATCAATGACCTCTTGAATATCCCCGTCATTACTACAAATAATTGTTGCACTTAATAAAAGAGCTGCAGCTAGACAGTGAATTTCTCCTAAATCATTTGTTCCTTTTAGGCGACGTCCTTGTGTCACTTTTTTCTGATCTAGCTGGCGAAATGCTTGCTTAATCTGATGAACATATCCTTCATAAATATCATATAAATCATCCGACAAACAATTTTCATCGTCTGGATTAAATAAATACCATCGACCTTCATCAATATATTGGGTTACTTTTTTTCTAGCACTCGCACTTAATATTTCATCTAATACCATTTGATGAATATAAACTTCTTCATACAGCCCATCAATCCAGTCGAAAATATTGTCGTGTTGATAGGCATCTGCATGTAAAAGAATATTCGTATCTACAAATACTTTCCCAGGGCGTTTATTCATCCACTATACCCTCTTGTCGAAGCTGTTCACTAATACTTGGTGCAAAGCTTGCTAGCTTATTACTTGCTGTTAAAGGATTTAAACCTTTCTCTACATGCTGTAACACTTGTTTTTCATAGGCATTAAATTTAGTATCATGGATGGCTAAATCAAGTGGTGAATCAGGTAAGGCATAGTGTTCGCGTAATTTTTGCCACTTTTCTTCTGAATGAGATACTTTAATCGATTCTCCAACCTCGGTGATTCTACGTTCAACCGTCTTATAAGGAGCTGCTGATAAATCCGCAATCGCAAGTACCGCCTGTTCTTCATTCCACTTCGCTTTAAATCGTTTCCACAGCGACTTTACAAGAGGCTTCGGCAACATTAAACATGCTGCAAAACGGTCTGCAGCACGTTCATGGTCAAAACTTTCTTTTTGCATTTGACTTGCCTCTGAAAGATGCCAAAGCTCATGGGCCGCAGTAAAATAGCGTGTTCGTAAAGGATGATGCGTATTTAATACAATAAATTTATCGCCTGTCTGATGCGTAACTGCTGCACCAAAAAAGGCAGGGTCTTCAATATTTTTATACACTAAATGTACTTGCTCACTCAAAATTCGTTCAATTTGAGAGCCTAAAAACAGGTCGTAACCATAGACATCATCTAAAAAAGAGGCAGCAAAGGCTTCCGCTGTTTTTTCGGCTTGTTCTCTTACGTTCATTTAGTCCACCTGCTTCATTGTTACATAATCTTCAATGGCGAAAAGGACTGCTTCAAAAGCACGTTTCGATTGACGATTCGTTAGTTCACCTCTAAAAATAACTTCTAAAGGTTCATTTATTTCGTTTACTTTCACTAAATCCTTTACTTCCGTACCTAATGCCTTTGCAATGGCTACTAAACGCTCCGGTTTCATGACACGTTCCCCTGAAAGCATATGACCAATTAGAGATTTACTAATACCCGTGTCATTACTTAAATCCTGATATGATTTTCCCTGTTCTTGCAATAACAACTTGATACGGTCTAATACATGTTCATTTGATTTCATACAATCCCTCCATCGTCTACATTAATTATATAACTTTTTGTAGACGTCTACAAATTTATCTTATTATATGCTAATTTTACATTTCTATACGGGACATTTCGTAAGATTTTCAAATAGAACATTTATTGTGGATGGATGAAATCATTGCAACCATCGATTTAAATCCAACAAATGGTAGAACGCCATATGTCGTCTAGTTAACTTCGAATACTTAATTTATAAAAGGTTAACCAGTTAACTCTTTATATAACAATGTTTAAGAGTTAACTCAAATACATTTTATTTCACTATTTCTACTTATCAGCGAGCTTAGTTATCTAAATTAACTGGTTAACCATTGATTTCATCGTATTTAAAAGCTTCAGGAAAACGATCGTATTTGCGGGACGGATGAAAATCGTTTAGAAGAGCTTTTGAAAAGTACTACGAATAAAAAGAAATAAGCAAATAGAGCCACATTTGTGACTTCACCTGCTTTTCTATCAAATATATTCCAATACCAATTTGAGAATACATTGGGTAAATTATAGAGGAAACTCTGCAAAATTCAAAGGCGCTCAGACTTTTTTTGCAAGTTAGTGGGTAATACCCATCTCGATTCGTCTGAACGCTCTTTTTTTAGATCATTGAGTATTGAAGATATAACATCTATATCTATTCATATATCAGATATACCTGATATATCATCGTCTTAGCAAGACTAGATGTTCCTAAGGTTTCGGTCTAAAAACCTTCTTGCCATCAAATCTCAATTAGGTTTCCCTCCAAAATTTCCACCAGGATTTTTTCTTCTCTTCCTCTGCAGCTAATTGTCTTCTTGTTTCCATGGATTCTTTTATGGCCAACATTAACTTCTTATCTCTTTCATCAATACTATTTTCAATATAGTTTTGCTGCTTTTCTAATCGCTCCAACAGTTTCTGGTTGAACTGCATTTGATTATTTTTAAATGTCTCAAACTGTTCTAATAGCTTACTGTAATCAGGGTTTGCTATAGGTGCTGTATCTGTTATATCGTCTATGTCAGATTCTAATATGGCTTTCACTGCTTCGCTCAATGTTAACGATCCCGAATTTTTAAGCGTTACAATTTCCTTTATTATCTCTACATCTCTTGGATAAAAAATACGATGCCCTACTGAATTTTTATTAAATTCATAATGATGCTTTTGCATTAACGCACAATATTTTCTCAGCGTACTTTCCTGGACCCCCAGCATTTTACTTACCGTAACAGTGTCATAAATAAGCTCCCCACCAATTGTTGTATCAGATATATCCGATATAAAATTTATATTCGATGTATCAGACATAACACATCACCCCCTCTAATACATACAATTCGTAAAAACTTACCACATTCCTTTATAAATCGTTCTACAAATTAAGACATATCAGATATAGCTGGTACAACTGACATAACTGATGTAACCGTTATAACAGATATAACCAGCACGTAGCCTAGCGAATAAGTGCGTTTCGCTGAATTAATTACTATCCCGTCATGTTGCTTTTCTACTTCCGTGTAGTCCTATTTCGCTTTTTCCTTGTAATTTAAGCAAAAAATCAACTAACAAGCAGGATTCTCAAAAAAGATGACGAATATAGATAATACAGAATAATGTTAACCGGTTAACCTATTGATATATAAGGATTTTTAGGTTAACCATGAAAGGGGAGATAGTAATGGCAGATCGTACATTAGGATTCAAAGTAACCGACGAAGTACATGAAAGAGCCCGTATGCTTATCGAATCGAGTGGCTTAACTTCCAAAGAGTGGCTCGAAAACGCATTAGCGATGTATGAAGTGAAAGCACTCCAAGCCAATACACCCGATTACGCGAAGGATTTAACCGAGTTGGAACTGCATACGACACGCATTTATGAGCTTGTGATCAACATGATTCAGCAATCCCTTTACTTAAAGGACCATGCAGTGAAGGACGTTTCTGACAAACTGGAAAGCAAGGAAGGCATTATTACGGAGCTACAAGCAAAACTTGCCGAAGTGAAAGAGAAGGTTAACCAGTTAACCTTAGAAAACAAACAATTTACCGAGCAACAGACGTTGCTAAAAAAACAGTTAGACGAACAAAAGAGCACAATCGATAACGGCAATTTGCTCATTAACGAATACAAAGAGAAGAATGATACGTTAAGTGGACTTGTAACGAGGTACCAGGGTTACGCTGAAGAAAACGAAGCATTAAAAACGGCTTTTGCAGCTGAAAAGGCCTCACTTTTGCAGCAGTTAAACGAGCAACAAACAGCTTCCTCCGACCAAATCCGTCAATTAGAACAAGCACATCAGCACGCAAATGAGCGTGTTCGTGAATTAGAAAAAACATTAGAAAACGCCCAGTTGAACTATACACGTGAACTTGAAATCATGCAGGAACGTAAGGATCTTGAGCGCGAGAAGGCCCTGGTAGAAGTAGAACGGACGTATCAGGCGAAGTTACAAGCCCAAAATGACAAGTACAACGATAAAGTCGCTGAGATGCATGTGGAGAATGAGCGGATCAGACAGAATTATGAAAGCCGTTTAGAAGCCTTTAATAAAGACAATAAATAATAGGGGAATGCGTACGCATTGAATATGAGTAATATATTATCTGTTTTTTATACTTAATGTTCCCAAACGTCGGTTTGGGAAGGTTTCTATTTTATTTATAAAAACCACCAGAATATTTTGTGATTTAATCCGTAAATGTGATAATAGTATCGAAAGGGGTGAAGGTATGAAAATTGAGATTGAAGTTAAAGCATTTGGAGAAGTTGATGGTAATGGAGATGTTTATAAAGGCACTGAATTAATTCGGTTACATAACCTTCCTAAAGATACAACACTAGGAGAAATTGAAGCTCTATTATCTAAGCAGTTCCAAGAAGTTGAAGAAGGTTACAAAAATCCAGAGCATTTTGTTGGTAAAGTAACAATTCGATTAAAAAAAGAAGATGGGAAAATTGTTTATTTAGGTTAGTATAGGGAGTCTAAACCCCAATTTAATTTAATTGAGGTTTAGACTCCTTATAATCAGGATGTGACCAAACATCGGTTTGGGAAGGTTATACTTCAATTAACGCAGCAGTTTAGTTTAATAAGGAATTATTCAACTGAACAAAGAATCTTATTTATATTAAAGGGGACCTAATATGAAAGATGAACAGCAAAACAAAATAGAAGAATTAGAGGGAAAACTTTATTCTTTAGAGCAAAGTTTAAAACGCCTTGCTATCTTGGTAGAACCTAATAAAAAAAAACCATACTGGCATCTACTTCTTTCACTAGGTATTTTTGAAGAGGATAAAAAGAAACTTGAATATATTATGTTCCATCTATCAAGTCGCTTAGATCAAGAATACGATAGTTTAAGGAAAGATCCCGAATTCCCACCTGAATTGTTCGAAAAAGATTTACCAACTTTAAATCAAACACTTACAATCATTTCATCTACTTTAAATATTAAATATGAAGAAATTATTCAAGAAATCCTTTTATCTATGTATCAACAAAGTATGTTTAAAAAACTAATTAGTTTTTTATTCCCAGAAGAAGTAAAAATGTTGAAGGAAATAGAGAATGGATCTGAGTAAAATAAGTTACTGTTTGAAGGTAAATTGTGAAAACACTTCTTGAGCAGTGTAACAAACGTTTCAAAATGTGCCCAAACCCCGCTTTGGGTGCGTTTTCTTAAACCGCAATAAGTATATAATGTTAAAAAACGGGTTGTAATGAGTGTAAGGGAAGGGAGGGATTATTTTGTTCGACTATGAAAATATGAAAATGAGTAAATTTGAAGGATACTCATTTACTCGCTTAATTCGAACTCAAAGTTTAGAATTTTATTTTATTCGCGGAGTAAATGAACCTCAAAATTTTGATGAATATTGGGATGGAAGACTATTTGAAGTATTGGGATACCTTGTTACATATATTGATATTAAAAAAGGGCAACAAAAAAGTTTTGTATATTTAATTGAAGATGAAACTAAAAACTTTGAAGAAATTATTAGACATATAAAAAAGTTTGTATCTGAAATATACATGTTTACAGGATTATTCGATATGACTAATTTTATAATTCAATCAACCGATATATATCAAAAATCATTAGGTAAAAATGAAATAGTAGATTTTATTAGAAAAATAGTAAATGATGATATTCCTGAATACATTTTCGATGAAATTAAACAATAAGCTTTTTATTAAACTCTATAAAGTAAATTTAAATAACGTTCCCAAATGACACTTTGGGAGCCAACACCCTTTATTCAATTGAATAAGGGGTTATTTTGACGCTTATAAACAGTAAATCCCCAAACCTCGATTTGGGAACTATAAGGTCGGAATAAGAATTGTTGTAAA
>NZ_JBBOPD010000001.1:4115000-4161475 GCF_038003445.1 Solibacillus sp. FSL K6-1126 | reverse complement strand
TAGGGGTACCTTCACGTATGAACATCGGACAAGTGCTTGAGCTACACCTAGGTATGGCTTCACGCTACTTAGGTATTCATATGGCTTCACCAGTATTCGATGGTGCCAACGAAGCCGATGTTTGGGAAACGATGGAAGAAGCTGGTATGAACCGTGATGGTAAAACAATTCTTTATGATGGACGTTCAGGTGAGCCATTCGATAGCCGTGTTTCTGTTGGTATCATGTACATGATCAAACTAGCGCACATGGTTGACGATAAACTTCATGCACGTTCAACTGGACCTTACTCATTAGTAACGCAACAGCCGCTTGGTGGTAAAGCACAATTCGGTGGTCAGCGCTTTGGTGAGATGGAGGTTTGGGCACTTGAAGCATACGGTGCAGCATACACGTTACAAGAGATTTTAACTGTAAAATCGGATGACGTTGTAGGTCGTGTGAAAACATACGAAGCAATCGTAAAAGGTGAAAGTGTTCCAGAACCAGGTGTTCCAGAATCATTTAAAGTATTAATTAAAGAACTTCAATCATTAGGTATGGATGTGAAGATGCTTACAATCAATGACGAGGAAGTGGAATTACGCGACCTTGACGATGAAGATGAAGTAGCTGCACCTGTCGAACGATCTAATGATAAAGAAGAAGACCCAGTAGAATCATTTGAATAACTTCAATTGAATCGGGCAGGTATATGCCCTGCCCGATTTTTCTTATATTTTAGATGCAAGTTTCATTATGGCCTAATATGAAATTTTGTAAGTGTAGAGCTACATTAAAAGTCATTTACGACTTATAACTAAAGGGAGGTAGGCTCCTTGATCGATGTTAATGAATTTGAATATATGAAAATTGGTTTAGCTTCACCTGACAAGATCCGTTCTTGGTCATACGGAGAAGTAAAAAAACCAGAAACAATTAACTACCGTACATTAAAACCAGAAAAAGATGGTCTATTCTGTGAACGTATTTTTGGACCAACTAAAGACTGGGAATGTCACTGTGGTAAATATAAGCGCGTACGTTATAAAGGTGTCGTTTGTGACCGCTGTGGCGTAGAAGTAACGCGTTCGAAAGTTCGCCGTGAACGCCAAGGACATATCGAACTAGCAGCACCTGTATCACATATTTGGTACTTCAAAGGTATTCCGAGCCGTATGGGTCTTATTTTAGATATGTCTCCACGTGCATTGGAAGAAGTAATTTACTTTGCTTCATATGTAGTAATCGAGCCAGGTCAAACGTCTTTAGGCTATAAAGACTTACTTTCTGAAAAAGAATACCGTGCATACCGTGAAAAGTATGGCAGTGAATTCGAAGCAGCAATGGGTGCTGAAGCGATTAAACGTCTTTTAGAAAAAATTGACTTAGAAGATGAAACACAAGTTTTAAAAGAAGAGTTAAAATCTGCACAAGGCCAACGCCGTACACGTGCGATTAAACGTTTAGAAGTAGTAGAGTCATTCCGTAACTCAGGCAACAAACCAGAGTGGATGATTTTAGATGTACTACCGGTAATTCCACCAGAGCTTCGTCCGATGGTGCAATTAGATGGTGGACGTTTTGCTACATCTGACTTAAATGACCTTTACCGTCGTGTTATTAACCGTAACAACCGTTTAAAACGTTTACTTGACCTTGGTGCACCAAGCATTATCGTTCAAAACGAGAAACGTATGTTACAAGAAGCGGTTGATGCATTAATCGATAATGGTCGTCGTGGCCGTCCTGTAACAGGTCCTGGTAACCGTCCTTTAAAATCACTTTCACATATGCTGAAAGGGAAACAAGGTCGTTTCCGTCAAAACTTACTTGGTAAACGTGTAGACTACTCTGGTCGTTCGGTTATCGTAGTAGGTCCTAACTTAAAAATGTACCAATGTGGTCTTCCAAAAGAAATGGCAATCGAACTGTTCAAACCTTTCGTAATGAAAGAGTTAGTGGAACGTGGCCTTGCCCATAATATCAAGAGTGCAAAACGTAAAATTGAGCGTTTACACAATGAAGTTTGGGACGTATTAGAAGATGTAATTCGTGAGCATCCGGTATTACTTAACCGTGCACCGACATTACACCGTCTTGGTATCCAAGCATTCGAGCCTACACTAGTAGAAGGCCGTGCAATCCGTCTTCACCCATTAGTATGTACAGCTTATAACGCTGACTTCGATGGTGACCAAATGGCGGTTCACGTTCCATTATCAGCTGAGGCACAAGCAGAAGCCCGTTTACTTATGTTAGCGGCACAAAACATCCTTAACCCGAAAGACGGGAAACCGGTAGTAACTCCATCTCAGGATATGGTATTAGGTAACTATTACTTAACACTTGAGCGTGAAGGTGCTCGTGGTGAAGGTGCTGTATTTAATGATTCAAACGAAGTGTTAATCGCCTACCAAAACGGTCATGTACATTTACACTCTCGTATTGCGATTAAAGCAAGCTCATTAAATAACCCGACATTTACAGAAGAACAAAATAAAATGTTCCTATTATCGACTGTAGGTAAAGTAATCTTCAATGAAATTTTACCACGCTCATTCCCTTATATTAATGAGCCGACTTCAGTCAACTTAGAGCAAAAAACACCTGAAAAGTACTTCGTGAACTTAACAATTGACGAAGAATTACTGAATGAAATCGAAGCAACAGAAGGCTATGCTGATTTATCTGAATCAGAAAAAATTGAAGCACAACGCCGTGCTATGTTAGCGAAGCACTTCACAAATATGCCTGTAGTAGATCCTTTCCGTAAAAAATTCTTAGGGAATGTTATTGCTGAAGTATTTAAAGAGTTCCACATTACAGAAACTTCTAAGATGCTTGACCGCATGAAAAACTTAGGTTTCAAATATTCTACTCGTGCAGGTATTACAGTAGGTGTATCTGACATCGTCGTATTACCGGATAAAGGCGTAATCCTTGAGGAAGCCCAAAGCAAAGTAGATAAAGTAATGATCCAGTTCCGCCGTGGTTTAATTACGGAGGAAGAGCGTTATAACCGAGTTATTAACGTATGGACAGCTGCGAAAGATGAAATTCAAGGCAAGCTGATGAAATCTTTACAAAAAACTAACCCGATCTTCATGATGTCTGACTCTGGTGCCCGTGGTAACGCATCAAACTTTACACAGTTAGCTGGTATGCGTGGTCTGATGGCCAACCCGGCTGGTCGTATCATCGAGTTACCAATCAAGTCTTCATTCCGTGAAGGTTTAACAGTATTAGAGTACTTCATCTCTACACACGGTGCGCGTAAAGGTCTTGCCGATACAGCACTAAAAACTGCCGATTCAGGTTACTTAACTCGTCGTTTAGTTGACGTAGCACAAGATGTTATCGTTCGTGAAGACGACTGTGGTACTGACCGCGGTTTATTAATCGGTTCATTAATGGAAGGAAACGAATTGATTGAAGCGTTAGACGAACGTATTGTTGGTCGTTACGTGAAGAAAACAGTTCGCCATCCAGAAACAGGAGCGGTTATCGTAGAGCGTGATGGTTTAATTACACAAGATATTGCTCGCGTAATCGATGATGCAAATATCAAAGAAATTACAATCCGTTCTGCATTTACATGTAATACAAAACACGGTGTATGTAAAAAATGTTACGGTATGAACTTAGCTACTGGTGAAGGGGTAGAAGTTGGTGAAGCAGTTGGTATTATTGCTGCACAATCTATCGGTGAACCAGGTACACAGTTAACGATGCGTACATTCCATACTGGTGGGGTAGCCGGAAACGATATTACACAAGGTCTTCCACGTATCCAGGAAATTTTCGAGGCGCGTAACCCTAAAGGTCAAGCAGTCATTTCTGAAATTACTGGTACAGTAGTAGAAATTGAAGAAATTCGTGAAGGTCTTAAAGAAGTAACAATCCAAGGTGATGTGGAAACACGTAAATACCAAGCACCTTATAACGCGCGTCTAAAAGTAGCAGAAGGCGACACAATTATAGCGGGTCAAACATTGTCTGAAGGTTCTATCGATCCGAAGCAATTATTAAAAGTTAAAGATGTATCGACAGTTCAAGAATATTTATTAAAAGAAGTACAGAAAGTATACCGTATGCAAGGGGTAGAAATCGGAGACAAACACATCGAAGTAATGGTTCGCCAAATGCTTCGTAAAGTGCGTGTGATTGAAGCAGGTGACACCGAGTTATTACCAGGTTCACTTCTTGATATTCACCAATTCTCTGAGGCGAATGCTGAAGCCGTACTTAGCGGTAAAACACCAGCAACTTGCCGTCCTGTCATTTTAGGTATTACAAAAGCTTCTCTTGAAACAGAATCATTCTTATCAGCTGCATCATTCCAAGAAACAACACGTGTGTTAACGGATGCTGCAATTAAAGGTAAACGTGATGAGCTTCTAGGTCTGAAGGAAAACGTAATTATCGGTAAACTAGTTCCGGCTGGTACTGGTATGCAACGTTACCGTCAAATCCGTATGGAGCAAGAAGAATCAGCAGAAGTAATTACAGCTGAATAGCAGTATATAATGAAGAGATCCCGTCAGAGACTATTCTCTGACGGGAGATTTTCTTGAAAACTTCCTTGAAATAAATATTAACCAACATACTTTCATAAGAAATCTGTTGACAGTGTAAGTTTGGAATGATAATATATTGAAGGTTGATAGTTAACTGTCTGTACTTAGGAGGATATGAAAATGTCTTACGATCAAGTAAAACAGGCCAGTAAAACAATCATAGGTATAAAGCAAGCAGTGAAAGCAATGTATGCTGGACAAGTAACAGCTCTTTTTGTCGCAATCGATGCAGACAAATGGGTAACCGATCCGGCCATTCTTCTCGCGAAAGAAATCGGTGTACCAGTTAATTACGTCGATTCAAAGAAAGAACTTGGTAAAGCTTGCGGCATTCATGTTGGAGCTGCAGTTGTTGCGATTACTGCGATGTAGTTTTTGTGTAAAGTACACAAAGACTTTGTTTTTACCCAAAAAATGAACCACCTGGATGTGTGGTATTGAAACAAGGAAAAAATGAAGGGAGGACAAATCGATGCCTACAATTAACCAATTAGTACGTAAGCCTCGTCAATCTAAAAGCACGAAATCAAAATCTCCAGCGTTAAACAAAGGATATAACTCATTTAAAAAATCTTTAACTGACGTTAAGTCTCCTCAAAAACGCGGAGTTTGTACTCGTGTAGGTACAATGACACCACGTAAACCGAACTCGGCTTTACGTAAATACGCTCGTGTACGCTTAACTAACCAACTTGAGGTTACTGCGTATATCCCAGGTGAAGGTCACAACTTACAAGAGCACAGTGTAGTTCTTATCCGTGGCGGACGCGTAAAAGACTTAGCTGGAGTACGTTACCACATCGTTCGTGGTGCACTTGATACAGCTGGTGTTAACGGTCGTTTACAATCTCGTTCTAAATACGGTACTAAACGCCCTAAAGAAAAAAAATAATTCAAGTTTAAATATACAACGATTTGAAAGGAGGAAAACACATGCCTCGTAAAGGTCCTGTTTCCAAACGTGACGTGTTACCAGATCCACTTTATAACTCAAAACTAGTAACTCGTTTAATCAACAAAATGATGATTGATGGTAAAAGAGGTACTTCTCAAAAGATTTTATACGGAGCTTTCGAATTAGTTCAAGAGCGTTCGGGTCAAAATGCTTTAGAAGTATTTGAAGCTGCATTAAACAACGTGATGCCTGTATTAGAAGTACGTGCTCGTCGTGTTGGTGGTTCTAACTACCAAGTGCCAGTAGAAGTTCGTCCAGAACGTCGTACAACTTTAGGTTTACGTTATTTAGTAAACTATGCTCGTCTTCGTGGAGAAAAAACGATGGAAGAGCGCTTAGCTAACGAAATCTTAGATGCATCTAACAACACTGGTGCTTCAGTTAAGAAACGTGAAGATATGCACAAAATGGCAGAAGCGAACAAAGCATTCGCTCACTACCGTTGGTAATTTGATCTTTGCTCTAGCATTGCTGGGGCTAAGATTTTTACCATCTATACAGTTAACCCAATATGGAAGGAGAAATTTCCTATGAAACGCGAATTCTCTCTAGAGAATACACGTAATATTGGGATCATGGCTCACATTGATGCTGGTAAAACAACAACTACTGAGCGTATCCTTTATTACACTGGTAAGATTCACAAAATCGGTGAAACTCATGATGGCGGTTCTCAAATGGACTGGATGGAGCAAGAACAAGAGCGTGGTATCACGATCACTTCTGCTGCAACAACAGCTCAATGGAACGGTCACCGTATCAACATCATCGATACTCCAGGACACGTAGACTTCACTGTTGAAGTTGAACGTTCTTTACGCGTACTTGATGGTGCTGTAACAGTATTAGATGCTCAATCAGGTGTTGAGCCTCAAACTGAAACAGTATGGCGTCAAGCTACAACTTATGGAGTTCCTCGTATCGTATTCATCAACAAGATGGATAAAATGGGAGCTGACTTCCTATATTCTGTAGGTACATTACACGAGCGTTTACAAGCTAATGCTCACCCAATCCAATTACCAATCGGTGCTGAAGACGAGTTCCGCGGAATTATCGATTTAATCGAAATGAACGCTACTTTCTACGGTAACGATGAAGGTACAGATGTAACTGTAGGTGAAATCCCTGCAGAATTCATGGATCAAGCTGAAGAGTACCGTGAGAAATTAATCGACGCTGTTGCAAGTGTTGATGAAGAACTTATGGAGAAATACTTAGAAGGCGAAGAAATTACTAAAGAAGAATTAAAAGCAGCAATCCGTAAAGCTACTATCGCGGTAGAATTCTACCCAGTACTTTGTGGTACAGCATTCAAACACAAAGGTGTTCGTAAAATGTTAGATGCTGCTGTTGATTACCTTCCAGCTCCTACTGACGTAGAAGCTATTAAAGGTACTGACGTTGACGGTGAAGAAGAAATCATCCGCCATTCTTCTGATGAAGAGCCGTTCTCAGCTCTTGCATTCAAAGTAATGACAGACCCATTCGTAGGTAAGTTAACATTCTTCCGTGTGTACTCAGGTACATTAGAAGCAGGTTCTTACGTACAAAACTCTTCTAAAGGTAAACGTGAGCGTGTAGGACGTATCCTACAAATGCACGCTAACTCTCGTGAAGAGATCGCAAAAGTATACTCTGGAGATATCGCTGCTGCTGTAGGTCTTAAAGATACTACAACAGGTGATACTCTATGTGACGAGAAAAACCTTGTTATCTTAGAGTCAATGGACTTCCCAGAGCCAGTAATCTCTCTTTCTGTAGAACCAAAATCTAAAGCTGACCAAGATAAAATGGGTCAAGCTTTACAAAAACTACAAGAAGAAGATCCAACATTCCGTGCACATACAGACACTGAAACAGGTCAAACAATCATCTCTGGTATGGGTGAACTTCACCTTGATATCTTAGTTGACCGTATGAAACGTGAATTTAAAGTTGAAGCTAACGTGGGTGCTCCAATGGTATCTTACCGTGAAACATTCCGTAGCGAAGCTAAAGTTCAAGGTAAATTCTCTCGTCAATCTGGTGGTCGCGGTCAATACGGTGACGTAACGATCGAGTTCTCTCCAAACGAAGAGGGTAAAGGTTTCGAATTCGAAAACGCTATCGTTGGTGGTGTTGTACCTCGTGAATACATCCCTGCAGTAGAAGCGGGTCTACGTGACTCTCTTGACCGCGGTGTTGTTGCTGGTTACCCACTAATCGACATCAAAGCGAAATTAGTATTCGGTTCTTACCATGACGTTGACTCAAGTGAAATGGCGTTCAAAATCGCTGCATCTATGGCTTTAAAAGAAGCAGCTAAAAAATGTAACCCAGTTATCTTAGAGCCAATGATGAAAGTAGAAGTTGTAATTCCAGAAGAGTACCTTGGTGATATTATGGGTAACATTACTGCTCGTCGCGGTCGCGTAGAGGGTATGGAAGCTCGTGGTAACTCTCAAGTAGTACGTGCTATGGTTCCACTATCTGAAATGTTCGGATATGCTACAACTTTACGTTCTGCAACTCAAGGTCGCGGTGTATTCTCAATGACGTTCGATCACTATGAAGAAGTACCAAAATCAATTGCAGAAGATATCATCAAAAAAAATAAAGGTGAATAATTGAAATTTCACCTTGCATCAAGTATAAATAATTTGTAAGCTATGATTGACTGACTATAGATGGGGCCCGTTTATAGTCGGCATCTTAGAATAATTTTAAAAAATAAAACATATCTCTGAGGAGGCATTTTCTAATGGCTAAAGAAAAATTTGACCGTTCTAAAACGCATGCTAATATTGGTACAATCGGACACGTTGACCATGGTAAAACAACTTTAACTGCTGCTATCGCAACAGTTCTTTCTAAAAAAATGGGTGGTGCAGCTAAATCTTACGCTGACATCGATAACGCTCCAGAAGAAAAAGAGCGCGGTATCACAATCAATACTTCTCACGTAGAGTATGAAACTGAAACTCGCCACTATGCACACGTTGACTGCCCAGGACACGCTGACTATGTTAAAAACATGATCACTGGTGCTGCACAAATGGACGGCGGTATCTTAGTAGTATCTGCTGCTGATGGTCCAATGCCACAAACTCGTGAGCACATCCTTTTATCTCGTCAAGTAGGTGTTCCTTACTTAGTAGTATTCATGAACAAATGTGATATGGTAGACGACGAAGAATTATTAGAATTAGTTGAAATGGAAATCCGTGACTTATTATCTGAGTACGACTTCCCAGGCGACGACATTCCAGTAATCAAAGGTTCTGCTTTAAAAGCTTTAGAAGGCGAAGCAGAATGGGAAGAAAAAATCGTTGAGTTAATGGACGCTGTAGATTCTTACATCCCAACTCCAGAACGTCAAACTGACAAACCATTCATGATGCCAGTAGAGGACGTATTCTCTATCACTGGTCGTGGTACAGTTGCAACTGGCCGTGTTGAACGTGGTCAAGTTAAAGTTGGTGACGTAGTTGAAATCGTAGGTATCGAAGAAGAAGCGAAACAAACTACTGTAACTGGTGTAGAAATGTTCCGTAAATTATTAGACTATGCTGAAGCTGGTGACAACATCGGTGCTTTATTACGTGGTGTTGCTCGTGAAGACATCCAACGTGGTCAAGTATTAGCTAAACCAGGTTCAATCACTCCACACACTAACTTCAAAGCTGAAGTTTATGTTTTATCAAAAGAAGAGGGTGGACGTCACACTCCATTCTTCTCTAACTACCGTCCTCAGTTCTACTTCCGTACAACTGACGTAACTGGTATCTGCATGTTACCAGAAGGCGTAGAAATGGTAATGCCTGGCGACAACATCGAAATGACTGTTGAATTAATCGCTCCAATCGCTTTAGAAGAAGGTACTAAGTTCTCTATCCGCGAAGGTGGCCGTACTGTAGGCGCTGGCGTAGTAGCATCTATCCAAAAATAATTTTAGCTTATTGCTAATTTTCAAAAACATCTTGCAGGGACGCTTGCAAGATGTTTTTTTTGTGCCCTTTATAACGTAAATGCATAATGTTTATTCAATATATGTATTTCATTTATATATAATGACTCTTGTATAATGAAACGTAAGAACAGGGGATTCTAATTCATTATTAGAAACGTTCATTTAAAAGGGGGATTTAATGGTGACAAATTACGTGCAAGTGGGGAACTTACAAGTAGCAGAAGTATTATTTCAGTTTATTAATGAGCAAGTATTACCAAACAGTGGAGTAGAGCAAACGGCATTTTGGGATGGCTTCGATAAGCTGGTTCATGAGTTGGCACCTGAAAATAAAGCATTGCTTGCTCAACGTGATGCATTGCAAGTACAAATTAATGAGTGGCATAAAGGAAATAAGGGGAATTTCCAATTTGCCGACTATAAGGCTTTTTTAGAAGAAATCGGTTATGTAGAACCAAAAGCAGAAGACTTCCAAGTGGAAACAGAAAACGTAGATGCAGAAATTGCATATCAGGCAGGTCCGCAATTAGTAGTACCTGTCAGCAATGCACGCTATGCAATTAATGCAGCAAATGCACGTTGGGGAAGTTTCTATGATGCACTATACGGTACAGATGTCATCAGTGACGAAGACGGTACTGAAGCAGGCAAGGGTTATAATCCGATTCGTGGAAACAAAGTAATCGATTATGCGAAAAAGTTTTTAGATCAAGCCGCTCCTTTAAAAGCAGCTTCACATAAAGATGCAATAACTTATAAAATTGCAGAAAGTAAATTAGTAATTACGCTCGTAAATGGTGAAACGACGACATTGGCAGAGCCGGAAAAGTTAGTAGGCTACCAAGGAACAACAGAACAGCCGACTGCGATTTTACTGAAAAATAATGATTTGCACATTGAAATACAAATTGACCGAAATCACCCAATTGGAAAAGATGATGCAGCTGGAGTAAAAGATATTTATTTAGAGTCTGCTATTACGACAATTATGGACTGCGAGGACTCGGTAGCAGCAGTAGATGCAGAAGATAAAGTGGAAGTTTATGCAAACTGGTTAGGGCTAATGAAAGGCGACTTAACGGCAACTTTTGCAAAAGGATCGAAAACGGTAACACGTACATTAAATCCTGACCGAGTATATACGGGAGTTAATGGTGATACGGTAACATTAAATGGCCGCTCTTTAATGTTTATTCGCAATGTAGGTCACTTAATGACAAATCCGGCAATTTTAGATCAAGATGGCAGCGAAGTGCCTGAAGGAATTATGGATGGTGTCGTAACGAGCTTAATAGCGAAGCATGAAGTAATTGGCAATGGTTCGTATAAAAATTCGCAAAAAGGCTCTATCTATATTGTAAAACCAAAAATGCACGGCTCAAAGGAAGTAGCGTTTGCAAATAAACTATTTGAGCGTGTAGAAGATTTAATCGGATTGGAACGATTCACGTTAAAGATTGGTGTTATGGATGAGGAACGACGTACATCACTTAACTTAAAAGCATGTATACGTGAAGTGAAGAATCGTATTGTCTTTATTAATACAGGATTCCTGGATCGTACAGGAGATGAAATCCATACATCAATGGAAGCGGGCCCAATGATTCGCAAAGGCGAAATGAAAACATCAACATGGCTCACATCTTATGAAAGATCCAATGTCATCGTTGGGTTAAATGCAGGCTTGCAAGGCCGTGCACAAATTGGAAAAGGGATGTGGGCTATGCCGGACTTAATGGCAGATATGATTGAGCAGAAAATCAATCATCCAAAAGCAGGGGCAAATACTGCTTGGGTACCATCGCCGACAGCCGCAACATTACATGCAACACATTATCATGAAGTAAATGTAAAAGACGTTCAAAAAGGTATTGTGTCATCGGAAGATTTACAAGATGCGATTTTGGAAATCCCGGTAGCGGCAAATACAGATTGGACACGTGAAGAAATTCAACATGAGCTTGATAATAATGCACAAGGAATCCTTGGCTACGTAGTCCGTTGGGTGGAACATGGTGTGGGCTGTTCAAAAGTGCCGGATATTAATAATATCGGCTTAATGGAAGACCGCGCAACGTTGCGTATTTCAAGTCAGCATGTTGCAAACTGGCTGCATCACGGTATTTGTACGAAAGAACAAGTAGAGGAATCATTGAAACGTATGGCAAAAATTGTAGATGAGCAAAATGCAGACGATCCCGAATATTTACCAATGTCAGCAAACTACGAGGATTCTGTAGCTTTCCAAGCAGCAAGTGAGCTTATATTTAAAGGCTATGATCAACCAAATGGTTACACAGAGCCGATTTTACACAAAAAGCGTATTGAAGCGAAAGCAAAACAAAAAGTAAACGCATAAGATTTACTAAGCTACTACTATTTCTTCTGAAATAGTAGTCTTTTTTGTTTAAGTATCTAAAATTAATGGAAATTTAATCAATTAAGTGTAAAAATGGTATAATAGTAACGAAATAGTAATAGCAACAGGAAAGAAGAGAGTTAAACATGCTTAATAAAATAGAATCTTTAGATGCGCTAATTTCCATGATAACGATCGTGAAAGAAGCAATTCCAGCAGACTTATCAATTGCAATATGTGATTTAGAAAAGTTTGTAGCCTATTTCCCTGCTGAAGATTTAGACCTGAAAATACGTGTTGGGCAACAATTAAATCCGGAAGAGCCATTAAAGATGGCATTAAATAAAAACCGCCGTTTAGAGGCCATTGTACCAGCTGATTATTATGGTTTTGAATTTATCGGTACAGCGACGCCATTATTTGATAAAACAGGTAAAACAGTCGGAGGAATTGCTGTTCAATTGAGAAAGCACTCGGAGTTAATAGAAATTTCCCAAGCAATAATGGGTTCTCTATCACATGCGAACAAGCAGATTGGCAGTATTGCAGGTGGTTCTACAAAATTGAAAGAATCAGCAGATGAGTTATTAAAACAATCAAAGCAGGCTGAAGTGAATGTACAACAGACTTCCGACATTTTAACGTTGTTGAAACGTATGGCGGACCAAACCAATTTGTTAGGATTAAATGCGGCAATCGAAGCTGCCCGTGCAGGTGAAAAAGGGAAAGGCTTTGAAGTCGTAGCGACGGAGATCCGTAGATTTTCGAAAGAAACAGTTGAATCAACACAGAAAATTAGAGAAACGATGGCCCAAATTAGTGAGGCTACACAAAACATTACGAACTCTATTGCTCAAATCTCCACTATTGGAACATCACAAAGCGAATCTATTCAACAAGTTTCCGACTTTGTGAATGAAATTCAAACAATGTCTGAGCAGTTAAATGAATATGCAAATAAATTATAAATGGTTGCCTAGAGATTCAAATTTTCTAGGCAACTTATTTATTGGGAAACAAATTCACGGGCAAGTTTAATAAATTCCCGTACTGCAAAAGACAAGTATTTATTTTTCTTCCACGTAACCCCCAGTTCAAGAAAAATGGCTTCTTCCTGAAAAGGGATGCATTTAATCGAAGTGTAAGGAATTTTCTCGGCAAGCTTTTCCGGAAGTAGTGCAATCCCCAATTTTGCCTGAACCATTTCGATAAATAAATCTTTCTGGGTCGTTTCACAGGCAATCGTAGGGAAAAACCCGTGTTTGGAACACTCCTCGATAATGCGATCATATAAAATAAAGTCTTTCCGATAAATAATAAAAGTTTCACTCGCTAAGTCACTTAGCTGGATCGACTCCTTCTTTGCCAATGGATGGCTTTCATGTACGATTAACACTAAAGGGTCTTTTAAAAATCGTATTGTTTCCAAAGATTCATTCGAGGAAGTTACACTGCATACTAACCCAACATCCAGTTCGCCTGCTTCAATTTCGTGGCGTATGCGTTTCGTTCCGACTTCCGTTAATAAAATTTCGATATATGGATTAAGCTCTTTATAATAGCTGATTAATTTCGAAAAAAACTCGGCCCCAACGATTGGTGGAATGCCGATACGGATTTGTCCCTTTTTTAATTGCATTAAGTCCGTTAACTCGGAACGTAAATTTTGAAATGATTCAAGTACTTGCATTGAATTCACAAGAACGGCATGACCGGCATCTGTTAGTTCAAGCTGTTTGGATGACCGGTAAAATAACGGGACACCCAGTTCCGACTCAAAGTTTTGAATTGCTTTACTAATTGATGGCTGTGACACATGCAAAGTAGCTGCCGCTTTCGTAAAACTTAAATGCTTTGCCACTTCAACAAAGTATTCGATTTGGCGTAAATCCATTTTTCTTTCCCCACCTCTTCTCTAATTCCTGTAATTGAATTGATTATAGCAAAGTTTGGAAGTGTTGGACTGTTAGTTTTTTGTATAATGGGAGTATAGAAGGAGTGATGTTCTTTGAAGGTGTTATTAATAGAAGATGATGTCTCCATTTTTGAACTGATAGGCGAACGATTAGCACAGTGGAATATACAAGTAATCGGACCAGAAGACTTTCAACATATAATGGTGACGTTTAAAGAAGAAGAACCTCAGCTTGTTATTATTGATATTCAGCTGCCAGCATTTGATGGCTTCCATTGGTGTCGTGAAATAAGGGCAATATCGAATGTTCCTATTTTATTTCTTTCCTCACGCGATCACCCGATGGATATGATTATGGCGATGCAAATGGGAGCGGATGACTTTGTGCAAAAACCTTTCCATACGGAGGTATTAATTGCAAAAGTACAAGCATTGCTCCGACGCGCTTATAATTATCAGGAAGCACAGCAAAGTGATATTGAAAAATGGAATGGAGCTGAAATTCATTATGACCGCGCAGTTGTTCATTTTAAAGATCAGCAGATAGAGTTAACGAAAAACGAGCTGTTTATTTTAAAGGTGCTCGTAAAGGCGAAAGGGCAGATCGTTTCCCGTGATGAACTAATGCGTAAATTATGGGATGATGAACGCTTCGTAAATGACAATACATTAACGGTCAATGTAAATCGTTTACGCCAACGATTAGAGGATATTGGTCTTATCAATGTGATTATGACGAAAAAAGGCCTTGGCTATTTGGCGGTGGATGCATGATCCGCTTGTTTATAAGACAATATATTTCTATGATGCTGTTTGTCATCATTCTTCAGCTGTTGTTGAATCTAATACTATTTCTAGATAAAGGCTTCCACGATGTTTCGCTACTCTATTTAAACATCATTTGGTTTACACTCGTTGCCGGTTATTTCAGTTTACGTTATGTGAAAGACAGGAAATTGATGAAGCCGTATGTGAAGTTTAAAGGGAACTATTTTGATGTTATTCATGAAGATTATAAAGAGCAGTTGGCTAATAAGAATGCAAAAGTACAGGAACAGAAGCAAATTGTATTAGAACGGCAGGACGAGCTTTTAGCATGGGTACATGAAATGAAGTCTCCATTAACCGCAATGCAGCTGTTGCTGGAAAAAGTAGAGAAAAGCGAAGTAAAGGAACGCATTGAAAATGAATGGCTGCGTCTTTATTTACTATTAGACCAGCAGCTTCATGCAACACGTCTTATGACGATCGAGCTTGATAACCGAATTGAAAAAGTACACGTAAAAGATGTACTTATTCAAGAAATTAAAGCACTGCGCACCTGGTGTTTTGAAAAGAAAATCGCTTTCGACCTGGAAGTGGACGATCTGACTGTACACTCAGATACAAAGTGGCTAGGTTTTATCGTACGGCAAATTTTATCGAATGCGGTAAAGTATAGTGATGTCGGGGGAGAAGTTAGAATAACCGCTCATATGACGAACGAGCAAGCTGTTCTCATTATTCAAGATGAGGGAATCGGTATAAAGAGTGAAGATTTGCCTCGTGTATTCCGCAAATCCTATACTGGAACAATTGGCCGTGAAACGAGTGCTGCTACAGGAATGGGGCTGTACCTCGCTAAACAGGCGGCAGAATCAATGCATATTCTTCTGGCAATCGAATCAACAGAAGGGGTAGGTACTACTGTGAAAATTACTTTCCCAAAAATGAATGATTACCAAAAAACGCTTGGAATGTGACGAACTTGTCACTTACCGAGCGTTTTTGTCATGTAAATCAAACGATTCACATGACCGGAACATGTAGAATGAAAATAACAAGAAAGGATGGAGAACAATGAGCATTTTAATCGCACGTAAAGTTCGTAAAACATATGGTAAGCGATCGCTTGCGCAAGAAGTATTAAAGGGCATTGATTTAGAAGTGGAAAAGGGTGAATTTGTCGGCATTATGGGTGCTTCAGGTTCCGGAAAAACTACGTTATTAAATGTACTTTGTTCCATAGATCAAGTGACAGACGGATTTGTCGAGATTAATGGGCAAAAGCTTCAAGGGATGAAGGAACGTACATTAGCAAAATTTCGCCGGGATGAGCTAGGTTTTATTTTTCAGGACTATAATTTACTTGACACTTTGACAGTGAAGGAAAACATTCTACTGCCGTTATCGCTAAGTTCGATTCCAAAGGCAGCGGCAGAGCAACGTTTAAAGGAGCTTGTATCGATTTTAGGGATAGCAGATATTTTAGCGAAATACCCGAATGAAATTTCCGGTGGTCAAAAGCAGCGTACATCCGCAGCAAGAGCATTAATATCGAATCCATCCCTTGTATTTGCAGATGAACCAACAGGGGCACTTGATTCAAAAGCGGCTACTGCACTGCTCGATAATTTAGCAAAAATTAATAAAGCAAAAAATACAACGATCATGATGGTTACCCATGATGCCATTGCCGCCAGCTTCTGTTCCCGTGTACTGTTTTTAAAAGACGGCCAAATTTATACGGAACTGTATAAGGGCGATAAGTCACGCAAAGAGTTTTTCCAGCAAATTTTGAATACGCAAAGTGTTTTAGGCGGTGAGCAGAGTGAAGCTTAGTCAGCTTGTATTTAAAAGCATGCTAAAAAATATGCGTCACTATTACTTATACTTTTTCGCACTCATTTTCAGTGTGACGCTATTTTTCTCATTTGTGACATTGCAGTACAATGAATCGATCATTGAAGCGACGAAAGCGAGCGGAACGGCAGCTTCAGGATTTGAAGCGGCATCGTATATGCTGTATTTTATCGTCCTGTTCTTTGTGTTGTATGCCAATCACTTATTTATTAAACGCCGCAGCAAGGAAATTGGGTTGTATCAATTGGTCGGCATGACAAAAGGGCTTGTGACACGCCTGATTGCCTTTGAAAATATCCTGCTATTTATAGGTGCGGTAAGCATCGGAATTTTACTCGGTTTTTTAAGTTCACGTCTGTTTGCGATGATTTTACTGAAGCTACTAAAATTTGATGCGGTCGTAACATTAAGTATCAGCAAAGTAGCGGTTGTGAATACGTTAATTGTATTTGGTATTTTGCTCGCAGTTCTTTTAGCACAAATGGCATTTATGGTTCACAGAACTACATTACTCTCGTTATTTAACGCTTCCAAGCAGGCGGACGAGCGTGTGAAACGCTTTAGTGTATTCCCTATGGTGATGGGGGCTATCGGGTTAGCGTTGATTATTTATGGCTACTATAAAAGTACGTTATTATTCTCAGGGCAAACAACAAACCTATTTTTAAGCATGGTTATTATTTTAGCGACGACAATTGGCGGGACTTACTTTGTTTTCCGCTATTCGGTTGCATTCATATTAAATATGTTCCGCCTAAGAAAGAAAGGGCATTTAAATCTGAACGATGTTTTGGCGCTGACACCAATTATGCACCGAATGAAGGGAAATGCTAAATCACTGACGCTCATTACTGTCATTACGGCGGTATCGCTTGCAATTACTACACTTTCCTATATTAGTTACTACTCAGCAGGCAGTACAGCAGAAAATTCTGTACCAGCAGACTATATAATGGTAGATGGCCGTGGAGAGCCATTCATTGAAGCGTTGGAGCGGGAAGGAATCGCATTTGAGGAAAATAGGTTTAGGTTAACGAGCGCCCAATTTGATATGGCGGAAATTTTTTCTGGTGAGATAGTAGAAATGCTTCAAGGTGATACGTTAGCGGATGTCCTAATGATTCCGCTTTCGGACTACCATCAGCTCGATCCTGATGTCATGCTTTCAGAGGGGGAGGCAATTATTGCAGGCTATAACGGGTTCCAGGCAAATATATTGCCGCTAGAAGCACCACACGACTTTA
The DNA here is from genome assembly GCF_038003445.1 of Solibacillus sp. FSL K6-1126. NCBI lineage: Bacteria > Bacillati > Bacillota > Bacilli > Caryophanales > Caryophanaceae > Solibacillus > Solibacillus sp. FSL K6-1126. The sequence continues at coordinate 4,143,869 of NZ_JBBOPD010000001.1, read as the reverse complement.
TATTCCTGCATCAAGAGCACCAGTTTCCGCTAAAAGTTAAGGAAGTGAACGATACTTCGATTGTGGCATGGCGTATTACAGGAGGCGGTTTTGTAGTTATCGTTGAAGATAATCTGTTTAACCAGATCCAGCAATTAAACAACGAGCATGAAATTGGCTATCTAACAAAAGAGCAAACATCCATTAACCTGATTGATGCGAATGATGAAACATATGAAGCTGCTGAAAAGCTCTACAAACAAACAGGTGCCAACATAGTGTTTGAAGATGATGAAATAGACCGTGGGGGAAATAAATTAAGCTCACTGCGATCAACGGTTGAATATAATTTAAATCTATATGGAACGACAATTTTTACAACCGCGTTTTTAGGTTTAGCCTTTTTACTGGCAACGGGCAGTATATTATACTTTAAACAAATGTCTGAAGCGGATGAAGAAATGGAATCCTATAAGATTCTCCGTAAGATTGGCTTTACAGAAGAGGAACTAACGCGCGGTATAATGAAGAAGCAGTTATTTAACTTTGGTGTACCATTATTTATCGGATTACTCCACAGCTACTTTGCTGTAAAATCCGGCTGGTTTTTATTCGGCACAGAATTGACTACGCCTCTTCTTGTTACAATGGCTTTATATATTGTCATGTACATCGTGTTTGCAGCATTAACCATCAATTATTACAGAAAAATTATAAAACAGGCTTTATAATACTTCAAACCGTCAATTTTCTCTTATTTGACGGTTTTATTTTATCTTTATCCGTTGACTCGCGTTCGTTTTTCTTGTAACTTTAACACATTAGTAATTTAGCAGACGAAAGTGAAGTGTACAACATGAATGCTGTTTTAATAGCGGTAGGGGTTATGCTTATTTTAAGCCTACTACGTATAAATGTCGTTTTATCTCTGACGGTCGGGGCGATTATTGGTGGCCTTGCCGGCGGATTAAATATAACAGAAACAATCAAGGCCTTTGTCGACGGTCTTGGCGGGGGTGCAACAATTGCGCTAAGCTATGCACTGCTTGGTGGATTTGCACTTGCAATCTCACGTACCGGTATACCTGAAGTATTAGTGAAAGCAATTTTAAAAATTGTACAGAATGAAGGCGATACTCAAAAGAAAGGTGCTGCCAAAGCATTAATCTTCCTAGTGCTGCTGGCAATGGCGATCATGTCGCAAAACCTGATTCCGGTGCATATTGCATTTATTCCTTTAATCGTACCGCCGATGATTAAAATTATGAACATGCTGCAAATAGACCGCCGTTTAATCGCATGTATTCTAACATTCGGGTTAGTAATGCCGTATATGTTCATTCCTGCAGGGTTTGGTTTGATCTATCAGGGGATTATAGTCGACCAAATGGCCTTAGCGGGGTTAGACGTTGCTTTGGGAGATGTTCCAAAGGCGATGGCTATAGTAGCGTTAGGGATGGCTGTAGGGCTTGTAGGTGCCTTCGTTGCCTATCGTAAACCAAGACAATACGAAAACGTTGAACTGGAAACAACGAATGACTTAAATAAAGAAGTAAATAAACTGCACATCATATTCGCTGCAGTAGCACTAGTTACTTCTATAGCAGTACAAGTAATGACGGATTCAATGATTGTCGGATCAATTGCCGGTATTATAATTTTGTATATAACAGGGACGCTAAAAGTAAAAGAAGCAGATGCAGTCCTATCGGATGGAATGCGGATGATGGCGTTTGTCGGTTTCGTTATGATTTCAGCAAACGGGTTCTCTGCTGTCATTAATGCGACAGGAGATGTTGAGTTATTAGTATCCGGTGCAATGGATATTTTTAACGGGAATGTAAGTATTGCAGTTTTAATTATGTTAATTGTCGGTTTAATTGTCACAATGGGAATTGGTTCTTCATTTGCAACAATTCCAATCATTGCAGCAATCTTTGTTCCAATTGCAATGGAACTGGGACTAAGCGAATTAGCGATCATCTGTTTAATCGGAACAGCGGGTGTACTTGGTGATGCTGGCTCACCGGCATCCGATTCTACATTAGGACCGACAGCAGGATTAAATGTCGATGGACAGCACAACCATATTTGGGATACTTGTGTACCGACATTTCTCTTCTATAATATTCCACAGATTATTTTCGGCTGGATTGCAGTCGTTTTCTTCCTATAATATAGTCGTCGCTTTCAGCAAAGAGAAAGCGACGATTTTTTCACTTTCTGTAGCAATTGTTTTCAGAATAATATATTTAAAGCATATTACTCCCTTTTCAGTTGCTTTCACCGTCATAAACTTATATACTAGAAAACGGCTCAAAAAGAGCGAACCTATTTATAAAGAATAAAACATTATGAAAAGAATTTTGCTAAAAGACTTGCGAACTTCTTTTTTATTGTATATAATGTTGAATGTTGGTCTTTGACTGCGATGAAGCGAGAGGTTGCCGACACACCCGGCCGCTTTGCCATGGCGGTGTGTAGGAGAAATTTTCGTGGAGAATGTCTAGAAAATAGGCGAGAAGGAGGGAAAGTAATGGCAAAACAAAAAATTCGTATTCGTTTAAAAGCATATGATCACCGTATCCTTGATCAATCTGCTGAGAAAATCGTTGAAACTGCGAAACGTTCAGGTGCTGGAGTATCGGGTCCGATCCCACTACCAACTGAAAGATCTGTATACACGATCTTACGTGCGGTTCATAAGTACAAAGATTCTCGTGAGCAATTTGAAATGCGCACACATAAACGTCTTATCGACATCGTTAACCCGACACCACAAACTGTTGATGCGTTAATGAAGCTTGATTTACCATCTGGCGTTGATATCGAAATCAAACTTTAATGGTAAAAACAAATATAAACTTTTTTCTAAAATTTACAGGAGGTGTGACAAATGACTAAAGGAATCTTAGGTAGAAAAATTGGTATGACTCAAGTTTTCGCTGAAAACGGAGATCTTATCCCAGTAACAGTAATCGAAGCTACTCCAAACGTAGTTTTACAAAAGAAATCTGTTGAAACTGATGGCTACGAAGCGATCCAATTAGGTTTTGAAGATAAGCGCGTTAAGCTTTCAAACAAACCTGAACAAGGTCACGTAGCAAAAGCAAATACTGCTCCTAAGCGCTTCATCCGTGAGTTCCGCAACTTAGAAGCTGCGACTTACGAAGTTGGTCAAGAAGTCAAGGTTGAAATTTTCGCTGAAGGCGATGTAATCGATGTAACAGGTGTAACAAAAGGTAAAGGTTTCCAAGGTGTTATTAAACGTCATGGTCAATCTCGCGGCCCTATGTCTCACGGTTCTCGTTACCACCGTCGTCCTGGTTCAATGGGTCCAGTTGCTCCGAACCGCGTATTCAAACAAAAGAAATTACCTGGTCAAATGGGTGGCACAGTTGTTACTATTCAAAACCTTGAAATCGTTAAGGTTGATGTAGAGCGCAACTTACTACTTGTTAAAGGTAATGTTCCTGGTTCTAAAAAAGCATTAGTAACAGTTAAAACTGCTATTAAATCAAAATAATTCTCTTAAAGAAAGGAGGAAACAGGAATGACAAAGGTTTCAGTACTTAGTCAAACAGGTGCTTCAGTTGGTGAAATCGAATTAAACGATGCGATTTTCGGAATCGAGCCAAACGAAGCTGTATTATTCGACGCTGTAGTTGCACAACGTGCTTCTTTACGTCAAGGTAATCACAAAGTTAAAAACCGTTCTGCAGTTGCTGGTGGTGGTCGTAAGCCATGGCGTCAAAAAGGAACTGGTCGTGCTCGTCAAGGTTCGATCCGCTCTCCACAATGGCGTGGCGGTGGTGTTGTATTCGGTCCTACTCCACGTAGCTACTCTTACAAACTACCTAAGAAAGTTCGTCGCTTAGCGATTAAGTCTGCTTTATCTGCAAAAGTATTAGAGCAAAACTTAGTAGTACTTGATGCATTATCATTTGATGCACCAAAAACAAAAGATTTCAAATCAGTATTAGCTGCTTTAGAAATCAGCAAAAAAGCATTATTCGTAACTGCTGAAGTTAACGAAAACGCTATTTTATCTGCTCGTAACATCCCTGGTGTTACAGTGTTAACAGCTGAAGGAATCAACGTATTAGATCTATTAGGTCACGATAAAGTTGTATTCACTCAAGATGCTGTAAAAAAAGTTGAGGAGGTGCTTGGATAATGGAAGCACGTGATATCTTAAAACGTCCGGTCATTACTGAGCGTTCTTCAGAAATTATGGCAGAGAAAAAGTATACTTTCGAAGTAGACACTCGCGCTAACAAAACTCAAGTTAAAGACGCTGTTGAAGAAATCTTCGGTGTTAAAGTTGAGAAAGTAAACGTAATGAACTACAAAGGTAAGTTCAAACGCGTTGGTAAATTCGGTGGATACACTAACAAACGTCGTAAAGCGATTGTTAAATTAACTGCTGATTCAAAAGAAATCGAGTTATTCGAAATCTAATTTCAAATTTATATAAGTAACCTTAAAGAAGGAGGGAATACAAATGGCGATTAAAAAGTATAAGCCAACCTCAAATGGTCGTCGTAACATGACGTCTTCTGACTTTGCTGAAATCACTACTAATAAACCTGAAAAGTCTTTATTAGAACCGACTAAACGCAAAGCTGGTCGTAACAACCAGGGTAAAATTACTGTTCGTCATCACGGTGGCGGTCACAAGAAACAATACCGTGTTATCGATTTTAAACGTCTTAAAGACGGCATTCCAGGACGCGTTGCTACAATCGAGTACGATCCAAACCGTTCTGCGAACATCGCTTTAATTAACTATGCTGACGGTGAAAAACGTTACATCTTAGCTCCGAAAGGTCTTGAAGTAGGTCAAACTATTTATTCAGGTCCAGAAGCGGATATCAAAGTAGGTAACGCATTACCATTAGCAAACATTCCAATGGGTACTACAATCCATAACATCGAAATGAAACCTGGTAAAGGTGGACAATTAGTACGTTCTGCTGGTACTTCTGCGCAAGTATTAGGTCGTGAAGGCAAGTACGTAATCGTTCGCTTACAATCTGGTGAAGTACGTTTAATCCTTGCTACTTGCCGTGCAACAATCGGTCAAGTTGGTAACGAACAACACGAACTTATCAACATCGGTAAAGCAGGTCGTTCTCGTTGGTTAGGTAAACGCCCAACAGTACGTGGTTCTGTAATGAACCCTAACGATCACCCACACGGTGGTGGTGAAGGACGTTCTCCAATCGGACGTAAATCTCCAATGACACCATGGGGCAAACCAGCTCTTGGTTACAAAACTCGTAGCAAGAAAAATAAATCATCTAAATTTATTATTCGTGGACGTAAAAAATAATGTGGTAAAACTACGGTTCAGTTCGAGAGCCGTGGTCGTATCACGGAGGGAGGTTCCTAAATGGGTCGCAGCTTAAAGAAAGGACCTTTTGTTGATGACCACCTAATGAAAAAGGTGGAAGCACAAGAGGCTTCTGAGAAAAAACAGGTTATCAAAACTTGGTCTCGCCGTTCTACTATCTTCCCAAACTTCATCGGTTTAACAATCGCTGTATATGATGGACGTAAACACGTTCCTGTATACGTAACTGAAGATATGGTAGGTCATAAACTTGGTGAGTTCGCACCAACTCGTACTTATAAAGGTCACGGTGCAGATGACAAGAAAACAAGACGCTAATTTTGAGAGGAGGTAAATCCTAATGACACAAGCTAAAGCTATCGCTCGTACAGTTCGTATCGCTCCTCGTAAAGTTCGTCTAGTAGTAGACTTAATCCGAGGCAAGCAAATTGGTGAAGCAGTTGCAATTTTACGTCATACTCCAAAAGCGGCGTCTCCAGTCGTTGAGAAAGTATTAAAATCTGCAGTTGCTAACGCTGAACATAACTATGAGTTAGATGTTAATAACTTAGTTGTATCTGAAATCTTTGTTGATGAAGGTCCAACATTAAAACGTTTCCGTCCACGTGCACAAGGTCGTGCGTCGGCAATCAACAAACGTACTAGCCACATTACAATCGTGGTATCTGAGAAGAAGGAGGTTTAATCCGTGGGTCAAAAAGTACATCCAATAGGACTACGTGTTGGTGTTATTCGTGACTGGGAGTCAAAGTGGTTCGCTGAGAAAGACTACGCTAACTTATTACACGAAGACATCAAAGTACGTAAATATATCGAAACTAAACTTAAAGATGCATCTGTATCTAAAGTAGAAATCGAACGCGCTGCAAATCGCGTAAACATCACTATTCACACTGCGAAACCAGGTATGGTTATCGGTAAAGGTGGTACGGAAGTTGAAAACTTACGTAAACACTTAACTGAAGTAACTGGTAAACGTGTGCATATCAACATTATTGAAATCAAACGTGCAGATCTTGACGCTAAATTAGTAGCTGAAAACATCGCTCGTCAACTTGAGAACCGCGTATCATTCCGTCGTGCTCAAAAACAATCAATCCAACGCACAATGCGCGCTGGTGCAAAAGGTATTAAAACACAAGTATCTGGTCGTTTAGGTGGCGCTGATATCGCGCGTGCTGAACACTATAGTGAAGGAACTGTTCCGCTTCATACATTACGTGCTGACATTGATTACGCACATGCTGAAGCTGATACTACTTACGGTAAACTAGGCGTTAAAGTTTGGATCTACCGTGGTGAAGTCCTTCCTACTAAAAAGAACTCTGTGGAAGGAGGCAAATAATATGTTATTACCTAAACGCGTAAAATATCGTCGTGAACACCGTGGTAACATGCGTGGAGAAGCGAAGGGCGGTAAAGAAGTATCTTTTGGTGAGTTTGGCTTACAAGCTACAACAGCATCTTGGATTACAAACCGTCAAATCGAATCTGCTCGTATCGCAATGACTCGTTACATGAAACGTGGCGGTAAAGTTTGGATCAAAATCTTCCCACATAAGCCTTACACGAAAAAGCCTCTAGAAGTCCGAATGGGTTCTGGTAAAGGTTCTCCTGAAGGTTGGGTAGCAGTAGTAAAACCAGGAAAAGTAATGTTCGAAATTGCTGGTGTATCTGAAGAGGTGGCACGTGAAGCACTTCGTTTAGCATCACATAAACTTCCTGTTAAATGTAAAATTGTAAAACGTCAAGAAACTGGTGGTGAATCTAATGAAAGCTAATGAAATCCGTGACCTTGCCACTAATGAAATTGAATTAAAAGTAAAATCACTGAAAGAAGAGCTTTTCAACCTTCGCTTCCAATTGGCGACTGGTCAATTAGAAAACACAGCTCGCATCCGTGAAGTTCGCAAAGCGATTGCACGTATGAAAACTGTGATTCGTGAAAGAGAAATCAGTGCAAATAACTGATAAAGGAGGGTTTTAAGTATGACTGAGCGTAACCAACGCAAAGTTTACACGGGCCGTGTTGTTTCAGACAAAATGGATAAGACAATTTCTGTATTAGTTGAAACTCATAAAAAGCACAAGCTTTATGGCAAGCGTGTAAAATACTCGAAAAAGTTTAAAGCTCATGATGAGCTAAACACTGCGAATATCGGTGATATCGTACGTATCATGGAAACTCGCCCGCTATCAGCTACTAAACGCTTCCGTTTAGTTGAAGTTGTAGAAAAAGCGGTTATTATTTAATAACACATTTCGGAATAAAATATATTTCCGAAGGGAGGTAACCTAAGTGATTCAACAAGAAAGTCGTATGAAAGTTGCTGACAACTCAGGTGCACGTGAAGTTTTAACGATTAAAGTACTTGGTGGTTCTGGTCGTAAAACTGCAAACATCGGAGATATCGTTGTTTGTACAGTTAAGAAAGCAACACCAGGTGGCGTTGTCAAGAAAGGTGACGTTGTTAAGGCTGTTATCGTTCGCACAAAATCAGGTGCTCGTCGTAAAGACGGTACTTACATTAAATTTGATGAGAATGCTTGCGTAATTATCAAAGATGATAAATCACCACGCGGAACTCGTATTTTCGGACCAGTTGCACGTGAATTACGTGATGGCAACTTCATGAAAATCGTTTCTTTAGCTCCAGAAGTTCTTTAATTTCATGACAGTACCAATCAAGGAGGTGCGACACATAATGCATGTTAAAAAGGGCGACAAAGTAAAAGTAATTACTGGTAAAGACAAAGGTAAAGAAGGCGTAATCTTAGCTGCTTTCCCTAAACAAGACCGTGTTCTTGTTGAAGGTGTAAACATCGTTAAGAAACACGTTAAACCTAACCAACTTAACCCACAAGGTGGAATTGTATCTCAAGAAGCTGCAATCCACATTTCGAACGTAATGCTAATCGATCCTAAATCTGGCGAGCCGACTCGTGTAGGTATTGAGATCAAGGATGGCAAAAAAGTTCGTGTTGCAAAAAAATCAGGTGTAGTAATCGACTAATAAGTAAATTGAGAAGGGAGGTACACACATGAGCCGCCTAAAAGAAAAGTATTCAAATGAAGTTTCACCTGCTCTAATGAGCAAGTTCGAATATAAATCAGTAATGCAAGTTCCAAAAGTGGAGAAAATCGTAATCAACATGGGTGTTGGTGACGCTGTTCAAAACTCAAAAGCTCTTGATGTAGCTGTAGAAGAATTAACAATAATTACTGGACAAAAACCAGTAGTAACTAAAGCGAAAAAATCTATCGCAGGTTTCCGTTTACGTGAAGGTCAAGCGATCGGTGCTAAAGTTACATTACGCGGTGAGCGTATGTATGAATTCCTGGATAAATTAATCTCTATCGCACTTCCACGTGTACGTGACTTCCGTGGTGTTTCTAAAAAAGCATTCGATGGTCGCGGTAACTATACATTAGGTGTTAAAGAGCAATTGATTTTCCCAGAAATCGATTACGATAAAGTTTCAAAAGTACGCGGTATGGACATCGTGATCGTAACTACTGCGAATTCTGACGAAGAAGCTCGCGAGTTATTAACACAGTTCGGTATGCCGTTCCAAAAGTAATAAAATAAGGAGGGCGAAGACGTGGCAAAAAAATCAATGATCGTTAAACAACAACGCACGCAAAAATTTAAAGTTCAAGAATATACACGTTGTGAACGCTGTGGCCGTCCACACTCTGTATACCGCAAATTTAAACTTTGCCGTATTTGTTTCCGTGAACTTGCATATAAGGGACAAATTCCTGGCGTTAAAAAAGCCAGCTGGTAATCCCCTAATTTGGGAAGGAGGTAAATTTTCATGACAATGACTGATCCGATTGCAGATATGCTTACACGCATTCGTAATGCGAACATGGTACGTCACGAGAAGTTAGAAGTTCCTGCTTCTAACGTTAAGAAAGAGATCGCTGAAATTTTAAAGCGTGAAGGTTTCGTACGTGATGTAGAATATGTAGAAGACAACAAGCAAGGTATCATCCGTATTTTCTTAAAATATGGTAAAGAGAACGAGCGTGTTATCACTGGTCTTAAACGTATTTCTAAACCAGGTTTACGTGTATATGCTAAAACAAACGAAGTACCTAAAGTATTAAACGGTCTTGGTATCGCTTTAGTATCTACTTCAAACGGTTTATTAACTGACAAAGAAGCTCGCGCTAAACAAGTTGGCGGAGAAATCTTAGCATACATTTGGTAATTAGTAAGAAAAGAACGGAGGTGCAATATAAATGTCTCGCGTAGGTAAAAAAGTTATCGAGGTACCTGCTAACGTAACAATCGAAGTCGGTGCCGACAATCTTGTTACTGTTAAAGGTCCTAAAGGCGAATTAACTCGTCAATTCAACCAAGATATGAAAATCGAGCAAGAAGGCAACACTTTATCAGTTGTTCGTCCTTCTGATTCTAAAGAACACCGTACAAACCACGGTACAACTCGTGCGTTACTAGCTAACATGGTAACAGGTGTTTCTGAAGGCTTCACTCGTACTCTAGAACTTATCGGTGTAGGTTACCGTGCACAGTTACAAGGTACTAAGCTTGTACTAAACGTTGGTTACTCTCACCCAGTTGAGTTTACACCTGAGCAAGGTTTAGAGGTCGAAGTTCCTTCGAACACGAAGATCATCGTTAAAGGTATTTCTAAAGAGCGTGTTGGTGCATTAGCATCTAACATCCGTGACGTACGTCCACCAGAGCCTTACAAAGGTAAAGGGATCCGTTACGAAGGTGAATTCGTTCGCCGTAAAGAAGGTAAAACAGGTAAATAATGCGGCATAAACCGCATTAATTTTTGAAAGGAGTGACCACTGTGATTACGAAACAAGATAAAAATCAAGTTCGTAAAAAACGTCATGGGCGTGTTCGTTCTAAAATTTCGGGTACTGCACAACGTCCACGTTTAAACGTATTCCGTTCTAACAAGAACATCTATGCACAACTAATCGATGACGTAGCTGGCGTAACTTTAGTTTCTGCTAATACTCAAGAAAAAGCTTTCGAAGGTATGGGCGCAAACGTAGAAGCTGCTGCTAAAATCGGTGAAACAATCGCTAAACGCGCTGCTGAAAAAAATATTACTACAGTAGTATTTGACCGTAGCGGTTACTTATATCATGGACGTGTAAAAGCTTTAGCAGAAGCTGCACGTGAAAACGGCTTAGAATTTTAATAAGAAGGAGGGACATACTTCATGAGTCGCATTGACGCAAACAAATTAGAACTTGAAGAACGCGTAGTTACAATTAACCGTGTTGCTAAAGTTGTTAAAGGTGGTCGTCGCTTCCGCTTCTCTGCTCTAGTAGTAGTAGGAGATAAAAATGGTCATGTAGGATTTGGTACTGGTAAAGCCCAAGAGGTTCCAGATGCAATCCGTAAGGCTGTTGAAGACGCGAAGAAAAACTTAATCGAAGTACCACGCGTGGGTGGAACTACTCCACACTTAGTGCAAGGTCGCTTCGGTGCAGGTTCAATCTTAATCAAACCTGCAGCTCCTGGTACAGGAGTTATCGCTGGTGGTCCAGTACGTGCCGTACTTGAACTAGCTGGTATTACTGATATTCTTTCAAAATCTCTTGGTTCAAACACACCAATCAACATGGTGCGTGCAACTGTAGCAGGTTTAACTGAATTAAAACGCGTAGAAGAAGTTGCAAAACTACGTGGTAAATCAGTGGAAGAGTTATTAGGATAAGGGGGGGAATTATAATGGCTAAATTACAAATTACCCTTAATAAATCTGTCATCGGTACTAAACCAAACCAACGTAAAGTTGTTGAGGCTTTAGGATTACGTAAATTAAACCAAACTGTGGAACAAGCTGATAACGCTGCGATCCGCGGGATGATTACAAAAGTAGCTCACTTAGTTACTGTTAAAGAAATTTAATTTCAATTATACGAACAAGGAGGTGCCACCCAAATGAAACTTCATGAGTTAAAACCAGCAGAAGGTTCACGTAAAGTACGTAACCGCGTTGGTCGTGGTATCGGTTCTGGTAACGGTAAAACTTCTGGTAAAGGTCATAAAGGTCAAAACGCTCGTTCTGGCGGCGGCGTTCGCCCAGGATTTGAGGGGGGTCAAAACCCACTTTTCCGTCGTTTACCTAAACGTGGCTTTACGAACATTAACCGTAAAGAATACGCTATCGTTAACCTTGACGCGTTAAACCGTTTTGAAGATGGTGCAGAAGTAACACCTGCATTATTATTAGAAACTGGTATCGTGAGCAACGAAAAAGCTGGAATCAAAATTCTAGGTCATGGTACATTAAGCGTTAAGCTTAATGTTAAGGCTCACAAATTCTCTGCTTCTGCTAAAGAAGCAATTGAGAACGCTGGCGGAACAACTGAGGTGATCTAATGTTTCAGACAATCTCTAACTTTATGCGCGTTCGAGATATACGAAATAAAATCATCTTCACACTTTTAATGTTAATCATTTTTCGTCTCGGAACATTCATTCCGGTACCAAATGTTAACGCAGATGTATTAAAGGCAACTGATGAGTTCAGCTTAGTAGGTTTCCTTAATACGTTTGGCGGTGGTGCATTGGCAAACTTCTCAATCTTTGCGATGGGGATTATGCCGTACATCACAGCCTCAATTATTGTCCAGTTACTTCAAATGGATGTAGTACCTAAGTTTGCAGAATGGGCGAAACAAGGTGATGTAGGTCGACGCAAGTTGGCTCAATTCACTCGTTATTTCACGATTGTATTAGCATTCATTCAATCTTTCGCAATGAGCTTTGGGTTTAACCAATTTTATGGCGGATCATTGATTACGGATACTAGTATTCAATCATACTTAACGATTTCAATCGTATTAACTGCAGGTACAGCATTCATATTGTGGTTATCTGAACAAATTACTGCATATGGTGTTGGTAATGGTATTTCTATCATTATCTTCGCTGGTATCGTAGCTGCGATTCCTAACGCAGTAAACCAAATCTATGCACAACAAATTGATGGGGCTGGCGATCAATTGTTTATCAATATTGCCATTTTAGTTCTATTAGTTCTAGTGCTGCTTGCTGTTGTCGTTGGAGTTATTTATATTCAACAAGCGTTGCGTAAAATTCCAATCCAATATGCAAAACGAGTTGCTGGGAATTCACCTAAAGTTGGTGCACAGCAAACGCATTTACCGTTAAAAGTAAATGCTGCAGGGGTTATTCCGGTAATCTTTGCGGTTGCGTTTATTGTTACACCTCAAACTTTAGCAACATTCTTTGGAGATAATAATGTAACAGCGTTTATTACGAACACGTTTGACTATACTAAACCTGTTGGTATGTTAATCTATGTTGCTTTAATTATCGCCTTCACATACTTCTATGCTTTCATTCAGGTGAATCCGGAAAATGTGGCAGATAACTTGAAAAAGCAAGGTGCCTATATCCCGGGTATCCGCCCAGGTAATGACACTCAAGCTTACTTAACAAAAGTTCTTTATCGTTTAACATTAGTTGGTGCTTTATTCTTAGTAGTTATTTCAGTAATGCCGATTTTATTCATTAACTTCATGAACCTGCCAGCTTCGGCTCAAATCGGGGGAACAAGTATGATTATCGTAGTCGGTGTTGCACTTGAAACAATGAAACAGTTAGAGTCTCAATTAGTGAAGCGTCATTATAAAGGCTTTATGAAATAATGCAGGTTTAGGAAACATTCTCGTTTCCTTACCGGCTTATGCTATAAAGGGGAGTATTACGTATGAATATCGTTTTAATGGGTCTTCCAGGAGCCGGTAAAGGTACTCAGGCTGACAAAATTGTTGAGAAGTACGCAATCCCTCATATTTCTACAGGCGATATGTTCCGTGCCGCTATTAAAGAAGGTACAGAATTAGGTTTACAGGCCAAAGCGTTTATGGATCAAGGTGCATTAGTACCTGATGAAGTAACGATTGGTATTGTTCGTGAACGTCTTTCACAACCAGACTGCGAAAAAGGTTTCTTATTAGACGGATTCCCGCGTACAGTTCCTCAAGCTGAAGCTTTAGACAGCATCCTTGAAGAATTAGGACGCCCAGTTGAGCATACAATTAATGTTCAAGTTGAAAAAGAAGAATTAATCGCACGTTTAAGTGGTCGTCGTATTTGTAAGACTTGTGGTACATCATATCATTTAGTGTTTAATCCTCCAAAAGTGGATGGCATTTGTGATAAAGATGGCGGCGAGTTGTACACGCGTGCAGATGATAATCCTGAAACTGTTACAAACCGTCTGGAAGTAAATATGAACCAAGCACAACCTTTACTTGATTTCTATAAAGCAAAGGGAGTACTTACAAATATTAATGGACAGCAAGAAATTTCAAAAGTATTTGCTGATCTTGATGCTCTATTGCAGGGCAGCCGCAGCTGATATCCGTCCGGGCGCTAGACAGCTTCCGCGGTAGTCATGCGGAGGCAACAACGAAACATAATTTTTTGAGAGTTGCAAAAGCATATTGTGCCCGGTATATACTATAAAGGTTGAGCACTTAAATAGTGTGATGACATCTTTGTAACGTATAATGGGTTTCGTGGAAGCATCTGTGTAACGGGTATGAATCTCTCATCAAGACATTCCGGCTATCGTGTTAACATAAGGATGCGGTTCCTTATAGGATACTGTTTCCATGGATTGTGTGAAGCGAAACCAGACGAGCGTCTTATTCTACATCTCTCATGCAATCCAAACCATATGTTGAAACGAGTTGCTTCTTAATTAGGAGAAACAGTTGCAAGAGCTCGCATGAGTTTTTTGATATAAGCATATAGAAGGGAGTCGAGAAGATGGCGAAAGACGATGTAATTGAAGTCGAAGGGACAGTTCTTGAGACTTTGCCAAACGCGATGTTTAAGGTAGAATTAGAAAATGGGCACACTGTGCTTGCACACGTATCTGGAAAGATCCGTATGCACTTTATCCGTATCCTACCTGGAGATAAGGTTACTATTGAGTTATCTCCTTATGATTTAACTCGCGGTCGTATCACATACCGTTTTAAATAATCTTTTGCACTCCGGACTATTAAGGAGGTTAGGTTAGATGAAAGTGAGACCATCTGTGAAACCGATCTGCGAAAAATGTAAAGTAATTCGCCGACGCGGTAAAGTAATGGTAATCTGTGAAAATCCTAAACACAAACAAAAACAAGGATAATTAATCAAGGAGGTGCACTAACGAATGGCACGTATTGCTGGTGTTGATATTCCTCGCGACAAACGCGTTGTAATTTCATTAACATACATTTACGGTATTGGTAAAACTACTTCTCAAAAAGTATTAGCAGGTGCAGGTATTGACGAAAATACTCGCGTTAAAGACTTAACAGAAGATCAATTAAACCAAATTCGTGAACAATTAGATTCATACAAAACTGAAGGTGACTTACGTCGTGAAGTTTCTTTAAACATCAAACGTTTAATGGAAATTGCTTCAAACCGTGGTATCCGTCACCGTCGTGGTTTACCTGTTCGTGGTCAAAATACGAAAAACAATGCGCGTACGCGTAAAGGTCCACGTAAGACTGTAGCGAACAAGAAAAAATAATTAAGTAAAGGAGGTTCCTTCTTAACATGGCTCGTAAACAACAAACTCGTAAACGTCGTGTGAAAAAGAACATCGAATCTGGTGTTGCTCACATCCGTTCTACATTCAACAATACAATCGTAACGATCACTGATATGCAAGGTAACGCATTATCTTGGTCTTCAGCTGGTGCTTTAGGTTTCCGTGGTTCACGTAAATCAACTCCATTCGCAGCTCAAATGGCTGCTGAAACAGCTGCAAAAACTTCAATGGAACATGGTTTAAAAAACATTGAAGTAACAGTTAAAGGTCCTGGTTCAGGTCGTGAAGCTGCAGTACGTGCACTTCAAGCTGCTGGATTAGAAGTAACTGCTATTAAAGACGTTACTCCAGTTCCTCATAACGGTTGCCGTCCGCCAAAACGTCGTCGTGTGTAATGGGTGCAGCTTAGAAGTATAATTACTTCTACGTACATCATGTTACTTTGTACAAAAGTCTTGTGCATTTTATAGTCTAACTCAGATTAACAACTTGATGATAAGAACCTATACATTAGATGTTTTGAAGGAGGGTAAATTGGAATGATCGAAATTGAAAAACCAAAGATTGAAACAGTGGAGATTAGCGAAGATGCCAAATACGGCAAGTTTGTTGTAGAACCGCTTGAACGCGGTTATGGTAATACTTTGGGGAATTCTCTACGTCGTATCCTTCTGTCTTCATTACCTGGAGCTGCTGTTACGTCAATTCAAATTGACGGCGTATTACACGAATTCTCAACTGTAGAAGGCGTTGTAGAAGATGTCGCTTCGATTATCTTAAACGTGAAAAAGCTAGCTTTAAAAATCTACTCTGACGAAGAAAAAGTTATTGAGATTGATGTAAAAGGTGACGGAACGGTTACTGCAGCTGACATTACACATGACAGTGATGTAGAAATTTTAAACCCAGATCTATATATCGCAACAATCGCTAAGAACGGTCATTTACGTATGCGTATGTACGCACAGCGTGGCCGTGGTTATACTCCTGCTGATCAAAACAAACGTGAGGATCTTCCTATCGGCGTGATCCCGATCGACTCTATTTACACTCCAGTTTCACGCGTCAACTTCCAAGTAGAGAACACTCGTGTTGGACAAAATTCTGACTACGACAAGTTATCACTTGATGTATGGACAGATGGAAGCATCGGTCCTAAAGAGGCGATTTCACTTGGAGCGAAAATTTTAACTGAACACTTAAATATCTTCGTTGGCATGACGAACGAGGCACAAACTGCTGAAATCATGGTCGAAAAAGAAGAAGACCAAAAAGAAAAAGTATTAGAGATGACTATCGAAGAACTTGATCTTTCTGTTCGTTCTTACAACTGCTTGAAGCGTGCTGGTATCAATACGGTACTAGAATTAGCTAACAAGTCAGAAGACGATATGATGAAAGTACGTAATCTTGGTCGTAAGTCTCTTGAAGAAGTTAAGCATAAGTTAGAAGAGCTTGGTTTAGGATTGCGTAAAGAAGACTAAGCGAAAAATTATAAAATTTAGCTAGATCAGATATATTTAAAAGGAGGGAAACGTCCATGGGTTACAGAAAACTTGGTCGTACAAGTTCTCAACGTAAAGCATTATTACGCGACTTAGCTACTGATTTAATCATCAACGAGCGCATCGAAACTACTGAAGCGCGCGCTAAAGAAACTCGTAAAGCTGTTGAGAAAATGATTACTTTAGGTAAACGCGGAGATTTACATGCTCGTCGTCAGGCAGCAGCATTCATCCGTCGTGAGCTAGTAACAGTTGGAGAAGGCGAAGAAGAAAAAACTGTTTTTGCACTTCAAAAATTATTTGACGATATCGCACCTCGTTATGCGGAGCGTCAAGGTGGTTACACTCGTATTCTTAAAGTAGGTCCTCGTCGTGGAGACGGCGCACCAGTAGTAGTTATCGAATTAGTTTAATTCTTAATAACATACAGGTGGAAAAGGGGTGTCCGGTTCACCGGTTGAACCCGCACCCCTTTTTTATATAAACAAAATTGATTTATACGACATAATTAAGCTGAGCGTTATGATGAGCGGGGTAGTAAATACTGGCGTCTCGTTTAGCTCTCCGCACCTCATTCAACGAATTCTCGGGCTTGAGCACCCGCGAATTTTGTAAATGTAACGACAAGCGCATTTCTCTGAATGAGGTGCGCGCTTTTTTATTTATGGAATGAAGGGTTGAGCCCCTAAATTCCCAATACATATGCAAACATAAAGTACGTTTAGATAGGTGGCCGTTCGCGCAAAACTTGTTTGAAAACGTGCTTTATTTTTATATAGGTATCATTTCCTGGGAAATTTAAACTGACTACTAATATGTCATACAATAGCGAAGCAGAGGGGAGAGTAGCTGCGCATGAGTGAAATTTTATCATTTAATCAAGTAACCTACTCCTATACACCGGAAGAGCCTCATACACGCAATGCAGTAGAGGATGTTTCTTTTACAATCAATAAAGGGGAATGGATTACGATTGTCGGCCATAATGGCTCCGGAAAATCGACAATGGCTAAATTGATGAGTGGCTTACTAATGCCACAGCAAGGGGAAATCCGGATTAAACGTGAAATCCTCACAGAAGAAAATATATGGGATATTCGTTCGCAGATTGGTATTGTCTTTCAAAATCCGGACAATCAGTTTGTAGGGGCTACTGTGCAGGATGATGTAGCTTTCTCGTTGGAAAACAACGGTGTTCCGCATGAAGAAATGGTTAAACGTGTGCACAATGCACTGAGACAAGTAAAGATGGAAGACTTTATCAACCACGAGCCTCATCATTTATCAGGCGGACAAAAGCAGCGTGTTGCCATTGCAGGGGCACTAGCGATGCATCCGCAAATATTAATATTGGATGAAGCGACATCGATGCTGGATCCTCAAGGCCGTGAAGAAGTGTTAACAATCGTGGAAGCATTGCGTAAAGAAATTGATCTTACGGTACTCGCGATAACTCATGATCTCGAAGAAGCATTGTTGGCCGATCGCATTATTTTTATGAATGCCGGCAAAAAATACGCTGAGGGAACGCCGGAAGAGATTTTTGCTTTAGGTGATGATCTCGTACAGTTTGGTTTGGATATGCCGTTTGCGATGAAAATGACGAAGCTGTTGCAAGCACAAGGTGTACAACTTGTAGGACAACATATGACAGAAGAAGAGCTGGTGAATGACTTATGGACATCCAACTTCAACAAGTAAGCTATGCCTATGCAAAAGGCACTCCATTTGAAAAGCAAGCTTTACATGAGGTTGACTTAACAATTAAAAGTGGAACATTTCAGGCGATTATCGGACATACAGGTTCTGGGAAATCAACAATCCTCCTTCACTTTAATGGATTATTAAAACCTTCGAGCGGTACAGTGAAAATCGGGGACCGAATCATTGAAGCCGGAAAAAAGGCAAAAGACTTAAAAACAGTACGTCAAAAAGTAGGCATCGTGTTCCAGTTTCCTGAGCACCAACTTTTTGAGGAAACCGTATTAAAGGATATTATGTTTGGTCCGATGAATTTTGGGGTGTCTGAAGAAGAAGCGGAAAAACGTGCCCGTGAGCTGATTTCGTTAGTAGGGTTACCGGAAGAAATATTGGACAAATCCCCATTTGACCTATCAGGTGGACAGATGCGCCGTGTTGCCATTGCGGGTGTACTGGCAATGGATCCTGAAGTGATTGTGTTGGATGAGCCAACAGCGGGTCTTGATCCACGTGGTCAAAAGGAAATTATGGACTTATTTTATACGCTACATAAAGAGCGCGGTTTAACAACGATACTTGTAACACATAGTATGGAAGATGCAGCACGTTATGCGGATTCGGTTGCAATTATGCATGAAGGACGGTGTGTGTTAACTGGAGATCCGCGTACGATTTTCAGCGATCGGCAAACGCTTGCCCAATTCCGTCTGGAGCCGCCACGTATTGTTCGTTTTCAGCATCAGGTAGAGAAGATGATGGGTAAAACGTTAGAAAAAGTATGCTTAACTGAAGAAGAGCTTGCCGTAGAAATAGGACAGGCCATTCCAAAGGGGCGTGAACAGCAATGATGGAAAAAATGATTTTTGGGCGCTATATACCAGGAAATTCATTTGTGCATAAGCTCGATCCGCGTTCAAAGCTGCTTTTTGTTTTTGCATTTATTATCGTAGTCTTTTTTGCCAATAATGTGGTAACCTATGCGCTGCTTTTGGCGTTTACATTACTCGTTATTTTACTGTCGAGAATACGCCTTTATTTTTTAATCAACGGCTTAAAACCTGTCATATTCTTAATGCTCTTCACTTTGATTTTGCATTTGTTTATGACGAGGGAAGGACCTGTATTAGTTGATCTTGGCTTTATAAAAATATACGAAGAAGGCTTACGACAAGGGATGTTCATATCAATGCGCTTTTTAATGCTAGTATTTATGACATCGATCTTAACGTTAACGACTTCCCCTATTTCAATTACGGACGGTCTGGAAGTACTGCTCGATCCGTTTAAAAAGGTAAAGCTGCCTGTTCATGAGCTTGCACTAATGATGTCGATTTCTTTACGTTTCATTCCAACATTAATGGATGAGACAGATAAAATTATGAAAGCACAGATGGCTCGTGGTTCAGATTTAAGTGCAGGACCAATTAAAGATCGTCTAAAGGCGGTCGTGCCATTGTTAGTACCGCTCTTTGTCAGTGCATTTAAACGAGCGGAAGATTTAGCGACTGCAATGGAAGTGCGCGGCTACCGTGGGGGAGAAGGGCGTACGAAATACCGTCAGCTAAAGTGGATGGTTAGAGATACGGCTATTTTAGTTGTACTTGTATTATTAGGCGTCCTGTTATGGATGCTGCGCAGTTAGAGGAGTAAAGATATGGTGAGATTAAAAGCAACGATTAGCTATGACGGTACCGGCTTTGCCGGCTATCAGGTGCAGCCGGGTGAACGTACAGTACAACTGGAAATCGAAAAAGTATTAACAACAATGCAAAAAGGGACACAAGTTAAAATTACAGCAAGCGGCCGTACAGATGCGCGTGTCCATGCAACGGGTCAGGTTATACATTTTGATACAGCTCTTGAGATTCCGCCCGAGAAATTTCAAAAGGCATTAAATGTCCAATTGCCGCGTGATATTCGTGTACTCCACATGGAGCAAGTAAAGGAAGACTTTCATGCCCGCTATGATGTATCAGGCAAGCGTTACCGATATATTTGGGATTGCAGCACTGTTCAAAGCCCGTTTAGAAGACACTATACAGTGGAGACAGGTGGAGTAAAGCCGAATGTAGAAGCAATGCGTGAAGCCGCACAAGCAATTGTCGGGACACATGACTTCAGCTGTTTCTGCGCGGCGAATACGAGTGTTGTAGACAAAGTACGTACGGTTGAAACGCTGGAACTTGTCTGGCAAGGGGAAGAGCTGCATATGACAATTAGCGGCAACGGCTTTTTATATAATATGGTTCGGATTATTGCAGGTACATTATGGGAAGTTGGCATTGGACGAAGAGAAGCTTCTTCATTAGAAAAGACGATTGCTTCGATGGACCGTGCACAAGCAGGTAAAACAGCACCAGCACATGGTCTATATTTAGAACAAGTTTTTTATCAAGATTTGTGATTTTTTTTTGAAAAAGTTTTCCTTTTCTCTATAAAATCCTAGAGAAATCGGCTTGTGAAAAGGGTTAACAACCTCTCCAGGTGTTCAATTAAATATCTTGACTTTAAACGCGATCCAGTATATGATGATGTATGGTATTTTCATTACCACCACAATAATAAGCCCCGAAACTTATAAAGTGTATATAATGAAAAATAACGGTAATTCATATCGATTAGGAGGATACAAACATGCGCACAACTTTCATGGCTAAAGGTCAAGAAGTAGAACGTAAATGGTTAGTAGTTGACGCAGAAGGCCAAACGTTAGGTCGTTTAGCTTCTGAAGTAGCTTCTATCTTACGCGGTAAACATAAACCAACTTTCACACCAAACGTTGATACAGGAGATCATGTGATCATCATCAACGCTGATAAAATTGAGTTAACAGGTAACAAATTACAAAAGAAAATTTACTACCGTCACACTCAGTTCGCTGGTGGTTTAAAACAACGTACAGCTGGTGAAATGAAGGAAAAATACCCAACTCAAATGCTTGAGTTAGCAATTAAAGGTATGCTTCCAAAGAACTCTTTAGGTCGTCAAATGTTCTCTAAATTGAACGTTTACACTGGTTCTGAACATCCACATGCTGCACAAAAACCAGAAGCTTACGAGTTACGTGGTTAATCAATAAACTATAATAGGAGGAAATAACTTTGGCACAAGTACAATACATCGGCACAGGTCGCCGTAAAAGCTCAACTGCTCGCGTACGTTTAGTACCAGGCGAAGGTAAAGTAGTAATCAACAACCGTGATGTTGCAGATTACCTACCATACGAAACTTTACACTTAATTATCAACCAACCATTAGTAGCTACAGAAACTAAAGGTTCATATGACGTTCACGTTAACGTAAACGGTGGTGGATTCACAGGTCAAGCTGGAGCAATCCGTCACGGTATCGCACGTGCATTATTACAAGTTGATCCAGACTTCCGCCCAGCTTTAAAATCAGCGGGTCTATTAACTCGTGATTCACGTATGAAAGAACGTAAAAAACCAGGTCTACGCGGCGCTCGTCGTGCACCTCAGTTCTCAAAACGTTAATCTTTACGATTACTATTTTGCGAAATTACAAAACCCTTTCTTGGAATTTTTCCGAGAAAGGGTTTTTTCTTTATTCATTCGCAAAGCCATTTGTCGCATGAAGTTTTCCTTTAATTTTCGAAAGAGGCAAATAAGTTCCGCTTAGCCACGATTTAAAATCGATAACTATAGGCAATGCATCTCCACCTAAAGCAATAATACATTTACCTTCAGTTGGTAAATAGCCAACCGTATGGAGTGTACCATCCCATGCTCCGTATTTTGTCGCAAAGACCCCATTTTCGATACCATTCATTAATTTGAACGCATTTTCAAAAGTAAGTGGAGTTTCTTGGGCATTCGAAATAATATGTTCGCGCGCTAATGAATCCTCTGTTCGGTAACGGTTTTCTTCTGTCAGAACTTTAAAGTGATTCGTGCAGGCTGTTGCGTCCCGAACAGCTACATTGCGCGGAGATGCTTCTACTGCCGCCATCGTTTGCTCCGCATCTAGTAATACATAATTAAATGAATGTTTATGGGGAATATTTTTTAGTAATGAAATCCCCTCTTCAACAGTTGCGCAACGCTCCAGTAACAGACGCCCGATCATATTGCATACAAAGCCATCCGCCCTGTTTTTCGTATTTACAAAGTTATAACCGACGACGAGTCCTTTTTCATTCATCCCATCCATCCGTCCTGTAATTTGCATGGAAGGTCCGAGTGTCGCATAGCCACCGTCAGTTGGTTCATATAATACAAAACGCCCATCATAGCTTTCGGGGTCATTGTCATAGTTGCGGATCATATAAGAAGGGTTTGTCGTAATAGAGCAGCCGCTTTTTTTGTGTGCTGCATAATATCCGCCATAATGAAGTAAAGCCTGTTCTTCCTTATAACCAAGTGTATAAGCGAGGCCTTCGATTTCTTCTTCAATTCCTGGGCCGAAACGGGCTAAAAGTTGTTTAACATATATTTTATCTATAGAAAACCTATCATCCAATTGTTTATAAAGCTTTTCTCTATTATAAAAAAGAGGCGAATTTTTTAAGAGCTCTCCCTGATAAACACCGAACTCATAATGGGATCCTCTAAATTGGATAATATCGCTCGTCACGTTTTTCATGATGTACTCCTTTAATGAATCTGTTTTTTTTATAGTAACGATTTTTAATGAACAAACAAAATAAAAGGATTTGAATAAATTACTCTCCCTAAATACTTTAGCAGTAGTAGTATTTTTGTATACATTAGTATACAATAGTATTCAAAAAGGATGGGGTTAAAAATATGAGGTCTGAAACCAGAGGGAGACATCGAGGCGAAGGAGAACACGGTAGTCGCCGTTCTAAGGGTGCACAAACATTCCGGCGCGGGCGTGCATTGGAGTTTTACCGTCAACTCGAAATGAAGCGCTCAACATTGAAACAACAACTGGAGTCTTCAGAATTGAAATCAATTCATCCTGTTATTGCAGGGGAATTGAAAGCAACTGAAGCAATTATGAATGATTTT
This sequence comes from Solibacillus sp. FSL K6-1126, assembly GCF_038003445.1. Classification (NCBI taxonomy): domain Bacteria; kingdom Bacillati; phylum Bacillota; class Bacilli; order Caryophanales; family Caryophanaceae; genus Solibacillus; species Solibacillus sp. FSL K6-1126. The sequence continues at coordinate 4,120,752 of NZ_JBBOPD010000001.1, read as the reverse complement.
GTCGGCTTGTTTCAGCTGAATGAATTGTTGGAAGAAGCACAAGCAACAGAAGAGGAATAATTTTTCACAACATAAGGAAGTGAACTTGTTTAATGCAAGCAGTATGGAAACTCTCAAAATATATTAAGCCATATATATTATTTGCGATCATCGCTCCTGTAATGATGGTTATTGAGGTAAGTATGGATTTGCTGCAACCTACAATATTACAGCATATTATTGATGATGGGATCGCTCAAACTGATACGTCATATATTGTGAAAATGTTTGGCTTAATGATAGCGACATCCGTAATCGGTCTAATTGGCGGGATAGGGTGTTCCATTTATGCATCGCGGACGGCCGTAAACTTTTCAACCGATCTACGGCAAGATTTATATGAAACGATTACATATTTTTCAAATAGCAGTAAAGATAAATTTACGCTCGGAAAGCTTGTTACAAATTTAACGAGTGATATGGAAATGCTACAGCGGGCATTGACGATGTTACTGAAAGTATTTGTCCGTGGACCAATGATGTTTATCGGGGCCATTGTCATTGTCTTTATTACAGCGCGAGAGCTATTTCCGATTTTATTGGTCGTGGTTCCGATTTTGGCATTTTGCATGTATTATTTTACGGCACTTTCAGGAAAGCTTTTTCATAAAGTGCAGAAGGTTGTCGATATGGTAAACACAAAAGTTCAGGAAAACTTGGCAGGTATTCGTGTCATTAAGGCATACAACAGGAAAAATCACCAAATTGAACAGTTTACCGAAGTGAATACACAGCTGATGAAACGCAGTATGGCAGCCGATCAAATTATAGGCGTACTGGCACCCCTTACGATGTTTGTCGTGAACTTAGGTATTGTAGCAGCACTTTGGATGGGTGCGATCAAAGTGGATAACAACACGTTGCAAGTAGGGGTTATTCTTGCCTTTATCAACTATTTAATGATGGTAATGCAGGGGCTGATGAGTTCATCAATGGTACTTGTACAGTTGGCACGTGCAATACCAAGCGCGGGGCGAATTGTAGAAGTGCTGGAAGAGAATACAGATTTAACGAGCCCTTTAAAACCAGAGATAAAACAAATTCAGGGAAGTATTAGTTTCGAAAATGTAAGCTTCTCCTATTTAAAAGAAACAGAATCCGTATTGAAAAATATTAGCTTCCACGTGAATGCGGGAGAAACAGTCGGCATTATCGGAATGACAGGAAGCGGGAAATCGACATTAGTTAAAATGATTCCACGCCTGTTTGATCCTGACAGTGGCAGCGTAAAAATAGACGGAGTGCCAATTGGCAGCTATTCATTGGAACATTTACGCCAGTCAATCGGTTTTTCCCCGCAAAAAGCGACATTGTTCTCAAAAACGATTGCCGACAACTTGCGCTACGGTAAATCCGATGCAACGTCAGAGGACATTGTACAGGCATTACAGTCGGCAAACGCAAAGGAATTTGTCGACAAACTGGATGCAGGGACAGAACATTTGCTCACACAAGGGGCGACAAACTTGTCCGGTGGGCAAAAGCAGCGTTTGGCAATGGCGAGATCCTTTATCCGGAAACCGAGTATTTTAATTTTGGATGATGTGACAAGTGCGGTTGACAGTATTTCTGAAAAAACAATTCAACGGGCGATTGAAGAACAGTTCAGTGATGCTACAAAAGTGATTGTTTCGTCTAAAATCTCTTCTATTCGTCATGCTGATCAAATACTTGTAATGGACGACGGGAAAATTGCTGCACAAGGAACACATGAGCAACTATTGCAGGAAAGTATATTGTATCAAGAAATGGCAAAAACACAGGCAGAAAAAGGGGTGACCTTAAGTGAATAAACAACAAGGGGAACCGCCTGTACCTATGAGGCATCCAGGTGGGCGCTTTACAGGTCCAGTTGTGAAGCCAAAAAATCAAAAGGAAACACTGCTTCGGATTTGGAGCTATTTACGTGTTCAAAAGGTAGAGCTGATCAGTGTCGTCATTTTCGTTATTATTAGTACACTGTTAAGTTTAGTCGGTCCATTTCTAATCGGGAAAACGATTGATGATTATATTGTGAAGCTCGATGTGCCGGGGGCGATTCGCATGGCACTTATTTTGGCAGGGGTCTATATCGCATCGTCCGTACTCACTTGGCTTCAAACATTTGTCATGATTCGTGTTTCACAGAAGACCATTCGCCGGTTGCGTCAACACCTGTTTGAGCAGTACCAGTCACTGCCGCTCGCATTTTACGATAAAAAACAGCAGGGCGATTTAATGAGCCGGATGACCAATGATATCGAAAATTTAAATGCGGCATTGTCCCAAAGTGTCATACAAATTGTTTCAAGTTTTTTAACGATTGTCGGGACGGCCTTTGCACTCTTTTATTTAGATTGGCGATTAGCACTAGTAACGCTCATTATTATTCCACTCATCGTTTATGCGACAAAGCAGATTATTAAACGAAGCAGCGTGAACTACAAGGCACGTCAACGGGATCTGGGCAATTTAAATGGTTATATTGAAGAAACCATTTCGAACGCGGATATTATTACGCTTTTCGGTCAGGAAAAATCAACGCTTGCTGAGTTCAAAGAAGCCAATGAGCGATTGCGCGGTTCAGCGATGCGAGCCGATATTATCTCTGGCTTCATGGGTCCAATCAATAACTTTATGAACAACTTAGGTTTAAGCCTTGTAATAGGTGCAGGTGCAATCATGGCTGTAACAAGCGGACTGACAATCGGTGTAATCGCATCATTCGTTACGTACACCCGACAGTTTTTCCGGCCGATCAACCAGCTATCGAACCTGCTCAATACGTTCCAATCGGCCATTGCGGGTTCCGAACGTGTTTTTGAAGTGTTAGATGAAACAAAAGAAGTAGCGGACATTGAAAATGCAAAAGAGAAAGAACAGTTCAGTGGTGATGTAAAGTTCGAAAATGTTCAATTTGCATATGAAACGGGCAAGCCTGTATTACACGGAATTGATTTTGAAGCAAAGGCAGGAGAGACAGTTGCCATTGTTGGCCCTACTGGTTCCGGGAAGACGACAATCATTCAGCTGCTAACACGATTTTATGATGCGACAGGTGGCCGGATTTTATTGGACGGCGAACCAATTGAACATTACAAAATGACGAATGTGCGCGACCATGTCGGGGTCGTTCTGCAGGATACGTATTTGTTTTCAGGAACGGTGCGAGAAAATATCCGTTTCGGTAAGCTCCATGCAACAGATGATGAAGTTGAACAAGCAGCAAAAATTGCATATGCACATAATTTTATAAAGTATTTGCCTGAACAGTATGATACTGTACTGACAAGCGGAGGCTTAAATTTAAGTCAGGGGCAGCGTCAGCTTATAGCGATTGCCCGTGCAATTCTAGAGGATCCCGATATCTTAATTTTAGATGAAGCAACTTCAAGTGTTGATACGATGACAGAAGTGCATATTCAGAAAGGCTTGAACAATTTGATGGAAGGGCGAACAAGCTTTGTCATTGCACACCGTCTTAAAACAATTGAAAATGCGGATCAGATCCTCGTCATTAAGGACGGTCAAATTTTAGAACAAGGAAATCATGATTCTTTAATGAAGGAACAAGGTTTTTATGCAACATTACAACGTCAGCTCCAGTCTCAATGATAAGGTGAATATTCCGCCGTCCTTTTGCGTATAGTAGGCAAAAAGGACGGTGTTTTTTTTGAAACGTTGGCTTGCACTCATATTCGTAATTTTTTGTTCGATGCTTGTCGTTGTATATGAAACGAACGCATCCGACCGGCGATTTTTTTTACCCGAGCCATTAGGTGGGGTAAAAATTGTGTTAGATGCTGGTCATGGAGGAATTGATGGTGGTGCTTCAAATGGAGAGGTAATTGAAAAAGACGTGACACTGGCAATTACAAAAAAAGTAGCTCGTCAATTAACACGTTTAGGTGCGGAAGTAGTATTAACACGTTCAACGGATGGAGATGTATTAAGTGAACATGCACCAAGTGAAACATTTCCAACACTTCGTGAGCGTAAAAAGCAGGACATTTTTTTACGTGAAACGTTAGTGGACTCACATGAACCGGATCTATTCGTTACGATTCACGCAAATGCAATCCCAAATAGTAAATGGCGAGGGGCGCAAGTGTTTTACCATCACACTGGACACGAGAAAAGCCAGGCACTCGCACAGGCTGTACAACAATCAATTCGAGAGACGATGGAAAATACGGACCGCGAAGCACTGTCGATTAAAAATGTTTATTTATTAAAGAAAATTGAAAAACCGGCTGTATTAGTAGAAACAGGATTTTTAAGTAATGAGGAAGAGCGTGATTTACTGGCAAATGACAGCTATCAGGAAAAAATGGCATTTGCGATTGCACGCGGAATTGAAAACTTTATTCATGTAAAATACGAGTAGGCAACATGTAATAACAATACGAATCGATTATGATATACTAACAAATGTAATTTCATTCAGGGGAGTGTTTGATATGTTAAATGAGGAACAAGTCCGAGAACTATTAGGAGAACTACAAGATCCGTTTTTACATAAATCACTAGCAGAAACAAAAGGTGTAACAAACGTTTCGATTAAAGCAGAAAAAGCGCATGTTAGTGTTCGTATTGCAATTGCAAAAACTAATACGCCTGAACAAATGACACTTCAAATGAAAATTGTTGAAGTGTTAAAAGAAAATGGCGCGGCTTCCGTTGGGATTCGTTTTGAAGAGCTACCGGCAGAAGTACTGCAATCATTCCGTGGACAAGCGACCGAAGCAGAAGCACAAGATATTTTATCGCCTTTATCAAGCGTACAATTTATTTCAATTGCCTCAGGTAAAGGTGGAGTAGGGAAATCGACGGTATCTGTAAATATGGCAGTTGCACTAGCACGCCTAGGCAAAAAAGTCGGTTTAATCGATGCTGATATTTATGGTTTCTCTGTACCGGACATGATGGGTGTAACAGAAATGCCGGTCGTAAAAGATGACCGTATTTACCCGGTGGAACGTCTTGGTGTAAAAGTTATCTCAATGGGATTCTTTGTTGAAAACAATGCACCAATCGTTTGGCGCGGACCGATGCTTGGTAAAGTATTGGACCAGTTCTTCCGTGATGTCGAGTGGGGCGATTTAGACTATCTACTATTGGATTTACCACCAGGAACGGGAGACGTAGCACTGGATATTCACCAAATGCTGCCATCTTCAAAAGAGATTGTTGTGACAACACCTCATCCGACAGCCGCTTTCGTAGCAGCCCGTGCAGGTGCGATGGCATTACAAACAAATCATGAAATCCTAGGTGTTATTGAGAATATGGCTTGGTATGAAAGCAAATCAGGCGAAAAAGAATTCGTATTTGGTCAAGGCGGCGGTCCGAAGCTAGCTGATGAACTGCGCACAAAATTACTTGGTCAAATTCCGTTAGGACAACCAGATTGGACAGAGGAAGACTTCGCACCTTCTGTATATGCAGAATCGCATCCAACAGGTAAAATCTATTTACAAATTGCTGAAGAAATTATTTCAGAATTAAATAAATAACAAAAAAACAACCAGTTGTCCCAATGAGACGACTGGTTGTTTTTTTTATGAGCCTCCACCGCTGTCTTTACCGCCGCCGCTATCCTTCCCTGAGCCAGATCCGGATTCAGACCCCGAACCAGAACCCTTCTCGGATGAAGCTTCACCGCTTTTCTTAATGAGCTCCTGCCATTTTGTCTGCATAAGCGGATTTTCGATTGTTTCCATTACGATTTTCT
>NZ_JBBOPD010000001.1:3910000-4110000 GCF_038003445.1 Solibacillus sp. FSL K6-1126 | reverse complement strand
GCCGGATATTTATACACGGGAGTCAGACTGCGAGTGATAAGATCCGTAGTCAAGAGGGAAACAGCCCAGACCACCAGCTAAGGTCCCCAAGTAATCGTTAAGTGGAAAAGGATGTGGCGTTGCTTAGACAACCAGGATGTTGGCTTAGAAGCAGCCATCATTTAAAGAGTGCGTAATAGCTCACTGGTCGAGTGACGCTGCGCCGAAAATGTATCGGGGCTAAACGATTCACCGAAGCTGTGGATGCATACTTTGAGTATGCGTGGTAGGAGAGCGTTCTAACAGCGTTGAAGTCAGACCGGAAGGACTGGTGGAGCGGTTAGAAGTGAGAATGCCGGTATGAGTAGCGAAACATGGGTGAGAATCCCATGCACCGTATGACTAAGGTTTCCTGAGGAAGGCTCGTCCGCTCAGGGTTAGTCGGGACCTAAGCCGAGGCCGATAGGCGTAGGCGATGGACAACAGGTTGATATTCCTGTACCACCTCCTCACCGTTTGAGAAATGGGGGGACGCAGTAGGATAGGGTAAGCACGCCGTTGGTTGCGCGTGTTCAAGCAGTAAGGCGTGTATGTAGGCAAATCCGCATACTATAACGTTGAGCTGTGATGACGAGCTCGTATGAGCGAAGTTCCTGATTTCACACTGCCAAGAAAAGCCTCTATCGAGGTGAGAGGTGCCCGTACCGCAAACCGACACAGGTAGTCGAGGAGAGAATCCTAAGGTGTGCGAGAGAACTCTCGTTAAGGAACTCGGCAAAATGACCCCGTAACTTCGGGAGAAGGGGTGCTTCTTTGGGTGCATAGCCTAGAGAAGCCGCAGTGAATAGGCCCAGGCGACTGTTTAGCAAAAACACAGGTCTCTGCAAAACCGTAAGGTGACGTATAGGGGCTGACGCCTGCCCGGTGCTGGAAGGTTAAGAGGAGCGGTTAGCGCAAGCGAAGCTGTGAATTGAAGCCCCAGTAAACGGCGGCCGTAACTATAACGGTCCTAAGGTAGCGAAATTCCTTGTCGGGTAAGTTCCGACCCGCACGAAAGGCGTAACGATCTGGGCACTGTCTCAACGAGAGACTCGGTGAAATTATAGTACCTGTGAAGATGCAGGTTACCCGCGACAGGACGGAAAGACCCCGTGGAGCTTTACTGTAGCCTGATATTGAATTTTGGTACAACTTGTACAGGATAGGTAGGAGCCAGAGATCTCGGAGCGCCAGCTTCGAAGGAGGCGTCGGTGGGATACTACCCTGGTTGTATTGAACTTCTAACCCATGCCCCTTAGCGGGGTAGGAGACAGTGTCAGGCGGACAGTTTGACTGGGGCGGTCGCCTCCTAAAGAGTAACGGAGGCGCCCAAAGGTTCCCTCAGAATGGTTGGAAATCATTCGTAGAGTGTAAAGGCATAAGGGAGCTTGACTGCGAGACCTACAAGTCGAGCAGGGTCGAAAGACGGGCTTAGTGATCCGGTGGTTCCGCATGGAAGGGCCATCGCTCAACGGATAAAAGCTACCCCGGGGATAACAGGCTTATCTCCCCCAAGAGTCCACATCGACGGGGAGGTTTGGCACCTCGATGTCGGCTCATCGCATCCTGGGGCTGTAGTCGGTCCCAAGGGTTGGGCTGTTCGCCCATTAAAGCGGTACGCGAGCTGGGTTCAGAACGTCGTGAGACAGTTCGGTCCCTATCCGTCGTGGGCGTAGGAAATTTGAGAGGAGCTGTCCTTAGTACGAGAGGACCGGGATGGACATACCGCTGGTGTACCAGTTGTCTTGCCAAAGGCATCGCTGGGTAGCTATGTATGGACGGGATAAGTGCTGAAAGCATCTAAGCATGAAGCCCCCCTCAAGATGAGATTTCCCATTACGCAAGTAAGTAAGACCCCTGAAAGACGATCAGGTAGATAGGTTCGAGGTGGAAGTGCGGTGACGCATGCAGCTGACGAATACTAATCGGTCGAGGACTTAACCACATTTTATTGCTCAATTCAATGAAACGTTTATCCAGTTTTGAAAGAATGAAAATTCTTTTACATAGGCTTATTAAAAGCCATTATAGTGAAGTGATGATGGCAAAGAGGTCACACCCGTTCCCATACCGAACACGGAAGTTAAGCTCTTTAGCGCCGATGGTAGTTGGGGGCTTCCCCCTGTGAGAGTAGGACGTCGCTTCGCTCAAAAAGTCGCTGCTGATTTAGTCAGTAGTGGCTTTTTTATGTTGAAAATTAAGTGTATGGCTACTATAAAATACAATAGAAGTTTATAATAAGTTAAACCAAAGTAGGCGTCCTAAAAACAGACCCCCTTCTTTGGTTTTTCTTTTATTTAAGTTTCGCTTGTCTAATACGAGAATTGGTGAAGTAGTTGACCAATAAAGCAGAAAGAAATACGATTAATAAATGTAAAGGTTCTTACAAGGCAAAATATTGGAGGAAATAACATGACTGCACCATTTTTAACAGTGGTAGACTTACGTTTAATCGAGCAACAATTAAATAAAATATTGAAGGCAAAGCTAACGTCGAATGATCAGAAAATAGTTGCGGCTGTACGTGAACTGGCAATTACAGAGCTAAGAGAAAGATTGACACATGTAGATGAAGACATTATTAAAGAAGTGGAAACGATTGAAGATACTATAGGTGCAGAGCTATTTTTTCAAAGCTTAAAATCATATACCATTCCATTTAAGTCAATTTCAGAGCAAGGTCTACAAAAATTGTTTAAAAAAGATAAAAAGCTGAAGCTACCTAAACTTGAGACAATTGATTGGCAAGCAATCAGCTATCTATCATGGTTGGATAAAGGAACAAACCGCCAATACATTGTACTGGAAAAGGAAGGCGAATATACGGCATTGCGTGGAGTTGTAGATGCTCATAACCCAATTAAAGGTGTCTGTTCGATTTGTAACCAGCATAGTGTAGTTCATCTGTTTACAGCTACGGTAAAGGGGAACGGTGACAATTATACATCTTATAGTAATTACATTTGCAACGACTCACAACTATGTAATCAAAGGGTAAGTGATTATGATAAACTTCAGGAATTTGTTGCCCGTAATTTAATATAAAAATAAAAGTCATCTTCATTGATGGCTTTTTTATTTTGAAACTTTTTCCTATTCTAACCGTAAAGGAAATTAAGATAGAATGGGGAGGAGAAAGACATGCGAAACATTGCTTATAGTTTAGCTATTGTATTACTGTTGTCAGCTTGTAATAGTGAAAGTACGGGTGATAACTCAACAGTGGAAGAACAGACGAAGCAGGAGGTTGTGCAGGTGGATGAAGCATTAATAGGAAATTGGCAGGGGATGATTGAAATTCCTCAGTCACCTCTTGAAATAATTTTAAATTTGGAGGAGGCAAGTGGAAATATTTCTGTACCAGTTCAAGGAATCACTGAATTCGCATTTGAATCAATTGAATATAATGGCTCGGATGCGGTTATCACTATTAACATAGCTGGATCTTTAATAAAGATTGCAGGAACTCTGAAAAACGAAACTATAGAAGGAACGTTTACGCAAAACGGACAGTCCTATCCTATTACGTTAAAGCCATATACAGAAAGGCCTGTTACGTATAAAGAGCTACTGATTCCTGTTGCCGGCGGAGAGCTTAAAGCAGCGTTACAGATGCCTGATAAACCTACGGGAGAGCTAGTCATAATCCATGCAGGGTCAGGTCCTACAAATAAAGACGGTAACACAATAGGGGCTGGTGCGAATAATAGTTTAAAAATGATTGCAGAGAGCTTAGCGGAGAAAGGGATTGCTTCTATTCGTTTCGATAAACGTGGAATTGGTGATAATACGGCACTTATTAAAAAGGAAGATGATTTAACATTTGATCTGTATGTTGAAGATGTTCTGGCAATTGTAGACTATGCTAAAAACGATGACCGCTTTAATGAAATTCATTTACTAGGTCATAGCGAAGGTGCTTTAATAATGACGGTTGCCGCTCAACAAAATGATATAGCATCACTTATTTCGATTGCAGGGATTGGCAGACCGGCTGATGAAGTTTTAATGGAACAATTGTCAGGAAGCTTACCTCCGAATTTATTAATGGAATCCGAAAAAGCATTGCAGCAATTAAAAGCTGGTAAAAAGGTAGAGACAGTATCTGAACAGCTCCAATCACTATTTAGGCCATCTGTTCAACCATATATGATTTCATGGCTTAAATACGATCCACAACAAGAAATAAGCAATGTTAATGTTCCGGTTATCATTCTTCAAGGAAGAAAAGATATTCAAGTAACCGAAACAGATGCAGAAAACTTATATGCAGCAAATGATCAAGCGATAATACATTATTTCAGTAAGATGAATCATGTGTTAAAAGAAATAGAAGGAGATCGAGAACAAAATATTGCGAGCTATTCCAATCCCGATTTACCACTCGCAAATGGCTTAATCAATGAAATTGTCGAGTTTATAAAGCGGTATTAGAAAACAATAATTCATTATAATGAGGTATTTATAATAGAAGAAAAGCCTAAAAAATAAAATGTTCAAATTATTTCAAAAAACTACTTGTATAAATTTTAAACGTTGCTATAATAATAAATGTACGAAAGATGGCTTGTACATCATTGTATAATAGTAGCGTTCCGAAGTAGCTCAGTTGGTAGAGCATCCGGCTGTTAACCGGCAGGTCGCAGGTTCGAGTCCTGCCTTCGGAGCCATTTTTTTTGCCTTTTTACTATTATAAAATAAGCAATAAAACTTTTTCGAAAAAGTTTTTAAAAAAGGCTTGCACTATATAAAAAATGATGATATTATAAATCTTGTCTTCAAGAGAACAACTTATAACGGCCCGTTGGTCAAGTGGTTAAGACACCGCCCTTTCACGGCGGTAACACGGGTTCGAATCCCGTACGGGTCACCATTTAAGGCTTCATAAAAAAATAAAGCAGTAACACTTGTTATGTATGGAGGATTAGCTCAGCTGGGAGAGCACCTGCCTTACAAGCAGGGGGTCGGCGGTTCGAGCCCGTCATCCTCCACCATTCAATTTTAACAGTGTTGCATCATTTGTCGGAGGGGTAGCGAAGTGGCTAAACGCGGCGGACTGTAAATCCGCTCCTTAGGGTTCGGCGGTTCGAATCCGTCCCCCTCCACCATCTATAAAATGTTTGGGGTATAGCCAAGCGGTAAGGCAACGGATTTTGATTCCGTCATGCCCTGGTTCGAATCCAGGTACCCCAGCCATTTTTTTTATTTTTTATGAGCCATTAGCTCAGTTGGTAGAGCATCTGACTTTTAATCAGAGGGTCGAAGGTTCGAGTCCTTCATGGCTCACTTTTATTTTATAAACTTAGAAGTGTACTTAAATATCAAATAACAATCCTTTACTTATTTATAAGTAAAGGATTTTTTGCGTATAAAAAGGGAAAATCGTTTAGTTGCTCGAAACTTCTATAGGAGGATGAGCGGAGAATAGAATAGAATAGAAAAACTACATGACATGTTAGGGGATGCAGAAATGATGAATAAGAAAATTTCAATCGTAGGGGTACCATGTGATTATGGGCAACAGCGCCGTGGGGTGGATATGGGACCGAGTGCAATTAGGTATGCGGGGTTGCAGCAACGTTTGACTAATCTTGGATATGAAGTTGAGGATGAAGGGAATATTCAAGTAATTGAAGGGGATGCAGCTGCACAGAAAGATGAAAAGCTGCTTAATCTGGAAGAAGTAATTAAGGTCAATACAGCGCTTGCCGAAAAAGTATTTAACGTCGTAAAAAAGGATTACATACCGCTTGTTTTAGGAGGCGACCATAGTATTGCAATTGGTACATTGGCTGGCCTATCGATGAAATATAAGAATCAGGGCGTGATCTGGTTTGATGCTCATGCAGATTTAAATACACCGGAAACGACACCATCGGGAAATATTCATGGAATGCCGCTAGCAACAAGTATTGGGCTAGGACATCAAAGGCTAACGTCAATTTTACATGCAGAACCAAAAATTAAAGCCGAAAACATTGTTATAATTGGGGGGCGTTCTATCGATGAGGGTGAACGGGAACTTATTAAGACACGAGGCATTAAAATATACACAATGCACGAAATTGATCGGCTTGGAATGACGTATGTAATGGAAGAAACACTAAAATACTTTAAGCAATTGCAAATAGACGGCCTTCATTTATCACTTGATTTAGATGCATTAGATCCTTTATATACTCCTGGAGTGGGGACACCGGTAGCAGGTGGGATCACTTACAGAGAAAGTCATTTAGCGATGGAAATGATACAGGAATCCGGATTAATGACATCAGCAGAGTTTGTAGAAGTGAACCCTATATTAGATGAGAGAAATAAAACAGCAGATGTAGCGGTTGCATTAATTGGCTCTTTATTTGGCGAAACTTTAGTATGATAATTTACGAAAAAATTCGATTGGTCGTTATGAAGTTTGTTATAATAAGGGCACATATTTATGGGTGGGAAAATATTTTTATAGAAAGTGAAACCTTTTAATAAGCAATCCGTATATATAGAACAGCTGAAAAGGTGGAGAGGAAAGACAAATGGATGCGTTAGTTAATAAAAGAATAAAGCAAGTGCTTAAAGGTGACCAAAACGCATATGCCGACATCGTTAACCTCTACCAGCACAAGCTGTATCAAGTGTGCTATCGAATGCTTGGCAATAAACAGGAAGCAGAAGATATCGCGCAGGAGGCATTCATACGGGCCTATATTAATTTACATTCGTATGATCAAAATCGAAAATTTTCAACATGGCTTTACCGAATCGGAACAAATCTTTGCATTGACCGAATTCGTAAAAAGAAGCCCGATTATTATTTAGATGCGGAGGTAGCCGGGACAGAAGGGCTGGATATGTATTCCCAAATTGCTGCAGATGAGCAGTTGCCGGAAGAGGCCGTTGAGCAGATGGAGCTTCAGGACCGCATACAATATGAAATTAGCCGCCTCCCAGACAAGTATCGATCGGTCATTGTTTTAAAATATATAGAAGAACTGTCCCTTCAGGAAATTAGCGAAATTTTGGATATGCCTTTAGGAACAGTTAAAACGCGGATTCACCGTGGCCGTGAAGCATTAAGAAAGCAGTTAAACAATTTGTAGGAGGAAGATACGCATGAAAACGTGTGCATCAGAATTCGTGGATTATATGCACGAATATTTAGATGGTGATATTAGTCGTGAGCATGAACAATTATTGAAGCAGCATTTACAAACATGCCCTGATTGCCAACAACATATGCATGAATTAAGTGACACGGTTGCGTTTATCAAGAGTGCAGCACATATTACTGCCCCTCCGCGCTTTGAGGATCAAGTGATAAGTCGTTTACCGAAACGCAAAAGTTCTGCCGGCATCAAACGTTGGTTCCGTCAGCATCCTGTACTTGTAGCTGCAGCAGTATTCTTTTTATGTATGAGTGCCACATTGTTAGGCAGCTTCCCTAATGATGATCAATTCTCTGTAACAAAACAGCCTAATTTAGTTGTTGAGGGGCAAACGGTAACAGTGCCTGTCGGTCAAGTTGTAAAAGGTGACATCGTTGTGAAAAATGGCGATATTATTGTCGAAGGGGAAGTGGACGGCAATATTACAGTTATTAATGGCAACTACATGGCATCTACGGCAGTCGTTACAGGGCAAGTAGAGGAAATCGATGAAATGTTCGAATGGCTTTGGTACAAAATTAAAGACGGCTTCAATAAAGCAATCGCTGTCTTTAATGAGTAACATCGGACAATTGTCACTAAGACAATTATAATAAGAAATAATATTTTCTTAATAAATCGGAACTTTTCTCAAAAAAAAGCCGTTCTAGTATAGAAAGAAAAGTCTACTCGTTCGGGTAGACTTTTTTCTGTTAGGAAAGTTAATCCCTGACAGAATTGTGCTATACTAAAAACAATATGGATTAGCAAGTAAGGGTGGGGGATGCCACATGCAAATAATTGAACAATTTACAGACATTGCTGCTGTAGATATGATTTTTAAAGTACTGGACGTACTGCTCGTATGGTACGTAGTTTATAAAGCATTGACCCTCATTAAAGGAACGAAAGCCGTTCAATTATTAAAAGGGTTGTTAATCGTTGTGTTAGCGAAATTCGCTACCTACGTTTTCGGTTTAGACACCCTTGATTGGTTACTGCAAGAAGTAATTGATTGGGGTTTCTTAGCCATTATTATAATATTCCAGCCGGAAATTCGCCGGGCCCTTGAGCAGATCGGACGAGGGAAGATTTTCCAACGCACTAATAACCAGCAGGAAGATGAACAGACACGCTTAGTCGAAGCGATGAAAAAATCCGTAAGTTATATGGCAAAGCGCCGAATTGGAGCACTTATATCAATCGAAAAAGATACAGGCTTAAATGAATATGTAGAAACAGGCATTAAGATGGATGCTGCAATTTCTTCAGAATTAATGATTAATATTTTCATCCCAAATACACCGCTTCATGACGGGGCCGTAATTATACAGAAAAACCAAATTGCCGCTTCGGCGTGTTATTTACCATTGTCGGAAAGTGCATTTATTTCCAAAGAACTTGGTACACGTCACCGAGCTGCACTTGGGTTAAGTGAAGTAACAGATGCAATTACAATTGTTGTATCCGAAGAAACAGGTGCGATTAGTATAACAGCTAACGGTAATTTACACCGTAATCTCACTATTAAAGAATTTGAAGAATTACTGCGTAAACTGTGGTTTGGTCCTGAGCAAGATTCTAACTTAGCATCTAAGTGGACTTGGGGAGGGAAAAAGAATGGATAAGGTATTTGATAGCTCATGGATGCTCCGTTTAACCGCTTTGTTTTTAGCGGTTGCACTTTTCCTGTATATTCAAACAGAAGAAAAACGTGAAACTGAATCGAGCTCATCCAATGAAACAGATGTCATCACAAATGTGCCATTGGAAGTTTACTATGATTCTGATAATTTATTTGTGACAGGGCTCCCTGAAACGGTCGATGTGAAAATTTCAGGACCGAAACAAATTGTAATGAAAACAAAGCTGGAAAAGGATTTCAAACTCTTTGTCGATTTAAACTCATTGTTAATTGGTGAACATAGCGTTACAATACATCAAGAAAACTTTTCCGAAAAACTGGATGTATCAATTGAGCCAAGAATAATTAATGTAACAATAGAGGAAAAGGTTACTGAACAGTTTCGTGTAGAGCCGGAAATGAATAGCCGCCTTTTAGCGGAAAACTTTGTACTGAACGAGATGACAGCAGAACCGTCAAAAGTAGCGGTAACAGGAGCGAAGAGTGTCATTGATAACATAAGTTATGTAAAGGCGACGGTTTCAGGAGAGAAAGATGTAAATAAGTCATTTGAGCAGGAAGCGGCTGTAAAGGTACTCGACCGTGATCTGAATAAGCTCGATGTCAGCATTAATCCGGATAAGGTCAATGTAAAAGTAGAAATTAATGAATATAGTAGAGAAGTCCCGATTAAGATCAACGAAATTGGGGAACCAGTAGAGGGGCTTAAAATTGACAGTTTATCCCCAGAAAAATCTAACATAACGGTATATGGTTCTAAATCTGTAGTGGATACATTAAAAGAAGTGGTTGTTAATGTCGATCTTTCAAAAATAAAAAAATCCGGTCCGTACGATTTAAAGATTGAGCTTCCAACAGGTGCTACCAAGTTATCTCAAGATAAACTAACGGTACGTGCTAGTGTGAGTGGAGAGCCGGTTCGTGAACAGGATAATAAAAGTGAAACAGATAAAGATGCTGATACAAATGTTGAAGATACAGATGGAAACTAGCTATCAATAAAACAAGCAACCCACTTTATGTGGTAAATTTAAAAACGTATGGTATTTCAAGCGTTGAAGGAGAGAAAAAGTAAATGGGTAAATATTTCGGAACAGATGGCGTTCGAGGTGTCGCTAATAGTGAACTAACACCAGAGTTGGCATTTAAACTAGGCCGTATTGGCGGCTATGTGCTGACGAAGGATGCTAAAGATCGCCCGAAAGTGTTAATTGGACGCGATACACGTATATCTGGGGAAATGTTGGAAGGTGCACTTGTTGCAGGTCTTCTTTCTATTGGAGCAGAAGTTATGCGTTTAGGTGTAATTAGTACACCGGGTGTTGCGTATCTTACACGTGTCATGAATGCTGAAGCGGGTGTTATGATCTCGGCATCTCACAATCCTGTTGCAGATAACGGCATTAAATTTTTCGGTCCAGACGGCTTTAAATTAACAGATGCACAAGAAGAAGAGATTGAACGTATTCTTGATGCAGAAGAAGATACATTACCACGTCCAGTAGGTGCTGCTATTGGTGCAGTAACAGACTACTTTGAAGGTGGACAAAAATATATTTCATACTTAAAACAAACAGTAGAAGAAGATTTTGAGGGGTTACATGTGGCGTTAGACTGTGCGCATGGTGCGACTTCTTCTCTAGCAACACATTTATTCGCAGATTTAGAGGCAGACATTTCAACGATGGGTGCTTCACCGGATGGACTGAACATTAATGAAGGTGTCGGTTCAACACATCCTGAAAAGTTAGCGGCATTTGTCACGGAGCGCGGGGCCGATGTTGGTTTAGCATTTGATGGAGATGGAGACCGTTTAATCGCTGTAGATGAAAACGGTACGATTGTTGACGGGGACCAAATTATGTTCATCATCGGGAAATATTTACAAGCGAAAGGTCGTTTAAACAAAGGCACGATAGTTTCGACGGTTATGAGTAATATGGGCTTCTACAAAGCGCTTGAAGAAAACGAAATGACAAGTGTAAAGACAGCGGTTGGTGACCGCTATGTTGTGGAAGAAATGCGTGCAAATGATTATAACTTAGGTGGCGAGCAATCAGGTCACATCGTGTTTTTAGATTACAATACAACAGGCGACGGTCTGCTTACAGGTATTCAGTTAGTGAATATTATGAAAGCAACAGGCAAAAAGCTTTCTGAACTTGCAGGGGAAATGACAATTTACCCGCAAAAATTAGTAAACGTACGTGTAACAGATAAACATGCAGTAACTCAAAATGAAAAGGTGGCAGCTGTCATCGCTGAAGTAGAAGCGGAAATGGCCGGCAATGGTCGTGTATTAGTACGCCCTTCAGGTACAGAGCCTTTAGTGCGTGTTATGGTAGAAGCAGCTTCTGAAGAGGCGTGTGAAAATTATGTTGCACGCATTGCAGATGTAGTACGTACAGAAATGGGTTTAGCTGAATAAATTTTAAAACGGCACCGGGAGTAATGGAAACATTGCTTCCGGTGTTTTTTTGTGGGCACGTTTTTAATGGCAGCATGCGGATTTTCTAATATCCTGCTTAGAAGATCTAATATAACTGAAAGAGTTCTAATAAAATGCTGTTCTTCTAATAAAGTGCCCGATGTTCTAATATGTAGTTTAAGTTTTCAAATACCCATGTCGAATGTTCTCTTATCGACTGCCACTCTTCTAAAATCTCATCCAATTGTTCTAATATAACGACTCAAGATCAAATCTAAACAATACAAAAACGGTTTTTACCTCTTAAACCCAGTTATAAGTTTAACTATTCAAATGAATACTTAAACTGTTCAAGCATCCGGCTAAAACGTTCTAAAAATGCCTACACTTGTTCTAATAAATGCACTATAACATGTTTCATTTTCAAGAATTCGGGGAAACAAAATAAAGTAACCTAATAAGACGAAGGAGTGTTTTACATTGGCTAAAATTGCAACATTAATTACAGATAAGTTTGAAGATGTGGAGTTCACAAGTCCGAAAGAAGCACTTGAGGCTGCAGGTCATACAATTGTAACGATCGATAAAGAAGGCAATAAATCGATTACAGGGAAAAATGGTGAAGCAACAGTTCAGATTGATAAAGGGGTAGCAGAGGCAAACCCGCAGGACTTTGATGCGTTATTTATCCCGGGTGGTTTTTCACCGGATTTACTGCGTGATGATGATCGCGTTGTAGCATTTGCAAAGCATTTTATGGATGAAAAGAAACCTGTCTTTGCAATTTGCCATGGACCACAACTGTTAATTACGGCGAAGTCATTAGAGGGACGAGATGCGACAGGTTATAAATCGATTAAAGTCGATATGGAATATGCAGGGGTAAATTTCCATGATGAAGAAGTATTTGTTTGTCAAAAACAGCTTGTTACAAGCCGTACACCGGATGATTTACCTGCCTTTAACCGAGAAATTGTTAATTTATTAAAAGAGAAGGAGCTTTAATCGAGCTCTTTGCATACGATAGAAAATAGTGCATATCCCGTTTTGATGTCATGTAAGGAGTGAGTCTTGTAATAAGTGGGATGACAATGATTCTGCTGTTACAAGATTCACCTCCTAAATCAAAACGGGATATTTTCTTATGGGAAAGAATTCACATACGTAAGGCAACAGCCGCACTAGCTTTGGAAAGAAAATTTTTCTATGAAGCGCTTACAATGAAAGCGTAGGATTGACGGTGAAATTGTTTATGTGTATGATGTAAATGCTCAGCAAAAGGATATGGCTGAGTTGCGCAAAAGGAGAGGAAATCGCGCATACAAAATCGGAAAACAATTATAGCGCCAGAACTAAGGAAATCGAGCGGACATAATCCTTAGTTGACGAGGTGGAGGTTTATCGAAATTTCGGCGGATGCCTCCCGATCGCACATGCCCGGTTGTAACTTTCGTTTTAAAACAGAGAAGCGATTTTCTGGACAGAAAAACGAAACGGCATACAATTAAAAATAATATTTAGCTACATCACCTTTTTAAATAGAGCAGGATTGTTAATGATGCGTGCAGGCTTTGCTAAACGAGAGCAAACATCACCTTCAAATTAACTTCCCTAAAGGCACTAGGCAAAAAATGGTAGATTTCGTAGTCTGCTTTTGTGTTGTCAAAATGTGCTTCGATGTAGCAATAACATTGGAGGAAACGGATTATGTGTGGAATTGTAGGATATAACGGCGTATTGGACGCTAAAGAGATTTTATTAAAAGGTTTAGAGAAACTAGAGTACCGAGGCTATGATTCTGCAGGGATTGCTGTACACAATGAAGAAGGCGTAACAGTTTTCAAAGAAAAGGGACGTATTGCGGATTTACGAAAAGCAGTTGATGGCGATGTTGAAGCAGCTGTAGGGATTGGTCATACACGTTGGGCAACTCACGGTGTACCGAACCGCTTAAATGCACACCCTCATACAAGTGCTTCTGGCCGCTATACGCTTGTACACAATGGCGTTATCGAAAACTATCATTTATTACAAAAAGCTTATCTTAAAGGAACTCAGATGAACTCTGATACAGATACAGAAGTAATCGTACAGTTAATCGATTTATTTGCTAAAGAAGGCTTATCTACGTTAGAAGCATTCCGTAAGACATTATCATTAGTGCACGGATCTTATGCATTAGCGCTTTTGGATAATGAAGATGTGGAAACGATTTACGTAGCGAAAAACAAGTCACCGTTATTAGTAGGTGTAGGTGAAGACTTCAACGTAATCGCTTCAGATGCAATGGCGATGCTGCAAGTAACAGACCAGTTTATCGAATTGCACGATAAAGAAGTGGTAATCGTCCGTAAAGATAAAGTTGAAATTACAACATTAAATGGCCGCGTTGTTGAGCGTGCACCATATACAGCACAATTGGATGCTTCTGATATCGAAAAGGGAACATACCCTCACTACATGTTAAAAGAAATGGATGAGCAGCCAACTGTGATCCGTAAAATTATTCAAGCATATGAACAAGGTGAAGATGTTACGGTTGATGCAGATATTCTAAAAGCATTAGCGGAAGCAGACCGTCTATATATTATTGCGGCAGGTACAAGTTACCATGCCGGCTTAATCGGGAAACAGTACTTCGAAAAAATCGCAGGCATTCCAGTAGAAGTACACATTTCAAGTGAGTTTGGCTATAATATGCCGTTACTATCGAAGAAACCTTTATTTATCTTCATTTCACAATCAGGGGAAACAGCGGATAGCCGTCAAGTATTAGTAAAAATTAAAGAGCTTGGCTACAAAGCGTTAACTGTAACGAACGTACAAGGGTCAACACTTTCACGTGAAGCGGATTATACATTACTATTACATGCCGGACCTGAAATTGCTGTAGCTTCTACAAAAGCATATGTCGCTCAAGTAGCTGTTTTAGCAGTAGCTGCCTATGCCGTTGCTAAGCAATTAGGAATGGAGCTTGACTTTGATTTAAAACAGGAGCTGGCGATCGTTGCAAACGGCATCCAGACAATTATCGACTCTAAGGATGAAATGGAGCAGATTGCCGAAGACTATTTAAAAATCGCACGCAATGCGTTCTTCATCGGTCGTAATATGGACTTCTGTGTATCATTGGAAGGTGCGTTAAAACTTAAAGAAATCTCATACATTCAGGCAGAAGGTTTTGCCGGTGGTGAGTTAAAACACGGTACGATTGCATTAATCGAAGAAGGTACACCAGTCTTTGCTTTAGCAACACAAAAAGGTGTGGCGCTTAACATTCGCGGTAACGTGAAAGAAGTAGTGGCTCGCGGTGCCAACGCATGTATTATTGCAATGGAAGGCATGGAAGAAGAAGGCGACCGTTTAGTCATCCCTTCAGTACATGAACTATTAACACCACTAGTATCTGTTGTACCATTACAATTAATCAGCTATTATGCTGCACTTCACCGTCGTTGTGACGTTGATAAACCTCGTAACCTGGCAAAATCAGTTACAGTTGAATAATAAAGATTTTAAAAACCGTTCGCTTTTGTTAAAAGTAAATAAAGAATTGGACTATGAAACAAAGTAGTGGACTATGAAACAAAGTTATAGACTAGAAAATAAAGTAGTGGACTAATACAATTGTTTAATTCAAAATTAGGTCATTTAAAAAATAATAAAGTCGATTTAAATCTGTTCGTACAAGCGGACAGATTTTTTTTTTACAAATACATCATAAACATAACTTCTCTTCCCCCAACTTTATAAATTAGGGGGTTATGAGTAAAAGAAATACAGGATGGCCAGAAGCAACAATTGCTAAGTACCAGAAAGAAGGTAAAGGTTAAGGTGAACTAAGTAAGTATAAGCCATGGTTAACTACTTAAGCTTATGGAACATAAGTGCTTTTAAAAAACCCTAGGTATTTTAATTGATGATGTTATAAACATTAAACTAAAATTTTACATATTAACAAATTTTAATGTAATGACTTAGGTAATTTGTATATAATAATGGTATGTAAATTATGTATATTGTATGTTTTCTAATTTATTTGATTGGGGGTTGGGAATACCGTGAATTTCTATAAAATCTTATTTCAACCAAGTAAGAAAACAATCCCTTTGCATAAGCAATTATCTTTAGATAGTACTGTTTTAATTGGAAAAAATGAATATTCATTTGGGATACAGTACTCGCCAGAATCCTATAATAGTTGGTTAATGGATGAAAAAATTTTTGGCGTTTTTGTACAAAATTCCATAAAGCAACTTTTAATGACTAATTATAAGTTCTTAAACCTTATAAATAGGCAAGATGAGTTTAATTTAAAAGTAGTTGATTGTAAATTAGAAAATACTGATATTGACTACTTTTTACAAGGGGAAAAAATAAATCCTGAGACGTTAAATTTTATACTGGAAGATACAGATTATCGAATCCTACAGGTATACTTCAGATCAAGAGATAGGCACATGATTACACTGAAATCTAATGGAGTACTAGGTATTGATAATGGATTATCTGAAGAAGAGATAAGTGATATTAAGAAATTAATAGACTTTCTTGGTTTTGGTCCGGTGGTGCTTGTGTGAAAAATAAACTCAACCAATTAATAACAACATTTGTAATTACATTTATTGCTGCCTTCGTATCAACTAACAATCAAAATTTAATTTACAATATTTTAAATACTTTAGGATATGAAAACGATGTACTTCAAAAAACCGTTCTTAGTGCTGTTATAACTTTAATAATCGGATTACTTTCAATTTTGGGTTCTTTTTTATGGACAGCAATTACTTCAATAATAAAAAAGATGGATATTACCCTCAATACAAAAATTAATGGAAAGAAAAAAGATGCCATAAAGTTTACACCTTCTAATTATGAATATGATTCTCAGGAAATTGAAATTGAGATAATTCTTCAACCTAAAGGGAAGCTATCAAGCCTATTAATAAAAAGTTTTGGAGTTTCTCTAGATGTTTATTTTAACCCAGAGTTAATAGATGTCTCCTATTTAGATAGGTGGGATTATGAAGAAAATCAGATTTTCAAAATTTATGAGAGAAAGATCTCTATAGACTTACTAGGTAAAATGGATATTAAAGGGAGGACTTTTAGTGGGAAATCCCATAAATTAAACGAGTGCTTTATAGTTAAACCCATAAGAGTTAAGAATGCAGAAACCTATTTAGACTATGTAATTGTATCTAATAAATTCGGAAAATTTGGCGAATTTCTATCTGGATATCTGTTATCAGTAAAATATGAACCATTGAAAGTAAATTGTGAGGGGGATGTAAAATGACAAGCTCAAAAATAACCTGTAAATTGTTCAAACTAACAGGAATAAATAGTTTGGACGATGTAAAAATAAATATATTAAATAGAAGTTTTACTGACCCACTTTTATTTACTAAAAGTGACAGAGATATAATGAATAGTTTGTCAGATGATGAGAAAAACTTTTATTTTACTTGGGGAGATATATCTGAACCTAATGAACTTAAATTACAGAAGAAAGATGTAAAAGAAGTAAGGGAAGAATGCGTAGATTATCTTATAGCTAATGCAAATATTGAATATCCCAAAAGAAGAAAACGAGACTCGAACGGGAATATACTCCCGAAAGTACAAAGAGTAAACTATACTCAAATAGTAACTTATTTTATGTCTTTTAATAACACTGTTCACTTAATTATTTGCTCATCAAATGACTCACATCTTGGTAGAGTGAGAAAACTAGTCGGAACAAATTTCATAGCTCATTCTGATAAAGACTATGAGATACCATCTGATTTATTTAACTGGCTTTTCTACCAGTATGTTGAAAATAATGGTTGCCTAAATAAGGAACTTGATTTGATAAATATTAGCGGATTTATAGGTAACGCGGTAGATGAACATAATGTTTTCAAAGGAACTTCAGACCAAACTTCGGAACTGATTATAACAAAAGCTTTTATAAGTAACGGCGAAACATTAAGGACAATTACCGCTAGACTCCGAAATGAAGATATAGATATCGTTTTCGCAATAGATTATGAATCTAATACGCAGATTTTTATAAATCAATCAGAAAAATTGAAACTCCTTGAGGCCGAGGAGAAGGACACTTTCTTTATTATTTATTTATACAGTCATTTAATACCTAACTTAAAGTCTTTATATAACGAAGCTGCTGAACAATTTCTTTCAAGCGAAAAGAAACACTTTTCAGAGAAGATGGGGTTGGAAGTAATAAAGTCTATAATAAGTAAAAATTCACTGAGTATAGAAGATGTATCTAGATTATTTAATGTTAACGGCGATGTACGAGAAATTGAGCAAAAGCCTAACTTCACCGTAAATTTATAGTGGAGTTAGGCTTTTTAAGATGAGTGGTATAGACGTATGGTGTTATAAAATAAGAATTTTCAACGCGGAAATTAAACAACTTTATTTTTGTTTTACACTATATACTATTAACTAAATTTGTGTAAAATCGTATTTAAAGTGATTTAACTTTATATACGATTTTTCTATTTTTTCAAAGAAAAGGGGTGTGGAATAATGGCTAAGAGAAAAAGTAGCTGGACAAAAGAAAAAATTACACGTTATTTAAATGAAGGTAGAGGACAAGGGGAATTATCGGAGTATATCCCCTGGTTAAAGGTACAAGATTTTTCTTCTAGAGGGAATGTAACTAGGCTACAGGGGTGGAAAACAAATAGAAAACATGAGTTTTTTTCAAATTTGGAAAGAAATTATTTTTTTCTGTTGGAATGGGCGGATGAAATTTTAGATATTAGAGAGCAATTTCCTTTGGATTGGGAAGTTACTAGTAAAATTGCAGAGGAAAAAGGAATTCCTCATTCAATTGATGAAACTACAGGAACGCTAATTCCTATGACAACAGATTTTCTCCTTACTATTATGAAGAATGGAAGTAGGATATATTTAGCTCGGACGATAAAACCAAGTATAGAATTAGAAAATCCAAGGGTAATTGAAAAATTTGAAATAGAACGTGATTATTGGGAGAGGAAAGGAGTTAGTTGGGCAATTATTACGGAGAAAGAGTTGCCAACTGATATGGTAAACAATATTCAGTGGTTACACAAGTTTTTCAAGCATGAGTCTGATGAGGATAAATTATTATCGTTAGAGTTTTTTGAAAAATTAAAACAAACTGAATATAAAGCCGACTATAAGATTAATGATTTTTGTAATAAATTTGATGAAGATTATAACTTAGAAATAGGAACAGCCCTTTCGTATTTTAAATATTTTACAGCAAGAAAAAAAATAAGCCTAAATATGAGTGGTAAATTTGATATAAGGAAATTTAAAGTGAGTGAATTAATATTTACAGAGAAAGGAGGAGATAATATTGATTCCATTAGCGGTTAACGACTTGGTGAAAAATATAACAAACGAGCAAGTATATCGAATTTTATGGATTGATGAATCTAACTTAATTACTTATATTATCGATATTGATTCACCTAAAGCTTTACCTAAACTAAAGAAGATAGACGAATTGTCTAAAGAAATTATTGATGGGGAAATTATAAAGCTTGAACCAAATGTTTCTCAAAAAAGACTTTTTAATGAATTAAGTAATAAGGAGATAGAAATTAGAAATAAAGCATGGGATTTAATTAAAGAATTGGTTCAAAACGAACCATCGATTTATATCACTGAGTTACGAGGCAAAGAAATTAGAAAATTACAAAGCAAAATACAATTTTCTAAAACATCTTTATATAATTATTTAAGAAGATATTGGCAAGGCGGAAAGACAATAAATACTTTATTGCCAATGTATAACAAATCGGGTGCCAGAGGAAAACAAAGAGGATCTAGCGAGAAAAAAAGAGGACGCCCAAGATTAGGAGATACAATAGGAATTAACATTACCGAGGATATTAAGGAGATTTTTCGAAAAGGTATAAGGAAATATTATCTATCAGATAAGAAAAATTCATTAGTATTTGCATATAAAATGACGATTAGGGATTTCTTTGCATCAGGTACCAGATATGAGAATGGTGTTAAATATATTACTATTTTAGATAAGAATAGTATTCCCACTTTTGATCAGTTTAGGTATTGGTATAAACAAGAATTTAATATTGAACATGTAAAAAAAGAGCGTGAAGGTATAAAAAGTTTTGAACGAAACAATAGAGCCATATTAGGGTCTTCAACCTATGAAACATTAGGCCCTGGTTCAAGATATCAAATTGATGCAACTATTGCAGATGTATACTTGATTTCGAATTATAACTCCGATTGGATAGTAGGCAGACCTATTGTCTATTATGTGGTAGATGTCTACTCAAGAATGATTACAGGTGTTTATATAGGCTTTGAAGGGCCATCTTGGGCAGGCATGATGATGGCTATTGCCAATGCTGCTTCAGATAAGAAAGAATTTTGTAGTAAATATGGAATAAATATTTTAGAGGAATGGTGGCCCTCTGCACATTTACCCGAAATAATTTTAGGGGATAGGGGAGAATTAGAAGGTCATAACGTGAACAATTTAGTAGAGGGTTTAAATATTTCTATTGAAAATACGCCCTCATATCGACCAGATTGGAAAGGAATTGTAGAAAAGTTATTTGATACTACACAATCTAAAATAAAGCCATTTCTACCGGGCTTTATTCAAAAAGATTTTGGAGAAAGGGGAGCAACAGATTATCGATTAGAAGCAAAACTAACTCTTGAACAATATACTAAGTTAATTATTAATTTCGTATTATATTATAACAAGAATTTTTATGTTAAAGGCTATATAAGAGATACTGGAATGATAGAAGAGAATATCAAGCCTACTCCATTAGAACTGTGGAAGTGGGGAATAAAAAATAGAGCAGGAAAATTAAGAGTAGTCGACAATAATATTATTAAGTTTTACTTGATGCCAAAAGATAAAGCGACTGTAACTCCAAAAGGAATAAAATTTAAGGGTATGCTTTATAGCTGTGAAACAGCATTAAAAGAATCATGGTTTGTAAAATCAAGAGTTAATAAATCCTGGAAAATAGATATTTCATATGATCCAAGGAATATTAACAATGTTTATATGCATACAAATGATGAAAGAATTTTTGAATCATGTGCACTTTTAAATCATCAAGAAAGATATATAGACAGAGCTATTGAAGAAGTTGAAGATTTAATAAAAAGAGAGAATAAAGATTTCAAAGATAATGAGCATGTTACCTTGCAAGAAGAAATTAACTTTTACAGTAGTATAGAAGCTATTATTGAAGAGGCAGTGAAGGATACTAATAAAACTCAAACAAATAAATTAAGCAAAGCCCAAAAAACAAAAAGTATTAGAGTAAACAGACATATTGAAAAATCTATACAACGTGATAAAGAGGCGTTTGACTTAACAATTAATTCGGAAGATAGAAGTGCTGAAGTTATTGAAATAAAAGAAGTTAAGGAAAAAATTACTGAAACAAAAGTTCCATCGATAAAAGAATTATTTAATCAAAGAAGACAAAAAAATAATAAATAAAAAAGGAGGAAAAGATGGAAAAAGCCAAAGTAGTCTTGTTGGAAAATGATAGAGAAATTCCTATTGCAACATACAGAGATCAAGGGATAGTAGATTATAATGGCAATCCTTTAATTGAGGCATTGCCTAATATTTTGTCGCGTGAAGAATCGTTTGATCAATTATATTTTTTACCACCATATCATGAAAGTGAAAGAAATCTCTCTGCAACACATCGTTACCATGCACTCATAAGATTGACTCAATTTTTCCAACCGATAAATCAGACAATAACTTTAGAACAGAAATTTTCTAGATTTATTAGGTATGGCTATACAAATAGAAATCCTTTAAAAAAGCAGCATGTACAATTACTTAATGAATTGCACAGTAAACTTTTAACTGAAGAAGAACTTGATATATCCCCTGACATGAGGTCATCAGCATCGAGTTTTACCCTAATGGGTTTCCCTGGTATAGGTAAAACTTCTGCTATCGAACGAATTCTATCTTTATATCCACAAGTAATTTTGCATCAACATCCTTTAAATACGATACAAATTGTTTGGCTAAAATTAAATTGTCCACACGATGGAAGTATTAAGACACTGTGTATAAGTTTCTTTCAACAAATAGATACTTTGATTGGTACTAACTACTATGATAAATATGGAAAAAACAGGAATTCAGTAAGTTCCATGGTCATAAGAATGGCGCAAATTTCAAGACTTCATGCTATTGGAGTAATAATTATTGATGAAATTCAACATTTACTAACAGCAAAAGGAAATGCCTCTGAAACAATGTTAAATTTTTTCGTCACTTTAGTAAATGAAATAGGTGTACCGGTTATGTTCATTGGGACAATGAAAGCAAGAGCATTATTACAAAAGGATTTTAGACAAGCACGGAGAAGCAGCGGACAAGGCGATATGGTTTGGCAACAGATGGAGAATGATGATGATTGGGAAGTTTTAATTACTTCTATGTGGGATTATCAATGGACGATTCATCCAATAGAATTGAATCGCGAAATGATTGATACTATATATTTTGAAAGCCAGGGTATTATTGATGTTGCCGTTAAAATTTTTATTCTCGCTCAATCTAGAGCAATCGAAATGGGAACAGAAAAAGTAACAGTAGCTTTACTAAAGAAGGTTGCAAAAGAAGAATTACAATTAATGCGTTCATCTTTAGATGCTCTTAAATCAGGAAATCCAAGAGAAATTGCAAATTATGAGGATATAATACCTTTAGATATTGAAGAATATCTCCTAAATCGAATACCTGCAATCGACATAAAAGAGCAAGCAAAGTTAAAGAAAGAGAAGTTAAGACAGTCGAAATTAATAACAGAAGTATCTCTTTCAGAAAAACTAGTAATGTCGCTAATTAATTTGGAGATTGATGAGAAAGTTGCAGAAAAGACTGCCAAATATTTAATAAATAAGAATCCTGATTCAAATATAAAGGAGTTAATGACCGCTTCACTTCAATATATAGAGGATGAATCAAAGAAGAGAACTATCAGAAAGGAAACATATGGAAACAATAAATTACAATTAATCATTAATAATGGGAAAAAGAATAAAAAGTCCGCTTATGAGGCATTAATGGAAGAGGGATATATAAAAAGTCCCTTAGATGAATTTATGCTATAGGGGGAATACATGTGATACCTTTCTTTCCAATGTTCTATAAAGATGAGTTAATTTATAGTGTAATAAGTAGGTACCATCGTCATTCAGGAAACATATCAATTACTCAGACTACAAAGGACTTATTTGGAAAGAAAAAGTATATAATTCCAGATTTAACTACAGATTTAGAACTGTTACTTGAAAATACCCGCCACTTTACAGTAGAAAGTATTAATGAGTGGATAAATAATCATACGCTTTACAATTATTATACAAATTTCAATACAGATGCTGTGAAAGCTACAATAAAGAAATATATGATAAAGGGTAATGGAGAAAATAAATTACATTACTTAACTGGACAAGTAGCGAGTACAGTAAAAGAACCAATGTATTTTAAATATTGTCCGAAGTGTTGGCAAGAAGACACCGATAAATACGGCGAAACTTATTGGAGAACGTATCATCAGCTACCTAGTGTGCTTGTATGTCTCGAACATATGTCTTTCCTAGAAGAGAGTACGGAGTATTTCAGACAAATAAATACCCAATTTACTAATACAAATATTAACGTTTGTGCTTTAAAAGAGGAGAATATAGAAGAAATTTCAAAGATAAATACCCATTTTTTATTTTCTCTAGCAAGGGAAAGTTATAAAATTACAATTAAAAATTATAATTTTTGCCCAGATAATTTATCTGCTATTTACCGCTCTATTTTAAGAGAGAATGGATATATCAATGTAAATGGTAACATCAACCAAATAAAACTAAAAGAAGATTTTATAAAGTTTTATGGTGTAGGCTTTTTGGAATTAATGCAATCCTTACCTAGTGGTGTAGATGGAGAATGCTGGTTAAGAGCGATAACTAGAAAGCAGAGGAAATCTTTTCATCCCGTTAGACATTTATTAATTATTCATTTTTTGGGGGAATCTGTAGATACAATTTATGAACATCATAATACTGCATATAACCCATTTGGTATAGGGCCGTTCCTCTGTTTAAATGCTGCTGCAGAACATTACCTAGAGCCTGTAATTACAGATTTAAAGGTAACAACATGTCGTGATACGAAGAAGCCTGTTGGAACTTTTCATTGTCTATGTGGGTTTGTATATTCTAGGAGGGGGCCTGATGTCACAACAGAAGATAACTTAAAAATTGGACGAATAAAAGAGTTTGGGGATACATGGTTTGAAAAGCTTAATCATTTGATTAATCAAGAAAAATTAAGTTACAGGGCTTGCGCGAGAGTATTAAAAGTGGATACAAATACAGTCATTAAATATGCGAAGAGTAAAGAAAAAGCAGAAATAAAGGTTAATCAAGAAAAAGATGATATTAAGAACCTTTGGCTAGAATTGAGAAATAAATTTCCGGATTATTCAAGAGCACAATTAAGAAAAATTAACCCATCACTTTATATGAGACTTTATCGCTTTGATAAAGAATGGCTGTTAGAAAATTCACCTGCAAAAGTTAAGCAAGAAAATAATCTAGCTAGAATTAACTGGCACGAAAGAGATCTCCAAATATTAAAAGAAGTTAAATTTGCAGTTGCTGAATTAAGAAACAGTCAAAAACCTGTAAGGTTAACTCTAAGTAAAATAGGAATGACAATAAGACACTTATCCTTATTAGAAAAGAAGTTACATAAGCTGCCACTAACTAAGGAATATATAGACGATGTAAGTGAAACAATAGAAGAATTTCAGAAGAGACGAATAAAATGGTCCATAAAGCAACTAGATTTAGAAGATCTATCGCTATGGAGAATCAGACGAGAAGCTGGAATAAAAGCATCTTTTTACTCTAAATTAGATCCTGAAATTAGTCTTAATATAGAAACGAAATTGTCTAATTCAGTAGGGTTACGTGAATTGTAAATTCGAGAAATTCTCATTAATTTATAGCTTAAATAAAATGGCAGCATGATTGTAACCATGCTGCTCTCACAAAGTTGAAAAATATTTTTTATTCCATTACGTTATTTCACAATTAACGCTGGGCAGTGAACACGCTTCATTACTTTATGGCTTACACTACCTAATACCATTTCCTGTAATGAATTCAAGCCACGGCTACCTATGATAACAAGATCAACTTTCTTCTCATTTGCATATTTCACAATTTCAGGGCCAGGTGTACCATGTAATATTGTTAATTTACATTGTTTTCCAGCTAAACGTAAAACCTCTTCTATTGGCGCAACTTTACGTTTACGCTCCAACATTAAACTTTCGCTGGACTTTGAATGTAAAACTTCGGTTTTTGCCTTCTCAAAATCTGCAACATATACCATTTCAATTAATGAGGCCTCTGAAGCAATTTTCACTGCTTCTTTAGCTGCACGCACAGCATTTTCAGAGCCGTCAACCGCTAATAAAATATGCTTATACATAAAGAATCCCCCTTTAATGTGACACACTAATATTTAATAATTGTTTATAGAGTTTTTCACTCGCAGGATTCATACCGATGACTTTTACTGTCTTACCCTGCTCTTCCAGCTTTGTGACGACTTTTACAACAGCACCAACAGCGGATTCGTCCCATAAATGACTACTTGATAAATCAATCGTGACATAATGTTCTTTTGCTTCTTCAAGCGTTTGAATAAAGTTTTGTGTCGATGCGAAAAACAGTGGTCCTTCTACAATAAACAAACCTCTATTCTGATGGATACGAACCTTTGAAATCGATGCTACGAAGAATAATGCACTTAAAATTACTCCCAGAACAACGCCAATTGCTAAGTTGTGTGTATATACAACTGCTGCAACTGTTGCAAGCATCACAATCGCATCTGTCCGAGGCGCTTTTGCAAGATATTTAAACGAACCCCAATCAAATGTACCGATACTCACCATTATCATAATTCCTACAAGTACAGGCATTGGGATATCTACGACAACATTCCCAAGTACTAAAATCAAGAACATTAAGAATAACCCTGCAACAAGTGAAGATAGGCGACCTCGCCCACCAGATTTAACATTAATAATTGATTGGCCAATCATTGCACAACCAGCCATCCCACCGAAGAAACCTGTGACAACGTTCGCAATACCTTGCCCACGCGCTTCTTTATTTTTTTCAGATTTCGTATCTGTCATATCATCGACAATTTGAGCCGTCATCAGAGATTCCATTAAGCCAACTAATGCCAGTGCAAGTGCATATGGGAAAATAATCGACAATGTTTCTAAATTTAACGGTACATCTGGAATGAAGAAGCTAGGTAAACTCTGTGTAATTGAACCTAAATCCCCAATTGTCTTTAATTCCACATTAAACATAAATGTAACAGCTGTTAATAATATAATCGCGATTAATGGAGCTGGAATCGCTTTAAAGAAACGTGGCAATATATAGACGATGAGTAATGTAATTGCTATAAAGACATACGTCATTGTCCCTTCACCTAAAAAATGTGGTACTTGTGCCATAAAAATAAGAATCGCTAAAGCATTCACGAAACCTAACATGACTGAATTCGGAATAAAGCGCATTAATTTCGCAATGCCAAACACACCGAATAGTACTTGTATAACCCCTGTTAAAATTGTAGCCGCTAATAAATACTGTAATCCATGATCTGCTACTAAATTAACGATAACTAATGCCATTGCGCCAGTTGCAGCAGAAATCATTCCCGGTCTGCCACCAACAAATGCTATAATAACTGCAATAGAAAATGACGCATAAAGTCCGACCATTGGATCGACACCAGCAATGATGGAAAAGGCAATTGCTTCCGGAATGAGCGCTAATGCCACGACAATCCCTGATAAGATGTCTCCACGCACATTACCGAACCATTGTTGTTTTAAACTTTGCATGATATTCTCCTTCTTAAAAAATAAATTCCTAGAATATCATAGCATACTTTTCCCGAAAAGGAACCTTTATGGAACGAATATGGAGTGAAATGAATGATTTACGGTTATCAACGACCACTATACAACGATGAAGATATGCACATACAAACGGCTGCTTTAGTGGCTTGCGACCATGTTTTCACTGAAATCCATGGCCGTGCTAAAAAACGTGAGGCGCTAGAAGATTTACTTATGAGAATGGAAAAAGGCGACACGATTCAAGTGCAACGTTTTTTCAGTATTGCAGATACCACTAGGCATTTGGAGGAATTGCTTAAAATATGTAAAAAAGATCAAGTGGTAATTCATTTTCTAGAGGAAGATATTACATCTACAGAAATCTTAGAAAAATCGCTCGAACAAGTTTTACAGTTCTTTTTAACTTTCCAAAGCGATATCGTAAAGCAATCAACAACTTTAGGTATGGCAGAAGCAAAGGCAAAAGGAAAATCCATCGGCCGACCTAAAAAATCCGATGATAATGTGAAGAAGGCGATAGACATGTATCAGTCCGGAAATTTCACGCTTCATGAAATTAAAGGTGAGACAGGTATTAGTAAATCGACACTTTATCGATATCTAGAGTCTTTAGAATAAAGGATAATTAAATAAATATTCTCTGGGGAAGACGTATCTATTTGGACAATTACAGTCCCTTCACCAACTACGACTTTTTAAAGGCGAAGAATTAATTAAGTAAGTTTCGTGTTTTAAATAGGGAACTCTTTAATAAGATTAAATTAATTCACGGCGAAGATAGTGGTATTCACATATTCCCTGCCACATCAGTATCAACTGCGGTTGAAATTGGACCAGTCTGGATGCCAAAAGCTGACTTACCATTACACTTATACGTTGAAAATAAGAAAAATGGCAGCTTCCAAACAACATGTACCATTGGCGAACATAGTTATGTATAAACGATTAAAACAAGCCAACCTTAATGGTGTTGGCTTGTTTTAATTATGCTATCAAGCCAATTACCAATGATACATTCAATGCAAGACTAGGATGATTGAAATTACCCTAAAATGTTACAAATTTTTCACACACACTATTGATTGCAATGGCTAGATGTAGTGAAGCCCTTGATTCAAGTTAATAATGTAATATTAGTTAGATTACCTAAAAAGAAAGACTTCTTTTGTAAAGAACATGAACTGTCCTGTTTATATAGTATCCATGGGCTTTTTAATACTTTTGTTCCCTTTGTCATGTCGGAAACAAAAGTCTCTTTATACAGTGTGATTAGACAAAATTTAATCCTTTAAACAAGAGCTATCCCCATTTGTATGTAATTTAATCTTATAATTTTTTAAGTACGAGGCTATGACAAAAGTGTATTAAGATTTAAAAATAAGTAATATATATTTATTAATGTTTTGTAAATTGAATTTTAATGGTTGCAAAAACGGTTAGTAAAACATAATATAAGTATATCGTTATATAACGATGTTTTATTTTCATAAATATATAAGTATTTACTTATGTTTGGAGGTTATTTGTTTTGAGAAGGAAAGTAGTCATTTTAGGTACAGGACCAGCTGGAGCTACAGCTGCTATTTACTTAGCTCGTGCTAATATGGGGCCATTAATAATTGAAGGTATTCAACCTGGTGGGCAATTAACTCTCACTACAGAAATTGAAAACTTCCCTGGTTTCATTGAAGGAATTGATGGTGCACAGTTAACAAATAATATGAAAAAACAAGCACAGCGATTTGGTGCAGAATTTATGAACGGATGGGTTACTTCAGTCGATTTATCAAAGAAGCCATTTGTTTTACAAGTAGAGGGCTTTGGTGAAGTTGTCACGGATAGTTTAATCCTATCAACAGGCGCATCAGCGAAATTTTTAGGTATTCCTGGAGAAAAGGACAATGTAAGTCGTGGTGTTAGTACGTGTGCAACGTGTGATGGTTTCTTCTTTAGAGGGAAACGTGTCATCATCGTTGGTGGAGGCGATTCAGCGATGGAAGAAGCGATGTTTTTAAGCAAATTTGCAAGTGAAGTCATCGTGGTTAATCGCCGTCATGAATTACGTGCGTCTAAAATTATGCAGCAACGTGCAAAAGAAAATGCAAAAATTTCATGGGCATTAAATAAAACACCTTTAGAAGTTTTGGATAATGGCATGCATGTTACGGGTTTAAAAGTACAAAATAATGAAACTGGTGAAGATGAAATAATTGAAACAGATGGTATCTTCCTGGCCATTGGTCATACACCGAATACAGGATTTTTAGAAGGTCAAATTGATACAGATGAACAAGGCTATATTCAAGTGACACCTGGTTCAATGGCAACGAATGTTGAGGGTGTTTTTGCATGTGGTGATGTGCAGGATAACAAATACCGTCAAGCTATTACAGCAGCGGGTACAGGATGTATGGCAGCCTTAGATACAGAACGTTATTTAGAAGAATTAACTTTCAAAGAAAAGGAACGAGTATAATGGAAAAAAATTATCATGCATTAGTAGATGGACGTATTTATATTGGTGGTGCAGAGGATGTATCAAGTGTATTAGAAAATGAGAAAATTGATTTGGTGATTGATTTACGTGGTGAAGAAAACGTGTTACATGAAAAGGCAATTCATTTGCCAATTGTTGAAGGAATTGAAGGTCAACATGAATCTGTTTATCGTGCAATCGATCAAGTAGTGAGTGCGTATCATGAAGGACAAAATATTTATTTCCACTGTAAGAGTGGGAGCAATCGTACAGGTGCCGTTGCAACTGCTATATTACTTGAATTAGGAAAAGCAGCAAATTTAGAAGAAGCCGTGAAGATGGCGAAAACAATTCGTGAAAAAATCAATGTACGTGATGAATTAATGAGTGTACTTGAAGAAAAGTATAAGTAGGAACTTGCATCTGTTTTTTATTCCACTATAATATAAGTATATTGTTATATAGTGATAGGGGGAATAAAATGGAGCTTGAATTAATCGAAAAACAGTTGAAAGCTGTTGCGGACGCCAATCGTTTACGCATTTTAGCTTGTCTAAAAAAAGGGGAAGTATGTGTATGTGATTTTACGGACGTCCTTAATATTTCACAACCTGCTGTAAGTCAGCATCTACGTAAACTAAAAGAAGCAGGCATTATTACAGAGCGAAAAGTGGGTACGTGGAAGCATTACCGAATTCAAGAAAATCAAACTTCGTTAATGCAGAGTGTACTTGCTTCAATTAATGAAGAGTGGACATGTGGTTGTAAAATTGACTGTGAATGTGTGGAGGGCTAAAAATTGAATATGTTTTTCATTGCGGCACTCATTTTTATCGTAACACTGATTTTTGTAATCTGGCAGCCAAAGGGACTGAATATTGGCTGGTCGGCAATGGCTGGAGCTGTCGTCGCATTACTTGTTGGTGTTGTTGATTTTAACGATGTCGGAGCAGTAATTGATATTACGTGGAACGCCACATTATCGTTTATTGCGATTATTTTAATTTCACTAGTATTAGATGAAATTGGTTTGTTCGAGTGGGCTGCACTACATATGGCACGTGCTGCAAAAGGCAACGGTGTTAAAATGTTTGTGTATGTCAGCTTACTTGGAGCTGTCGTTGCTGCATTATTTGCGAACGATGGAGCGGCACTGATTTTAACGCCGATCGTGTTAGCGATGGTGCGTAATTTACAGTTTAGCGAAAAAATGATCTTCCCGTTTATTATGGCGAGTGGTTTTATTGCTGATACGACAAGTTTACCGTTTGTTGTCAGTAACTTAGTCAACATCGTATCAGCAGATTTCTTTGACATTGGATTTGTGGAATATGCTTCGCGCATGGTTATTCCGAACTTGTTCTCACTTGTGGCAACGATTGTTGTACTACTAATTTACTTTAACAAGTCAATTCCACGTGAATACAATGAATCAATGTTAAAGGAACCACGCCTTGCGATTAAAGATATGAAAATGTTCAAGCTATCTTGGTTTGTACTAGCAATTTTAGTTGTTGGCTATTTCTCAAGTGAATTTATTGGTGTACCGGTTTCTCTTATTGCTGGTATTGTTGCGATTTTCTTTTTATTCATGGCAAGACAAAGTGCAGTCGTTGATACAAAAGCCGTTGTGAAAGGTGCACCCTGGAATATTGTGTTCTTCTCTATCGGGATGTACGTTGTTGTATATGGATTAGGGAATGCGGGTTTAACGCCTGTGTTAGCTAGTGTAATCGAATGGACAGCAGAGCAAGGGTTGTTCGCAGCAACAGTTGGAATGGGCTTTATTGCGGCATTTCTATCATCTGTCATGAACAATATGCCAACTGTCATGGTCAATGCATTGGCAATTGCTGAAACGACTACAGATGGTACGTTACGTGAAGCATTAATTTATGCAAACATCATCGGGTCAGACTTAGGACCAAAAATTACACCAATCGGATCTCTTGCAACATTGGTGTGGTTATATGTACTATCTCAAAAAGGTGTAAAGATTTCTTGGGGTACGTACTTTAAAACGGGGATCATATTAACTGTACCCATCTTAATCTTTACATTAATCGGACTTTACATTTCATTACTAATTTTCTAAATAAAGGAGTTTATTCAAATGACAAAAAAAACACTATATTTCTTATGTACAGGAAACTCTTGCCGTTCACAAATGGCAGATGGGTGGGCACAAAAGCTATTACCGGAAGATTGGGAAGTGTATTCAGCCGGTATTGAAACACACGGTGTCAATCCAAATGCAATTAAGGCAATGAATGAAGTTGGAATTGATATTTCTCATCATACCTCTGATTTAATTAACCCAGATATTTTAAACAAGGCTACATTAGTCGTAACACTTTGTGGGGATGCAGCAGATAAATGTCCAATGACCCCTCCAGGCGTACGTCGTGAGCATTGGGGATTTGAAGACCCAGCAAAAGCTACGGGTACAGAAGAAGAAAAATGGGCCGTGTTCCAACAAGTACGTGATGCAATCGGTGCACGTATCGAGCAGTTCGTAAACGAAGAGTTAAAAAAATAAGTGTTTGGAGGGATCGACTTGAAGAAAATTGAAATTTTTGAACAGGCGATGTGCTGTCCAACAGGTGTATGTGGACCAGCAATCGATCCAGAGTTACTACGCATGTCTTTTATTATGAATAACTTAAAAAATACGAACGTGTCAGCTGAACGTTTCAATTTAACGAATCATCCGGATATGTTTATCGACAATAAAGCAGTTAATGATTTATTGATGAATAACGGAATGGATAGCTTACCGGCGACATTCGTGGATGGTGAACTAGTATTAAAGGGGAATTACCCGACAACAGTTCAGTTTGCTGAGTGGTCTGGATTAAGTGAAGATGAGCTTTTGAAAAAGCCGAAAGTACGTCTATCAATCGGAGTGAATAAATAGTGGAACGTTTTACACGTGAGCATTTTCCGACAACACCGTTTCTTTTCTTTACAGGAAAAGGTGGTGTTGGGAAAACATCGACTGCTAGCAGTCTTTCCATTGCGTTAGCGAAAGAGGGACGAAGAGTGCTGTTGATTAGCACAGACCCTGCTTCGAATTTACAAGATATATTTGGTCAGGACTTAAAAAATGAACCAACAAAAATAAACGGTACAGAAAATCTCTATGCACTAAATCTTGATCCTGAGCAAGCTGCAGCAAGCTATAAGGAACAAATGGTTGGTCCTTATCGTGGGAAGTTGCCAGAAGTCGCGATTCAAAATATGGAGGAACAATTATCGGGTGCTTGCACTGTTGAAATTGCCGCTTTTAATGAATTTGCCATGCTATTAACAAACAAAGCGTATACAGAGCAGTTCGATACGATTGTGTTTGATACGGCACCAACTGGCCATACACTTCGTTTATTGCAGTTACCGTCAGCATGGTCAACATTTTTAGATGAAAATACGACAGGTACGTCTTGTCTAGGTCCATTAAAAGGGCTTGAACCACAGCGTGAAGTATATAAGCAAGCTGTTGCTCAATTAACGAATGAGGCGCAAACAACACTGATGCTCGTGACACGACCTGAAGCGAATCCATTAAAGGAAGCAGCACGTGCATCAGAGGAATTATTTGAGATCGGTTTGCGTAATCAGCAATTAATTATTAACGGCTTTCTACAATCGGTAAGTGATGACCCGATTGAAAAGGCATTTTATGAACGTCAAACGGTCGCGCTAAAAGAAATGCCAGAACCATTAAAGGCATTTGACCATTATTACTTACCGTTTGTACCATATTCTTTATCAAGCATTGATCGAATGGAAGCATGGATGATGGATACGAAGTTCGAGACAAATGCGAATGAGCCATCGTCACTAAATACTCCAGAACTTGAAGAAATGATTGCTGATTACGTGAAACGTAAGCCAAAAATTATTTTTTCAATGGGGAAAGGTGGCGTAGGGAAGACGACCGTTGCCTCGTATATTGCGCTTCGTTTAGCTGAAGAAGGTATACGTGTGCATTTGACGACGACAGACCCGGCAGCTCATTTAAACTGGACGTTTGGTCAAGATACAATTGAAGGAGTCACAGTTAGTCGGATTGACCCGAAAGTGGAAATCGCCAACTATGAGGCAGAGGTACTAGCAAAAGCGAGTGAGACAATGAATGAAGACGGACTCGCTTTCGTAAAAGAAGATTTAGCTTCTCCTTGTACGGAGGAAATTGCCGTATTTAGAGCATTTGCCAATCTGGTTGAAACGCATCAAGATGAAGTTATTATTATTGATACTGCACCAACAGGGCATACGTTACTACTGCTTGATGCAACGGAAAACTATCATAGGGAAATTTCACGTTCAGAAGGGGAAGTACCTGTATCTGTATCGAACTTATTACCACGATTACGCGATAAAGACTATACAAGTGTAGCGATTGTTACATTACCAGAAGCAACACCTGTATTTGAAGCAACGCGTTTACAAGAGGATTTAGAGCGTGCTGGATTACATGTGGATTGGTGGGTAATCAATCAATCATTTGCGAATGTACCTTTAACAAGCCCTATTCTCAAACAAAAACAGCAAGCAGAAGTGAAATGGTTAGAAGAAGTAAAAAAAGTTAGCCACAACCGTTTTGTGACGATTCCTTGGGTAAAGGAAGCGCCAGTTGGGAAAGACGGATTACATGCATTGAAAGGGGAGACAATAAAGTGAAGATAAGTCCAGAAGGTAAACAATTTGTAGAGCAAGTATTAGCACAAGCTGAAGGTGCAACATTGCGCTTTTACGGTGTAGCCGGTTGTTGTGGTATGAATTTAAGTGCGGAAATTGCACCAGCACTAGAAGCAGATACAGTAGAGACGGTTGAAGGAATTGAAATCGCCATAGATCCACAAATTGCCCAGCAGTTAACAGACGTAACGATTCACGCAGAAGAAGAAAATGGCCAGCTTGGCTTAGTATTACTAGGCTACGAACAATCAAGCTGCTAATATGGGATTACATCATTCGAGTACATTAACTGCTGAATACTTTTTAAGTTATGCACAACTTGTGATGAATAGCGTAAATTATCGGTAGAAGAAACACAACAGTTTATAGAAGATTTTTTTCTTCAAAGGAGATCCACTTGTTTACGGAGAGTCGACTCGCCAACAATTTTTACAAGCAATGGCTGAGCTCCAAAAATAGTAACAGAAGAGGCTGGGACAAAACCTACCTCAAAATCAAAAGCAATCCAAATTTTACGATAAGTAAAATTTGGACTGCTTTATTTTTTATTTCAGCTTCGCAGCCGTTGTTCTCCGTTACGGCGGACG
This sequence comes from Solibacillus sp. FSL K6-1126, assembly GCF_038003445.1. Taxonomy (NCBI): domain Bacteria; kingdom Bacillati; phylum Bacillota; class Bacilli; order Caryophanales; family Caryophanaceae; genus Solibacillus; species Solibacillus sp. FSL K6-1126. Next base: position 4,076,013 of record NZ_JBBOPD010000001.1, on the reverse strand, counting down.
CTTTCCTAGGGGCACGGCTCGAGCCTCTAGTCTCTCCCTCGTGCTGTTCCCCTGGGAGTCGCCGCCTTCACTCCGAACAACTATTTTTCCCTCTATATCAAGTAAATCTCTACATAATTTCACGCATAAAAAAAGGGCATTCTCTGTTAAAATTTAAGTATCCTACTACCAAATTCTAAACGAAAGAAGTGTCCCTATGTTTAAAGATTATAACATGAATCAACTTACTTTACCGCTAGATTTAGAAGTAAAGTTACATAAAAATGATATTGCCTTTTCCATCCATCATTTGGTCGAAAGCATTCCAAATGAAGCTTTCGCTCCTTTCATTCAACATACTGGTTGCCCATCATATCATCCACGTATGATGTTGAAGTTGATTCTATGCGGTTACACACAATCCACCTTTTCAGGAAGAAAAATAGAGGATCTGACAAGAGATAGTATACGTATGATGTGGCTTGCCCAAGGATATGAGCCAAGTTACCGTACAATCAATCGTTTCCGTGTACATCCAAATATGAAAGAACTCATTCGCCAATGTTTTGTACAATTCCGTTGTCAGTTAGTTGAAGAAAAACTAATCGATCAAGAAGCGATTTTTATCGATGGTACAAAAATTGAGGTAAATGCCAATAAGTTTACATTTGTTTGGAAAAAAGCAGTGGAAAAACATCATTCTAACCTCGTAGAAAAATCGAAGCAACTTTATGATGAGCTACTGGAAAACCAAATTATCCCTGAAATCCAACGTGAAAATGAGGAACAGTTATCTATAGAAGAACTGAAGCAAGTAGCCCATTACGTGGAAGAAGTAGTGGAAGATTTTACGTCCAAAATCGAACAGTCCGAAGATGTCACTGAGCGGAAAAGATTGCGCAGTGAACGAAAAACGCCAAAGCAAATTCTCAAACAAGTCCATGATTGGATTATCCGAAAGCAGAAATACGAAGAGTATTTTGACGTGTTTGGCACACGCAACAGCTATTCAAAAACAGATACCGATGCCACATTTATGCGTATGAAAGATGACTATATGCAAAATGGACAGTTGAAACCGGGCTACAATGTACAAATCGCAACAGAAAGACAATACACACTCGCTTACGATATATTTCCAAATCCGACAGACACGAAAACACTCATTCCATTTCTCGATCAAATTGAAGGAAATTATTTCGAGCTGCCAAAACATATTGTAGCGGATGCCGGGTACGGCAGTGAACAGAATTACCAGGATATTCTTAACAACCGAAACCGAACACCACTTATTACTTATAACCATTACTTAAACGAACAAAAGCGAAAATATAGACAGGATCCTGTCAAGACAAGTAATTGGACATATGATGAGGAAAATGATGCATACATATGCCCAAATGAAAAGGAACTGCGATTCCAATACAATTCCGTTCGTACAGATAAATCGGGCTTCAAAAGAGAATTCAAAGTATATGAATGTGAAGATTGTACGGGATGTCCATTGCGAACATTGTGTACAAAAGCTACGGAAGGTAAAAATCGAAAACTCATGGTCAATGAGAATTGGGAAAAACAAAAAGAAGAAGTAAGAGCGAAGCTTTCAGAAGAAAAAACGGCTGCCATCTATGGTCAACGTAAAATTGACGTGGAGCCAGTTTTTGGATTCTTGAAAGCTAATTTGGGTTTCACGCGATTTTCTGTTCGCGGAAAATCAAAGGTGCATCACGAAATCGGATTGGCATTAATGGCCACAAATTTAAGGAAATATGCGGTGAGGGGGTAACTCTTCATCGGATTTTCTCGAAACATATGACAAAAAGGGAAATTGCATGGTGCAATTTCCCTTTTTATCTGAACTTGAACTAGTTATGTCCCAGCCCCTTTTCTTTTTCTGTTTGTTATGTGGTCTTTTAATAAAGATTGATAATTAATAATTAAGTTCGAAGTTTGATTAAAAACTGTATGGAATGCAGGTTTTCTTATTTCACAAAACCAGCTAATAGTTGTCAAGATTTTTCGATAAAAATATTAAATCCTACATGATATACTAAAAAAGGGTACACCAAATAAGCCTTCCTCTTTAAAATTGGAAGGTTTTGTTTAATCCACTTAAATATACTTTTTAAACCGCATTTTGGAAGGCTTCTTTCCTTTTAAGTAGGGCATATATCCAATGTAAAAGCTTATTAGCACATGCAATGATTGCTACTCTAAATGGCTTTCCTTCTTCGCGTTTTTTATCGTAGAACTCTCGTAATTTCTTATTTCTAGGGAGTATTTCATCACTTGTTTTTTGCTTACGTGCATCTCTTATACCGCATTGTACAGCCATAAATAACGCTTGTCTTAACCTGCTGGAACCTCTTTTGGTTATACGATTGATGGAAGCAGTAAATCGACCAGAAGAGTAAACGCTAGGATCTATCCCGGCGAATGCTACTAGCTTTTTAGGATGGTTAAACCGTTCTATCTCTCCAATTTCAGAGATGATTGTTGCCGCAATCTTTTCTCCAACACCAGGGATAGACTGGATTATCTCATATTCTTCAATTTCTTTAGCGAGGGCATCTATTTCTGCTGCTAACTTTGATAGATGCTCTTGATATTGAAGAACAATGTTAATAAACATTCTTAGGTTAAAGATATGGCTTTGATACAAGTTGTTTTGAAATGGATTACGTAATGCAGCCTCTCTCAATTTAATTGCCTTTTCTTTTGCCCATCTTTCTGAACGGGTTGTACATAATTCCGCAATTTTATTAGTAAGTTCTGATTCGCTAACACTTAAAACCTCTTTGGAGGTTGGGAAGATGGATAGAATCTGTAACGAAATTTTTGAATAGAGATTTCCAAAGACACCTCTGTATTCAGGGAAAACCTGATCTAAGATGGACTGTAGCTGTAACTTTGTTTGTGCAGCTGTGCTTGATACTGTTTCTTGTTGTCTAGTGAGATTACGAAGATTTAAGAGTTGTATACCTCTCTTTTTATATGGCTCTAACTCTTCCTTGTAATACAATTCGCATAGATGATAGGCATCAATGGCATCGGTCTTTACCTTGCGTAAATTTGTACTTCTAGCTCGATGAGAGATAAGTGGATTAACAATAATATAGACGTATTGTTGCTCCTCCAAAAATTGAATAACGGGCATATGATATTGACCTGTAGATTCTAAAATAACCGAAGGTTGCTTACCATCAGCTAATTTCTCTACTTCCTTTAGAAATTCTAATAAACTATCTAAACCATCAAGAGTATGTTTAATACTAAAGCTCTTACGATATGGTTTGCCTTTATCTAAAAAGGCTTGAACCTGACTTTCTCCTTTTGAAACATCCAGACCAACGACTGGATTCATAATTACATCTCCTCCTAAAGAAAACTAAATTCGTCGGTAACCCCTATAGCTGCTTGTAATGTCATAGGTTCGCTTGTTAAACGGGATCCTTGTCCCAACCAGCTCGAAACATGTTTATACAAGTAGGGGGTGAACAGTTTTGCGGACGGGATCAAGTCCCACGGGCCAGACGTTCTACCCCGACTACCGTTATAATAAGACCTAAACAAAAAAGGTCAACCAGAAAAATCTGGCTAACCTCATATTACGATCGGGCCAGATTGTGGAACAACCCTTTTAAAGAAAATTGGATATTTAGAATAGGTGGTAAGGTTAACTAATGGGATAATTTAGTTTTAGAAGATAAAATAATAAATCATACTTGACCCTGTACTATGGTACAGGGTTTATTCTGTACTAGGAAGAAAAATTCTTGTAAACTATTGCAGATCAAATAGAGGAGGCAGCAACATGAATCAAAATCATTTGGATACTTCGTTAAAAGACAAGGTGTTACAATCACTTGGTTTGCCAAAAGAAGGATTTGAGGAAAAAATCCGTTTATTGTCTCTTTCAGAAAATAGTATCCGTTTAGACATTCTTCTTTTCATGGCTGAGGGGAAAATCGTCAACATCAATGATTTAACTGCAACAGAGGAACAAATTGATGTCCAATCTGCTCTTCAACGTTTAAGGGAATTGGATTTAATTCACTGGGACCAAAACTCTGGGGATGTGAACGTGGCGTATCCTTTTTCAGGAGTTCCGACTCCATACCGTGTTACATTGGCTGGAATGTCGCCAGCTTATTCCATGTGTGCGATTGATGCCCTTGGCATTCCATCGATGTTTACAGATGCCGTTATTGAATCGGAATGTGCATTTTGCGGTGAAAAGATTACCATCGATGTGAAAAACAACATGCCCGTTGCCAATTCTGATACCGTGGTTGTAGGCTTGGGAACAACGGATGCTGCCGATACCAACGCTCGCTGCGATTCTTCTTGCGAATCGAATGAGCCAACGTCCATTTCTACCAGCTGTTGCCCAGCCATTCAATTTTATTGTTCTGAGGAACATTGGCAAAAAGCGAATGAAAAGAATTCAACAACGGCGAAAGACAAGCTGACTCTTGCGGAAGCCTTTGAGGTTGGGGCTGCTGTTTTTGGCGGCACGTTATCTGGCTCTAAGGGTAAGTAAAATCTCATGAATGAAGTAAACTATATATTTACCCTGTACTAAGGTACGTGGTTTATGCTGTAAGTGAGGTGAGACGTATGAAATTTCGTATCGGAGAACTGGCTGACAAGTGCGGTGTTAACAAGGAAACCATTCGATATTATGAGCGTTTAGGCTTAATTCCAGAGCCTGAACGTACGGAAAAAGGATACCGAATGTATTCCCAACAAACAATCGATCGATTGCATTTCATAAAACGAATGCAGGAATTAGGATTTACCTTAAATGAAATTGATAAATTGCTAGGGGTTGTCGATCGCGATGAAGCGAAGTGTCGTGATATGTATGACTTCACTGTTTTAAAGATAGAGGACATTCAACGTAAAATTGAAGATCTTAAAAGGATTGAACGAATGCTGATGGATCTTAAAGAAAGATGTCCCGAAAACAAAGATATTTACGAATGCCCCATTATTGAAACACTGATGAAGAAATAAGAGGTGAAACAGAAATGAAAAACACAATAAAAAGTTCAGGATGGTTTCTTGTTGCACTCATCACATGCCCGTGTCATCTATTTTTACTACTTCCGTTGATTGCAGGAACAGCACTGGGATCATACTTCACGGAATTTAAAAATGTTATTTTCATCATGATGGGTCTGTTATTCGTTTTCGCTCTTTTCAAGGGATGGAGAAAACTTGATCCAGAAACAAAAGAGGAAACAAAGAAAGATACAACCACACATGGTTGTTGCAGCATGGAGAGGTTCAAGTCATGAAAGAAAAAGTTTCACAAGTAGCCACTGTATTTTCAGCTTTTGTTGTGGCGGGTTGTTGCCTGGGTCCACTAATCTTGATTCCCCTTGGACTCACTGGGTTTGCAGGCGCAATCGCATTCTATTCGTTGAAGTATCGGTTATTGTTCAGCATCGTTACCATTGTCCTTCTTGCGTACTCCTTTTATATGGTTTATGGAAGAAAGGGGAAAAGGAAAAGTTCTGTCATTGGCTTATGGATTACAACGTTCCTTGTTTTTGCCATATTTCTTTTCTTATTTTCAGTTGAAAGTTGACTATAAAAAATGGGGTGTATTATGTGAAAGTACAAATAATCAGGATTATGATGTTGCTATCCCTTATACTAGTGGTTAGTGCATGCAGTAACGAACAAGAAGGCCAAAAAACTGAAGTATCTAAGAGTGAAGTAAAAACAACTGCTATGAATTCAGAGAAAGATGTAAAAGCTATTACTGAAACTGAGAAGACGGGGGCATTCAAGGTTATAGCAGGGATGGATTGCTGCCCGCCATCAGTTGTGGAAGATGCCATTGCACAGGTTGAAGGTGCTGGCAAAACAGCCATTAAAGTTAATGGTAGCACCGCGGAAGTAACGGTTTCTTTTGATGATACGAAAACCAATTTAGATGCAATTAAGACAGAGGTTTCAGACTTGGGTCTCCCCGTCGAATAAAAGGAGGATATTTTTAACATGAAAAAATATCGAGTGAACGTGCAAGGAATGACATGTTCGGGTTGTGAACAGCATGTAGCTGTCGCTCTTGAAAACATGGGTGCAAAAGCGATTGAAGTAGATTTTCGCCGTGGAGAAGCCGTATTTGAGCTTCCTGATGACGTGAAAGTTGAAGACGCGAAAAATGCGATTGCTGACGCAAACTATCACCCGGGCGAAGCAGAAGAATTTCAATCGGAACAAAAGACGAATTTATTGAAAAAATATCGGCTAAACGTTGAAGGAATGACCTGCACTGGTTGTGAAGAACATGTTGCCGTTGCTCTTGAAAATGCAGGTGCAAAAGGGATTGAAGTAGACTTTCGTCGCGGAGAAGCACTGTTTGAACTACCGTATGATGTAGACATTGATATCGCGAAAACAGCGATTACTGACGCAAAATATCAACCGGGCGAAGCAGAAGAAATACAAGTGCAATCGGAAAAAAGGACAGATGTAAGTTTAAATGATGAAGGTAACTATGATTATGATTACATCATCATCGGTTCTGGTGGAGCTGCCTTTTCATCTGCCATTGAAGCCGTTGCTTTGAAAGCAAAAGTGGCTATGATTGAGCGTGGAACGGTGGGTGGAACTTGCGTTAATGTCGGATGCGTTCCTTCTAAGACCTTATTAAGAGCAGGGGAAATAAATCATCTAGCAAAAAATAATCCATTTGTGGGATTACACACTTCGGCCTCAAATGTTGATTTAGCGCCATTAGTAAAACAAAAGAATGATTTAGTAACCGAGATGCGAAATGAAAAATATGTGAATTTAATTGATGATTATGGTTTTGAATTAATAAAAGGTGAAGCAAAATTCGTAAATGAAAATACAGTTGAAGTAAATGGCAATCAAATCACAGCCAAAAGATTTTTAATAGCTACAGGTGCTTCTTCAACTGCACCTAATATTCCCGGATTAGATGAAGTAGATTATTTAACAAGCACTAGCTTATTGGAATTAAAGAAGGTTCCAAATCGTCTTACCGTAATTGGTTCAGGATATATCGGCATGGAATTAGGACAACTATTTCATAACCTCGGGTCAGAAGTCACTTTGATTCAAAGAAGCGAGCGTCTATTAAAAGAATACGATCCTGAAATATCAGAAGCCATTACTAAGGCCTTAACAGAACAGGGAATTAATTTAGTAACAGGTGCAACCTATGAACGAGTTGAGCAAGATGGAGACATTAAAAAACTTCATGTTGAGATAAATGGTAAAAAGCAAATTATTGAAGCAGAACAATTGCTAATTGCCACAGGAAGAAAACCAAATACAGAATCATTAAACTTACATGCAGCAGGAGTTGAATTTGGTTCCCGTGGTGAAATTGTCATTGATGATTATCTTAGCACGACCAACTCCCGAATTTATTCAGCTGGAGATGTCACTCTCGGTCCCCAATTTGTTTATGTAGCTGCTTATGAAGGTGGACTGGCTGCTCGTAATGCAATCGGAGGACTAAATCAAAAGGTCAATTTAGAAGTGGTTCCAGGCGTTACGTTTACTTCTCCATCGATTGCAACAGTTGGGTTAACGGAGCAACAGGCAAAAGAAAAAGGCTATGAAGTGAAAACGTCAGTCTTGCCGTTGGATGCTGTTCCAAGAGCACTCGTTAATCGGGAAACAACAGGCGTATTCAAATTGGTGGCGGACGCCAAAACACTGAAAGTGCTAGGGGCTCATGTGGTAGCAGAAAACGCAGGCGATGTTATTTATGCCGCAACTTTAGCTGTTAAGTTTGGTTTAACAGTAGAAAATCTTCGAGAAACCATGGCTCCATATTTAACGATGGCAGAAGGTTTAAAATTAGCAGCTCTTACGTTTGATAAAGATGTATCAAAATTATCTTGTTGTGCTGGTTAAGGTTCCTATCATAGGAGCGTCAGCTTTTTCTTATTGAACTAACAGGTGATTATCTTTAATAAGTTTAAGCAATAATCTTCAACAATCGGGCGCGATTGTGGAATATAATCTATTTTTTTCAACTAAAAAGTCTTTACTTCAAGAAAGGATCAAACATTTAAATAGCTCTTATTAATTTAAATAAATAAGAGCCCGTTACTTAATAGTAGCGGGCTTTTTTTATCAACTTGCAACTTTTTCTTATGTCCGGTGAATCATTGTTATCTTTTAGGACAAATTCAAAGTATTTTATAATTTGTGTGCATTTAAATTTATTGTTTAGGAGATTTTATTGTACTATCTTTAGATAAAAACCAACCAGATAGTGCAATTGCAATTAACACGCCATAGAAAATTAGCTTCCACTCAAGGGAATGGGCAAACTCATAAGAAATGACACCCACGTCAGGGTGACTTAAAGTTAATACGGCAAGTTTAACACCAACCCATCCAACTATTACAAATGCAGCAATTTCTAAGCCTGGTTTGGATTCAAGGAGTTTCACGAAAAAGTTTGCTGCAAACCGCATGATAATTAACCCGATTAATCCGCCTGCAAATATAACTAGGAACTTTCCTCCATCCATGCCACCAATCTGCGGTAAATTCGTATTAGGTAAAGTCATTGCGAGAGCTACAGCGGCTAGGATTGAATCGACCGCAAATGCAATGTCCGCCAATTCGACCTTTATAACCGTACCCCAAAAACCAGATTTTTTCTGTTCTTTTTCCTTTTTTGGTCCTTTATTTTTAAAGTATAGTTTCCTTACAATATGATTGATTGCAATGAACAGTAAATAGAGAGCCCCAATAGCCTGAACCTGCCAGACGTCTACTAGGAAAGTGATGATAAATAATGAAGCAAAACGGAAAATGAAAGCACCTGCGAGACCATAAAATAGTGCCCGTCGTCTTTCCTTTTCAGGTAAATGTTTAACCATGATTGCTAAAACGAGGGCATTGTCCGCTGCAAGCAATCCTTCTAAGCCGATTAACAATAATAATACCCAACCATATTCCAATAATAAAGAGATATCCAATTACATTCCTCCGAGCTGCATTTAAGATAAATATTAAATAAGAATAATATTCTCATCTACGTCTAGTATACCCTTATTTAGTATAGTCCGTAACCATGAAAGTGTAATTGTATATTTAATAAATTAAAGCTCTTTACCTGTAAAAGGTAGAGGGCATAAACACTACATTAATGTTTTTTTAAATTACATTTACATACTTACCGTAATCGGGGATTGCGATATCATCGAATTCGTGCACCAATTGTTACAAACTGCTTTCTGAAAATTCACCAGATACCGGCATACCGTGTCCTGTTACAGCCACAGTTGGCATTAGTGATGCCAATTTAATGACTGATTCCTTTTCAGCATTCCAGTCTGTAGTAAGGTAGGGCCAGTAATTTCCAGTTCTTGTGTGAGAACTTTATAAAGCGCCGCATTGACCAGCTCATATCTGAAGGAAATAAAAAAGCGATTATTGCCAAAAAGGTAACGTAGGATTTAGATTATTATTTATCAGCGTGTCAGCTAGGTATAACGGTTACGGCACTTATATTAGGTGCACTTGGTGAGCCGACAGTGAAAAAATATTAGCACCAGTATTCGATTACTTAAATTTAGGGGAAGCACTTTCAACAGCATTGTCTTTTGCAATTGCTTTATCAGTTGTCACTTTCCTACATGTGGTACTAGGTGAATTAATGCCAAAAACTTTAGCGATTCAGTATGCCGATAAAATGACATTGTTATTAGCACCTTCCCTTTATTGGTTTGGTCAAGTATCAAAGTCTTTTATTGCCCTATTAAACGGTTCAGCACAACTTTTATTAAAAGTATTTGGGGTCAAGCCATCTAAACATAATGATGTGTATTCTGAAGTAGGTGAGATTGTGAAGAAATGTACTATGTGCCAGTTTAGTACAACTAAAATCAAATTTAAGATATACAACGTTTATTATTGCTACCTATAACTCAAAAGCCAGATGCAGAGTTATCATTTATTGATGCTGTATTCCTTTCTATTAGTGCAGTAACTGTAACAGGATTATCTACAATTGATTTAAGTCAACTCCTTAGTGTTCCTGGGACGTTCATTTTTGCTGTCATCCTACAGTTTGGTGGTATTGGTATCATGACTTTCGGAGTACTCATTTGGATTTTATTGAGGAAAAAAATAGGAATGCAGAAACGAATACTCATTACGAAAGAACAAAATAGTTTCACTATATCCGGAATCGTTCGGTTTGTTCGAGTGATTTTCTTATTCTTTGTGGTGATTGAACTATTTGGGACTGTTGTATTGGGTACATATTTCTTGAAATTCTTTCCAACTTGGCAAGAGGCCTATTTACAGGGATTCTTTGCCTCTGTTAGTGCCATTACAAATGCTGGTTTTGATATTACAGGAAAGTCGCTAATCCCGTTTGCAAAAGATTATTTTGTCCTGACCTTTAATATGGTGTTCTATATTATTGGATCACTTGGATTCCCAGTTCTAATAGAAGTCCGAGAGTGGCTCAAGCATAAGAAAAAGAGGCAGTTCCGGTTTAGTTTATTTACGAAAATCACAACTGTTACTTTTTTGCTACTTATTGTAATCGGAACCATTTTCATTTTTGTTATTGAGTACAATCATTTTTACGCAAACAAGCCCTGGCACCAATCTTTCATGTATTCTTTGTTCTATTCGATTTCATCGAGAACTGGTGGGATGGCCATCACCGACATAAGCGAATTCTCGCTGCCGACCCATTTGTTTCTATGCATTCTTATGTTCATAGGAGCATCCCCTAGTAGTGCTGGCGGTGGGATCAGGACAACAACGTTAGCAATCATGCTACTCGCCATGTATTATTATGCGAAAGGAGATAAGACAGTAAAAGTATTCAAAAGGGAAATTGTTGAAGAAGATATCATCAAGTCATTCATCGTCTTTACGACAGCGATGTTGCTTTGCAGTGTAGCAGTTATCATTCTTGTATGTATTGAGCCAGCCTTTTCTTTGATTGAAATTTTATTCGAAGTTTCCTCTGCTTTTGGTACTGTGGGTCTTTCGCTTGGTATCACACCTGAATTAAGCACTGCCGGGAAGGTCGTAATTATGATGTTAATGTTTATTGGGAAAATTGGGATATTTACCTTCTTATTCTTTATGGGAGGCAAGACAATCAAACATAAGTATCACTATCCAAAAGAGCAAGTCATTATCGGATAAACAATGTATTTAACTGATAAGACAATTCTATGAACGTTTTTTGTATTAATTATACTAATATTAAATTAATGAGGTGATTGTTACTTAAAAAGAGGCTGAACAATGGTCTTTTCTGCTCCAGAACCGGGCAGTGGTTACGATAAAACTGATGAAATTCACATTTGGAGAAGTATACAAAGACTGGATTGATCTGCAGCAACAACATTTTTTTGGAGGAAGCAAACACGTTCCCGACAAGCAAATCTATGTTGAATGGATCATAAATAAAATGTTTTATAATAATACTTTCAGTTTGATTCTTATTGTACTAACTGGACAGGATAGTTGGAGAAAAATGTTTTAGTTTGTTGAATAATCGGGCCATATTGTGGAATAAAATCACTTTATGCAATGTTACCAAACGACCATTTGGGGAAGTTAAGTTTGATGGCACTGTCAATATTGGACTTATGAATGATTTATTGTGAGTTTCTTTGTGTGAAAATTGGATGAGGGGGATTTTAGTGATTAACGAACTCTAGCATTTATCTGGGGGTACATTATCCGAGCGATATTATCGGAGGATACTTTGCTAGTGCAATATGGCTAACTGTTGCCATTTGGTTCTTCCAAATGTATAAAGAGAAACAATATGAAAAAAATTCTCTATAAGAACAAGTATTTTTGTTGATTTATTTATAAAAGGATAGCAAAGGAAGTTAAAGTGCATGATTCCAAATTTGTGGTTAAATATAAACTAGACATTAAAAATTTTGAATCATTGTACCAGTAAAGTTTTCTTCCTTATTTGGTACTTTAATAGTGGCTTTTAAGATTTTGCTTTTTACTACTACAAACTTAGATCTTACCAAAGTAAAGGAGAGTTTATGGAAAATTGGATTACAGAAATAATGAATAGTTATGGCTACATGGGGATATTTCTCTTAATTATGTTAGAAAATATATTTCCACCTATCCCATCAGAGGTCATACTAACTTTTGGCGGTTTTATGACCACAACAACAAATATGAGTGTTCTAGGTGTAGTTGTTGCCTCGACTGCAGGTTCAGTGGCAGGTGCTGTTGTACTATATGCTATTGGAATGTTAATTAATGTAAATCGACTCGAAAAAATTGTGGACAAATGGGGGCACCTTTTACGCCTTACCAGAAAAGATATTTATAAGGCACAGTCATGGTTTGATCGGTATGGAGTCTGGACTGTTTTCTTTTGTAGATTTATTCCCTTAATCAGAAGTTTAATATCCATCCCAGCAGGTATGGCACGTATGAATTTTTGGTTGTTTTTCCTTCTTACTACAGTGGGAACTATGATTTGGAATGTTGTCTTGACTAAAGTTGGTGCTGCAGTTGGCGCATCATGGCATGATATTGTCAATTATATGAACATATATTCGAACATCGCCTATGCAATCTTGGCCGTGCTGTTCATTATTTTAGTGGCGATTTATGTTAAAAGGAAAACAAAAAAGAACAGCAACTGATAGGGGTGATTGTACGTGGATACAGTAAATGTAATTGAACTTCATACTGCTCTTTAGTTGCTTCCTATTTTTTGTTATAGTGGTTTATTAATATTATGCAAAGAGGGAAACTTGGTTACTTTTCAATCTACTGTTTTGTAGTTGGAATAGCAGTCATTATTTTAAGGTAAATAAATCTTCTACTCCACTTAAAGGGTGGGGTCAGATTGTCGACAAAAGGCATCGAGAGCCCGTCTCTCGATGCCTTTTGTCATTTCTTTTATCAAATTAGTTCCTGGAATTCTGTAAAAGAGTCTCCTCTTCGAGGAAATATGCCTCTATTAAGCCCCTTGCCAAGTCCATGTGGCAAGTTTCTTCAAATTCATGGCAACAAAAGTAGCATCGCCTGCATTGACAATTTTTTAAGGCCCCTTAAAGTTGTCCATCGCATACCATGCTTTTCTTTCGCATCCGCAAAGACACGCTCAACCGTTTCTTTACGTTTCGCATAGATTGATTTAATTAGGTGGAGGAAATAGTGGAGCTCAAATCGCAGTAGAATTATCAAAGGAAAAAGAAACATACTTAGCAATTAGTAAAAAATTATCCTTTACCTTTAGTGTTTTTAAATAAAAGTATGTACTGGTGGTTAGATCAATTTGGAATATTAAAAGTGAGTTCGAATTCCTTCTTAGGAAAAGTAATTCAAAAAAAGGGAGATCCAATATTTGGATTTGAATTGAGAGAAGCAATTAAGAGAAAAGAAATTTTCCTAATACCTCGGGTAATGAATGGTGTACATAACGAAATTACCTTTAAAGAGTTTATCTATTGAATTCCTATTTAATATTTGCGAGGTATTAAGAAAATATTTGTTGGTAGGCAGGGTTTCTTATTCCACAATCGGGCGCTTTCCTTGAATAAGGAAAGGCTCTTTTTGCATTTAAGGGCCCTATTGTTGAACAACACCTAAATATCTATCTAGGTTAAACTTTGAAAAGTTGTAAAAATGTTTCCTTAACGTTGCAGGTTCATATTTTGTTTACAATTATACACTTACAAAGTAGAATATGTGAGGATATAACTTATTTAGGATAAGGAGTTGAATTTTTATGAGTAGTCATAATTGTAACGAACCAGAACCGGATTCTGGTAAAAAGGAAGACATAAATGAACTATTCTGTAGAATTTTGAAAACTGTTAAAAATTCAACTTTGAATGGTATAGATTTTTGACTTCCTGAACAATGAGGAGGTTTTACCAATGTTAAAGATTTACTTATCCAATAAGCAAGGAGTTCTTCAAGAAATAACAAAAATTCAAAATGGGTGTTGGGTTAATTTAATAGCACCAAACGAGCAAGAAATTATTGATATTTCTAGTGAATTGGAAGTACCTTTAGAATTTTTAAAAGATCCGTTGGATGAAGAAGAACGTTCAAGAATTGAAAAAGACGGTGACAACATTCTAATTATTGTGAATGTTCCCTTGGTGTCAAAGGATGAAAATGAAATACCTATCTATGACACGATACCATTGGGAATGATTATAGCCAAAAATTGCTTTGTCACTGTTTGCTTAAAAGACAATCCGATTTTTCATAATTATTCAGATAATAAAGTTAAGAATTTTTTCACTTATAAAAGAACAAGATTTTCATTCCAGATCCTCTATTCAATGGCAACTTCATATCTAAAATATTTAAAACAAATCAGCAAAAAAACAGATGCAATTGAAAAAGAACTACATCAATCCATGAAAAACAAAGAGCTTTTTTCATTACTAAATTTAGAAAAAAGTCTAGTGTATTTTACAACTTCATTAAAATCAAATAATATTGTAATGCAAAAAATGTTGAAAAGCAATTACTTAAAAATGTATGAAGATGATCAGGAATTGTTAGAGGATGTCATTATAGAAAATCAGCAAGCAATTGAAATGGCTGAAACACATACTTCAATATTAAGTGGAATGATGGATGCTTTTGCATCTATTATTTCAAATAATGTAAATATCGTTATGAAGTTCTTAACATCAATTACTATTATTTTGTCTTTACCAACAATGGTTGCGAGTTTTTACGGTATGAACGTTTCAATTCCATTTCAACAATACCCATATTCCTTTTTTATCGCACTCATTATCTCTTTCATTTTATCAAGCTTGACTGCAGTGATATTTTGGAAAAAAAGGTTTTTTTAAACTAAAATCATTGATGAAAGTGTTAGTCCAAAAAGGATTAACACTTTATTTTATTGAATTTATTTTAGTAATAATACAATTGAGTTTAAAAGAAATGAATGATATTTAAATAACTATTAAGAAGGTGTTAATACAGTGATTAACTTCATTGGAATTACGGATGAGAATAATTTGAAAACGGAAATTTCTATAAGCAATATTAATTTTTCTAATTATAAATGGTTTTGGGTGGATTTTAATCAACCAACTGATGAAGAAATAAGACATTTAGCAGATACTTTTAGATTTCATCCGCTTGCTATTGAGGACTGTATACATAGACTTCAACGTCCAAAATTAGATTATTACGATGACTATACTTTTTTTGTTACACATATAGTTCGAGAAGAAGAAAAAAAAATTATAAAAGAAGAATTAAATTTTTTTGTTGGAGTAAATTTCATTGTCACATTCCATCTTAAGCCATCAAAGGAAGTTGATGAGATATGGGAAAGGGTGTTGCAAAAGAACATTGAAAAATGGGACCCCTTTTATGTATTTTATCGAACTTTGGACAAAATTGTAGATAATTACTTTCCAATAATATATAAAATTGAAGATGATTTAGACAAAATTGAAAATAACATAAATCATAAATCGATGAACTTCCTAATGACTGAACTATTCGACACAAGATACATGTTATTAAATCTAATGCATACAGTTAATCCGATGCGGGATTTACTCTACCGTATGTTAAATTCCCATCATTTAATTAAAATAAGTGAAAGAAGAGAATATTTTTCTGATATTTATGACCATCTTTTAAAACTATCAGACACAATTATGTCAGATAGAGAATTAACAGCTGATATAAGAGACAGCTATCTCTCCTTGAATTCACATCAAACAAACAGAGTAATGAAAATTCTGACAATTATAACTTCCATTTTTGCTCCTTTAACATTTATTGCAGGGATTTATGGGATGAACTATGAAAATATGCCTGAATTAACGTGGAAATATGGTTATTTTCTTACGCTTGGACTTATGGGGATAACGGGAATATCAATGTTTATCTGGTTTAAGAGAAGAGGCTGGTTTAAATAATACGCTACTAAAGATTAATTGTTTAAACATTTTTTGATATTCAACAAAACCAGCTAATAGTTGTCAATAATTTATATTAAAAATAATAAAAATATCATGTTATACTAAACTTGTGCATACCAAATAACCTTCCAAATTTGATTTGGAAAGTTCAGGTTAAATTGGTTAAACTGTTAAATCAAGCTAAGTCTTGGAAAGAAGTTTTGTTTTTTAATAGTGCATAAATCCAATGTAAGAGTTTGTTTGCACAAGCTATTACAGCTACTTTAAACGGTTTTCCTTCTTCACGTTTTTTATCATAGAACGCCCGTAATTTCTTATTCCGAGGCAGGATTTCATCCGTTGTTTTCTGTTTTCGACAGTCACGAATCGCACATTTAACAGCCATATACAAAGCTTGCCGGAGTCTGCTAGAGCCTCTTTTGGTTATTCGGTTATAAGTACCTTTGAATGTCCCAGATTCAAAGACACTTGGATCAAGACCGGCAAATGCGACTAGTTTCTTAGGATGATTATACCTTTCAATTTCCCCAATTTCAGATACAATCGTGGCAGCGATTTTTTCTCCGATACCGGGAATTGTTCTTATAATCTTCGATTCTTCAATACTTTTTGCTAAAGCATCTATCTCATTCTCAAGTAGGGATAGATGTTTTTTGTATTCAAAGAGCATCTTAATATACATATCTAAGCTTAGGGAAAGACTAGAATATAAAGCCTTCTGAAAAGGGTTTTGAGCTGCTGCATTCATTAACTTTTCAGCCTGTTGATTTGCCCATTCTAGAGAACGAGTATTACAGAATTCTTTTATTTTAATTGTTAATACTTCATTGTTGGCTTTCAATATGTCTTCTGAAGTAGGAAATGCATGTAGTATTTTTAAAGAAACATCTGAATATAAGTCTCCAAAAACTTTAGTATATTCCGGAAAAACTTGATCTAAAACTGCCTGAAATTGTAGCTTAGTTTGTACATACATACCTGTAATATTATCGTGCTGTCTCGTAAGATGACGTAAGTTCGCAATTTGGATACCACGCCTTTTATAAGGCTCTAAATCTTCCTTATAATACAGCTCGCAGAGATGATTGGCATCAATGATATCTGTTTTTACCTTTCGTAAACTAGAACTTTTCGCTTTATAAGAGATGAGTGGATTAACGATAATTATTAAATAGCCTTTTTCCTCAAAATATTGAACAACCGGTGCGTGATAATGGCCTGTTGATTCCATAACAAGAGGGGGACGTTCTCCAGTAATAACTTCTATTTCTTTAATAAAATCTAATAAAATAGCTAATCCATCAAGATCATGTTTTATTTTAAAACTTTTCTTATAGGGCTTCTTTCTTTCCAAGTATGCTTGAACCTGACTTTCACCTTTAGCTACATCCAGACCAATGACTGGATTCATTATAATTCCTCCTTCAAAATGATAATTGCCGGTAACCCCTAAATCCTCCTTGTAGTGTCATAGCTTCGCTTGTTATACGAGATCAATGTCCCAACCAGCCTCAAACATGTTTCTACAAGTAGGGGGCGAACTGTTTTGCGGACGGGGTCATAGCCCCACGGGCGCTTACGTTCTACCCCGGCTACCGCTATCATATATCGATATAAAAAATGGTCAACCAGAAATATTTTCTGGCTGACCTAATAATACGATCGGGCGCGATTCTTGAAAAAGAATTGTGCTTTTACAGTAATAGGGCCAGATTGTTGAATAACAATTTTAAAGGAAAGTTTGTATTGTGTAGGTTTGTATTTAAACTGGTTAGCAGTTTAATACAACAAAAATCAAGTTTAAGCATACAATGTTATTGTAAGGAAACTTATAAATAAATTTATTTTAACAGTTTACAAGTGTTATACACAGGAGTAAAATAAGCTCGTAATTAGGAAACATAATAAAGCCAAATCTCAACAATTGAGAACGGAGGACCCAATCTTTTGGGGTTAATTCTGCATTTGCAGAAGGGATGATATTTACTCTTTCGCCATCCTAACCCGTCAGCTAACTTCGTCGGCTAAAGCGAGGGAGGTCATAATAGAGACCGCCTTATTCAAGTATTGTTTTTGTTGCTAACAGCAAAATGAATGCTTGTTTAAATCGGTCTTTTTTGCATTGAAAAAACAAGTTCATAAGTTCATTTTAGAATAATAAGCAGAATTGAGGGGAAACATATTAAGTTTAATCTTTGGACCATGTATATAGTTAAATATAATTTTAACTTTATTTTAGGAGAGAGTTATGAAAAATTTTAAAGAGGGCCTTAATCCATCAAAAATTCTTGTGATTGGCTTTGCCATTTTAATTCTAATAGGGGCTATTTTATTGACTCTACCCATAGCTACAGAGGATGGTAAAGGACTTCCATTCCTAGATGCGTTATTTACAGCTACTTCTGCTACATGTGTTACAGGTCTAGTGGTAGTAGATACAGGGGATACATTTTCGATGTTTGGTGAATTAGTGATCTTGTCGCTCATTCAAATTGGTGGTTTAGGATTTATGACGTTTGCAACCTTTTTATTCACTCTATTAGGTAAAAAAATCTCTTTAAAAGAAAGGATTATATTAAGGGAAGCTTTTAATGCTGCTTCGACTGTTGATATCGTCAAATTAGTAAAAAGAATATTAATTTTCACTGTAATAGCGGAGGGTATTGGAGGTATTGTTTTATCGATTAGATTTTCATTTGATATGCCGATTGGTCAAGCAATTTATTTTGGTTTCTTCCATTCAATTTCAAATTTTAATAATGCAGGCTTTGATTTGATGGGGGAATTTAAAAGTCTTACTGAATACGTTGATGATCCATTTGTCGTATTAACGGTTTGCTCTCTAATCGTTTTAGGAGGCTTAGGTTTCATTGTCATACACGATATATATGAATACCGTGTAACACGTAAAATTTCACTACATTCAAAAGTTGTATTGAGTACAACTCTAATGCTTATCGTTGGAGCATCCATCTTAATTTTCCTATTTGAGTATGGTAATGATAAAACATTAGGACCGTTGTCTTCCACAGGAAAAGCTCTCGGTGCCCTGTTCCATGGTATAACGCCAAGAACGGCTGGGGCAAATACATTACCAATGGCAGATTTGACTCATGCAACATTATTCTTAACTATTTTCCTCATGTTTATTGGGGGAGGTTCAGGATCGACTGCTGGAGGTATTAAGGTATCTACTTTTGCAGTTTTAATGGCAACAGCTCTTTCCCAACTTAAAGGGAGAGAAGATGTGGTTCTATTTAAACGTCGTATTGTTATACAGAGTATTCTAAAAGCACTTACTGTTGCGATAAGTGGCATCATGATTGTTGTAATCGTCACCTTTCTGCTAAGCATCACTGAACCAGGCCACAACTTTATTCTATATTTATTTGAAGCAACTTCAGCATTTGGTACCGTAGGACTTTCTATGGGATTAACACCCGAGCTTTCTCCAACGGGAAGAATTCTTATTATATTAACAATGTTCGTAGGGAGATTGGGTCCGTTAACACTTGGATTTGCTATTTCTAAACGACGTAAAAAAGAACCATTCCACTATATAAAAGGGAACATAATGATTGGTTAATTAATAAAGGGAAGGGATATAAAATGGCAATAAAACAATATGCTGTGATAGGTTTAGGGAGATTTGGAACGAGTATTGCTAGAAAACTTCATGATGCTGGGCAAGAAGTATTAGGAATCGATTTGGATGAAGAAAATGTCGAAGCTGCTGAAGGTTACGTAACAGATGCAGTGGTTGCTGATTCTACGGAAGAAAAGGCACTTACTTCATTAGGTATTACAAACTTTGACTGTGTAATTGTAGCGATTGGAAATGATATTCAATCCAGCATTTTAACAGTAGTACTTTTAAAAAATTTAGGTATGCAAAAAATTATTGCCAAGGCACTTGGCAAAAGGCATGGACAGGTGTTAGAGGCAATTGGTGTTGATTGGATCATTTATCCAGAAAGAGATATGGGTGAACGAGTAGCCAATCAACTCCTTTCACCAAATTTGCTTAACTATATTGAACTCTCAAAAAATTACAATATTGAGGAAGTTAAGATTCCTTCAAGGATGATTGGTAAAAATCTAAAAGAACTTGATATTCGTGCTAAATTTAATGTCAGTATTATTGCGATTGTAAGAAATGATGATATCATTGTTTCCCCTTCTCCTGAAGAGTTGCTTCAACCAGAAGATTTACTAGTCACTATAGGAAGTAGAAAAGACTTAACAAAATTCTCAAGTTTAGAATGAGTGTGTAAAAGATCCAATTTACTCTTATTCAATGTAGTGTAGTGCTTTAATTAAAAAATACGGAATTGAGTACAAGGAATACCCACGTTTCAATTTAATATTTTGGGGTTATTGTCGTTTTAATAGACTTAGGGATTTGTGAAAATAGAAGGGCTTATTGAGTAAAGCCCTCTAATTAAATAATAATTAACTATAATATTCAATCGTTATTGCTAATGTTCCCCATTCTTTTTCTTGTTCTGGTGTATATATTTCATATGTTCCATCTATCATTTCTTGCATCGTCCAACCTTCACAATCAATATCTTGAAACGGAATATCCTCATACATAGCTTGAAAGGTATCGTATATTTTAAGGTCAGTTACTTTAATTATTATAGTTTCATCTTGTTCAGGGATCTTTATAAACTCAATAAAATCCCCAACTTTTATTTTCCTTCTTTTTTCATCATTTAAGCGTACTTCCACCTTTTTCTTGCCCTTTCTAATTGAATCAAAATACTCACCATATAAGCCCATTTTATGTATCACTCATTATGTCACCTCTCTTTATATGTTAATTAATCAAATTACCTTTCTCTTATTATTAACCTTCTTCGTTAGCTTAATAATAAAGGGTTTTTCTCTTCTTTAGATATATCTAAGTCAGCCAAGTTAATGCCACAAGCAGCTGCATGAACAACTGAATCGTATTTAACGTTATTTTTCAGAAGAGAATAGATTAAATTAGGCAATTTACCACACAGATGACCGATTGCTTTTTTCTTACTCATTCCTTCGTCTACCTTCCGGTCATAATAGACTTTAAATACAGTAGGATGAGATTTACCATTTGCCAATATTATTAAGGATATCTGATAAAGAACACGACGAGCATCCCGAACGCCACCGTTAGTTTGTTTAGTTCCTTTTACTGATGTACCAGATTGTGTATTTTCAGCTGAAACACCTAAGTATTTCTTGAATTCTTTATATGTATTGAATCTTTCAATATCACCAATAACGCCAATTAATGTACAAGCTATATTTTCGCTAACGAAGGGGAGTGAAAGTAGAACTTCAGTATAGGGATGGGATTGAATTCCTTTTTCAGGTAATCCCCATAGGAGTTCATGAATTTCCTGATCTATCAGTTTTAAACTTTCTTCAAGCCGTAAGGCTTCTTCAATAACCCACTTTTGGCGACCTACAAGATGCTCGACAGGCACAGCGACAGTATTAGGCATTACTTCTGCTAAAACTTTAGCTGCCTTTTTGGCAACATTTTTAGCTCCAGCTTTTGAAATCGCATTGTATAATTCTTCTTCGCTTGATTCTTTCATATGTAGTCCGGTAGGGTATTCTAGAACTAATTTCATTACTGAGATTGAACTTAACTTTTTAAAAGCTTTGTTTAAATCAGGATGTGTGACTTTTAGTAACTGTTGTACTTGATTTTTTCTTCTAGTGAGTTGAACGTTTATATACCAGCGATCTCTCATTACGGTTCTAAATAGGGATTGTAGTACTGTTTGCGGTCTTATTAAAGTTACACCTTGCATATTAGGATGTAGTTGTTTATGCCATCCCATATAGGACATTACCTTTGCATCCATGGAATCGGATTTCTCGCTAATCCCTAAATTTTTACGGAATTCCCCAACTGCCTTGTTTTCGATTTGAAACAAATCATAACTCTCATTTAATAAAACCTGTTGGACTAAATAAGAATAATGTCCACCCGTGGGTTCTAAAAGGATTAGGAAGTCATCTTTATTTAAATTGAACTGATTTTCTATTTGTTTAAGAGCGCTTAAAAATTCTGCAATCCCCACACTATCAGAGCTGAATTTTAGTGTCTTAGTGCGCTTCCAAGCTATTCCCTTAGGGTCTAAAAAAGCAACGTATCTTATACAAGAAGCAACATGAAAACTCGCTCCAATGTCAATGCCAACATAGAACTGGTAAAACTTTCGCGATTCTTGATCTTTAATATCCTCAGTTTTATTTCCATAACTAAATGGACTACTAACGTTTTTCATTAATTTTCCTCCAATAAAAAAACAGTATTAAATATCTGACTATCCAAGTTTCTGTTAGAGCTCAAGGCCCAATGTAGCATGTCAGGATTATATCGCCAGATATTAAATCTCAAAGTGAATTAAAGAGTCTTTATTCTAAGCTCCAAACATCGGTAGAGTTTCAACTGTTAAAATAATATTAGATTTAGTTTGTTTTCTATATAGTCTATTAAATATAAAAATACGCCAACTTTTTCAAATTTCCTCCTAAAATATAAAAAATCCTGTCGAAATTCACAGGATTTAGTGCTGTATATAAATTACTGTGTGCAGTGCCGTATATAGCATGGAGTGCCTCACGTCAATATAAGAGGTCTACGAATCTAGCCCCAATCCGGTAGGTCGGAAATACCTTAAAGGGTCACTGCACACTTATATCTTACATGATTTTTTCGAATAAAAAAACAATGTCCCCAAACAATCGGCAGAGTTCCTCTCAAAGAGATCTCACGTTGAATACAAGGGTACATTGATGATTTAATTATATCGTAATGAACTTATTTAAAAAAGCCCATCTCGTTTGCATGTAGTCTATTAAAATTGCCATTATAAAAGTTAAAGCATTACAGAAACAATCGGGCGCGTTTATGGAGTAATGTAGGTAGAAAATGATCAAACTTTTTTATAAAAACTAAACTTAAAAACTCAAAAGCAGAATCCATTTTGATCAATCTTTTTTTCAAAATGGATTCTCTTATTATTAATTGTGAAATAATGATTTATGAGGTGTTATGATCAAACTTTATTTCAAAGCTACATGTTAAAGTGAGATTAGTTATTTAAGAAGGAGTTTTTACAGTGCTTTCAAAAGAAAAACTAGAAAATAATCAAGTACTTATTTATATCGGCACTTTAGTTATCGCTGTGGGCTTTGGACTGTTCGAATCTGATATGTCAAATAAGCTTGATATAACAATTTCGGTTGCCATTGGATTATTAATGTACAGTATGTTTTCACAAATTCCGTTTATGTCTTTAAAAGAGTCACTATCTAACCGTCGCTTTATAGTAGCCCTCATTATCGTGAATTATGTAGCCGTACCGATCGTTGTGTGGGTATTATCATTATTTTTACCAGGCTATCCACCGCTTTTATTAGGGGTATACCTTGTGCTGTTAACACCATGTATTGATTATGTGATAGTCTTTACAGCATTAGGGAGAGGCAATGAAAAAGCAATGCTCATTGCGACACCGGTTTTATTTATTACCCAAATGTTGCTGTTGCCTGTTTACTTATGGCTATTTATTGGGGAAGAAGCCGCAAAGCTGATAGAAGTGACACCATTTGTTGAGGCATTTTTTGGGCTCATTGTGTTACCTTTAGGAATTGCGATTGGTGTGCAGTTATTCGCAAAGAAGGGGAAATTCGGGAATCAGATGCTGGAATTCTCAGCATGGCTACCTGTTCCATTTATGGCTCTTACACTTTTCGTTGTTGTGGCTTCACAAATCAATAAGCTAACTGGATCAGCCGAATGGATTTTAAAAGTCATTCCGGTTTATTTAGCCTTTATGGTTATTATGCCTTTCATCTCTAAATTAATTGGGAAGTGGATGAAACTCGATGTGAAAACAGGTCGTGCATTAATTTTTAGTGGTTCTACACGAAATTCACTTGTTGTATTGCCATTTGCGTTAGCACTACCAAGCGACGTAAGCACAATTGTTGCAGCAATTATTGTGACCCAAACGATTGTCGAGATAATAGGTGAGCTCCTCTACATACGTTTGATTCCCAATGTTGTATTACGTGACCAATAAAGAACCCCTTGAAAATGGCTTCAAGGGGATTCTTTTTTAACAGCAATTAGAAGTGCTACTACTATTTAGATCTAAACTACATACACCAGTCTCAGGAAGGTCCAGCTCTACTTTACGTGCAGCTTCGATATCACCTGTTAGATAAGCGACAACTGAACGAACTTGCTCATAGCCGGTCGCCATTAAGAAGGTTGGCGCACGTCCGTAGCTTTTCATACCGACAATATATAAGCCAGTTTCAGGTTGACGTAATTCTAGTTCACCATGTGGACGAACTGTACCACAGCTATGCTCGTTTGGATCAATGAGTGGTGCTAATGCTTCAATACTTTCAACAGCAGCATCAATGGATAGGCGAATTTCTTTTAAGAACGAGAAGTCTGGGCGGCTTCCTGTATTCGCAATGATTTCATCGACGGCAGGAAGTTGTTGCTCGCCCGTCACGCCTTCACCTTTAATGATAATACCATTGGACGTTTGTGCAATTTCTTCGATATAAAATGGGGTAAAGACTTTTACTTTTCCTTCATCAACTAATGTATGAATGCGACTCCCTAATTCACCTCGAGCAGCAAGGGCATCCTTTTCTTCACCGCCATAAGCATCTTCTACACGCTTTTTACGTAAAACCCATGTAATTTCAACAAATTCAAGCTTTTCCAATTCTAAAATCGTATTAATAGCTGAGTGTCCGCCTCCGATAACAGCGATACGTTTGCCTGTATAGCGTTCTTTTAGTGTTTCAATATTTGGAATACCGTAAAAGATCTTATCAGCAAGCTTTTGTTCAGCCGATTTCCAAACATTATCTGCATGAACAGGATTCGGTGTTGCCCACGTCCCCGTCGCATCAATAACCGCACTGGCAAAAATGCGCTTTGTTTCACCGTTTTGTTCTGTATAAAGTACAAACGGGGCAGAGTCGCGACTGGCAGACTTCATTTTATCGTGATTTTTTTTACTAATACCTACAACTGTTGTATTAAACGAAATAAATGGTTGGATTCCAGGTAAATTTGCTAAGGGTTTTAAATACACTTCACGAATTTCTTGACCTGTTGGTAGGACATCTTCCTCTGGCATAGTCCAACCAGATTTCAGCAGTAATTGTTTAGCAGCTTTATCAACGTTGTATTGCCACGGTGAAAATAGACGAACGTGCTGCCAAGTTTTAATATTTTTTGCAACCTCAGAACCCTTTTCAAGAAGAATAAACGCTTCACCGGCTAAAGATAGATGGGCAGCAGCAGCTAAACCCACTGGACCTGCTCCAAGAATAGCAACAGGGTACGCTTTATTTAATTCAAAAGGTGTTTCATTAAGGGATGATTCTTTTTGTGTAGCTTCCATAGGTCCACAGCAAGACGTAACTGACTTAGGTGTTGGTGCACAACAGCTAGAAGTCTGTGATTTAATTGTTAACGGTATGTTCATTTTTAACATCCTCCTAAAATACTTGTAATTTGCAACTATATAATAAATAAAAAAGCAAGAAGGTTCTTGCTTAGTAAATTGGGGTACAGCATACTGTCGATTTAGACATTGCTTCGTTTAGAAGTTGAATCGAACGGAGGACAGTTTCTTTTTCAAAGTCGTTCATATGAGAAAATACTTCTTCTAAATAGGCATTCATGGATTCATCTATCGTTGTTGCAACAAATTTTCCTTGTGTTGTTAATGATAAAATTGATACACGTTTATCTTGAAGAGAAGGTGTTTTTTTAACCAATTCCATTTTCACAAGTGTTTGAATTTGTCGGCTGAATGTCGTAATATCCATTGCGAGTGTTTCAGCAATTTGTTGCATAGAAGGTGTTTGCTGTTTATCTATTTCGTAAAGAATTTGACTTTGAATAGTAGATATTTCAAATGATCCAACAGAGCAACAATTTTTGTTTAATAAGCCAAATCTTCGAGTTAGTATGTGAAAAATTTCGCGTTTGTTTTCCATTCAATCACCTCTAAATAAATTAAAACATAAATACTTGTAAAATGCAACTATTTGTTTTATTATTTTATTATTCAGTTTTTATGGAGGTTGATTTATGGCGATTAAAATTCGATTTGTTACAAGTGAAGATTGGCTAGACGTAAAAAGAATTTACGAAGCAGGAATAGAGACAAAAATGGCTACATTCGAATCGAAGGCACCTGAATCCTATAATGAATGGTTTGGTGAAGCAAATCCAAATTGTTCATTTGTTGCAACTGAGGAAAATCAAATTTTAGGTTGGTGTAAATTATCTCCTGTTTCTAAACGAAATGTGTATAAAGGAGTGGGAGAAGTAAGCATTTATATAGCGTCTTATGAGAAGGGAAAGGGAATTGGGGATTTATTACTAAACCATTTGATTGTAGCTTCTGAAAAAGAGGGCTACTGGACACTGGAATCCAAAATCTTTAAAGAAAACGTAGCTAGTCTAAAACTCCATAAAAAGAATGGCTTTCGGATTGTGGGAATCCGCGAAAAGATTGCTCAACTAGATGGGGAGTGGAAAGACAATCTGTTATTGGAAAGAAGAAAAGCTTTATAAAGTATCGCTAGCTTATTTTATATTAATATAATCATTAAAAACCTCATTAGAGCATTGTTGAATATCCGACAGAGGGTTAATTTCAAGCGTTATATAAGTATCAAGGGTTTACGTATATTAAAATTTATTACAAGTTAATTTTATACCAATATTCTAATTTAGGTAGGTGAAGCATTAATGTTGGGTTATTTTCCTCAACCATATAAAAATGAAAGTATTTATAGCCTAGCCGCTAGATACGCTAGTCATATGGGGATTATATCAAAAAGAAAAGCTATAAAGGATACATTTAATATTGTGCGACCAATTATGTATGAAGATTATATTTCCCACATAAATATCCTTGTATCTAAAATCAAGCATTTTTCAAATGAATATACAGAAGATTATTTTTTGTATAACCATACTATCTTTCCACTTTACGCCCCATTTATGAGTGGAAAACCTGTTACTTTAGGTTCTTTAGATATTTATGTGAAGAGTAGAAAAAGGTTTATCTGGGACATCCCTGAAAAGGAGAATTTTTATTATTGTGGCGAGTGCGTTAAAGAAGAACTAGAAAATTACGGGGAATGTTTTTGGAATAGGATATTCCAAGTTCCTGGAGTAATGGTATGCAGTAAACACAAAAAAACTCTATTCAAATTAAATATAAATATTGAAAAGAATCCTTTAAATAAGTTTATAATGCCAGATCTTGATATGGACTTATCAGAAGAAGTTGAATTAGAAGGTAAGGCTTTTGAATTTATGTTAGAAATATCAGGGAACGTTGAATATTTCTTTAAACATAAAGTAGATGCCACCAGTTATAGGAATCTTTACGAAAAATATTATGAGTTTATCAAAATCTCCGGAATTGCAAGTCAACCTTTACATATAAAAAGTAAATTAGCCGATTTAGTTCTATCAAGATTTAATGAGGAAACTTTGGATGTACTTAATTCTAATCCGTTGAAAAATGATTGGTTATCACATTTAAGTGTTGAAAGATTAAAAAATATACACCCAATTAGACATATTTTATTAATGATGACATTAAATGAAACAGTTGAAAATTTCCTTAATACAACACCTCATTATCAACCATTTGGATTAGGACCGTGGCCATGTATGAATCCTTTATCAAAGCATTATTTAGAAGAAGTAATTTCCAACACTCATATTACTCACAAGACAAATAGTGACGTGTTTCAAGGTTTATTTACATGTAGTTGTGGTTTTGCTTATGTTTTATATGATGGAGAGAAAAGTCCGTATGAAATAAAAGCTTTTCATCATAGAGTAAAGGCAAAAGGGAAAGAGTGGGAGAGAGAATTTGACATTCTAGTTAGTAAAGGAATGTCTGTAAAAGACATAGCTGAAATAACCAATATAAGTAAAGTAACAGTTTTAAGGAGAATAAGGGAAGGTCATAATTATGTAGAAATTGGTAGAAAGAAGAAAAAACAAGAGTTTAAAGAAAAAAAAAGTATTCAAGAAAAAGCGGATAAGGAAGAGTGGTTTAAATTAATTAACAAATTTCCGAATTATTCCCGTTCAGAATTACGTGATAATTTTCAAAACCTCTATGAAAGATTAGCTCGCAATGACAAAAAGTGGCTAAATTTAAACTTACCGAATTCCAAAAGAGGTAAGGGTAAAACAAGTGAAGAAATAAACCATAAAAGAGATTTAAGTTTATTAAAAAAAGCCAAGAATATACTGAACAATTGGCCTTTATATGAGAAACAAGCTGGGAAAATAATCAAAAGAACTCAATATACGTTATATTCAAGGATAGGTATAAATAAGAAGTTTGAAGAGAAATACCCAATAACAGTAAAATATATTTCAACATTTATAGAATCAAAGGAAGATTATCAAATCCGATTGATTGACCAATGTATTGAAAATCATTTTACAGATGAAGAAATAAAAAAATATAAAATACTTATGATTAGTGGTTTAAGGAATTTAGAGCCAAAAGCAGAAAAACATTTAGAGGAAATTATGCAAGTCTCTAATAAAAAATTTTGAATAATGGTTGGGAAAGAAAAGGATAAATACAAAGCTAAAGCTTGCTGGTTATCCACTTAGATAAATTATATGGTATTGAGTCCATAACTTTATTTCATGCTAATCTAAAAGTGATATGGATTAAAATGGAATTTTGGGATTTAACATTATTACCTTAAGTATACTTAAATATAAGACTTTTCATTAATTTAAGTCCACAACTTTATTTCCATTTAACACGCTTATCTATTAAATAAGCGAACGGTTTTTTATATATTAATATAACGAACCTACTTACATAATTTTTCAAATAAAATTTTAAAAAGTTTATATAAAGTTCATATTCGGCGCCTATACTATAAAAGCAACATGGAAAAAAATTATATTTATCCATTTTTTAATAGTTATAATTTATGTTCAAATGGAGAATTTGATATTTGAATATAGTTATTAAAAGGCGGATAATTTATTTCGAGGTGATCAATTTTCTAGTAATTAGAAGAGTTGAAAAGATCGGTTGATATATATTACTAAGGAGGATTTACAATGTTTTTAGCAATCAAAGAAATGAAACACGCGAAAAAACGTTTCATGATGATTGGCGCAATTATTATGCTTATCGCATGGCTTGTTTTTATTTTATCAGGATTAGGTAATGGCTTATCGTCATTAGCTGCAGCGACGATGAAAAATATTGACGGAGATCTTTTTATTTATGAAGAAGGCTCTGCTGCAACAATGATGAAAACGAAGGTAACAGGTACGATTGCCGATGATGTTGAGGGTCAATTTGGTGTCAAAGAGGCAGCGAAGTTCGGACAATCAACTGTTATCGTGAAATCGCCTGATGCGAAAGAAAAAGTAGACGTAGCGTTTCTTGGAATCGAACCAGGTAAATTTATCGAGCCAAAAGTTGTAGCAGGTAAACAAATGGCTGCAGAAGATAAGATGGGCGTCATCATTGATGAAACATTGCAAGAAAAAGGCTACGAGATTGGCGATACAATTGAAGTAACAAGCTCTAGTATTGAATTAACAGTAGTCGGCATTACTAAAGGTGAAACGTTTAACCATTTACCAAGTGTATTTGTTAACGTAGACGTTTGGCAAAGCTATGCATTTGCAGCACCAGGATCAGATAATGGTTTAGAGAGTCCAGTAGCAATGATTGCTTTACAAGGTGCAAACATTGATGCTGATAAAATCGAAAACAACTATGATGAGATTGAAACTTTTACAAAATCAGAAGCCGTAATGGGAATGCCGGGTTATAAAGAAGAAAGCGGAACAATCTATATGATGCTTGCCTTCTTATTCATCATTTCAGCTGTTATTATTGCGGTATTCTTCTATGTATTCATTTTGCAAAAAACACAGCAATTCGGTGTCATGAAAGCAATTGGTGCATCAAATAGCTTTATTAAAAAATCGATTATTTCACAAGTATTCGTGTTATCACTAATCAGCATTATTGCCGGCATTGTATTAACGTATTTAACTGCTCTTGTTTTTCCAGAGGGAATGCCGTTTAACTTAGATTTTAAAATGGTTCTTTTATACGCGCTTGTGTTATTAATTGTATCTGTTTTAGGTTCTGTTATTTCAGCTCGCCAAGTAACAAAAATTGATCCTTTAACAGCGATTGGGAGAGTGGAATAAATGACAGGTTTAGTACTAAAAAATGTAACGAAATCATTTAAAGAAGGGGACTCTACAGTGGATGCACTTAAAAATGTATCCCTTACAGTAAACCCGGGTGAGTTCATCGCTATTATCGGTCCATCAGGTTCAGGGAAAAGTACGCTTTTATCGATTGCTGGGGCATTACTTCAGCCTTCAACAGGTGAAGTACTTGTTAATGGTACAAATATCGGCAAGATGAAGGAAAAAGATTTATCGGCTTTTCGTTTAACAGATGTTGGATTCATTTTACAAACATCAAACTTAATTCCGTATTTAACGGTGTTAGATCAGTTATTACTAGTACGTAAAATGAAAGGCAAAGTATCAGCAGAAGATACGAAATTTGCGAAAACATTACTAACGGAATTAGGATTAGGTGACAAGTTCAACAAATTCCCGAATGAGTTATCTGGTGGGGAACGTCAGCGTGTTGCGATCGCTCGTGCATTTGTGAATAATTCAAATATCATTTTAGCTGATGAACCGACAGCAAGCTTAGATTCTAAGCGTGCATTCGAAGTCGTAAAGCAAATCCGAAAAGAAGTTAAAGAACGCAACAAAGCTGCTGTCATGGTAACCCATGACGAACGTATGCTAGAGTTTTGCGATAAAGTGTATCGTATGGAAGATGGACTGTTAACTCTGGAAGGATAATCAAATTATATTTAACCGTATTTAAAGTAAACTCATACTTTAAATACGGTTTTTTTTATTTTCATAAATGCTGAAGATTAACCATACGACTAACTATACTCAGTGAAAGGTGATAACGATGTGGTTACTAGGCTTTTTATGGACTTCTTCAGGCATATTCATTGGTGGCATGATCGCATGGCTTTTTAAAGGAATCAAGCAAAGGGCAAATATTATTTATGCGCTTTGTACAGGAGTTATTCTAGGCTTGATCAGTTTTGAAATTCTTCCTGAAGCGATTGAATCAGGCGGTTGGTTAAGTACGATTATTGGATTTGTTATAGGGATGATGGTATTCACAGTACTGCATGGTAGTTCGCACTTTAAACAAGGTAAGGAAAGTTATAGTAAAGAGAAATACTATATTCGTACTGGCCTATTATTAATGCTTAGTTTCGCGGTTCACAATTTTCCGATTGGAATAACATTAGGGGCCAACCAAGAACCTGTTCTTACAAAGGCTTTACTACAAACACTTTTATTTCATAGTATTCCCGAGGGAATAATTTTGTTTATCCCTTTAATATTAGCAGGGTTAAATATATTTACAGTTTTATTAATTTCCTTTCTCGTATCGGTGCCAGTAGCTTTAGGTGTATTTATCGGTAGTTTTTTTAGTATTGTTCATCCGCTATTAAACACCGCCTTCATGAGTTTTGCTATGGGGATGATTTTTATAGTTACCGTATCGGAAATCTTATATCCGGCACTCAATAACTCATCCGTATTCAAAATTTTATGCTGCACACTTATAGGTTTTGGAGTAATCGGATATTATCTTCACTTACTTTAAAGTTTTAATATTGGAACATTGCCTTCACTTTATTTGGAAAATTATGTACAATTATATGTTAAAATACTAGAAGCAATTACTAGCAATAGGGGGGATTATCCATGTTCGATATAAAAAACTACGATACCTTCAAGAAAATTGAAGCAATCAATAAAGGCTGGTCGGATGATAAAAAGTTCTATATTGAAACAGTTACAAATGGGAAATTGCTGCTGCGCATATGTGAAATGGCGGAGTATGATAAAAAGAAAAGTGAATATGAAATCATAAAGCGTTTAGCTGATCGGGGCTTGCCCGTTTCACGACCTGTCGATTTTGGAGTTTGTGACAACGGTAAAAGTGTTTACTCAATTTTCGTATGGTGTGACGGTGAAGATGCGGAGAAAGTATTACCTAACCTGACAGAAGTGGAACAGTATTCACTAGGGGTGAAATCAGGGCAAATACTGAAAGAGATTCACAGTATTCCTGCACCAGCAGAGCAGGAAGATTGGGGATCACACTTTAACCGTAAAGCAGACAGTAAAATCAGACTTTACCAGGAATGTGATGTAAAAATAGAGGGGGACGATAAAATCATTCGATATATCGAAGAGAACAGACACCTCCTTGAAGGCAGAGAGCAAAGTTTCCATCATGGCGATTACCATGTTGGAAATATGGTTATTTCTCCTCAGAAAGAGCTGTATGTAATTGACTTTAACCGCAGTGATTTTGGAGACCCGTGGGAAGAATTTAACCGGATTGTATGGAGTGCAACTGCCAGTCCATCTTTTGCTACAGGGCAGCTTAACGGATATTTTAACGGAACACCGCCGATGGAATTTTTCTCGCTTCTTGCTTTTTATATTAGCAGTAATATGCTGTCATCCATTCCTTGGGCTGCAAATTACAGTGAACATGATTTAAATATAATGAAAAATCAGGCAAAAAACGTTTTGCAATGGTTTGATGGCATGAACAATCCTGTACCGACCTGGTATAGAAGAGAATTAAATTCGGTCGATTTACAACGTAAAAGCTAATGGACAGTAAAAAGAATAGAACGGAGATGAAAAGATGGGAAAAGAATTTTGGATTCCATTACTTGCCTCTTTTGCAACAATAGCTGTTTTATATTTTATCGGTTATGTAGCTAACTTAGATTTTCTGATTTTTAAAATTTCCCTCTCATATACGGAGATTGCTTTACTGCCAATCTTTGTAGGTGCAGCAGTAGGAATAATAACTGAACGGATGCTCAAAAGGAAAGCAGGGGAAGTTAAATGATTGCTTATTATTACGACCAGCTTCATACATGGGGAAAAGAAGATGAATACTTTATGGAGCTTCTACAATTATCAAAAGCTAAAAAAATTGCCGATCTAGGCTGCGGTACTGGGCGGGTAACGATTGAACTGGCAAAGACCGGCTATGAAGTGACTGGAATCGACCCTAATGAAGAAGCCGTTCATAGAGCTCAAAGTAAGGAAAATGCTGAATTGGTTTCATGGATCATTGGTGATAGTAAGAGCTTAACAATTAATTCCTATGATGCAGTTATCATGACAGCGAATGTGGCACAGGTTTTTATTACAGAAGAGAGCTGGAGTAATGTTTTACAGGATGTATTTACAGCTTTAAAGCCTGGCGGACAATTTATTTTTGATGCACGGAACCCCCAAGCAAGAGCATGGGAAGAGTGGCAAAAAGATGAGACAGTAGACCAGCTTCAAGATATCTATACCTTAGACCTGTTGCTGTATTGGGATGAATATGAAGGGTTAGATCGAAATGTTTTTACGTTTTATGAAAAGATTAAAAATGTTAATACAGGTATTACGCACGAAGCAAAGGTCCAGCTAATTTTTCGAAGCCTAGAGGAAATTTCATCCGCACTTAAAAAGGCAGGCTTTACAACTGTGAACGCTTATGAAGACTTTACGTTTCAAACAGCTACAAATCAGGCAAAGTCGTTTATATTTCATTGTGTAAAATGAGTTGAATGCAAAAGCTGAAGAAAGAGTAGGAGGAATTTTTTGGTTAGTATACTGGAAAATATTTTTCAAATTTCTGGAGCCATTCTCCTATTATGTGGGATATATTTTTATTGGCATTTCAGGAAAATGAAGAAAGAAAAAAAGTTAACATCAACTGAACGTGTAATCTACATGATTACGCAAATCACATTGTATATATGTGCGGGGAGCTACCTTCTATTGTTTTTAGATAAATAAATTAAAAGTGCTGGTTATTTCAAATCCTGTTACTGTACGGGATTTTTTTAAATTTATAGAATCTTTTTTTCCTGTTGTTACGTACGATTAAAGAGGAAAGGAAATGGAGGCTAAGAAAGATGGAGAAGACGAAAAAATTGATGGCCGGCGTATCAGCAACTGCGCTTACATTAAGTTTGGCTGGCTGCGGTACTTCAAGCAGTTTACCCCCAAAGCCTACAGACCAAAGCTGCCGGGATTGGGACTGGTCGGAAGAAGAAGGCGTATGGCGATGTGACGAGAGCCGTTCAGGACATTACGGCGCCTACTATTATGGGGGTAGATATTTCAATAATAGATCTGCACTAAATAGTGACAGCAGCTACATAAATTATAAAAACAGCGATAGCTTTAAGGCCGCAAAGACCAGTTCAGGTTTTGGCAGTGGCGCTAAAAGCTTCGGGGGATAGGAGAGACAAAATAGAATGAATGGGTATTTGAATTTTTTATCATATCTGGGCGTGTCATTAGGTTTATTAATTATCGGTATGGTGCTGTTTGCGCTCAGTACACCGAAAATTAAAGAGTTTCAGTTAATTGCACAAAGGAATGTCGCAGCCGCAATGTTAATGGGCGGTAAAGTAGTGGGTCTGGCAATCGTATTAGGTGCAGCGGCAGAGTATTCAATATCATTAATGGATATGGCTATTTGGGGTGTGATTGGAATTGTAGCGCAGGTAATAGTGTTTTTCCTGGCTGAAATTATAACAATCCGCTTCAGCATTCAAAAGGCGATTGAGGAAGATAACCGTGCAGTCGGAACAATGTTATTATCGTTATCAATTGCAGTCGGGTTGATAGTTGCGAAATGCATATCTTATTAATTTAAGGAGCGGAAACGATGAAGCGGTTAATTTACTATGTTGAAAAAGGAAATGGTCATTATGAGCCGTTTTATGAATATACGGAAACAAATGTAGGGATCGATGAATTTTACGCAAGGCAGCTTTGCACGTATTTTATTATGCGCGGTACACAGTATGAGCTTGTATCGAATGAGATGGAAGAAGATGTGGAAGTCCTTGTGCTAAAGGAGATGGGCCGCAATTTATCCGGTGAGGATGAGAAAAACTTTCGTGAGCGGGGTATACATATCGAGTTTAGAAGCCCAAACGAACGTGAAAATTATCGTCTGTTGTCACGTATTCCTTGTGATACGCATTTTGAAGTGATCCGCTATTTACTGAAAAACGTAGTAGATATACCATCGATTGGACAAATGCTTGTTACTTCAACAGAGATTGATGAAGATCGTGGTGTCTACGTGATTTATGTTACCGAGATGAAAGTGAGCTGAGCAATCCATGACGAACAGCGAGCGCAGGAAATTTTATGCAAGTATTGACCGGTTTTGGGCCGATTTATAT
Source organism: Solibacillus sp. FSL K6-1126 (assembly GCF_038003445.1). NCBI lineage: Bacteria > Bacillati > Bacillota > Bacilli > Caryophanales > Caryophanaceae > Solibacillus > Solibacillus sp. FSL K6-1126. The sequence continues at coordinate 4,040,683 of NZ_JBBOPD010000001.1, read as the reverse complement.
AACGAGGAATATGCTCTCTATGACGTTTATGAAGTAACAGAAGAAGAAGTAGAAAAAATTCGCATAGCTACTGAATGTGCAGGGAAAATCTTTTTTAAAACAGCCCATTTATTACGCAATCTTCCGGATGAAGCACTGATTGAAATGGGCTATCCAGAAGAAACGATTCCTATTCTGCGCCTGAAAACACTGGAAGCGGAAAGTGTTATTGCGCGTTTTGATTTTATTGCTCATAATGGCGGCTATAAATGTATTGAAATGAATGCTGATACACCTACGTTCATCAAGGAGTTATTTGTTGTAAACGGCCAAATCTGCAAAGCATTCGGCATGGAAAATCCGAATAATGAAATGGAAGAGATGTTAAAAAGCATGGTGAGGAAAAGTGTTGCCCAAAGCATATTTTCCCCTGATGCACATATCGTTTTTACCGCACACGATGATAATATAGAAGATTATTATACTACGCTTTACATAATGCAATTTGTGCCCGGAGCAAAGTTTACTCCTTTACACCAATTGCAAATACAAAAGGGTGTCGGGTTGTTCGATGAGGATGGAAAGCGGATCGACTTGCTGTATCGTCCAACATTTCCGATAGAAAATTTAATTCAGGACGAAGATGATGCGCAGAATCGAATAGGATTGTGGCTAATGGAACTGGTAGAGCAGGATTTGCTGACAATCCTTAACCCACCCTCGGCATTTTTATTGCAAAACAAAGCAGTACAAGCCATCATCTGGGGCTTGCACGAAGAACGAAATGCATTTTTTACGACGGAAGAGCATGAATGGATTGCCGAATATTTTTTGCCGACCTATTTGGAAGATAGCCTGTTTATCGAAAAAGGAATCCGCTATGTAAAGAAACCCGTATTTGGCCGGGAGGGAGATACGGTAGAAATATTTGATGAAGATGGACAGCTTATAAAAGAAGATATCCAAAAATCGTATCATCACTATCCGAAAGTGTACCAGCAATTTATCGAGCAGCAGAAAACAACTTTCCGAAGCGAAAAGGGAAGACAAACAGGTGAATTGCTGGTCGGCAGTTTTTTAATAAGCGGAAAGCCGGCAGCAATAGGGTTGCGTGTTGGCGGGATGATCACAAACAATTTATCGTATTATTTACCGATTGGAATGAAAGTTAAGGGGTATCACATAACTTGAGCAATCATTCTCTTGCTAATTTATCGTTTACAATTTGCGCGGTTATTTTATTAAATAATGTAATGGTCTTTGTATTAAATACCGAAATATCCAAGGCAACATTTAATCTGTCGATACTTTTAATGGTTATTTTATTTTTGAATGGTGTAGTGCATAAGAAAAGGGCCAGTAAATAAAACTGGCTGGGACAGATGCATTTTAAGTTTGTCCCAGCCGCCACAATATTAGAAAAGTAAATCCGATATTACTTGGATAATTAACAGGAAAAATATAATAGGAAGCAAAATCTCAACCCATTTCCCTTTTAAATAAGGAATGATTTTTAGACCGATATGGGAGCCAACAATCGATCCGACAGCTACAGGAACAGCAACACCCCAATTAACGATGCCATAGAACAGGTAAAATAAAAAAGCAGTTGTGCAGCTTGAAAACATTAAAAAACGAGTCATTTCTGCAGCCATTACATAGCTGACTTGTTTCTTCAGAAAGTATGTAATGTTTAGCAATGCAGAACCTGTTCCAAGCCCACCATCATAAATACTAATAAAAAAAGGTGCAATTAAATTAGTTTTCTTTTCGATGTCGGGCTGCTCATTAATAACTTCTTTCTTTTTACTTTTAATAAGAAAAAAGAACATTACGATTAAAACAATACATGCAACGATATTCATCGTATGTTCCGCCAATCTTGTTGCTAAAAATGCCCCGCTTATACCGCCAATTGCTGCAATCAGCATAAATGGAATCATTTTTTTCAGTTGTACTCTTTTTTTCAACGTCAGAACAATAACCGTCGAAAATGAAGATATGCCTGTTGCAAATTTATTAATTGCGACAGTCGCATGAATCGGAATGCCGACTAACAATAAGGAAGGAAGCAATACAAATCCTGCAGCCCCAAACATGACCCCTACAATGGAAGCAAGTATGCCGATTGCGAATAAAATGAGCCCATCTATGGATAGCCACTCTATAAATAAGTTCTCCAAACAAATCCCCCCTACTCACAAAATACTGCTATACTACTCATAAAACAAATATATATATTTTGTATATTCATAAATTTAAGTTATAAGTGGGTGAGGAAATGAATTTACATACGCTACGAATTTTCACAAATGTTGCAAAACTGGGCAGTATTACTGAAGCAGCGAAACTCCTGCATATCAGTCAGCCGGCTGTAACTATACAAATACGCAAACTTGAACGGGAAATCGGAGTGAAACTTATAGAAGGAAAGGGAAGGGGTATTCAGCTTACTTATGAAGGTGAATTTCTTTATGAGCAGGGCTTGCGGTTATTTCATTTGGAAGAACAGATTGATGATAAATTTAAATCCTTTTTGGAAAAGAAAGAGAATGTAAAAATCGCTTCGTCTTATATTTCAACCAATTATATTTTGCCGCCAATCATTGCGGGATATAAATCAAAAAATCCAAATATCGATATGTATGTATCGCTTGGAAATGTACAGTCTGTGGAGCGTCATGTTCTTGATTATAAAGTTGATTTTGGCTTTGTTGTGCAAAGCAATATTGGCCATGAAGATTTGTCCTTTGAGAAAATACTGGATATTCCGTTTTGGTTTGTTGTCCATCCAGCACATCCATTAGCAAATAAAAAAGTATCGATTTTTGAGCTAAGTGAGCATGATTTTATTTATAGGGAGCGAGGCAGTTCAACACTGGATTTAATGGAGGCTATTTTTTATACGCATAATTGCCCGTTACCGAGATTTGGCTTACAAATAGAAGGTGTACTGGAATCGATTAAAGTTGTGGAAGCCGGTTATGGAATGGCAATCGCACCAGCATGCAGTGTTAAGGAAAAACTATTGCAAGGCAGCATTGCACGCGTCTTTGTCGATCAAGTGGAAATCAGCCAGAGCTTGTTTTGCTGTACAAGAAAAGTGGATAAGGTGAAGCATCCGTTTATTCAATATTTGAAAATGAATCTGGGAAATTTAGAAATTTAAAAGGTTCTTTTTAAGAATAAAAACAAGTAAAAAAATTTTTTGAAATAGTAATCGCTTACAAAATTGACATACCCCTAATGATGGAATAATCTGAAAATATAACGTCTGGGGGTGTGTATAAATGAAGTTTTTATCCAAACCTAAGCCATTTAAAGAAATTATTCCGAAAGTGCTTCAAGTGATCTTGAATATTGGTTTAACAGTATTGGCGTTAACTCTTTGTGTCATGCTCATCATCGAAATGGTCGAGCTTTTAAAGTTTATATTTAACGGGCAAAAGCATGAATACAAATACTTACTGGCAAAAATTCTAGTATTCTTCCTGTATTTCGAGTTTATCACGATGATTGTGAAATACTTTAAAGAAGACTATCATTTCCCGCTTCGTTATTTTATGTATATCGGAATTACGGCCATGCTTCGTCTCATTATTGTCGAACATGATTCGGCAATGGATACACTCATTTTTGCAGGGGTAATCCTGATTTTAATTATTAGTTACTATATTATTAATATTACACCAAGAGAGCGGCCTATCAGAAAAACATAAACTTCAAGTTATTAAAAAAGGCTAATCAAATAGATTAGCCGTCCAGCTGATACCGGTTATAATTAATCCCCTGTTAATTGATTTTCTCAACGTTCAACTGCCACTTTCCGTTCGCGTCTTTTGAAACAGCCATTTTCACGTTAATATCTTCGAACAAAATGACTCCTTCTTTATAGATCATTATTGCAATAGTCACAGCATTTAAATACCGTACATCTCTGTAGGAAGCCAAATATTTAACAGTGGTATTATTTGTTAGTGTTTTGATTTTTTCCATTGAAGTTTCTTTAGAAATACCTAGTTGTTCAAAGTCATTGAGCAGGTTGTTCTGGTTAAAGAAATACAGTTCGCCATTTGCAGCTTTCACAAGCATATTTGCAAACTGAGAACGTTTAATCGGTGTACTTGGTTTGAAATTTCCGTCGTCGTAACCACTTAAAATTCCGGTTGTTTGAAGTGTCGCGATTTCCTGTCCCCAAGGATACGTAAAGTTTTTTCCATCGAATATGTCAGATGGGGAAGCGCCACTTTCTTTGTAGCTTTGCAATTGAATTAATGGAATTTCAAATGCTTTTATAATTACACCGGCAAATTGTCCACGCGTTAAAGGTTGGTTAATACCGAAAGCCCTCGCAGAGGAAGAAGTATCATTCACATAATACCCGCGCATAATCCCGTTCCAGTCTAGCTTATTAATGTAAGGATAAAATTGATCTGTCTTTGGCACATCAATAAAGTTCGCACCACTATACCATTCCGTATACTCAATCTCTTTTAAGCGGTCATCCAATACTTTTGCAAGTATACTTGCCACTTGGCCACGCGTAATATTTTCATATGGTCTAAATTGAGGCAATGTCCGGCTAATTGCTTTTTGGTCTAATAAATACTGAACAGAGGGATAAAAGTTGTCCGATTCTTTGACGTCTTTGTAATGAACAGTCGCAGCATTGACGTTCGTTCCGATTGCAAACATCAAGCCTAGTGCAATACTAATGGAGGCAATCGTTTTTCTCATTTTTTCAACTCCTTTAAATAAATTTATAGTATTTCAACCTAAAAGATAACATTATAAGGAAATTATTACAACGAACTATAAAAGTAGCGGGATTTTAATAGAGGGTGGGACATAACCCAAAAATGCCTTTTTTCTCTGAGAGAAAAAGGGCATTTTTGCTGTGCGTTAAAAATTAATTTCTATTCCAGGTCGGACGCTTTCCGCGGGCGTGAGGCCAACAGGATGTTGGTCACAAAAGCGTTGCCACAGGACGTGGCGTTCTTAGCTTTTGTTCCTAGTCTCAGGCGTCAGTGCTCCTGCCGCTTCGCTTTCGTCGCAAAATAAATTTCGCTATTCCCGTTGGAAGCTTGCTTGTAGCGAAAGGCATAGCCGTCAGCTAATGTTTTCACAGTGCGAAAGGTGAAACCGTCAGCACGAACACTCGCCCTCCATTCCAATCAATTTTATAAAATATCCGTTTCTTAATAAGGTTTTTCTTCTTATCCAATGGTATTTCTATTTCTGTCCCAATCGCTTATTTGCATTAAGCCTAAAGATTATAGTTAAGAAATCCCTTCACTCCATGTAGATTGCATCGTATGATTGGCCTTTTTCTTGTCCAGCATTCTTACATATATATTATTTGATAAAAGCGCAATGATAATCAACACTGTTCCGACAATATCAAACACCGTTACCGCATTCCCCTGAATAATAGAAATGAATAGTGTTGTGACAGGAACGAAATTGATGAACAGTAATGCATTTAAAGGTGACAAGTAGTTGACGCCAATGTTCCAGCCCAATAATGCAATGACACCCGGGAAAATAATCATAAACAGTAAGTGTGGACCTACTGCAACTACATCGTTTACAGCTGGCACAGATAAAGTGCCGAACATTGTCGCACCTAAAGTAACGAATAATGCGGTTACGGTTCCAAGTAAACAGCTCAATGTAGAATAGCGCAAAGCAGACCAATGACTGAACTCATTGGCGCCCATTGTATAAATCACCCATCCGACGACAGCGATAAAGATGAAAAGGGAAGGGATAAACTGACCTGTCGTGCCTAAAAATGCCTGAAGATCGCCTTTTGTTATAACTAATACCGCACCGATAAATGATAATAATACACATAGTAATGTAAACAGCGATGGACGGTGTTTAAAAATCATCCATGAGATGACAATCGAAATCATCGGCATAAGTGATTCCATAATAGAGGCCGTCATAACACCGGATTGTCCGAGTAAATCCTCGCCCCAGAAAATAAGCAAATTATAAACTGTAAAGGCCATCGTACCGAAAAACCAAAGCTGCAGGCCTTTTCCTTCCATACGGAAAGCTCTCTTTCCTTCCTTCCATAACAGCAGTGCAATTAAAATAATCGTCACTGCGCCATATCTAAAAATGGTGAAGTAGAATGGATCTATATGTTTAAATGCACCATGGGCTACCGGAAACATTGCCCCCCATGATACTGCAGCTATAAAACATAGAATAGAACCGATTAGAACATTATTTTTCAACCTTTATTAACCTCATTTCACTAAATAGTCACGATTACTATCTTACAATTGTATAACTATCTCGTAAAATGAATAAAAGTTATCATTAATATCAGTATTTGAGATACCATGTTAAAGTAATAGGAACAGGAAAAGGAGACTGGATGCATCGTGGAATTTAAAGACTTGGAAATTTTCCAACTTGTTGCCGAGAAGGGAACAGTTACGGAAGTAGCGAAAGAATTAAATTATGTCCAATCGAATATTACATCAAGAATACAAAAACTTGAAGTAGAATTGAACACGCCATTATTTAACCGACATAGACGAGGGATGACTTTGACACCTGAAGGAAAAAATTTGTTATCTTATAGTAAGAAAATATTGCTATTAACGGAGGAAATGAAAAGAGCCGTTCTTAATAAAAATGAACCAATCGGAAAGCTTGAAATAGGTACGGTCGAAACGGTCTACCATTTACCGAATATATTAACTTCCTATATGAAAAGTTATCAAAGTGTCGATTTGTCATTAATAACAGGGGTAACAGAGAAATTGGAGCAAAAAGTACTGGATTATAAATTGGATGGAGCGTTTATAACCGCATCGAATATTCATCCGGATCTTGAGTCATATGAAGTATTTGATGAAGAGCTTGTATTAATTTCAAACTCACCTCATCTGAAGTTGGGAGAATTAGAAGGCATCCCGTTCCTATGTTTCAGAAAAGGCTGCGGATACCGGGCACGTCTGGAAACATGGTACCAGGATCAAAATATCAGTCCTCAAAAAGTGATGGAGTTTGGTACACTGGAAACGATTATACGCAGTGTTTCAATGGGACTAGGGGTTTCATTTGTCCCCAAGTCAGCTGTTGCACATCTGGAGCAGAGCGGGACTATTTATTGTCACTCATTGCCAAGTGAGTATAGTAAAGTAAAGACGGTCTTTATTAGGAGAGCGGATTCCTATTTGACGGCAACGATTGAAAAGTTTATTGAAACAATTCAACATAATAGACAAATCGTATAAAAGGAACAAAACTTCCCACATTAGGAAAACTAACTTAAAGAAAAATAGTGAGGTGAACAGATGAGTAACCAGCTATCTGAATTTCAAATTTCCTTAAAGGAGATTCATTATTTATCACCAAAAGTAAATCAGGGGCTTGAGTTAATATTTGTTGTTGAAGGGCAGATTACTGTTGAGACAGATAGCCATTTTTATGAATTAAATGAACTTGATTTATTGGTTATTAATCGGAACGAACTCTTTCAGATAAAGGGAAATCCTGATAATTATGTGCTCAGTCTAACAATTTCGGATACATTTATCGACCGATTTTATAAAAATTACCGTGATAATCGCTTTGAATGCTACTCAAAGGAAGTGCATATGGGGCGCGAAAAAATGCTTAATAATCTTCGTAAGTGGCTTATTAAGTTAATTATTTCCTATTACCGTCAAGATGAAAGCCACCAAATTGAGTTTCAAAAATATTTATGTGATATCTTGCTTACGCTCATACGCGGCTTTAAGAAAAAAGGGAGCTCCTCAGAAAAATTGGATACAAATGATCAGCGGCTTATGCAAATTATCGATTACTTGGAAAGAAATTATGATCAGCCGATTACGTTGGAGGAAATGGCCCGAAAATCCTATTTGTCGACAGCTTATTTATCCCGTTATTTTAAACAAAAGATGAATATGGGGTTCAGTCGTTATTTAATGACAATCCGTCTAAAGCATAGTGTAAAAGATTTGCTCTATACGAATGATACGGTATCACAAATCTCGATGAATAATGGATTTCCCAACACGAAATCATTTACGACCCTTTTTAAAGAAAACTATGGGATGACACCGCATGTCTATCGGGAGAAACATCCTTTAGAGAAGAAGGATTCATTTAAAGAGTACCCGCTGGAAGATGCGGAACAGCCAGTACATTCACCTGAAATTTTAGGAAAGTTAGGGGTTATTTTAAATACACTTGATCAATCGTATAAAAATACGCAATCGAAATTTGAAGAATTGTCATTGGATATAACAGCACCTGGCAATATTCCTATTTCAAGGCCCAAACATATGGTTATTGCGCATGAGTTGAAGGAATTACAAAAGGAAAATATCCGTGCACAAATTTTAATGGCGAAAAGAGAAATCGGGGTAGATTTTGTAGGAATCAGTAATTTACTAAAGGGAGAAGCGATTTCAGCTGAGATTGAAACAGATGAAATTATTCCGACAAGTTCACAATATTTTAAAACCGATATTGCCCTGGAATTTTTAAAGCAGCAAAACTTGGCACTTTTCGTAAGAATTGATTATCAGGAATTATCGATGGATGAAGAAAATTATCTCAGAAAGCTGGAGCATTTTTTGAAGCATTGTCTGCAATTATATGGTGGTTCCTATTTAAGCGCCTGGCATTTTCTCTTTTATGAACCATACAATACTATCGTGGCAGCAGATGAGCTAAAACGGGTTTATTTTAGGTTATACCATTTGATAAAAGGCATTGTACCGGATATTCATGTCGGTATGTTTTTACCTTTTTCCTTTGAAAAGGAGAAGACAAGCGAAGCGCATATATGGCTGTTAAAAGAGGCGGAATTTGTAGATTTTATAGGGTATCATTCGAATCAAAATGATGTTGTAGATTTTAAAGAGTTGAACGATGACCGCTTTTTCCTGACAAAAGATTATTTAAAAGAAAAAACAGAAAAAATAAAAGCTTATTTAAAGAAGAATGGAATTAAAAAGCCGCTTCATGTCATTTCATGGAATACTCTTTCCGGAAATACACGCCTGACAAACGGCCGCTTTTTCCGCGCAGCATTAGTATTGGAAAATATGCTGGACATATCAGATGAGGTGGAATCAGTAGGTTTTTGGATTAATACGGTTGTACATGAAAGTGAGAGTGACGGCCAACGTATCCGGATTGAAGGGCTAGAACTTTTCCATTATTTTGATGGAAAAAGACCGGCATATTTTGCGTTAATGTTTGCAAAAAGGCTAAACGGTAAGATTGTTGCCCAAGGACCTGATTACATGATGACAAAAAATGAACGTGGGTATCAGTTAGTGCTCATGAACAGTAAAACCGTGAATCCTTATTATTTAATTGAGGAAACGTTTTTGCAAATGTTCAATAAGGACCTATTTGTGAAAATTAAAGGAATGGAGCCTGGCGAATATCAAGTGCGAAAATACACGTTTGACCGTGAGCATGGCGCACTTTATACAAATTGGATTGATTTGAATAGCCGCTATGGATTGGATATGGAAGTCATTGATTATATTAACAGGTCAAGCTATCCTCAACTTGAAATTTTTGATGAAAAAATTATAAGTGATTGGTCTTTTTATTCATACTTAACGGTGAATGCCATTCATTTTTTTGATATAAGAAAAGCTGTTTTATAAAAAGATTGTTGCGAACGATACGCAGCAGTCTTTTTTTATTTAAGTAAAAAATTGACGGTATATTTTTGCTACTCCAATTGTTTCCGTAAAAAATATACAGACTCGTACACATGTTATACGCAAATAATAACTTTTTGACATATAGATTTCTGTATAAACTAAAGACATGAAGTATTGATCAGGCTTTAACGGCTAAAGAATATTCTCGAGAAAATAAATCATTATTGTTAATTGTTAAAGCGTTGTTGAAATATTTCTTTTAATACTAAGGAGTATGATTAAAAGAGATTTGAAGACATTATAATTACGCGGGAAATTTTATAGGAGGATTATTATGAACACATACAAAGGTACGAATAAAATGATCATCGGAATTGTATTCGGTGTTATTACATTCTGGTTATTTGCTCAAGCAATGGTAAACGTTGTACCAGCTGTTCAAGAGGATTTAGGCATTTCGCTTGGTACGATTAATATAGCGATTAGTTTATCGGCATTATTCTCAGGAATGTTTATCGTAGCGGCAGGTGGTCTTGCTGACAAAATAGGTCGTAAAAAAATAGCGGTCATCGGTTATTGGCTAAGTATTCTTGGTTCACTCTGTTTAGTATTGGCGCAAGGTGCTGTTTTATTAATAATCGGCCGAATTATTATCGGTCTTTCAGCTGCATTCATTATGCCATCTACAATTGCTTTAATCAAAGCTTACTTTGAAGGCGCGGACCGTCAAAGAGCATTAAGCTACTGGTCTATAGGTTCATGGGGAGGTTCCGGTGTTGCATCATTTGCAGGTGGTGCCATTGCGACTTCATTAGGATGGAGATGGATTTTCATCTTCTCGATTGTATTCGCTCTAGTTGGTCTGTTTTTATTAAAAGACACACCTGAAAGTAAACAGGAGTCTTCAGGGAAATTCCGTTTTGACTACGTCGGTCTAGGCATTTTTATTGTCACAATGGTTGCATTAAATATTTTAATTACGTATGGTGCAGACTTTGGTTGGACAAGCGGCATTTCCTTAATTTTAATGGCAGTAACAGTAATTGGATTAATTACATTCATTCGAGTAGAGATGAAAAAAGAAGTTGTACTAATCGACTTTGCGGTATTTAAAAACAAAGCCTATACAGGTGCAACGGTATCGAACTTTTTACTTAATGCAATAGCGGGTACATTAGTAGTAGCCAATACGTATGTGCAGGTAGGACGTGGATTTAATGCTTTCCAATCAGGCTTACTTTCCCTTGGCTATTTAGTGACGGTACTGGCAATGATCCGTGTAGGGGAGAAAATACTTCAACGTGTTGGTGCTAAAAAACCGATGATTTGGGGTGGAATAATTACTACGGTCGGTGTTGCATTAATGGGATTAACATTCTTGCCGGATGTAGCGTATACAATCGCGGTATTCGTAGGATTTGCTTTATTCGGTCTTGGCTTAGGTATTTATGCAACACCGTCAACAGATACATCTGTATCCAATGCACCTTCTGACAAAGTTGGGGAAGCGGCAGGTGTATATAAAATGGCAAGTTCTTTAGGTAGTGCGTTCGGTGTAGCCATTTCCATGACAGCATACGGCGCGGCATCTGCAAACGGCAATCTGGAAATGGCCGCAACAACAGGGATCATCATTAACGTCATATTCGGTGTCCTTTCCATCCTATCAGTTTTATTCCTAGTTCCAAAAAACGCGGGGAAATCAGTCGATTAATTTAAATGATGTAAACGCCTTGTCAAAGGCGTTTACATTATTTTCTTCAAAATTTAAGTTCAGGAGTGGTAACCATGAAACAAAAACTAATGGAGATGCTGGAACTTCGTAAAGATGAAATGATTCAAATCCGGAGACATTTACACCAGCATCCTGAAATATCGTTTCAAGAAGAAAAAACTGCACAGTACATTCTCGACTTTTATAAAGGAAAAGATGTAGAAGTTCATTCAAATGTCGGAAATGGCTACGGAATTATTGTAACGATTAAAGGCGGGAAGCCAGGCAAAAATATCGGGCTTCGCGCAGACTTCGATGCATTGCCGATTACCGAAGAAGCCGATGTTCCATTCAAATCTGTTAATGAAGGAGTAATGCACGCATGCGGTCATGACGGACATACCGCATATTTACTTGTATTGGCCGATTGTTTGATCGAATTGAAAGATGAGATACCAGGGACAATTAAAATTATTCACCAGCATGCAGAAGAAGTTCCGCCAGGCGGTGCGAAAAGTATCGTAGAGTCAGGGCTGCTCGATGATTTAGATAATGTTTTCGGGATTCACTTGCTGCCAATGGGCCCCGCAGGATTTGTCGGTTATAATTCAGGTTTTGCCTTCAACGGGCGTGCCTACTTAAAACTGAAAATTCAAGGACGCGGCGGACATGGCTCCTCACCACATTTGGCAAACGATGCGATTGTTGCCGGTGCACATTTTGTCACTGCTGTGCAAACAATTATTAGCCGCCGTTTAAGCCCCTTTGATATCGGTGTTATTACAATTGGTTCCTTCGACGGTAAAGGGACATTTAATGTGATTAAAGATAGTGTAGAACTTGAAGGCGATATTCGCTATATGACGATAGAAACGAAGGAAAAAATTGAAGTGGAAGTAAAAAGATTAGTAAGAGGTTTGGAAGAAGAATTCGGTGTCACTTGTGAGTTGACGTATGAAAACGACTATCCGCCATTATACAATGACCCTGAATTAACAGCGAAAGTAGCAGGATATTTAGTAGGGGCGAATGATCCGATTATTACAGAGGTGAAGGAAGTGCCGCCAATGTCTCCATCTGAAGACTTTGCCTATTATGCAGAGAAGTTCCCGTCTTGCTTCTTCTATATTGGTTGTTCACCAAAAGGAGTAGAAAAACCTTATTACAATCATCATCCAAAATTCGATATTGACGAAGATGCGCTTCTGGTCGCGGCTAAAGCGGTCGGACATGTCGTATGCGGCTATTATGAAGAAAATTAATAATAAAAAGGAGTTTCGGATTCATACCGAAGCTCTTTTTTTTGGGACAAATCCCTCTACCGAACATCTCATGTAACAAATGTATATACTAATTTGATGCATAAGAACGAGTGAGAAAAGGATGTGTTCAAATGCTTAACGAGTGGCATGCAGAAGTGGAGGAAGTGTACGATCAAATGGTTGCTTGGAGAAGGCATTTGCATGAGAACCCTGAACTGCCATTTCAAGAGGTACAAACGGCCAGAATGGTAGGGGATATTTTAGCAGGTTATGGAATTAAAGTGCAACGGAATATTGGCGGGCATGGCGTTGTCGGAATTTTAAAAGGGGGAAAAGCAGGGCCGACGATTGCATTAAGAGCTGACATGGATGCGTTACCCATTCAACAGAAAAATGACGTGCCCTATAAATCTCAGGTCCCGAATGTTATGCATGCATGCGGTCACGACGCACATACAGCAACATTGCTTGGGGTAGCAAAAATACTAAGTAAATATGAAGATCAACTCCATGGGACGGTTAAATTTATATTTCAACCAGCGGAAGAGCTATTTCCGGGGGGAGCGATTCAAATGTTAGAAGAGGGTGTGCTCGAAGGGGTAGATGCAATCTTTGGAAATCATGTCCTATCTTCCGTCCCATTAGGAAACTTTACGGTACCAAAAGGGAGTGCTACCGCTTCCAGTGACTATGTAAAAATTAGAATAATCGGTAAAGGCGGACATTCTTCCGCTCCTCACACTTCCGTCAATCCAATTGTGATTGGCGCACAAATTATAACTCAAATCCATTTGTTAATGAGTCAAAAACTTGATCCGGTACAACCGGTAGTGGCAGCAATTACTGTGTTCAACTCCGGGGGTACAATAAATGTGATTCCCGAAGAAGCTGCAATTGAGGGGACAGTTCGTACATTTAACCAGGAACAACAGGAAAATGTCCAAACACTTTTAACACATATTCTTAATAATGTCACAGTAACTTATGGTGCTACTTATGAGATGGAATATACAAGAGGATATCCGCAATTAGTCAATACCGAGAAAGAAACAAAAGTTGTAAGAGATTTGCTTGATAATATTAACCATTTAAATGTCGTTGAGATGCCCCCCATTATGGCAAGTGAAGATTTTGCGTATTATTTGCAACAAGTTCCCGGAGTATATTTTTATACTGGTTCAGCTACAGATGTCCCCACTACACAATTTCCTCATCACCATCCAAAATTTAATATCGATGAACAGGCAATGAAAAACTCGGCGAAAGGATTTTTAAGTATTGTACATTATTACTTAGTTCCAGACGATGCCTGACAAAATTCTCATTATATCGATTTATTTTGAAACCATTTCCAAAAGAATGCGGTATATAGGGAAAGGGGGAATGATATGAAATTTTTTCTAATCGGTACAGGGTTGTCTTTAATAGGAATTTTGCTTTCTATTATTATTTGGGATGTTCATATGATTTCCACTATAACGAGCGGGATTGGTTTTATCTTTTTTATTGTGGCATGCATTTTTTCCGGGGCATTCGTCAATGGTGACCGGATGCGGGCAAACACGGCAATGGAAACGAAAGAAAGCTGGATTCAAAGAAATACGATTGCATTGTGTTCTCTTAATATGGCAATTCCTAACTTCGCAGTTGCATTCATCTTTTTCTACTATTTAGGCTACTAATTTTTCTTTTAAAAATATTGCCAAAATATACTTGTATTCATATAAGTTCTGTTTAAGTAATATGTTAAGGTATTATAGAATTTGGAGAAGTGGGGTTAACTAGATTGAAGGTACTTCAATTAGCAATTTTATTAGTTTTTACAGTTTGTTTTATTACTGTAACGCCAGCATCGGCAGCAGAAAAAACGATCGATCAGTATTACATGGATGATGTAAGTTATGAACATGGCGCATACGAGCAGTTGGAACGTTTCTTATATGCAAATATTATCGACGGATATGAAGAGCCAACAGTATATGAAGAAGATGGCGAAGTATACGAATTTACGTCTATTCTTTTAAAACCGGAAAACAGTATTACACGTGCACAGTTTACAAAAATTTTAGTGAATGCAATGAATTTAACGAGTGGCGATATTAAAAAAGAATTTTCCGATGTTAAATCTTCTGCATGGTATTATGACTTTGTTCAGATTGCCAGCAGTAAAGGCATTATTACCGGTAAAGAAGACGGTACATTTAAACCGAACGATAAAATTACACGTGCTCAAATGGCAGCGATGATTTATCGTGCATTTAATGAGACAGTTGATTTTTCAAAAACAGGAAAAATATTTAACGATGTTAATCCGAATAGCTATTCTTATGAAGCAATTGTGAAAACAGCAGGTGCCGGTATTGTTAATGGCTATGGAGAAACGTTCAAACCGAATGATTTTGCAAAGCGTTCTCATGCAGTACTGATGATTGACCGTGCTTTACATTTAGAAAGTGGAGAAGCAGAAGACGAAGCTTCAATCATTGCAACAGTGAATCGTTATATTGATGAAGAGTTTGAGTTTTCATCAGATACGGAAAACGTAGAGGATATGGATGCGCTCTATCGTGAAACAACAACAGGCTACTATTTAGCTTATTCACTTGATAGCCAATTGCTATTGGAAGACGCAGATTTCTCAACCGGTTCTAGTTCATCTCAAAAAATAGGCGAGTATTCAAGTAAGTTGATTTCATTGAATAAACGTTTTGCCGCAGTAAAAATTGATGATTTGAAAGTTCATATTAAGATGAATGACCCTGAAATCAACTTCAATTTGGAAATGACATTAGATTTATCCGGAACAGCTTACTTAAAGAAAACAGAAGACGGCCTGTGGAAAATCTATAATCTAGTCTATGATGAAGAAGACTATGATAATATGCTGACTGCAGCTGCAGCAATGGAAGAACAATAGTAATTTCCCCTTCTTTTATAGAGAAGGGGATTTTTTTATGAGAACATATAGCAGAGTTTATTCATGAACATTTCGAAAGATTACGATATTAAGGTATTATTATCTATTATATAATACATTCAAAGGGGAGATGGGCATGCATACAAAATTACAAGCCGTAGTAGATACGATGGAGCTATATCAGGCAACTTTTCCGGAAGATGCTTGTATCATTGTAGCAAGCAATGAAGAGGTAGTGGGATACTTACCAGGCAAGTTTATTGATTTAAAAATTAATGTAGGGTTGAAAATGGTAGATTTCCGCGACACCGTTACAGAGCGTGCATTGACGACAAAGCGTTTTTTAAGAGAAGAAAAGGGTCCTGAAAGATTTGGGTTTGCTTATATTTCATCAGCACAGCCAATTTTTGATGGAGCAGACATAATAGGTGTAGTAAGTGCCACTATTTCAAACAAGAAGATGGATTCTATGCGTCAATTAGCGACAGAATTATCGAGTGCGGTAGAGGAAATGACTGCAACGAACGAAGAGTTAACGGCGGCGAGCATGGATGTATCAAACCGCTTGGATGGCCTTGTCACATCAACAGAAATGATGACGGCCGATATTGGGGAAATAAACCAAATGGTCGAACTTGTAAAAGGAATTGCATCAAAATCACAAATTTTAGGATTAAATGCATCGATTGAAGCTGCTCGTTCTGGCGAGCATGGAAGAGGATTTGCCGTCGTAGCGAAGGAAATTCAAAAAATGGCGCAGAATAGCAAAGATAGCGCAGAAAAAATTGCTGCGCAGCTTAATAAAATCCGTACTTCCATCGAGGAAGTTAATGGATCGACAAGTCAAATCGCAGCATTTACAGAACAGTTTGCCACAAGTATGCATGAACTGAACGATGCCTACGGAAATGTTAACAGCACCGCAGAAAAGCTATTGGATATTAGTGAAATAAAATCATAGAAATCGAACAACCACTCCGAAAGATTAACGGAGTGGTTGTTTTTAATTCACGTTCAATCGACTTTTTATAAGTACATATTTTAAAAATGCAGCACCTGTAGCAACAAGAATCGTAATTAAAATGATAACAATACCAATCACCGCCACTAACGGAGGCAGTGCATTTGTATAATCGAGCAGGAAGAAGCCCGAAATATATAAAACAAGAATGATATAGGCGCAATATTTTATATAGTTTAATCCTTGTTCAAGAAGACTTGAAAAAACTGATTCCCGCTCAATAATTGTAATCATCTTCAATGTTTCATATAGCGCATAGAAAAATGGAATTGCGGTCGCATACATACCTAATAAAATCGGATATTGCAGGTAAGCCACTTCAGGATTTAAATGCGCAGTTTCCTGGGCTACATTCGGTAAAACAAATACACATAATAACAATACAAGTACACCAGTTAATATAATCACCGTTCTTAAAAAGATTGAGTTTAATTTTTGCACGTTAATCCTCCTTTGTTCAGATATATGAAAAATAGACGTTAGAAAATTCGGAAAGTTTCATGGTACAAATAACGACTTACTACCCCTATATATTCCATTAATTGTTACAATAAGTAAAAGAGGTGAATGGAATGTTTGGTACGGAGGATTATAAAAAAATAGAAAAGTATAGAAAACATTTCTTAATTTTTAATCTCATGACGATCCTGTTTTTTACGGGAATATCTTTTACTAAGGTTATTCCAAATTTAAAGGGGTTTGATTTAGTTTCTACATTTATAGTTTTCCTTATTTATATTGTTGTTGCGAATGTCTTTGTGGGGATTTTTGTTCGCAAAACGCAAATGGTTTTTTTCATTTCGCTACTATTCAGTGCTCTTGGAATGGGCTGGCGTTTATGGCTTGAATGGGGGGAATTCAGTTTAGTCGAGCATACAAACATTGTTGTGATGATAGGTTATCCATGTATTACAGCACTTATAATTACTCTTCTTTATGCTGTTTCAGAAAAGTTCAAGACGAAAAAGATTGTCATTGTTGACAGGAAGTAGAGATATATTCTCAATAAAAATCAGGAAGGTGGATATGAATGGAATTACGATTGGCTACTACAGATGATATGGAAATTTTAATAGATTTACGTAAGCGATTATTAGTGGAGGAGGGGCAAACTGTGTCTTCCAATATCGACGAAGAATTAAGAAACTTTTTTGAGAAGCAATTGAACTCAGGTCAATTTGTTCAATGGATTATTGAGGAGGATAAAAATGTGCTCGCTACAGGAGGCATTCAGTTTATCTCCTTTCCACCTAGTTATTCCAATTCGACAGGCATTCGCGGATATATTTTAAATATGTACACAACACCGGAAAGCAGAGGTCGGGGGCTTGCTAAACAGTTGGTCGAACGTATATTTAAAGAAGCTCAAGGAAGAAATGTTCATCACATATTTTTAATTTCTTCACCGATGGGAAAACCGTTATACAAAAAGATCGGTTTTAAGGAAAATGATATTTACATGGAATATTTTATTAATTGATTTTTAGGGGATGAGGAAATGATTTTAGAAACGGAAAGACTCATATTAAAGCCGTATGAAGTTGAATTTGCAGACGCTATTTATGAAGTAGTAAAACATAGGGAGATTGCGGATACAATGGTCATGATTCCGCATCCGTATCCACGTGAAATTGTCGATCGTTGGATTTCGTATTTACAAAAAAGTTTTGAGCAAGGAACGGCCTATGAATTTGCAGTGTTTTTAAAAGAGAGCGGTCGCTATATCGGAAATTGCGGGCTCGTTGCGGTTTCAAAAAACCACCGCAATGCAGAAGTAGGCTATTTTATCGATGTGTCGGAGTGGGGCAATGGCTATGCAACAGAAGCTTGCAAAAAAATAATTGATTACGGATTTCAGGAACATCAGTTAAATAGAATTTACAGCCGCTGCATGGTTAGAAATATCGCTTCAAGAAAAGTGATGGAGAAGTCCGGAATGGTATGGGAAGGCCGCCACAGACAGGAATTTTTAAAAGAGAATGTTTATGAAGATATGGATTATTTAGCTATTTTAGCTGAAGAATATTTTAAGGGGAAACTTATTTAGTTTCATATCATGAATTGAGGTGGGAGTTACAAATGAAGGATATGAAAGTTGATATACTTGTTGCCTTTCAACTAACTTTTGCATTTATGGCAACGTTGATTTGTATTTATAGTTTGGTTACAGATCGCTTCCACCTGCAGCCGCTTATGTTTATCTTTATGAGTGCGATGTTTGGGATAATAGGATTTAGAGAATACAGACGGACTCAAAATAAACAGTCAGGAATTCTCTTTTGGGTTGTATCAGTAATTATATTTGGCGTTACGTTTGTATCGTTGTTTGTTAATTAGAAAATGCAGGATTAAAGAAAGATTCTCGTAATGGCAGGGTTTTAAATTTCCTCTATAGAACCTTTTAAAATATGCGATATAGATACTTTTAAAAGGACTGATGAGATTGGAACAAATTCAGCAAGTAATAAATACAACCCCGAAACATATTTTGTCTGCAGCAACGATTGTACTGAACAGTAAAAATGAGATTCTGCTTATTAAAGGACCAAAAAGAGGTTGGGAGATGCCGGGTGGTCAAGTAGAAGAAGGCGAGTCTTTGACGGCTGCAGCGATTAGGGAAACAAAAGAAGAATCGGGAATCGATGTGGAGATACTCAAATTCTGCGGTATTTTTCAAAATGTAGAGAAATGTATTTGCAATACGCTGTTCTTAGCGAAACCAATCGGGGGGACAACGACAACTTCTCCAGAAAGTTTGGAAGTTGGGTATTTTCCGATTGAAGAGGCCCTTGAAATGGTGACAGCCGGAAACTTTCGACAAAGAATAGAATATTGCTTGGATGCAACGAAACACCCATTTTTTATAGACTTTTAGTGTAGGAAATGACGAAACAATATGTATCGCAAAGGGAGGTTTTTCATTGAAGAAATCATTTGTTGGAGTAGGGATTACGTTGTTATGTTTAACAGGATGTTCCACAAATGAAATACAACCCTCTACCGTCGCAAATAACTCTCAAAGTATAGAACAATACAAAACAATCGCTACCAATCTTGAAGCACCATGGGCTATTAATAAACTTGGAGACACTTTTTATATAACGGAGCGAACAGGGCATATTGTAAAAGTAGAGCAAGGGGAAATGACAAGGCAGGCTGTAAAACTTGAAAAAACACTTTCCACTGCATCTGAGGCAGGGCTGCTTGGCTTTGTACTGGCGCCGGATTTTGTACAGTCAAATGAAGCCTACGCTTATTATACGTATGAAACAGCGAGTGAGCAGTATAATCGAATTGTAGTGCTTCAACAGGAGAATGATTGCTGGCGGGAGAAGCGGTTACTTCTTGATCAAATACCTAGTGGTAAATATCATCACGGCGGACGCGTAAAGATCGGCCCGGATCAAAAGCTTTATGTGACAGCAGGTGATGCATCGAATCCACAAACTGCACAGGACCTGACTACACTTAGCGGGAAAATATTGCGCATGAATTTGGACGGAAGCATTCCAGACGATAATCCTTTTCCGCATTTATACGTGTACAGCTACGGACACCGAAACCCGCAAGGCATCACCTGGTCAACTGATGGAACAATGTATGCAAGTGAGCATGGGCAAAGCGCACATGATGAAATTAATAAAATTGAAGCTGGACAAAATTACGGCTGGCCTATAATTGAAGGAGAGGAAGAGCAAGAAGGATTCATATCCCCTTTGTTCACCTCGGGGAGTGAAAGTACATGGGCCCCTTCAGGTATAGCATTCTATGACAACAAACTATATGTTGCGGCACTCCGGGGGACAGCATTGCTCGAATTCGATTTAAAGTCAAAAGAAGTAAAAGAAATCGTCAATAATGTAGGCAGAACCCGCGATGTATGGATTGAAGAGAATACATTGTACTGGATTACGAATAATACGGACGGGCGAGGTACACCAGAAGAAAAGGATGATCAATTGTATAAGCTAGAATTATAGGAAATTAAAAGGAGCGTAAAAGTGAAAAAACTTTTATGCTCCTTTTTATAATGATTGCTTTTATTCGGATTGTTCATCCCAAAATAGTTCATCCAAAGTTCTATTCAATGTTCTACATATTGCAATACATACACTTAATGTCGGATTGTATTTGCCAAGCTCAATGAGTCCGATTGTTTGGCGTGTGACCCCAACCTTTTTTGCGAGCTCATCCTGTGATAGATCATGTTCAATCCGGGCCATCTTTAAGCGGATATTTTTCATTGGTATCGCCCCACATCATCATCTTCTTCAAGCATTTTGCTGTTTACCTTTTGGCTTTTTTTCAAGGCACTTTTATAGGCAGCAAATAAAAGCAGTAAATAAAATGGAACGTAAATAATGAGTGAAACGAAAAATACTAAAAAGAAATATTCAATAGCCTGAGATGAACTGTCTGCATACTGGTACGCACTATTAATCCCCATGAAAAGTGCGATAACCAGCCCCATGCCAATACCGATGATTAGCTGTTTTGTGCTGTATGAAAATTTGCTGTTGGCATCATGAAGTTCAACTTCATCCGAAAATACTCCAAGTTGTGAGGAACGGAAGCCGTAGTATAAACTGACACCTATTAAAATGACTATCTCTGTAGTAACTGACTCCATACTTACTCCGAAGCGATAAAATTTAACCCCAATCGACACGAGAACAATCATCATCGTGAGTAAATATATTTCCCGGTAAATTTTATTTTGCATGTTGTACACGCGCTCATCGACCACTTTTTTGTTCCAAAATCCCATCATATTCCCTCCCCAAATTTATTGATAAGCTTATTATACAATATATAATTCTAAATGCAATTTATATGTGTCATTATGTAATTTATTTTATGCCTAATTAAATACAAAAAAGCCGCAATTGCTAATGAAAGCAATCACGGAAAGTCTGTTTTTCGGATTATTTCACCAAACCTAATGAGTCGAGCGGGTAAAATCGGATAGATGTAGAGCCAAGAATATGTTCCTTTGAGACAAGACCAATGCGTGGATCTCGGCTGTCACTACTTTTGCGGCGATTGTCGCCCATTACAAAATAATAGTCATTCGGAATTTCTGATACACCTGCCAGATCTTCCAGCGTGAAGTCAGGAGTCAAATCACCTGGATCGTTAAGAGAAGATTTGTATTCATCCAAATAGGGCTCATCGACTTTCTGACCATTTATATAAAGTACATCGTCTTTATATTCGATTTGATCACCTGGAAGGCCGATAATTCGTTTAATAAAATACTCACTTTCTAAACCATCGAATACAATGACATCAAATCGCTCAAAATCATGAAGCGTCTTTCCAATTTTGTTGACGATAATCCGGTCTCCGTCTTCATATGTCGGCATCATGGAAGCACCTTTCACATCGATCGGAGTGAAAATAAACGTCCGGATTGCTACAACAAACAAGGCGGTTATGGCGATAACTTTGATCCATTCTAGCAGCTCGTTTTTTTCCTTTTTCATCTCTATAACCTCCTTTTAGAACATGATAGCTCAAATTAAAATTAATTTTATTTTACAACCCCATGAAGCTTCAATGCCTCCACAAACACATCGGCAATATTCAGCATGGACTGTTCATCCACATCGAATTTTGGATGGTGATGCGGATAGACAGCTTCAATTTCCTTATTGCCGCCACCTGTGAAGAAAAATGTCCCCGGCTTTTCCTGTAAATAATAGGTGAAGTCTTCTGCACCCATGCGAGGTGGGGCATTTAGTACTTGCAAATCTGGCAGGTTGATTGAAACAGCTTCTCGAAGCATAGCTGTTTCGGCCGGGTGATTATATAAAGCGTCATAACCACGTGTATAGTTAAATTCAAGTTTGGCCCCGTACTGAATTTCAATCGCTTTGCATAAGTTGTTTAACTTTTGCTCCACCATATCGCGGATTGCTGGATTGAATGTACGAACAGTCCCCGTTAAATGGGCCTTATCGGGAATGACATTGCCGACTGTGCCACTTTCAATTTTTCCGATTGTAATAACAGCAGATTCAATTGGATCTGTATTTCGGCTGACGATCGGCTGCACTCCAAATACAAACTGTGCCGCTGCAACAATCGGGTCTATTGTTTCATGAGGTGATGCGCCATGTCCGCCTTTACCTTGAATAGTAAGCTCAAAGAAGTCCGCAGCCGCCATTGCGTAGCCTTCACAAAACAGTACAGTACCTAATTCGCTCCATGAAGATACATGTGAACCGTACACATAGTCGACGCCTTCCAGGCAACCTGCTTCTACCATAGCTTTTGCACCGCCTGGTACGACTTCTTCCGCAAATTGATGGATGAATACAATATTGCCGTGAAGCGTATCACGGTTGTCAGCAAGTGATTTTGCTAAACCGAGCAGTGCGGCTGTATGGATATCATGACCACAAGCATGGCTTACTCCATCGACTTTCGATTTGTAAGGTACTTCTTTTTCATCTTGAATCGGAAGTGCATCAAAATCGGCGCGGAACGCAATTGTCGGTCCGTCGTAAGCGCCTTCTAAGCGGCCAACGACGCCATTTCCGCCAACATTTTCTTTTACCTCAATACCAAAAGAACGAAGCTTTTCAGCAATTAGTTTTGGTGTATTAACTTCTTTGAATGAAAGCTCCGGATACATATGCAGATGTCTTCGAATTTCAACCATGTTCTCATAGTTTGCTTGCAGTTTCTCTTTTACGCTCATCTTCTCCACCCCTGAAAAATTAGTCGTTATTCAAAGCTTCCCATTCTTCTCTAAGTAACCCCATGCGAATCGAGTCATAATAATGCCCTTCGTAATAGCGGACTTTACGAATTCTTGCTTCTAGCTGCATTCCGAGCTTTTCGCCAACACGAATCATGCGTTCGTTGCCTGACCATGTCGAAAAACCAACACGCACTAATGGCATTGTATGAAATAAATGGGCAATCCATAATTTTAATGCTCGAGTTCCGATGCCTTTTCCCCATAAATGCCCTTCATGCAGGATAATGCCCATCTCCAGCCACTTTGACGGTTCGTGTTCCCAGTAGTAGGAGATAATTCCGCGAACGACTCCCGATACTTCAATGACCCAAAAGCTTTCATCCCCGATCCAATCCTGATTTGTCTGGATAAATTGTTCATAAGGAATCGCTCTATGCGGATAGTACGGCGCATCCCATTTTTTCCACTCGGGCTGTTCATCTTTATATATCAGTTCCCATAAGCGTTCCATATCTTGTTCTGATATTGGTCGGATAGTTAATTCCTGATCTGTGTACATTGTTTTCCTCTTTTCAAAATAATTTGATGTTCATCTGATTGAAAAGAGTCGAAAGATTACTTTTCAATCACCTTCATAAATATTTTCATTTTCATCAATCCTTTCACTGGAAATTACTATCATTTTATCAGAATATTCCACCGAAAGAAGAGGTTTTTGAACATTTACTAGAGAATCCCCATGAAATATTTCTAGAAATTTACAGTTAGGAAAAAGATAACTATTAGTTTTATTTACAAAATGAAAGGGAAAAAATAAAAAATTATGAAAAAAAGGCGATATAATCTAAAAGAACTACCAAAATCATTAACTAAGAACTATAATTATGAATTAAAGAATGCAAATTTTCCGAAAATGCACTAGAAAAGAATCGCTAAATAGAAGTTGGTGGGTAGATGGTAAAAATAGAAGATACAAATGTACTAGGTTCAATGCAATTGACTGTAGAAGAATTACAAAATATTAAAGTTGCATTAGACGAATCGTCCATTTTGGCAGTTACAGATCAAAAAGGCATTATCACAATTGTAAATGACCGATTTTGTAAAATTTCCAAATACGAACGTTGTGAACTCATTGGTAAAGATCACCGTCTTTTAAATTCAGGCTATCATCCCAAAACTTTTTTTAAGGAAATGTGGCGTACGATAGGTTCAGGCAAGACATGGAACGGAGAAGTGTGTAACCGCGCAAAGGATGGTTCAATCTATTGGGTACAGACGACGATTGTACCGTTTTTGAATGCGAAAGGAAAGCCCTATCAGTATATTTCGATTCGTACAGATATTACCGCACAAAAGAAGATTGGGGAAATGATACATATTGCACACCATGATGATCTGACAGGACTGCCAAATCGCCGGATGTTGCTTAATGATTTAAAAACGCTAATCGAAGTTGAACAACAGCCATTTTCACTCATGTTATTTGATGTCAATCGGTTTAAAAATATAAATGATGGTTTAGGGCACCATGTCGGGGATATGTTTTTAGCAGAAATTGCGGAGCGAACAAAAACATTGACTAGTCCGTTTATAACTTTTTATCGTTTGAGCGGAGATGAATTCATCTGTATTTTAAGAAATTCAGATCTACTGGAAAGTGCTGCAGAGGATATACAAGCACTATTTAAAAGCCAATTTAATTTAAATAACCATACTTTTTATGCTTCGATCAGTATCGGGGCGGTAAATTACCCGGAACATGGCTATTCGGCACAAGACATTTTAAAATATGCTGATATTGCGATGTATGAGGCGAAAAAAAGCAATAACAAAGGTTTTGTCATTTATAAAAAGCAACAGCGTTTTTCGTATAATCAACTACTAACATTGGAAACAAAGTTACATGATGCCATTAAAAAAGAGGCATTTGAACTGTATTATCAACCGAAAGTGAATTTGCAAACAAATAGAATTGAAGGTATGGAAGCCCTGATTCGCTGGTTTGATGATGAGCTTGGTTTCGTACCACCGGATCAGTTCATACCATTTGCGGAAGAGTTTGGTTTGATCAGTGATATTAGTGAGTGGGTTATTGCTAAAGCAGGTCGCCAAGTAACAGAATGGAATGAACGATATAATTTAAACCTCCGTGTGGCTGTTAATATTTCACCGAACCATTTAAAAGCAGAAAACTTTATTGTGCGCTTAAATCGAATTTTACAGCAGCATGAAATTTCTCCAAGCGCACTGGAAATCGAGATAACAGAGATGAGTTTCTTAGATCAAAATTCAGATTTGCTCCATACGATTAAGCAATTAAGTGAAATGGATATTACGTTAGCTATTGATGATTTTGGGACTGGCTATTCCTCATTAAGCTATTTAAAGAAATTTCCGGTAGATTTATTAAAAATCGACCGTACGTTCATTCACGAAATGTATAAGAACAACGCAGACATAGCCATGGTTTCCGCGATGATTTCTTTGGCACGGGCACTTAATTTAAAAGTAGTGGCAGAAGGTGTTGAGGAACATGCAGATTTACACCTTTTACGGGAATTTGATTGTGAATTTGTACAGGGTTACTATTATAGTCGTCCTTTAACAATTGATGATTTTTCAAAACGTTTAAGTGAAAAAGGGATACTCGTGTAAAAAATCCACGCAGATTGCTGATACAATTTGCGTGGACTTCTTACGACTTGAGTGTAATACTTGGATTGATTTCAAGAAGCTTTTTTACAAACAGCTCCTTTTCTTTTGGGGATATAAGAATGACCTGAATATGAGGATCAAATGTAATTTCAATACGGTCGATCGACATTGCCGGAGCCGATAGAGGATTTTTCGATGGACGCAAGCTTCGTATTTGCTTAATAGGAATCCGCTTCTTATAAATACCGCCGTAAACGATGAGTTCATCCGCTTCAATTACGTATTTGGTACCGAAAAACAGTATGCATAATAAAACAATAATGAATGCCGTAACAAGCAGTAAAACAGCACTTGGCTCGGTAATGACCCCGTATATCATTGAGGAGGGCACAAGAATAAATATGAACGCCATCCAAATATCCACCTTTGATTTAAAAACCACGAAAAAGTCCCCCTTTTACTTAATAGCTTATAACAAAGAAGCGGAATTAAAAATAGAATTCCAGCAATAGGGGACTTTATGGTTATTTAATTCCATATTTCCGGTCCAATGTCACAAGACGTGCATCGTCGTTCGGTCGATTCATGATTAAATCAGCAATTATTTGGGAGCCAAGCATGCTATAAACCGTGCCGTTCCCTCCAAATCCAAGCAGGTAATAGTGATTTGGCTGTTCTGGGTGCTGTCCGATGAATGGTAGATGGTCTAATGACTCACCGAAGGAAGCACAATATTTATACGGTGCATGAAAGGTTTCGCCAGGTATTAATTCATGAAGTTTATCAAGCAGCATATTTGCCATTGCTTCCACTTTTGATTCATGCTTGGCAGGATTGGCTTTTTTTTCGTCTAATCCTCCGATTATAATGCGGTGATCTACCGTTTTTCGCATATACAAATATGGGCGGGCAGTTTCCCAAATGAGTGCATTTTCATACCAGCTCTCAAAGGTTGGTTTTTGCTCTGTCACAATCGCATAGGAACGGTTAATGTCAGCCCCCTTCATTTTTCCATAAGGAAGACGATCATATCCGGTCGTGTATATAATACGGGATGTTTTAAAAATGCCGTTCATTGTGTGCAAAATAATGTCATTTCCTTCGTCCTCTATAATATTGGCGTACGTATTTTCAAATAAATCTAGTCCTTTAGTAATAAGCTGTTCAGTTAACGAAACAACGAATTTGTAAGGGTTCATTTCCGCATCATTATTTGTGTACAGAGCAGCAGGTGCTTTAAATGGTAAGCGCTTTTCTACGACAAGTTCATTCCAAAACTCAGCAGAGAATCCGTGCTTTACTAAAATCTCGCATTCCTGCTCAAGTTTTGATACATCTTTTTTTTCACTGGCAAAACAGATGCTCGGACGTCGAATGAAATCTGCCTGATCTTTTAACGGCTGGGCAGTTTTTTCAAGCTGGTCAACTGCCTCCAAGCATAGTTTATAAAAACGTACAGCATCCTCTTCTCCAATTAAATCGCAAAGTTCGTGTAATTGAATATCATTTGAATATTGAAGTAGTCCTGTATTGGCCGAAGTACTGCCTGAGCCGAGTTCATTTCGTTCTATAACGGCTACTGATAATCCTTCATCAATTAGTGCTTTCGCCGTCAATATCCCGCTCATTCCGGCACCTACGATAATCGCGTCATAATGAGGTTTAATTGGTGGGTTCGTGTGCGGTTTTTTTACAAGTGTAGTCGGCCAAAATAATAAACCATTGTGTAATTCCATAAATAGTTCCCCCTTTATTCATCTAAAGAATATTTCCCGCTCGTGCCCCTTTCTAATCTTGAAATATTTAATAACTTAATTTTGGGGTAAAGGGGAAAGAATAGTAATTAAAAGGAGGGGTATGATGGATCCTTATATATTCGGACTTTTCACGATTGCCTATATTGCCATCTTCGTCTGGGGAATGGCAAAACATAAAAAAACTGCATCCGCCATTTTATTTTTAGTTATTGCTGCCCTAATTTATGATAATGCAATATTAGCTTTAGGCCATGTTATCGGAGAGGGAGAGCTGCTTGAAAACCTAAGTTATGGAAGATTTTGGCTCCATGCAATATTCACACCTACTTTAATACTTTTTTCCCTGTTTATAATGAAAGAGGCAAACCTTCATTTTGCCTATAAGGAATGGGTTTCGTTTACATTTGGCGCTTTATGGGTTGTTGCAATGATTGTTGAATATTTTGCGGAACTGAGTGGGCTGGAACTAGCGCCGGAGGAATCGTATGGTGTAATAAGCTACAGTACAACAGAAGCAGCTTCCGGACCGCCCCCAATGATTTTGATTGTTCTTGTGGCCTTATTAATCGCTGCGATCATGCTTGCCCGGAAAAGAAAATGGTGGTGGATGCTTGTCGGTACAATTGTTATGACAATCGGTAGTGCAGTTCCGATTGATATTGGTAGTGACGCGATTACAAATGCCTTTGAGTTAGTATTAATCGCGACGTTAATGTGGACGGCAATCCATTATTCGAACGACAGATCATATAGAAGGTTTTAACGAACAAAAATTGTGCTGAGGATAAATCTTAGCACAATTATTTTTTGTACACTACCTTGCAATGAACAGTAGTGTTTGTTACACTATTATATATTAAATAGTAGTGAGGTGAAATAATGAATCCTCAATTTAAAAAAGGCGTGTTGAATTTATGTGTCCTCGCCTTATTAGAAAAGAAAGATATGTATGGATATGAGCTTGTGCAAGCAATTTCTACACAAATTGAAATATCAGAAGGAGCGGTATACCCGCTGTTACGCAGGTTAACAAAAGACGGTCTTTTTACAACATATTTAATGGAATCAACAGAAGGCCCGCCGCGTAAATATTATCAGATTACCGAACTAGGGATTGAACAACTACAGAGCTTACGTAATGAATGGGAAAGTTTTATTTCGGGTGTAAATACTTTAATTCAAGGGAGCAAATAAAAATGAATGAACAACAGTTTTTAGATTTACTTGATAACCATTTAGTAAAATTACAACAGCAAGAAAGAGACGACATACGCAGAGACTTTGAAGAATACTTCGAAAATGGCCGTGCAGAAGGAAAGACAACTGAAGAAATTATAAAATCATTCGGAAATATTGAAGAGCTGGCTGAAGAGCTCCTTGCTTCATATGATGAAGAAGACTTTATGGAAAATGTGGCGGTTATGAAAAATGATAAGCCAATTCCGTATCGAAATGTAGATATTGAGGCTAATGGTGTGAATGTTGTAATTGTTCCAACTGACGCTGACGAGGCACTTATTGAGACAAAGGATAAGGACCAGTTGACTGAAGCGTCCATGCTAATAAAAGATGACACACTTTTCATCTCTATAAAGCGTCAGGAGCAGGTCCGTCGTTTTTGGTTCATTACAATAGTAGGGACAATCAACACAATTGATACAGTCATTTATCTGCCTAAAAAACAATATGAAAAGCTCGTGATTCAAAATGACAACGGCAGAATTAAGGTGTCTGAAACAATCGCACAGCAATTTTATCTAAAATCAGATAATGGCCGTATTTTAACGGATCATATTCAAGGAAAAGTACTTGATGCTCATTCGGATAATGGCCGAGTGGTGCTTACAGAAACGAATATTGAACATGTAAAAGCTAGTTCTAATAATGGAAGGATTATTGCAGAGGATGTAATGGGTCAAGAGCTTCAGTTGGAATCTGATAACGGACGTGTTGAGATTAAAAATGTGGTAGGCAAAATTCATGCGCAGTCACGAAATGGCCGAATTGTTGCTCAGCTAAAATCTGTTCAATCACCATTAAATTTTGTATCTGATAATGGGCAAATCATATTAAGTACAGAAGGAAAACTTCAAAATATTGAAATTGATAGTTGGACAGCATGGGGATCCGTATCCATTTATAATGAAAAAACATCGCATTATTCCCATGGCACTAAAGAACACACAATTCAATTAAAAACGAGCAATGGGAAAATTACAGTGGAGGATCTTTTAGCACAGTAATCTATGTAAAAGTTAGAAATTCATCGGTACAATCCGTATAATAAAACTAATGATAGTTGAAATGGAGTCGTTAACGATGAAAATATTTAGCTTTAAATTATTTGGTGGCTATAAGGTGTCGCTTGATAAAACGGATATAACAATTGACTATGCTGGCGAAAAGTTTCTATTTATAAATAAATCAAAGCCTCGGATGAAAACAATTTCATACAATGACATATTGAGAGTCGATTACAAGGAAGCCGGTATGACATTCGGCTATGTGCGTCTCATTACAGCAGAAAATGCCCCATATGTAAGCAGTACCTATGTTGCTCAGCATGATGAAAACGCCTGGATGGTTGAAAAAGATGAAATTAGTTTTTTAAATGAAGTATTGGATATCTTGAAAAAACATTGTAAGCATATACAGTTTGCTCAATTGAAAGCTTAGAAATGAAATACAGCACGTCAAAAGTAAATTAACTTTTGGCGTGTTTTTCTATAGGGGGAAAAGTGCTGCGAAGTTTCCTTCGAGCACTTTTCATGCTAAATCACTTGCATTTTAGACCATAGCTGCTTGTAGTATGAATGTGAGTTAATAAGCTCCGCGTGTGTACCTGCGCCTGACAGCTGCCCGTCTTCAAATAGTAAAATCTGGTCGGCATTTGTAATTGTAGAAAGACGATGTGCGATAATGACAGTCGTTCGGTTTTTCATCAATGCCTGTAAAGCAAGCTGGACTTCACGTTCAGATTCATTGTCCAAATTCGATGTCGCCTCATCAAGCAATAATATTTGAGGGTCGCGTAGAATCGCACGGGCAATTGCAATCCGTTGCTTTTGGCCGCCTGATAATTTAATGCCACCTTCACCAACTTCTGTTTCGAGTCCTTGTTCAAGTGCAATTACAAAATCGTAGGCATATGCTGCCCGCAATGCTTCCACAACTTGGTCGTCTGTTGCATCGTGTTGACCATACAAAACATTTTCACGGATCGAGCCATTCATAAGGGGGGCGTCTTGCGTCACATAGCCAAACAGTTTCCGCCATTCGTATAAATCATACTGTTCAATAGTTGTCTGCCCATATAAAATTTTGCCCTCTGTTGCTTCATAAAAACGCTCGATTAATGAAAACATCGTCGTTTTCCCGCCACCACTACTGCTAACAAATGCCGTTGTTTTGCCAGAGGGAATCGTAAAGTTCATTCCTTTTAAAATGGGCTGGTCAGCATATTGAAACTTTACATTTTGAAAAATAATATTTTGTGCAGACGCAGGAATTGAAAGGCCGGATATCTTTTCGGTAGCCTGCGCAATGATTGCTTGAATACGTTCTGTTGCACCAAGTGCTTTCTGTAATGCTGTAAAAAATGTTGCCATTTGTGTAAAAGGAATGATGATTTGCACAAGGTAAATCATTATTGCAACAAGCTCCCCTGAAGAAATCGCTCCTGAAGATACTTGTGTGCCCCCATATCCGAATAAAAGTATTAGGACAATCATCATAATGAATGTCATGATCGGGGATAAAATAGCCAGGATTTTCGCTTCTTTTAAACCAAATCGGTAAAGCTGCTCAATGCGAGTTTCACCCCGTTCTTTTTCCAAAGTTTCGGTTTGCGAAGATTTTACAAGTCGGATATTAGATAACACACGTCCCAGGTGTCCACTGAATGAAGCAAGCTCATCCTGATTAGCCTTGGCAATCTTATGCATTTTTTGTCCAAGTGGCAATGTCACAAAAATTGCAAGAGGTACGGCGATTAACATAAGCAGAGTCATTTTCCAGTCAATCCACAGTAAAATGGCAATCGCGCCGATAATAGAAAAAATGCCCGATACAAAGCTTACGAGATGGTCGGTCACGAGTTCTTTTACGACACTCGTATCTTGCGTAATACGGCTCATCGTTTCACCGGATTCGTGTGCATCAAAGTAAGGTGTTTTTAAATATAAAATATGCTGCCAAAGTGTGTTTCGTAAATTCGCAACAATCCGTTCACCGAGCATACGCATTAGAAAATAGGTAAAACCACTAAGAACCGCCTGCACGACTAAAATAAGTGCAACGGCAGTGACCGCTGTCCATGCAAAACCTGTCGTCGAAAAATCGTTGATCATATTCATTGTAAATAATGGTACAGCAAGCGAAGCAAGTGTTTCGATAATACTTAATACAAAAACAATGATGACGAGTTTTTTGGGGAATTTACTTTTTTTAATGAGTTCCCATAATTGCTTTAGTTTAACGTTCATGTAATAACCTCCTCTAATATGTTCAATCTTGCGGCTTGCTCCAATAGCCAATTTTCTTCTTCACTAGTAAGCGGAATCGCAAAAAGCCAATTATCAAAATCTACGGTTGCATGCTTTTCAAATTCCTGTGCAATACTTTTGGTTAATTCTTGCGGAATAATAGAAAATAGCCGTTCGATCAGTTCTTTTAGCATCGTGTCTTCCGGTGGAGCCTGATAAGCCTGCTTAATTTCGTGGAGACTTTCAATATAACGTCGATTTATTTCGATAAAATTTATATCTAGAAAATTGTATATACGTTCAATGAGCGGCTCCGAAATATATTGCCTCAAATAATCCTTTTGCGCATCCTCTGTCAGTAAACTGTGAATAACGAGCAGTAATGTAGTAGAATCAACGGCCATATTTCCCTGATGGATATGAATAGCCGTATCAATTGTTGCAAGCATTTGTTCCAGCTGCTTTTTCTTCTTTAGTAACTGCAATTTTTGATGTTCCAAAGATTGGAGCAAAGAATCATCTTTTTTGAGCAGCTCTTTAATTTCCTCTAGAGAATAATCAAGATATTTGAAAGTCACAATCTTTTGGACAGTTATGATATTAGCGTCATTATAATAGCGCTGACCGCCTTCAGAAATACGGGCAGGTTTTAGTAAACCCTTTTCTCCGTAATAACGTAAAGTCCGAATTGTAATGCCGGTCTTTTTAGAAAATTCCCCGATTGAATACATATTCCTCACTCCTTATATGTAGTATAAAAGCTGACGTAACGTAACATGCAATAAAAACGTTTGAAAAATATTAATATAATGAATTCGCTGTTAACTAAAAGGAGCCTGTAGTACAAAAAAATAATGTGCTAACTTAGCGAAAGTTGTCACATTATGTTTCACGTGAAAAAATTCCAACTAAAAATGAACCAATTATATAAGGCTTAATAATAAAAATTTGTAAAAATCTAAAAATAGTGACGAAATAACATAGAAAAAAATTACAATAAATACTATTATATTTAGAAATAAAGGTAATATCATACAATTATAGGTAAAATTTAATACTATAGGGGGCTAAGAGGAAATGGAGCGTAGGAATATGAATATGATCAGGAAAGTTTTAATTCAAATTGGGGTAATTTGTCTGTTGGTTGCGGCTGCAGCAAATACAGGCTATGCCCAAATATTTACTGATGTGAAAAGTGACTCTAAACTTAATGAAGAGCTTACAGTGTTAAATAATTTAGGAGGAGTAATACAATCGCCAAATGGTACTTTTCGTGCCGATGATCCAATTACGCGGTATGAAGTGGCGGAGTTTATCGTACACACACTGCAAATCGATTTAGAAATGAGTGCAATTCCTACATATTTAGACATTCCGACAGAAGATCCTCGAATGCCTGTCATTGCAGCAATTACTGAGCTTGGGATAATGACAGGGTATGAAGGGAAGTTTAATCCGGATGCAAAATTAACGCGTGCACAGGCGGTGAAAATATTGGCACCTGCGTTTCAGTTATCTGGACAGACAGCCATTCCATATACGGATATTACAAAAAATCATAGTGCAGCACCTGCGATTGCAGCTTTAGTAGCAAACAAAATTGTATTCCCGGCAAAAAACGAAAAGTTCAATCCAAGTGATATGATGACGCGCGGGAATTTTATTTCGTATCTTGCAAGAATAGTTGAGCCATCACTAAGACCTACCGAACCTGAACAGCCTGTGTTCCAAAGCTGTGTAAAAGAAGAGGCGAAAAAACGTTATGTAGTCGATGTCGCAGTAACGAATTTATGGAATAAACCTAACCAGGCACGTGCTGTTGATTACCCTTCGACAAAAAATCCGGTAGAAATGCAAAAATGGATTTCATCATTAAGCCTGTCGCAAAAGAAATGGCTCGTTGGACGTACGGATACCCAGGCATTATATGGCGATGAAGTAACGTTGCTTGAAACAAAAGGAAAATGGCAACGTATTGCGGCAAAAGATCAATATGTACCGTATTTAAAAGCAGGTTATCCTGGATGGGTTCCACAGTCTCATGTTGTGGCAACGAATAAAAACTATGATGACTGCGCCATTGCGATTGTTACTGCAGATAAAACGAATCTATTAGAAAAAGATGCGAAAACAAAATATTTACAAATTAGCTATGCAACAATTTTGCCGGTCATTGATGAGACTGCGAAATATTATTATGTAGAGACACCAGGTGACGGGGTTAAACTATTAAAGAAAAGTGCAGCCAAATCGCATACATCCTATAGCGAAGTTCCAAAACCGACAGCTACTACAATTATTAATGAAGCGAAGCGTTATTTGGATTTACCGTATCTATGGGCAGGAACCTCTTCGTGGGGCTATGACTGCTCGGGTATTTTATATGCAGTATTCCGTACACACGGCATCATGATTCCGAGGGATTCATTCTATCAGGCAACTGGTGGGAAAGCCATTGCAAAGAAGAATTTAAAGGCGGGGGACCTTGTATTCTTTGCGTATAATGGCGGCAAAGGGAAAGTGTACCATGTTGGACTTTATATCGGTGACGGTAAAATGTTACATGCACCACATTACGCATCAAAAGTAAAAATCGAATCGATGAACAACGGTGTTTACAAAAAGAACTATTCAGGTGCAAGACGTTATCTATAAAAGCAGGCATATTTAAATGAAATTTTCCGTTTCTTTTTAACTTACATGAAAAAGTATTTAGTGTATTGTTAGGAGTAAGTTGGGTATAAGTAAGGAATAAAGGAATTTTAATAAGGAGGCATATTTTATGAATCCATGGTTTTTAGCAGCTCTCGTTATATTAGGAATTGCTGTAGTTCTGTTAATCGTCTGTATTGTTGCAGTAATTGGACCGATAAAAAAAGTTGTAACTCTGTTATTGGCACATGCTGAAGGAATGAAAAAACAGCTGAACCCAATTCAAACGGAAACAACAAAATTAACAACAACAGTCGATCGTATGAAAGCAGATATCGAATTTAAAAAAGAATCTGTCCAGTCTGTCATTCAATCTATCAAACATACAGGTGATGTATTAAACCAAGTGAGTGATGTCTCACACGATGCGACTGCGAAGGTTATGAAGAAAGCGAACAATGATCCAAACCGACAAGCCGAAGTAGAACGTTGGACCAATACTGCAATGGGTATTATTCAGCGGAAAGCATAATGGGAAAGGGATGTATAATTTTATACATTCCTTTTTTATTTTCATTCTGTATTGAAAATAAAAAAATGGCCAATTGAATATGAACGCAATTTTATATGTAAGCGTTATTATTCTGTACTAGAACAGAACTTGCTGGCTTACTGTTTATTCTTCTGTTTTTTGTTTAAAACCTTGAATCCAGGACCTTCACAAAGTGTTCAAAGAAATCAGATAAATTATGAATACATTGTGAAAAGAGGGATTTTAAGGTTTCATTTCAAATAAATTAGAGTAAAATAGAAAACAGAAAGAGTGTTATATAACAATTTGCAACTGTCACGGAACAATCGACTATTTATAATACAGTTTTATAAAAAAGGAGAATGAAACATGTGGGTAGTAACGGTATTTAACAATATAAACGATATCCGTATATTCGAATATACGACAAAAAATGAAGCGACGTCCAAGTTAGAAAAATATACAAATGCAATCTTATCATATACAAAATAAAGACTTTAAAAGGAGCGGAAACAATATGTGGGTAGTAACAGTGTTCAATAATCCAAATGACATTCGTATGTTCGAGTACACAACGAAAAGCGAGGCTGCTGCATTTTTAGCGAAATACAAAAATGCTGTGATGTCATTTACAAATTAATTAAAGAAAGGTCTATGCAGGAAGTGAAAGCTTTCTGCATAGGCCTTTTTATTTGTAAGGTAATATCGATAGAAGAAATGTCTATTTTTCTCGTTTATAAGAAGGATCATATGTTAATCGAGAATGGCAACTATTAGAAAGAGTACTAGCTGTCAGTTAAAGTGTGAGGGAAGAATATTAGTTATAGGATAATTATCTCCATTAAAATGAAATATACAAAAATAATGTATTATAGACAAAATTTTATTTTAAAGGACGATTTTCTTGTATTAACAATATTGATACTTTACTGTGTGACATTAATTTGTAGGTTTTAAAGAAGAATTCCATGAATTTAGGTTGCTGAAGGTTGACGAAATATTACTAATATAAGATAATTCTAGATGGTAATAATAATTATTTTATAATAATTATTTCATTGATATATGTATAGGAGGAATTTTAAAATGGCATTAATCGGTAAAGAAATCGCACCATTCGCAGCGAAAGCATTCCAAAAAGGTGAATTCATCGACGTAACTTCAGAAAACTTCAAAGGACAATGGTCAGTAGTATGCTTCTACCCAGCAGACTTCACATTCGTTTGCCCAACAGAGTTGGAAGACTTACAAAACGAATATGCTACTTTAAAATCTTTAGGAGTGGAAGTTTACTCAGTATCGACTGATACACACTTCACTCACAAAGCATGGCACGATACTTCTGAAACAATTGGCAAAATTGAGTACATCATGATTGGCGACCCATCTCATACAATTTCTAAGGCATTTGATGTATTAAACGAAGAAGATGGTTTAGCAGAGCGCGGTACATTTATCATCGATCCAGACGGTATTGTACAAGCATTAGAAATTAATGCTGGCGGCATCGGCCGTGACGCTTCGATTTTAGTGAACAAAATTAAAGCAGCTCAATATGTACGTAACAATCCAGGTGAAGTTTGCCCAGCTAAATGGGAAGAAGGCGGCGAAACTTTAACACCAAGCTTAGATTTAGTAGGTAAAATCTAAGAAATCAATTACGCCTTTGCGTAATTAAATAACAACAAGTAAGCGACAAAAAACAACCGTTACGGCTTGATTTTTGTCGCTCTGTTTTTAAATAGGGAAAAGAAAGGTAAGCTCTCTATCTTCTAATTTAATATGAAAGAGGTGAAGGGTTTGCTGTATTAGAGAGAGAATGGCCGCTTATTTTTCGGGAGAGAACGGTAAGTGGGGTTCATACAGCAGCTTGTGCAGTGTTAGATAATCAAATTAAAGCGCAATTACAACAGTATTTATCAATGCTGGAAGGTGATTTATTAATTAAAGTGAGCGTTAATGACGACAAGACATCGCAAGAAATGCTCAATTTAGTTGAAGAGTTGGAAAAGATGTCTCCTCGTATTACGGTGCAACATGCTTTATTAGAACGTACACCAAGTTTCAGTATTAATAAAGTAGGCGAAGGAGAATCTGGTATTACATTTGCCGGGTTACCACTTGGTCATGAATTTACATCATTAGTTTTAGCGCTTTTACAAGTTTCAGGACGTGCACCAAAAATTGATGCAGCAGTTGTAAAGCGTATTCAGGCGATCAAACAGCCGTTGAAGTTTGAAACGTATGTAAGTTTAACTTGTCACAACTGCCCGGATGTAGTGCAGGCTTTAAACATTATGGCGGTTTTAAATCCGAATATCTCGAACACGATGGTCGAAGGTGGAGCATTCCAATCTGAAATTAAAGAGCGAGATATTATGGCGGTGCCTACTGTATATTTAAACGGCGAAAACTTCGGTGGTGGTCGTATGGAGCTGGAAGATATTTTAACAAAGTTAGGTGAAGTATCAGACGGCTCGGAATTTGCAGATAAAGAAGCTTTTGATGTATTAGTAGTAGGTGGCGGTCCTGCCGGTTCTGCAGCCGCTATTTATTCGGCGCGTAAAGGGATTCGTACAGGTATTGTAGCCGATCGCTTCGGTGGTCAAGTTAACGATACGTTATCGATCGAAAATATTATTGGAACAAAGGCAACAGAAGGTCCGGCATTTGTATCAAGCTTAGAAGCGCATGTATTAGACTATGATATCGATGTGATGAAATCCCAACGTGCTGCAAAGATCGAGAAAAAAGATTTTATTGAAGTAACGTTAGAAAATGGCGCGGTATTAAAAGGGAAAACAGTTATCCTTTCTACGGGTGCTCGTTATCGTCAACTAGAGGTGCCTGGTGAGGAAGAATTTAAAAATAAAGGTGTTGCGTATTGTCCGCATTGTGACGGTCCGATTTTTAAAGGGAAAGATGTAGCGGTAATCGGTGGCGGTAACTCTGGTGTAGAAGCGGCTATTGACCTAGCAGGTATTGTAAATCATGTTACGCTAATACAGCGTAACAGTGAGTTGAAGGCGGATAAAGTGTTACAAGAGCGCGTTTACAGTTTAAAAAACGTTACAGTCATTACGAATGCTTTAACTACTGAAATTACAGGAACGGATAAAGTGAATGGTTTAATGTATAAAGACGTTGCTACTGGTGAAGAAAAACATATTGAATTACAAGGTGTATTCATTCAAATTGGTTTATTGCCAAATACAGAGTTCCTTAAAGGGACGGTAAACATGAATGCGCATGGTGAAATTATTGTAGATAACCACGGGGCTACAAATATTCCGGGAGTCTTTGCTGCAGGTGATTGCACGGATACGGTGTATAAACAAATTGTCATTTCAATGGGTTCTGGCGCAACAGCAGCTTTAGGGGCATTTGACTATATGATTCGAAATGTTGATTCACGTGATTTTGTAAAAGCATAAATTGAAATCCGTTGTACGTAAAATCGTGCAACGGATTTTTTTGAACGGTAGAATAATGAAGAGTAGATAAAACTGTAACTGAAAGAGGAGTTGATGGGAATGGTGAAAAGGGAAAGGACATTGCGCATTTGTCCGGTGGGTCATCGGTATTATAAAAGTACTGATTGTGGAACATGCCCTAAATGTGAGCAGGAGAATAAACCGTCAGAAGGATTTTTATCTCGCTTATCCTCACCTGCATGTAATGCGCTGATAAACGCAGGGATTACCGAGTTGGCGCAGCTTGCTGATTATACGGAAAAAGAAATTTTAAAATTGCATGGTATTGGACCTGCGACATTGCCCACATTAAAACATGCGTTGGCAGAGAAAGGCTTAGATTTTAAAAGTTAAGAAAACATGTATTTGAAAGTAAAAGTGTAACGATCTCTTTTTTCGGGTAAAGGATAGGAGACTATTCGAAAAGGAGGCTTTTATTAATGAGAGACGATAAAATAAAGCATAAAAAGCTTGATAATCCGGATTTATTAAATACCGAAAAGGAAAGCATTTTCGATATAGATGAGGAAATGAAATTTGTGGATCCAATCCCGGTGGAAGAATTAAATGATCAAGTAAAAGATGAGAAACATAATGCAAACACAAAAACGACATCAGGCAGTGAACGTAAAAACCAGCCGGATGAAACGAAAGATGCGTAAAATTAAAACTCAAAAAACAGTATAGACAGTCTAAAGATTGACCATTTTGCGAATAAGCAAAGTGGTCAATTTTTGATTCCTGGAAACAAGCAGAAAAAAGCTCGCTGTAAATGGAAAATACAGTGAGCTCAGTATACAATATTCCTAAAGGTTAGCGGGAGGAAGGATATCCTCAATTGTTCGTGCTAATTTTAATGCTTTTAATTGGAACTGTTCATAAAATTGTTCTGTACCTGCACCCCCTATAAAAAATGAAATATGTTCGTGAACTTGTGCTAATTTTTCAAGTGTGTGAACGGATTGGGCAAATTCGTTGTATGCAATCTCAGTTGATCCGGTTAGCAAAACAATAGCCGGCTTCTTCAGGGCGATGGCAGATTGTATTGCTGTTGGAGCAGGTGAAGGACCGAGCATTAATGTACGGTAACCTCGCAACATACATTGAATAAGCAAAATTTGCATTGGGATTTCATGTCTCTCTCCAGGTAGACAGCTCCCTAACGCGAGTGGCGCATCGTCCGGAACAAAAAAGTGTCGACGAATGTGGCTTAAAAAGTCACGCACTGTTTGACTGCTAATAGCTTCTTGATATTCTCCCCATGCTTTT
This sequence comes from Solibacillus sp. FSL K6-1126, assembly GCF_038003445.1. Lineage (NCBI taxonomy): Bacteria > Bacillati > Bacillota > Bacilli > Caryophanales > Caryophanaceae > Solibacillus > Solibacillus sp. FSL K6-1126. The sequence continues at coordinate 4,000,597 of NZ_JBBOPD010000001.1, read as the reverse complement.
TCACACCATAGCTGTCCGACTTCATGAAGGAAGGGAACGACAATGTCCTGAATCAGCTTCTCTACTCCGAATTTATGGTGGGCTTGTTCTAGCAAATGCAAAATTTCATGCTCATTTGCTTCTGTACCAGCCTGGATCAGTGCTTTGTGGAAGAATGATACAGGGTCTGCTTCTGGTATATCCTTATTTTTAATGTAGTGATCTACCGCCTGTTTGATTGTCATACCGCTATTTATATATTGTTTCAGCTGCATTAACGTCTGAACTTCATCTTCCGTATACACTCGATAGCCATTGTCTAATCTGTCGGGTTGAATGATTTGGTAGCGATCTTCCCATTTTCGGATCAGTTGTTTAGAAAGATTTGTTAAGCTGGATACTTGTTGTATCGAATAAGTCTTTTTAGTCATATTTTACCACCTCCTAAAGTGATCCTTTATTAAACTCTATTCAACCGAAAAAGAAAGTACTTGTCAAATGTTTTTCGTATATTGTACAATGTTTGTATAACTTGAGTTAAGGGTACCATAAAATGTCATGAGTACCTTGTAATATTTGGAGAGCTAAAAAGAAGAAGAGGGGGGCTATGTTATGGCTAAACATCCATTGGAAAAATGGGGAAGTGTAATGGGCGGTAAAAAAACACGTTGGATAGTTGTTGCATTATGGATTATGTTTGCGGTTGTGTTTGCACTTATCTTCCCGCAAGTTAATAGTGTTGAAAACTATTCGGGTGATGAAATCCCTGATACTTATACTTCGATTCAAGCAGGAAACATTATGGAAGAAGAATTCTCGTCAGATAGTGGTATACCACTATTAATTACTTGGTACAACGAATCAGGTCTTACAGAAGAAGATCTGACAAATATTCAAGGGTTATACAAACAACTGGCAGATGAGCCGTTAGATGGGCAGGAAACAATTCCGCCATTCCATGAACTTCCCGTTACAGCATTAATGGGTTCACTTTCTGAGAACGGTGCAGCACTTGTCACACCTGTTTTCTTCTCAACTGAGAAAAACTCAGATGTTTTAAAAGAAAATTTAGCGATTATTCAAGAACGTACAGAAAGCCAATTCGGAGAAAATCCGTATGATACAAACTTGGAAGATGAAGGACTTCATGCCCGATTTTCTGGACCGGTTGGTATCTCTATTGATGCGACGGATCTATTCAAAGCAGCTGACGTACAACTTATGATTGCCACTGTAATTATAATTTTAGTCATCTTATTAGTAATTTATCGTTCGCCAATTTTAGCGATTATCCCGTTAGTAGTAGTAGGGATTGCATATTTAGTTGTAAGTCCTTTACTGGGTGCTATGGCTGAAAATGGATGGATCGATAAAGATGCGCAAGCGGTAGCGATTATGATTGTTTTACTGTTTGGTGCAGGTACGGACTATTGTTTATTTTTAATTACACGTTATCGAGACATATTGTTGACTGAAGATAATAAATTTACGGCATTGGCATCGGCTGTTCGTGAATCAACAGGCGCAATTGTAATGAGTGGTTTAACAGTTGTAATCGGTTTAGCGACATTGGCATTGGCAGATTACGGCGCATTCCAGCGTTTTGCCGTTCCATTCAGCTTTGGTGTATTAATTACAGGATTTGCCGTAGTTACATTGCTCCCTGCCGTTCTTGGCATTTTAGGCCGTGCAGCATTTTGGCCGTTTGTTCCTCGTACGGAGGAAGCTGAAAAAGCGAATGCAGAAAAGAAAAACAAACCATATAAACCACGTAAACCAAATCACCGTTATATGCGTGCGATTGGTGAATTTGTTACATCAAAACCATGGCTTGTCATTATTGTAGCGGGAGCGGTTTTAATCGGTTTAGCATTCGCTTCCACAAATATTAAATACAATTACGATTTAATATCTTCATTCCCTGAAGATATGCCTTCACGTGAAGGATTTAAAATTATTGAAGAAAACTTTACACCAGGCGAATTGGCACCGGTTCAGTTATTAATAGACAGTGAAGGTACTGATCTGGACATTACAGAGCAACTGTTAAGGCTTCCATATGTCGGTGTAGTAAAAGAAATGCGTACAGGTGAGACAAATAACAATATCCAACTTTATGAAATCGATTTGGATAAAAATCCATATTCGAATGAAGCAATGGATGATGTTGAGCAAATGAAAGACGATGTTAAGGGAATTCTTGCGGATAGCAATCTGAAAGACGGCCAATTCTGGATAGGGGGCGAAACAAGCTCTCAACTAGATACAAAAGTTGTTCAGTCGGGCGATGAAAACATTATTCAGCCTGTTATGATTATTATTATTTTCATCGTATTATTAGCTTACTTACGAGCTCTAATTACATCAATTCAATTAATGGTAACAGTAGTGATATCCTTCTTCTCTGCTTTAGGTGCAGGTTGGCTGATCATCCATTACGGTTTAGGACACGAAGCAATGGCAAGTTCGATTCCGCTATATAGTTTCGTATTTATTATCGCATTAGGTAACGACTATAATATTTTCATGATTTCTGATATATGGAAAAACCGTAAACGCGGCGCTGCGCATAAGCAAGCTATTTCAAATGGTATTGCTTCAACAGGTGCAGTTATTACGTCAGCGGGTCTGATTTTAGCGGGTACATTCTTAGTATTGGCATCATTACCAATTCAGCTATTAGTACAATTCGGTATTGTTACAGCGGTTGGGGTACTGCTTGATACGTTTGTCGTACGTCCATTGCTCGTACCAGCCCTTATTACGGTATTTGGTAAGTGGTCATACTGGCCGAATAAAAAGCTTAAAGAATAGCAAAAAGCGTACAGCTCCCTAATGAAGGGGGCTGTACGCTTCTTTTTATGAAGAAGTTAATGAACCGGATTGCAGGCGATACATAAGTTCATACTTACCGCCAAGTGCGACAAGTTCATCATGGCTGCCTTGTTCAACAATTTCACCACGGTCCAATACTAAAATTTTATCTGCATTTTTAATAGTGGAAAGTCGGTGGGCGATAATAAATGTCGTACGTCCCTTTTTCAATACATCCATTGCGTGCTGAATAATTTCCTCTGTTTCTGAGTCGATATTCGATGTCGCCTCATCCAGAATAAGAATAGCCGGATCAAATGCAAGCGCACGCGCAAACGAAATTAACTGGCGCTGTCCGGAAGAAAGGGTACTTCCTTTTTCAATAACAGGCTCATCAATTCCTTTTTCGAATTTCGATAAAACACGTTCGCCACCGACTGCTTCTAGCGCTTTTTCAACAGTTTCTCTTGAAATCCGCTTATCATTTAGGCTAATGTTCGAGGCAATCGTTCCGGTGAACAAATACGGATCCTGCAACACGATTCCCATATGTTCGCGGATCGCTTGGCGAGGAAGTTTCGTAATATCTTTCCCGTCAATGATAATTCGGCCTTTTTGCGGGTCGTAGAAGCGGAACAGTAAATTCATAATTGAGCTTTTCCCTGAACCTGTATGACCGACAAGTGCGATCGTTTCGCCTTCTTTTGCTTCAAAATGAATATTTTTCAATACATATTCATCATTTTTATAGGCGAATGATACATGATCAAACACAACATTTCCTTTATAGCGTTCGATTCGTTCTGTACTTACAGCTTCCCCTTGCTGATCAAGCAGTTCAAATACCCGAGATCCTGCAACTAAAGATCGTTCCAGCTGAGAGAACTGGTTGACTAAGTTCGTAATCGGATTGAACAGGCGTGTAATATAATCAACAAACGCATATAGCGTACCGGCTGATACTGCTTCAGGCATTGTCATTGATTGGGTGCCGAAGTAATAAACGAAAACTGCAAACATTCCAAGACGTAAAATATTTACGAGGTTATGTGATGTCGCAGAGTCCAGCAATAAAAGCTTACGGTTGTATTTGTAATGTTCATCATTCATCTCGTCGAACTCTTGCTTCATCTGTTCTTCACGGCGGAATGCCTGAATAATCGTCATCCCATTAATCGATTCGTTGATCATTGCGTTAATGTCCGCAATTTTTGTTCGAATAATATGGTTGTACTGGGAAGCGAATTTCCGGTATAAAATCATCCAAATATAAACAATCGGAACAAGCAATAGAGCAAACAGTGCCATTTTCCAATTTAGTATAAATAATGCTATATATACCCCTGCAATGGTAATAAAGCTGTTCGCAAATTGCGAAAGTACAGTTACATACAGGTTGCGGATTGCCTCTGTATCATTTGTGACACGGGCTACAACTTTACCGGCCGGCAGGTTATCGAAGTATTCAATTGGTAGCTTTTGAATATGACCGAAAACATCCTTCCGTAACTGCTGAATAACGAAGTTTGCACCTCGTTGTAAAAAGATGAACATTAAATATCGGAACACTGCTGTCAGAACAGACAATAAGAAGAAAATCGATAATAAGATTGCAATCGGTTCTACTTCCAGATTACCCGGTTCCATATGATGGTCGATAATATATTTGGCAATGAACGGTCCGGCAATATCTGTTGCAACGGCAATTGTTAATAAGGCTAATCCGATTAAAATCGGTTTTTTAAATTTCAAAGCATACAGGTACAGTCGTTTTGATGTACTCATTGCTCCACCTCCTCAAGCTGCTGGCGGTCAAACTGCTCTTTGTACCAACCACCTAAGCGTAGAAGCTCTTCATGTGTACCTCGTTCAACGATATAACCACCATCCAGCACGATTATTTCATCCGCATGCTGAATACCTGACAGGCGGTGAGTTGAAATGATTGTCGTTTTTCCAGCGCGCTCTGTTTGTATATTTTCAATGATTTTTGATTCTGTTTTCGCATCGACTGCTGATAAAGAATCGTCCAAAATTAAAATTTCCGGATCTTTAATTAAGGCACGTGCGATTGATACACGTTGTTTTTGACCACCTGATAAAGATACGCCTTTTTCACCGACAAGTGTTTCAATGCCAAGCGGTAAATTTGATAAATCTTTTTCAAAGTCTGCTAAACGAATGGCTTCCTCGATTTCGCCAATCGTAGCATCCTCTTTCCCGAATAAAATGTTTTCGCGGATTGTGCGGGAAAATAGTACATGGTCCTGTGGCACATAGCCGATCCAGTCCAATATTTGTTCTTTTGTCATTTGTGCCAAGTCCGTATCATTAATGGTGATTTGCCCATTGCCTAACGGATATTCACGTAACAGTTGGCGAATAAATGTTGTTTTCCCTGCACCTGTTTTACCGACAATACCGAGTGTCTGCCCTTTTTTCAGATTCAGTGAGATTTGCTGCAAGTTTTTTACCTGAGATAGAGGATACTGGAATGTAAACTCAGAAAACCCGATAGAATTTGGTACTTGGTGCGTCATTGGTGAAGGAGGGTTTTGTACATCCGCTTCATATTCCAATGTGTCCTGTACACGGTCAAGTGAAGCACTCCCTTGCTGCATGACATTGATCAGCTCGCCAATAGCAAACATTGGCCAAATTGCCAAACCTAAATATACGTTGAATGAAACGAGCTGACCGACCGTTAGCTCAGAATTTGAGACAAGAACAGCACCATAGCCCAATGCGATTACATAACAAATGCCAGTTCCAATTTTTGTGATTGGCATAAAGAGTCCGTTAATATAAGCGACGCGCATGTTTTTGGCAAAAATGTTTTCGCTCATTTCAGCGAAGCGTTCTTCATCTTTTCCTTCTTGAACGTACGCGCGGATTACGCGAGTTCCCGCAACAGATTCCAACACATTGTCATTCATCTCTCCGAATGCATCCTGTGCTTTCATATAACGTTCATGAACAATTTTTCCTAAATATTGAATGATTAGAGCCATGACAGGAATCGGGAGCATCGCGAAAAATGTCAGCTTCCAAGAAATGAAAAAGCCCATTGCTAAAATAATCAATGCCATATAGACCGTGGAATCAATGAGTGTCATAATACCAAAGCCAGCTGTCAATGTTACGGCATTCAAGTCGTTTGTAGCTTTTGCCATTAAGTCACCGGTACGGTTTTTTTCATAAAATGTAGGAGTCATTTTTAAAAACTGGTGCATCAGTTTTTTACGTAATATACGGTCCAGTGCGATCGAACCGCCAAACAGCTGGTATTGCCAGATGAAGTTTAAAGCGTAGCTCACGATGGCAGCGCCAATAACGAAGCCTACATACTTAAGCAGCTGCATCTGATCCATATCTCCATTTGTCATGTCATCAATGGCTTCCCCTAAAATCCATGGCGGCAAGACTTCGATAAAGCTCGCCAGCATAAGGAGCACAATCGCAATTGTATATTGCTTACGGTACAGTTTTAAAAACCACTTTAATTTCACAAATACATTAAACATTACGTATACCTTCTTTCTTCATTGTTGATCGTGTTGCTACCCATCATCGTATCGATCCATTTTTAATAGTTTTCGCTGCCAAATGATAGTCATATAAAGCCCTCCTAAAATGTTGTTACACTAAAATGCATCGTACATTTTCCGCGGATATTTAAAAACACGGCCAATGCAAACAAAAAAGACACCTATTCCGATTTTTCGAAAAGGTGTCAAAACGAAAAGGGCACAGGGGGAGTCCACACCTGTGCTTTTTATTTACAAGTACGTGCGAAATTAAAACAAAAGTTCAGGTTAGGGCAATATGAAATTGTCGCTGTTGAAATTGGTAACTTTACAATTGGTGTCATCATATCCCTAAACTCCTTTCCTTGTTTTAATTTATTTAGTGTTCCTTAATAATATTGGAGGTAATTACCATTGTCAATATTTTTTGAAAACATTTTATTTTCAGTATTGAAATTTAATGGTTTACTTATATTTAGATAAACTTAGCTATGTTTTGAGCGTAACAAGTACTTAGAAAAGTCATCGGAAGTTTGAAAATTGTTTATTTATTCTGTATCTTGAAAGTAATACATCAAAAGGAGTGAGGCAATGATGAAGAAATTGTTATTGGTCATGTTATTTGCGCTCGTGCTCGCAGCGTGCGGGACAAAAGAGATGAGTGATGATGTAAATAATGTCCCGGGAAATAATACAGACAATGTGACACAAGGTAGCTCTAAAGTGAAAGAGGAAAAGATTACATTATATAAATCAGATGAGAATGCAGAGAATACCGTTCCATTTGAAGAAAATTTCAATAGCGATGACGAAGAACTGGTGCCGTTTATTTTTTCAACAGTAAATGAGCATGATGTAGTGTTGCTTGACTATACAATGGAAAATAAGGATAAGAGCTTAGTGCTTAATTTAGGTGACGATATATATACGATTCAAGGTTCTGCAGGTGCCAATATGTTTGTTGAAACGTTAGCACGCTCTTATTTTGAGAATTTACCTGAATTGCAGGATATCACGTTTATTTATAAAGGATCAGATGAACCGATTCTCGATCATATGAATATAGGTGAACCATATGCACGACAAGATTTTGATATGTAGATGGGGGATAGCGGAAGATGAGGCAGCTATGGACTAATGGCAAAATATATACGATGGAGCAAGAAGGGGCGACCGTTCAGGCAGTGCTTGTACAAGATGGTAAAATCGTGGAGACAGGGGCTTTCGACGATTTACTAGTATATGCAGATGATGTTATCGACTTGCAGGGCGCAGTTATGTACCCCGGCTTTGTAGATAGTCATCTCCATATGATAGGACACGGTGAAAAGTTGATGCGTCTTGATTTGACAGTAGCAACAAGTGGGGAAGAGCTTGTGCAACTGGTTAAAAATGCGGCAAGCCAACTACAGGATGGGCAGTGGCTCATTGGGGACGGATGGAATGAAAATCAATTTACAGATGGCCGTATTCCAACGAAAGAGGAATTGGATGCAGTAACAAAAAACCCTCTATTCCTTAATCGTGTGTGCCACCATGTTGCTTTAGTGAATTCAACCACACTTCATTTAGCGGGTATTACAATAGATACTGAAAATCCCGAAGGCGGAAAGATTGGACGCCATGAAAACGGTGAGCTGAACGGATTGTTGTATGAACAGGCAACGAACCTAGTGTCATCACTATTCAAACAAGAGGGAGAAAGCTATATTGAAAGTTTAGCGGAAGTATTGCAGCTGGCCATTGAACATATGCAATCCTATGGTTTAACTGGTGGGCATACAGAAGAGATGGGCTATTACGGCCATTATACGAATCCGCTGACTGCCTATCATAGCGTAATAGGTGAACGAAAGCATTTCCGTGTCAATTTATTGCGTCATCATACGGTATTTGAGGAAATGGTAACGGACAATGCACAATTTGATGAGCCATTTATTGAGGCGGGTGCGATGAAAATTTTTGCGGATGGTTCATTAGGTGGCTCTACGGCTGCATTATTGGCGCCATATGCAAATGATGAACATAATAAAGGGATGCTCATTCATACGGATGAACAAATGGAAGCACTCATACAATTAGCACGGAAGTATAATGAAGCCGTAGCCATTCATATAATCGGTGATGGCGCAATGGAACAGGTGCTTCAATATTTAGAGAAATATCCTGTAGCTGACGGGAAGCGCGATCGCCTGATCCATTGCTGCATCGTATCGGAAGAACATCTTACCCGAATGAAGAAGCTGTCGATTATATTGGATTTGCAGCCGGCCTTTGTTACATCGGATTATCCATGGGTAACAGAGAAGCTTGGTGAAAATCGCCCTGGTCATCATTATGCGTGGAAAACGTTTATAGAAGAAGGTTTAATATGTGCGGCAGGTACTGATGCCCCGATTGAAGCGATGAGTCCATTTGAAACAATATATGCGGCAGTGGAGCGAAAGAAACCGAAAGATACACATGAAGGCTATAATGCTGAACAAAAGCTTACCCGTTATGAGGCAGTGAAAATGTACACCGTTGGCAGTGCCGAAGCAATTTCTAAAGAAGACGAACGCGGATATATCCGACAAGGGTATGATGCCGATTTTACAATACTCGATACGGATTTAATGAACTGCAGCGCTGAAGACATTTTACAGGCGAATGCATTATTGACCGTTGTTAATGGATCAATTGTATATAAAAAAGAATAATAGAGTGAAAGAACCGCATACTTATATGTGGTTCTTTTATCATTAAAATAACAGTAAAGAATGGTGGGAGTTGTGATGGAGCTAATCCAAAATATATTACCTCCGATTGTGGATGGGAAAACAAAAGTGCTTATTCTTGGCTCAATGCCAGGAAAGCAGTCACTGGAAAAACAGCAATACTACGGCAACCAACGGAATCATTTTTGGCCAATTATAGGAAAGCTTCTAGCAATCGATATTCCGGAAGACTATAACGAAAGAATCGCACTTCTTCGTAAACATTGTATCGGGCTATGGGATTCCATCGAAAGCTGTGAACGTGAAGGAAGTCTTGATGCAACAATAAAAAATGAAATACCGAATAACTTTTCGGAGCTGTTTAAAAAATACCCGCAAATACAGCTTGTCCTATTTAATGGCGGGAAAAGCTTTGATGTTTTTAAAAGACATATTGGGCTCCAAGTATTGGATGGACGGGCATATAAAAAAATGCCATCTACAAGCCCGATTCCAGGGAAGAATATTAAAACCTTTGATGAAAAAGTTGAAATATGGAGCATCTTACTGGATTATATACCTTGATTAAAAATCTGAAATGTTGATTTATAGCGCAATCCGTTCTTATTCGGTATGATAAAAATAAATCGTAGTAAAGGGGAATTGTTAATGTATCGTGTAGCAGAAGATTTTGTAAAAGATTGGGCAATCTCATCAAAAGGAGCATTGAAAGTAATGCAAGCCATTCCAGATGACAAAATGCATATCGCCATCGTAAATGATCACAATTCATTAGGATGGTTATCATGGCATTTAGTAAGTGTAGCAGGCGCATTCGGCCATTTTGCAGGATTGCAGATTCCGGGTCCAGGCCCTGATATGCAACAGCCGGCGACAATGACGGAAATTGTGGAGAAGTATGAAATGGTGCGCGAAGCTTATAAAAAAGAAGCGGCAACATTAACAGAGGAGCAGCTTTTAGAAGAGGTACCTGCATTTGGTGGTATGATGAAGCGCGGTGAGCTACTTAGCAAAGTGATCACACACCAAACGCATCATATTGGCCAAATGACAGTATTACTACGCCAAGCAGGTTTACCGGTACCTCCAGTAATGGGACCGACAAAAGAAATGCAATAAGAACTCAGCCCCGAATATATTTCGGGGCTTTTTAAATTAAAAAAGATGCCCAATAATTGGACATCCGATACATTCTATTTCATGAAGAAATCATATCCATTTTTCGCAAGTAGCGTAATCGTAACAATAATGAAAAGGACACGCACATAGCCACTCCCGCGTTTAATCGCAAACCGTGAACCGACAATTGCTCCGACAATTTGAGCGGCCCCCATAATCAAGCCATATGTATAATTGATTTGCCCTAAATAGATAAACATTAAAAGTGCCCCGATATTACTCCCGAAATTAAGAAGTTTTGCATTACCGGCTGCCTTTAAAAAATCATAGCCGACCATGAGAAATGCAAAAATCAGGAATGACCCCGTACCAGGACCTAAAAATCCATCATAAAAACCAATTAGTGAAATCACTAGGAAAAATAAAACATACTTTGTTTTTGAAAGAGTTTTAACCGCCGAAATGCTGCCCCAATCTTTTTTGAATATTGTATAGACTGCTACAGCTGCCAGCATGATCAGCATTAATGGTTTCAATAAATTTGGATCAAGTAAATGGACAATCCAAGCCCCAATCATGGAACTAATAAAAACCCATGGGAAATACTTCATTACGGATTTAATATCAAGCTTTCCAGACCGATAAAAAGTAATAGTACTCGTTAATGATCCCATCGTCCCGGCCAGTTTGTTTGTTGCAACAGCTGCAGAGGGATTTAGCCCGGCAAACATTAATGCAGGCAGGGAAATAAGCCCACCGCCTCCCACAACAGAATCGATAAAGGCTGCTAAAAAACCAAAACAAATTAAAATAATAACTAGTTGTGGGTCTAACTCAAATCCCATAAAAGAACCCTTCTTTCTTTACATAGAGCAATACTCTCATGCTATCGAAAATTAGGAGTAGTGTAAATAGTTAAAATTGTGATTCGATTATGATAAGCTAATATATTAGTATAATGGAAACGGAGTACACATATGAAGGAATATCAATTTTTATTATTTGACTTGGATGATACATTATTGGATTTTAAAGCTGCCGAAAAGTTGGCACTGCCGAAGTTATTTGAAGCATATCAGCTTCCATTGACACCCCAGACCGAGGATGTTTACCGAAAAATTAATACGGGCTTATGGCGCTCGCTTGAAGAAGGGCTGATCACTCGTGACATTTTAATGGAAACCCGATTTGGCAAGACATTTGAGCATTTTGGCATTGAAGTGGATGGCAAGGCATTGGACGCTGAGTACCGAGGCTATTTAGCGGAAAGTAAAGTGTTTGTTGAAGGCGCATTGGAGCTGATTAATACATTGGAACCTGAGTATGAACTGTATATCACATCGAATGGGTTGGCCGAGACACAAATGAAACGCCTCCAAGTGACAGGCTTGGCACCTTATTTTAAGCAAGTTTTCGTTTCGGAAAATACAGGCTATCAAAAGCCGATGAAGCCATTTTTTGATTATGTTTTTGAACGAATTCCAAATTTCGACCCGAACAAGGCGATGATCATTGGTGATTCCTACAGTGCTGATATTATCGGTGGCGCAAATGCCGGAATCGATACATGCTGGCTTAATCCGTTTAATGCAGTACCATCAACAATTCGGCCAACTTATGAAATACAAAAGCTGGATCAGCTTTTGCCGATTATAAACAGTCATAAAGCCAACTCTCAACAGCCTATAGAAATTTAGGAATGGCATTAGTGTTATATAAAATGAACTGCGATGCCGCAGACAAGGAGTGAACGCAATGACCTTATTTTTATTGGTCGTTCTAATTGCGATTATTGGTTACATTATTTTTAAATTATATACTCATGACAATACAACATTTTATCAATTGACCGGCTATACCTATTTTGATGTGCTTATGAATAAGAGTGTCCGAATATCCGATCAGCTAGTAAAGGAATTGGAGCATGTTCAAGGTATAAAAAAAGTAATGGTGAATCTCCAACTTCCTGTTCATAATGAAGTACAAACAATTGATGCACTTTTACTTCATGAATCAGGGATCTATGTAGTAAATGTGAAAGATAAATCAGGCTGGATTAATGGACGGGAGCAGGGTATTGAATGGATTGAGCTATTACATAAAAATAAAAAACAAGTATTTAATAACCCGATCCATGAAACAAAACGTTTAACTCATGTATTAAAAGACCAGCTGCCGGAAGTAAAAGGTACAATATTTGAAACGCTCGTAGTTTTTACGAATGGTTGCTCATTTCAGCAGATTGAAGTTCAATCTTCAAATGTAGAAGTGCTAAAAATGGCGGAATTAAAAAAATGGGCAAAAACACTTGAAGGAAAACGATTATCAGAAACAGAGATTGAAAGTGTGTACACAGCATTAGAAGCCTTTATGCACGGGAAAAATACGACATTACATTCAAAAACCGCCACATCGACAAAGTAAACAGAGCGAAGTAGTTTTTTCTACTTTGCTATTTTTATGGGAAAAATTTATAAAAAAATCCAATATTTTATTAACTTTTTGCTCTCTTCATACGTCTAATAAATAGAAGAGGAAAGGAGGGTAGTAGAATGGGCAAAAAAATAACAGTGCTCAGCATATTATGTGGAATATTAATAGTTTTCGGATATCGCCTATGGATCGATACACCGTCAACTTACGCAAGTAATAAAGCGGTTTCGATGAATGCTGCTTATTATGAGCCATCCGCTTCCAGAGGTTATATAAACGAGCCAACCGACAGCTTAAATAAAATGATGCCGTTTTATATGAATGACGGAGGGGCACCGGTCAGAAATTGTACAACATACATAAAGGTTGAAAATATATTGGATAATACGAAGGCCGATGTTGTACAAGAAAATGAACAACAACAACCTCCAGAACAACAGGCCGTTCATAAAAAAATTGCACTTACGTTCGATGACGGTCCACATAAAAATGTGACCGATCAAATTTTAATGACACTGCAAAAGTATGAAGTGAAGGCAACATTCTTTGTGCTCGGTCAAAACGTTGTAAAATATCCTGATGTCGTGAAAAAAGCGGATGCTTTCGGTCATGAAATTGCCAATCATACGTGGAGCCACAAAAACTTGACGAAGCTAAACGCACAACAAATGCGAGCAGAAATCGACCGAGCAAACGAGGCAATTTGTGATGCAACAGGAAAGACGCCTACGATGTATCGACCGCCGTTTGGAGCAATAGATGAAAAAGTAAGGGAATCGATCGATGATATAAAGCCGGTTCTGTGGAATATTGATACACTTGATTGGCAGCATAAAACACCGAAAAAGACATTGGCAAATTTAAAATCACAAGCAAAGGACAATGGGATTATTTTAATGCACGATATTCATCAGCAATCAGCAGATGCTTTAGAGGAAGTTATATTGTATTTGAAAGAAGAAGGTTATGAATTTGTGACAACGAGCCAACTATTATAGATTGAAAAGTATTTGAAGGGAGTAGTGACCACTATTTCCTTTTTTTATTTGAATGAGTTTATGGTACGATACTAGCGAACACATATGAAGGAGGATCCATAATGGGTCTATTATCAAAACGAGCGTTAAGTATTCAGCAATTTCAATTCAATAGCCAACTTTTTGCTTGTCCTATATGCCAACAGGGAATAGAGATAAGCAATGAAGGAAAAATGAGCTGTCTATCGAATCATACATTTGATGTGGCAAAACAAGGCTATGTTTATATGTTAAATCGACCTATCCAATCAATGTATGGAAAAGAATTATTCGAGTCTCGCCATACTGTCATTCAAGCAGGAATCTATGATCGGTTACAAGCCGCCATTGCCCGGGAAATCACAGTAGAACAGCCGGTAATTTTAGATACAGGTTGTGGTGAAGGTTCTCATTTACATCGTATTTGCGAACAGCTTGATCGCCCTGTTGGTGTAGGAATTGATATTTCTAAAGAAGGGGTAATCGCAGCGGCAAAGTATAATCCTGAACAGCTATGGTGTGTAGGTGATTTAGCCAATAGTCCATTCAACGAGCAATCTTTTGATGCGATTTTAAATATTTTGTCACCTGCAAATTACGATGAATTTAAACGGCTATTAAAACGGGGCGGTAAAGTAATTAAAGTTGTGCCACAGGAAAATTACTTAAAAGAACTGCGTAAACAGGCGTTTGCAAATTCGGAAAAGGAAAGCTATACAAATGCCGAAACAGTTGAGCGTTTTAAAGCAAGTTTTGCAAATGCAGAAGTAAAAAGAATTACCTATACAGTACCACTTGAAGCACATTTAGTACAAAACCTGCTTGAAATGACACCGATGGGCTGGCATATTAACGATAAAGAAAGTATTCAATTACAGGAAATTACAATTGATTTAGATTTATTAATTGGAATGGAGTGATCGTATATGAAGAAAATCTTAGTATTAGGCGGGACACGATTTTTTGGCCGTAAATTAGTTGAGCTTTTATTGGAGCAAAAGCATGAAGTAACAATTGTCACACGCGGTATGTCGGAAAATCCCTTTGGCGATGCAGTGGAGCATATTAAAGTGGATCGTAAAGATACGAAGGCTTTTGGGAAGGCATTGGAAAATCGTATATTTGATATTGTATATGATAATATTTGCTATTCGCCAAATGAGGCAAAACAGCTATGCGATCTGTTCAATGGTAAAATCGGCAAGCTCGTCTTCACCTCTACATTAGCTGTATATGAGGCTGATGGAAAGCCGCATTCGGAAGAAGATTTTGATCCGACTTCATATGGCATCATCATGGGAGACACACATGAATTTACGTATGGTGAAGGCAAACGTCTGGCAGAGGCGGTATTTTATAAATATGCGGAGTTCCCTGTAGTCGCGGTCCGTTTCCCGATTGTCATGGGAGAAGATGATTATACGCGCCGTTTGCATTTCCATATTGAGCGCATTATTAATAAGGAACCGATTGGATTTTTAAACATGGATGCGGAAATGTCCTTCATTCAGGCAACAGAAGCCGCTCGATTTTTACAGTGGGCAGGTAATGAAGATGTGGAAGGTCCAATTAATGCGATAGCAAATGGGGTTATTTCGTTAAAAGACCTTATTTCTCTTATTGAAGAAAAGACAGGGGAGCGCGCTAAAATAGCATTACTTGGGACAGAGGAAATCCGTTCACCATATGCCATACCTGCAACATGGTATATGAAAAATGACAAGGCGGAGCAATTAGGATTTTCGTTTAGTCAGCTTGAGGATTGGCTGCCTCCATTAATCGAGCAAATTGCGGGAACGACGGCAAAACAGTAGTGATTGAATGATGGTATTACTTTCAATTAAAATAAAGTGAGATTAACGATAAGGTAGGAATGAAACGTGTATAAATTTATTGCAAGAGTTGTGTATGGAATTTTAGGGGTTAACGGGTCAAAGGCTAAGGTATACGGGAAAGAAAATATACCGAAAGAAGGCGGCTTTGTCGTTGCCTGTACACATAATGGCTATATCGATATTTTGAATCTAGGAATATCTATGCTGCCTAAAGAAGTACATTTTATGGCTAAGAAACAATTATTTGATGTCAAAGGATTAGGTTGGCTCATTACGAGATTGAACGCATTCCCGGTAGATCGCGATAATCCGGGACCAAGTGTTATTAAAATCCCGCGACAGCTTATTAAAGAAGGAAAAGTAGTCGGAATCTTCCCGAGTGGAACGAGAAGTTCGGAAAACTCGGAACTAAAAGCCGGCGCAGTGACAATTGCCCAGTTGGCGAAGACTGAAATCTTGCCGGCTGCATATATCGGTCCGAAAAATGCAAAAGGTGTATTCAAACGCCAAAAAGGCTATTTAATTTACGGGAAGCCATTTACAGTTGGGGCAGGAAAAGAAGGCCGTGAACAATCTGTTCAATTTTTGGAAGATGAGCTGAACCGATTGACAGCACATTTGAAGGAAATGCACCCGGAAGTAAAATAACAGGAGCTGCGCGGAATCTTTCGTGCGGCTTCTTTGATTAGGGGTGGAAAAGAGATGAAGCAAGTACTATTCGTATGTTTGGGCAATATTTGCCGTTCTCCGATGGCGGAAGCTGTTATGCGTGATTTAATCGCTAAACGTGGTTTGACGGATAAAATTACAGTCGACTCAGCCGGCACGAGCAATTACCATATTGGAGAACCGCCACATAAAGGAACGACGGCAAAATTACAGGAATACGGAATTATGACAACCGGTATGCTTGCAAGACAGTTATGCACTTCCGATTTAGACAGCTTTGACTATATTGTATGTATGGATGAAAGCAACGTGAAAAATACAATCGAAATGCTGCGTGCTGAAGCTGATGCAAAAGTGTTCCGCTTCCTTGATCTGACGACACATAAAAAAGATGTTCCGGATCCATGGTATACAGGGGATTTCCAGGAAACGTACGATCTATGTGTAGAAGGCTGCGAGGCATTGTTGAAAAAGATCGAAGCCGATTTATAAGGTAGTTATTTTTGTATTAGGCGAAGTTTAGAAAGAAATCGAAGTGGAATTGAAAACTACTTCGATTTCTTTTGTTTTACAAATTAAAATTAGAAGTTATATGAAATCGTAAATAGGGTAATTATAGGGCAAAGAATGCCTGTTTTAGGTGGAGGGGAACACTATGGATGTAAAAGGAAGACGGAAAAGCAGTAATGTGGAGGACCGCCGTGGGATGAGTGCCGGGAAAATCGGTGGAGGTCTTGGCGGCGTCGGGATAATTATTGCCATTATTTTCACATTGCTCAATGGCGGAGATGCAGGGGATGTTGTTTCGGAAGTATCAAAGAGCATTACGCAAAACGGTGCAACTTCTGAAAACTATGAACCGACCGCTGAAGAAGAGGAACTGGCGGAGTTCGTTTCGGTAGTACTTGCGGATACAGAGGATATATGGCAACAATTGTTTGCTGACAATGGATTAACTTACAAAAATCCGACGCTCGTATTGTTTACGGATAGTGTAAGCTCCGGATGCGGAATGCAAAGTGCTGCGGTCGGGCCATTTTATTGTCCCGCAGATTATAAGCTGTATATTGATTTAAGTTTTTATAAAGAATTAAAAAACCGGTTTGATGCACCGGGTGATTTTGCGATGGCTTATGTAGTCGCGCATGAAGTCGGGCACCATGTCCAAACATTATTGGGCACATCCGAACAGGTACATGCGTTAAACGGAAAAGTATCACAAGCCAAGTACAATGAAGCAGTGAAACGTTTGGAACTTCAGGCTGACTATTACTCGGGTGTATGGGCACATCATGTCCAAGACAAGGGCTATTTGGAAGAAGGCGATTTTGAGGAGGCATTAACGGCAGCAAATGCCATTGGCGATGATACACTACAGATGGAAGCGCAAGGATATGTCGTACCGGAAAGCTTTACACATGGTACAAGCGAGCAACGGATGCGCTGGTTCAAAAAAGGATATAATGCCGGGACACTTCAAGGCGGCGATACATTTAGCTTAGAGGCATCAAAATTATAAACGAAACCTATAGCATGCCAAATGGTGCTATAGGTTTTTAATTTTTTTATGCAGAGTAATTTAAAATTATTTCAAGTTTATGTATAATAAATAAGTTAAATATATTTTTTCGTTTTTAAATAACGTTACTAATAGAGTATGAAAGAGAGTGAATAAAATGGGTCGTAAATGGAATAACATTAAAGATAAAAAGGCTGGGA
Organism: Solibacillus sp. FSL K6-1126; assembly: GCF_038003445.1. Classification (NCBI taxonomy): domain Bacteria; kingdom Bacillati; phylum Bacillota; class Bacilli; order Caryophanales; family Caryophanaceae; genus Solibacillus; species Solibacillus sp. FSL K6-1126. The sequence continues at coordinate 3,982,769 of NZ_JBBOPD010000001.1, read as the reverse complement.
AAGACGCAGCAAATAGTCGTATTTATGCTAAATTCGGTCGTGAAATTTATGTAGCAGCAAAATCAGGTGAACCAAATCCGGAATCAAACCGTGCACTGAAAACGGTTTTGGAACGTGCAAAAACGTATTCTGTACCAAAACATATTATTGAAAAAGCAATCGACAAAGCAAAAGGTGGCGGAGATGAGCAATTTGATGAATTACGCTACGAAGGTTTTGGGGTAGCAGGTACAATGGTAATCGTTGATGCATTAACAAACAACGTAAACCGTACAGCTTCTGAAGTACGTGCAGCATTCGGTAAAAATGGCGGTAATATGGGCGTATCTGGTTCAGCGGCGCATATGTTCCAAAATACAGCTGTATTCGGAATTGAAGGTAAATCAGAAGATGAAATTCTTGAAATTTTAATGGAAGCTGATTTAGATATGCGTGACATTATGGATGAAGAAGGCACAATTATCGTATATGTTGAGCCGGAACAGTTCCATGCAACGCAAGAAGCATTTAAAGGAGCGGGCATCGAAGACTTTACTGTAGCAGAGTTAACGATGCTGCCAATGACGGATGTGGCTTTAACTGGTGATGATTTAGTGAAGTTTGAAAAAATGATTGATGCATTGGAAGATTTGGAAGACGTGCAACGCGTTTACCACAATGCTGATTTAGGCGAATAAAAATCTAAGTCCAAAGATGATTCTTTGGGCTTTTTTTCTGTCTTCATTTACTTTTGGAAACTAACGGGAAATGGGTAGTTCTATTTACTTATTATTCATTAATAATATAAAGGATTCACGAAAAGAAGTTGCATTTAAATAATCTTTAATTCAAAATAAATTAAACAATTAAATATTATACTAGGAGATAGAATAGGCTATGAAAAGAATGGACAAATTAGGTAGTAGAATAATACTGATGATCGGCAGTATTTTCGCCGTTATTTTGCTATTAACCGTCATTATGCTTCAATATAACTCAGCGCGTTCAGTTCAATCATCCGTAAAAGAACGTACGATTGAAGTAGCTAGCAATATCGTAAAATACATAGATGTACAAAAGTATGAGCAGCTTATTGAAAAACCAAGTGAAAATGCAACCTATTGGGAATTACGTGAACAGTTAAATGAATTACGTGAATACAATGGTGTCATGTATGCCTACACCTATTTTGTACCAGAAGAAAATGGGGAGATTTCCTTTTTAGTTGATGGCATGCCGGCAGATGATACTGAAAACGCCGGGAAACTGGGTGACCCATCAGGTTCTACAAAGTACGAGCATATTGAGCTCGTTATCGAAGACGGCCAATATGCATCAGACCTTTTAAGCAGCGATTTCGGTGAATATATTACCGGCATTGTTCCGATTAAAAATGATGCAGGAGAAACGATTGCCTATTTAGGTGTTGATATCGATGCTTCGTATATCAGTTCTTTAACAGAGAATGTAGCAAAAGAGATTGTCCCACTTATAGCGCTTATTTTCATTATTATATTTATCGTAGCTTTAATCGGGATTTATACCTATATCCGTCGGGCATTATCCCCACTACAAACATTAAATAAGGCAGCAGAAAATCTAGCTTCAGGTGATATTGTTGAATCACAGGCTACGTTGGACAAGCTGAGTTTTAAAACGAATAATGAAGTTACAGCGTTCGCTAAAAATTTCCAAAGTTCACTAGTCGAGTTATCTGCAACATTCCAAGTATTAAAGGAACGTACAGATGGGCTGGGAGAAGTAGTCGATTTAATCGAAACATCTACAGAACGTGTGAACACATCAAATGAAAAAATGGTAGAAAATATCGCCACGATTTCACACAGCGGGACATTACAGCAAGTAAGCAATAATGAAGTAAATGCTGCGATGAATGAAATGGCAATCGGCATTCAGAAACTGGCCGATACATTTAATGAGATTGCTGAAGTTTCTTCCGATATGACGAGCCTTGTTGAAGATGGCGCACAAAGTTCCGGAAAGGTAGTTGACCAGATTCAAGGGGTAGAAAAATCGGTAGAAAATACGGCTAAGCTAGTGAGGGAAATGGGGCAAAACTTCCATTCCATTAAAGAAATGGTGACCGTCATTACGAATATTTCGGATCAGACAAATTTACTTGCGCTTAATGCTGCAATTGAAGCGGCGCGTGCCGGGGAAGCCGGAAAAGGTTTTGCCGTTGTAGCAGATGAAGTAAAGAAACTGGCGGAAATGTCCAGATCATCAGCGGAGGAGATTTCAGATCATCTGCAAAACTTCTCGCATATAACGGATCGTTTACTAGTTGAGATTGATCTGACAACTACAGATGTTAAAGAAGGAACGATGGCAGTAGGTGAAATTGGTCAGCGTTTAAACCAAATTTTGAATTCCGTATTGAATGTCAACAACCGAATTCAGGATGATTCAGCAGTTGTCGAGCAAATGTCTGCTGGTGCAGAGCAAATTCTAGCTTCAACTGAGGAGATGAGTCGCTTAGTAAACGATACATCAGACTACGCCAAACATTTGGCACTTGCTTCAGATGAACAAACTCTCGTAGTCGATGATCTAACAAAAGCGGTTGAAGAATTGGATAGCCATTCACAACAAGTCGTATTGGAAATGAATAAGTTCAAGATATAAAAACCGGAATAAGCAGCAGAGACCTTTTCTCGGCTGCTTATTTTTATGTCTATTAACCTAAAATAAAGCTGGATAAATATTCTGAAAATAATTGCAATTTTTGCCATAATCATAAATAATAAAAGAGGGAATTTCGAATTCCGAATGAAGTGAACAGATGGGGTGAATGAGTTTGGTAACATTTAAAGACTTTGATTATAAACGTCCGGATCTAGAACAAATGAAAGAACAGACAGCAGCATTATTAGAAGAGTTTAAAGCTGCAACTACAGTAGATGAACAAAGCGAGGTCATCGAAAAATTAAATGCGATTCGCAACACATTTTCTACAATGGCCAATATCGTCTATGTACGTGCATCAATCGATACGAATGATGAATATTACCAAAAAGAGCGTGACTATTTTGATGAAGTAAGTCCAATGGCAGATGAGCTTGTATTTAATTACTATACGGAACTCGTGAAGTCGCCATTCCGTGCACAACTGGAAGAAAAATGGGGTACGCAACTATTTGCATTAGCTGAAAACTTATTAAAAGGTTTCTCGCCTGCAGTAATCGAGCTTATGCAAAAGGAAAACAGATTAACTTCTGAATACAGCAAGCTAGTTGCTTCTGCTCAGATTGAGTTTGACGGCAAAACATTGACGCTGGCACAGCTGGGACCATATGCAGAATCGACAGAACGTGAAGTACGTAAAGCGGCACGTGAAGCGAGTGCAGATTTCTATGCTTCAAACAAAGAAAAGTTCGATCAGATTTATGATGATTTAGTGAAGCTTCGCCATGAAATTGCGACAAAATTAGGCTTCAAAAACTATGTAGAACTTGGCTATGTCAATATGAACCGTGTTGACTACAATGCAGAGATGGTTGCCAAATTCCGCGAGCAAGTGCGTGAAAGTATCGTACCGCTTGCAACAAAACTGTATGAGCGCCAAGCAGAACGCATCGGTGTGGAAGACTTTAAATTCTATGATGAAGGCTTAACATTCTTAACAGGAAATGCCGTACCTCAAGGTGACCCGCAATGGATTATCGATAACGGTAAAAAAATGTACGAAGAACTATCTAAGGAAACAGGCGAGTTCTTCAACTATATGATCGAGCATGACCTGATGGATTTAGTTGCGAAAAAAGGTAAGGAAAGCGGCGGATACTGTACGTTTATCGAAGACTACGAATCACCGTACATCTTCTCGAACTTTAACGGCACATCCGGAGATATTGATGTACTGACACATGAGGCAGGACATGCATTCCAAGTGTATTCAAGCCGAAATATTGGAATTCCGGAATACTTATGGCCGACATATGAATCAGCAGAAATTCATTCTATGAGTATGGAATTCTTTACATGGCCTTGGATGGAGCTATTCTTCAAGCACCAAACAGATAAGTATAAATTCTCGCATTTAAGCAGCGGGTTACTATTCTTACCATACGGTGTAGCAGTAGATGAATTCCAGCATGTCGTGTATGAAAATCCACAAATGACACCAGCAGAGCGCAATGCTGCATGGAAAGAAATCGAGGCGAAATATTTACCGCATCGCGATTATGATGGACATGACTACTTGGAATCCGGAGCTTTTTGGCAACGACAAGGTCATATTTATTCAAGCCCATTCTATTATATTGACTACACGTTAGCGCAAATTTGTGCATTCCAGTTTTGGAAACGTTCACGCGAAGACTTTGATGGTGCTTGGAAAGACTATCTGCATTTATGCAGTCTAGGCGGGTCATTTGCTTTCACAAAACTTGTTGAAGAAGCGGGCTTAATCTCGCCATTTGACGAAGGCTGTGTGGAGTCGGTTGTAGGCACAATCGAAGACTATTTAAATTCAATTGACGATAAAAAGCTATAAAAGTTAAGAGGTTTGTTCCGCAAAGACTCCTTTGCGGAAGAAACCTTTTTTATTTTTTGTATTTTATGAACCTTTATGGCATGCTAAAACGTACATAGTTATAGTAAAAATATAAAGTAAAAGAAAGTTTGGGAAAGAGAGTGAGCCGATGACAAGAAAACTGTGGTTCCAAGTTGGCGTAGGTATTTTATTAACATTATTAATTATTAAATACTTTATTGAAATTCATTCGATATTTAATCCGATTATCATTATTTTTACAACAATCCTTGTACCGTTATTACTCGGAGGGGTGCTCTATTATATTTCAGAGCCATTGCAGCGTATATTGGAAAAACGGGGTATGCCGAGATGGGGTAGTTTAATAACGATTGTTCTTATAATAGCGGGTTTATTCGCAAGTTTTTTGATTTTGGTTGGCACTCCAATTGCAAACCAAGTAAACAGACTTGTTGAAAATGCACCGACGATCGCGAAGGATATTGAAGAAGCAGCTGATTTTATTTTAGATAATAAGGAAAATATTCCGATGTTACCTCCGCAAGTAGAAGAGTTTATAGCATCTGTAACCAATTCGATACAAGACATTGCTGTCACAAGTAGTAAATATCTTGTTTCTTTCTTAAGTGGGGCGGTAACCGTCACATTAACATTAGTATTAGCTCCATTTTTCTTTATTTTTATGTTGAAAGACCATGAAAAATTCGCTCCTCAAATTTATGGTATATTTTCCGGGGAACGCCGTACATGGGTGAAAAAAACATTAGAAGACATTGATAAAGTATTAAGAAGCTATGTACAAGGACAAGTATTGGTAAGCTTTTTACTCGCAATCATGATGTACATTGGTTATTTAATCATTGGTTTGGAATATTCATTATTACTTGCTTTATTTGCATTTTTCATGAATATGATTCCATTTATCGGTCCGTGGATTTCACTTGTACCGGCAGTGATTGTAGCATTGATTTATGATCCGATTTCCGTTATTTGGGTTGGTGTTATTACGCTTGTTGCACAGCAAGTAGAAAGTAACTTAATCACACCAAATGTTATGGGACGATCTTTGGATATACACCCGTTGACCGTCATTTCAATCGTATTGGCAGCAGGTAATATTGCCGGGTTTATCGGAATTCTGATTGCGATCCCTACGTACTGCGTCATTAAAGTAATCGTTCAAAATATTTATGAAGAACGCAAACAGATTAAGGAGACTGCCAATAAGACGGTATAACCTAGTTTATATGGCTAAGTTGCGGAGCATATGTGATAAGCATATGCTTCGCTTTTTAATTTTCGCCGGACACGGTATACTTAATAATTGAAAAGACATTTAAAAGGAGCAGACAATGCTAACATTTGAACAAAAACAAGAAATTATCGAATCATTTCCTCAGTTGACTAAAAAGGAAATTTCATTAAAACGTGTGAATTATCATTTTGAAGGAAGCCTTTACGAAAAATCGATTGTTGTAGAAAAGTTGCATCCAAACGGCAATGGCTTTGTTTTCGTCGGCGACTTATTGAAATATGAAAAAGAAGCGGGCGACAACGGACTAGTCAATATTCGTGACTACAGCGAGGAAGCGTTACGTGAAATAGTGCGCGACTCAATCAACTATTTATCTGAGGAAGAAGAAGAGATTTTACCGATTGTCGAGACGTGGACATCGCGTGAAGGAACGAAACTAGAGCTGGAGTTTAATGATCGTTCTTGGAATATTTATCATCAAGGAAATTTAGAGGAATCTTTCGGTACGCGTGAAGATGCTATCGCTTATTTACGTGAGGAAGGTTTCCGACTTTCAAAATAGATAAGTGAGGGAATTGAAGAATGGCACAACAGAATTCATCGAAAGAAATGTCCGGAAATAAAATGGTCAAGATTATCGTCGGTACAATTTTAGTAGCATCCGTTGTTATTGTCATTGTAATTCAAGCATTTTATATGTTGTGGGAACCTAAAGACCCGAAACAGATCGAGTTAAACAAAAGCGAAGAGTCGAGCGAAGCATATGCAGTTGTGCTGCCGTTTGAGGAACAACTGTATATAGGCTAGGTTGGTCGCTTTGATTTCTAAAATCCCCTTCATCGTTATAGTGATGAAGGGGATTTTTTTATTTTGGGGAGTGTGGGGTGGATGATTTTCTAATAAACAGGTGGAATTGTCTAATATATTTTAAAAAGTTCTAATAAAAGTCTCATTTTCTAATATACAAGCTCAATGTGCTAATAAGTGTTCGAGATTTTCTAATATAGGGGATGGTAGTGCTAATATCCCGTCAAGTTGTTCCAATATCGGCACGAGAAGTTCTAATAAACGCAAGATTGGTCACCCGGCACCCCCTCTAATTGAAAGGAGAGTCACCCGTTTCACCCGGTTTTCAAATAAAAACTACAGATGTTCTAATAACCTCACTGCGTCTTCTAATATCCCCGACAATTGTTCTAATAAAATCCTGACCGAAATAAAACAGCCGCCCGATCCCTTTACAAAAGGCCGGACGACTATTTATTCAACGTTATCTAGTATTCTTTCTAAACGGCAGCCACCAGTTCCAGTCACCAAACAACTTCATGAAACTTGGGACGAGCATCAGGCGGATGATTGTTGCATCAATGGCAATCGCGATCGCAATACCGACACCGATTTGCTTCACGGGCATGACATCCGTAAATGCGAATGCACCGGTAATAACAATCATAATGAGCGCTGCTGATGTAATAATTTTACTCGTCGAGACAAGTCCATCGACCGTTGCCTTCGTATTTGTTGCCCCTTTTAAATATTCCTCCTGAATACGGGAAATTAAAAATACTTCATAGTCCATACTTAAGCCGAACACTAAGCAGAAGGTCAACACCGGAATAATCAGTACAATCGTCGTCGCTTCCAAACCGAAATGGCCATACTGGAAAATGTAGACGAGAATTCCGAATGTCGCTCCTAAGCCAAGGATGTTCATTAAGATCGCCTTCAACGGAATTAAAATCGAACGGAACGCAATCATTAAAATAAAGAAGGTTGATACAATGATGATCGCAATGGCAATGAGTACCTTGCTCGAAATCTCATCAAAGATTTCCTGATTGAACTTTGCTTGACCGGATAAGGCGAAATCGACACCTAAGTCCTTTTCACTCCAGTCGCGTACAAAATCCTGTGCTTCGAATGAAGAACCTTCTGTATTTAAATAAGCGACCATATACATTTTATCTTCCTGAATAAAGTTTTTCGCCACTTCATCCAGTGCACCTGGTGCTTGCGGGTTGCTGTTCGCCATTTCCCACATTTCAACAGAATCGATATTGGCCACAGTAAACATTGACGTTATACGATCAACAAGCGGATCATCCAACAACTGCTGCTGGATATCGAGTATTTTCTCGCGGCCTTCTGTCGTATCCCAAGCACCGGCTTCATCATTTTCTGCCAGAAGGAATACTGGTGTATTATCACCGAGACCGAATTGTTCATCGAGTGTATCGAACGTTTGGCGTGACTCATAGGATTCCGGCAGTGATTCCGTAGAAGGAATAGTTAACTCGATATCCTTAATCGGCACCATTGCAACACATAGCAAGATGATAGCCACAACGATAATTGTGACAGGACGTTTCATGACAAAGGCGGCGAACTTCTGCCAACGAGAGGCAGTTGGTTTTATACGGAAAACACGGCCTTTATTTAAACGGTCGCCTAAAATCGTCAATGCTGCCGGTAAAAGTGTAATACCTGTTAATACAGCGAGCAACACAACAATTGACCCGCCAAGCGCGATGTTCATGAATATTTCAACATCTATGACAATCATTGCGCCAAGACCGATCATGACACAAAGCGCTGAAAAGATAATTGAGCGTCCGGCTGTTTGGATAGCAATTTGAACAGACTGCTCAACCGATTGTGTATTGCGTTCTTCACGGTATCGGTTAATAAGCAGCAATGCAAAATCAATACTTAAGGCTAACCCGAGCATTGGGACAATATTTAACACGAAAATCGATAAGTTCACACTATCTCCTAATAGAGTCAATAGACCAAGTGTGATGACAACCGTAGCACCGCCGACTAATATCGGCAGTAAAGAAGCTACGATCGTACCGAATGCTAACAATAAAACGATTAAGGCGATTGGAAGGCCAATCGTTTCAGCTTTAATTAAATCATTTTGACTCGCAACATTAATATCCTTTGAAATAACCGGTTCTCCTGTAATGGAGATACCGTTAATATCGCCAAGCTTTTCACGCAGCTCATCAATAATAGGGAAGTAATCATCCACCGTATTATCGAACTCCAGCATTCCATAGGCATATCCTTCTTTGTTTAATTCTTCAACACCTACAGGAGATGTAATGGATTGAATTTCTTCGATTGTTTCTAAACTTTCAAGTGCTGATGAAATTTCCTCATCCGATTTATTTTCAAAAAGTACAAAAATCGTTTTTGCAGGTAAGTTGAATGTATCCGATAGCTCGTTCGTTACATACGAGTGGTCGCCGTCGTAGAAAAAACCATCCCCTTGCAGTTTAGAAGGGAGTTGAAGCGCAAAAATTGCAAGAACAATTAAAAGTGCAGACCATAGTAGAACAATCGGTTTTGCGAATTTTGTAATGAATGCTGCAAACTGTTTCATAAATTACCGCCTTTCTTTTTCCATAAATACAGTGTAATGGATTGATAGAAAAAAAGAAAAGAGGGAGGTTTGTCCGAAAAAAATTTCGAAACATACCTGCCCTCTTTTTTAAAAGAATAGATTTAATACTGTATAGATAATTGCTGCCATCACAGCAGAAATAGGCATTGTAATAATCCAAGTTGTGACAATTTTACGAGCCATACCCCAGTTTACGCCTTTTACATTTTGTGCTGAACCAACACCCATAATTGCAGATGAAATAACATGTGTTGTTGATACAGGCAAGTGAATTAATGTCGCACCGAAAATGATGGATGCAGAAGCAATGTCCGCAGCGGCACCGTTTACAGGACGGATTTTCATGATTTTACCGCCAACTGTTTTAATGATTTTATAGCCACCGATCGATGTACCAAGACCCATTGCTAAAGCACAGGCAAAACGTACCCAGCCTTGTACATCATCCGTTGTTTGCCAATTCGCTGCAATCAGTGCCATCGTAATAATACCCATTGCCTTTTGAGCATCGTTTGTCCCGTGGGTAAATGATTGAATGGCTGCAGTGAAAATTTGCATAATACGGAAGCCTTTATTTGTTTTATAAAGATTCATATTCTTAAAAATAAATTTCATTATTGTCATCATTAAATAACCGGCACAAATCGCAATGATTGGTGATGCTAATAAAGCAATAATAATTTTTGTGAATCCGCTATAGTTTAAAACCCCGACTCCAGATGCTGCAATGGCAGCACCTGCAATCGAACCAATCAATGTATGAGAAGAACTTGATGGAATTCCAAAATACCAAGTGACTAAGTTCCAGGTAATCGCCGATAATAGAGCGGCCAAAATAACAACAGAACCGATTAATGGTGCATCAGGTGTAGATAATGCAAACGGGTCAACAATATCTGACGCAATCGCCTTTGCAACACCTACGAATGTAATGGCACCCAAGAAATTCATAAATGCTGCCATGATTACCGCTACTCGAGGAGGTAGCGCACGTGTTGAAACGGATGTTGCAATCGCATTTGCAGTATCATGAAAACCATTAATGAAGTCAAATGCAAGTGCAAAAAAGACTACTAGGACGGTAATGATAAGTAGTGTATTCATTAAAAGGACTCCTCATTTATTACGCATTACGCATAATGATTGTTTCGATTGTATTAGCAACTGTTTGACAGTAGTCGGCAATTTCTTCTAGCTGCTCATAAATATCTTTGAATTTAATTAGACGAATAGGATCTTTTTCGTTTAAAAATAGTTTTTTAATAGAAGAACGTAATACTTCATCACATTCACGCTCATAATCTTTAATTAAAATGGCGTGCTGGCGCATTCCAACAAGATCTTTTTTGTTTAAAAGTTCCATCGCTTTAACGATTTCATCAGTAGATTTGGCGATATATGCTAGGAAATCACGCATTGATTCATCGATTTCTGTTAATGAAAACATTTCGAAATGTGCAATCGTACCTTCTGCGCCATCCAACACATCATCCATACGAATCGCTAATGATAAAATATCTTCACGCTCAATTGGTGTCATAAATGATTTATTAAGCATGACGATTAATTCATGAATTAATTTATCACCCGCTGTTTCGTATTGTTTCATACGAATGCTGATTTCCTTTAAGTCTGCAACCGTTTCAATGCGGAAATCATTTGCATAATGGATACCTTCACGCATATTTTCAGCAATTTTCAATAAGGCTGAGAAAAACGGATCTTGCTTCTTTGAACTAAACATGGAATTGCCTCCTGAATATATATAATTAAAATAATTTTAAAAATTAACCTCAATTATCATAACAAAAACTTAAAAAAATCTATACAAATTTTACTCTAACCTTATCAATCTTTACAATTCTGTAACAAAAGGAAAAGTTGAATAAGTAATCAATTTTAGTCACAAAATAGAAAAAATAAAACAAAGTGAGAAAACTATTTTGCTATAGAAGTAAATCTTGCAGCTCATTTTCTAGAAATGGCTTGGCATTTAAAAAGCGCACAAATTCGTCGTACTTTAACCGCTGCTCACTCGTTGGCTTCTTTCCGGTATGGTAAGCACGTATTAAAATATTCTTTGGTGTATTTTCCATATCGATAAATTCCAGTAATTGAGTATCATAGCCGACAAGTGATAAAAGTTCAGCGCGAATTGAATCGGTAGCTAATGCTGCAAAGCGCTCCTTCACTAAACCATGCTGTGTCATAATTGATAGTGCTGGTACCTGCAGCTGACGGTTCAGCTCATGCTGACAACAAGGAACACTTAAAATAACTTTTGCGCCCCACCTTACTGCACGGGCTAATGCCATATCTGTCGCAACATCACAAGCATGAAGCGTTACGACCATATCTACAGCAGTTTCTTCATTGAAGTCATTAATATCCCCGACTAAAAACTGTAAATCTTCATATTGTAAATCAGCAGCAATCCGATTACATTCTTCGATTACTTCTTTTTTGAGGTCCAGGCCTGTGACATGAATATCAAGACCCTTTTCAATTTTTAAGTAATGATACAAAGCGAATGTTAAATAAGATTTACCTGAACCGAAATCTAAGATGCGAATCGTTCTGTCTTTCGGCAAATGGGCTAATGAATCATCGATAAACTCAACAAAGCGATTGATTTGTTTAAACTTATCGTATTTCTGTTTCTTTATTTTTCCGTCCTCTGTCTGCACCCCTAAGCGGACTAAAAACGGGTGAACACGGGAATCATCCAATAAATACTGTTTTTTTCGATTATGGGATAAGTTCACCTGTTTAACTGTTGTATTTTGATCGGATTTCCAAAGTACCTTATTTTTCTTAGAGAGTTGCACTTGCACTGTCTGCTCCTGAAACTCTGCATGTACTTGACGAAACTGTTCAAAGAGAGCATCAAGCTTTACAGATAAATCTTCAATTGTAATATTTTCATGTTTTAAAATGCGCTCATATTGAAATTCCAGCTGGATCATATAGTCTCCGCGAATCTCTACCGGCTTGAGTTTGACCCGTTTTAGGTCATTAGACTTCTGACGTGGTTGGCTAATTGTTGCCTGAAGTAGTGTTTTATTAGAAATGAGTGCATGAAGCTGCACTTTCATTTGTTCAAATTCCATAAAAACCGCCTTTTCTTTTTCATCAATTACGCCTCGGCGTATTTGCGTCCAGATTTTTTGAGGCCCACAGGATGTGGGTCAGTCAGCCGTTGTCACATGATGTGACGTATTTAGGCTGACTTCATTTTCCTTAAAAAAATCTGTGACATCTGCCGGGGCTTTTCTTCATTCATCACTCACCAGCGAAAGGTGAGTGATGAATGAAGAAAAATAATTGTTCTTATAGTATCATAATGCGCTTATATGCTGTCATTGTACAGGCTTTTGAATTGTATGTTACGATGGGAAAAAACTATAGATGGTAGCAAGGAGGCAAAAATTTGAAAGATGTTGAAGTATTGATTGAACGCGGTGTATTAGTTGGCGTCAATTTACAAAAGGATGAGCATTTCGATTATTCAATGGAAGAATTGGCGAATTTAGCACAAGCCTTAGATGTAGAAGTTGTCGGTATGGTGACGCAAAATCTGGAACGGGTCACACCTTCACATTATGTAGGCACAGGGAAGATTGAAGAAATTAAGGCGTTCTTTGATGAAACAGATGCCAACATTGTTATTTTTAATGATGAGCTCTCACCATCGCAAATCCGTAATTTAGAACGTGATTTACAATGTAAAGTAATTGATCGTACAATGCTGATTTTAGATATTTTCAGTCGCCGTGCAAAAACGCGTGAAGCGCAATTACAAGTAGAGCTCGCTCAATTACAGTATATGCTCCCGCGCCTAGTTGGGCTCCATGCATCATTATCCCGTCAAGGGGGAGGAACAGGCGGCGGCTTTAAAAACCGTGGTGCAGGGGAAACGAAACTTGAACTTGACCGCCGTAAAATTGAAGATCAGATTTCGAAAATCAAGAAAGAGTTAGAAGTAGTTAAAGAGCAGCGTGAAACACAGCGTAAACAACGCCGTAAAAATGCAGTGCCTGTCGTATCAATTGTAGGTTATACAAATGCAGGGAAGTCCACGATTATGAACCAATTACTTGCAAAGGCAGGGCAAGATGATACAAAGCAAGTGTTTGAAAAAGATATGTTGTTCGCAACACTTGAAACTTCGGTCCGCAATATTGACCTGGAAGATAACAAATCCTTTTTACTGACTGATACGGTTGGTTTTGTTAGTAAATTGCCACATCATTTAGTAAAAGCCTTCCGATCAACATTGGAAGAAGCACGAGAATCCGACCTGTTGCTGCATGTTGTCGATGTTTCTAATGAGGAATACCGATTTATGATGGATGTAACGAATGAGACATTAAAAGCAATTGATGTTGAAAATATTCCTACTGTATATGTATACAATAAATCCGATTTGGCTGATGTAGAATATCCGTTAGTTAGCGGAGATAATATTTGGCTTTCTGCGAAGGAAGATGTAGGACTTGAGGAGTTACTTCAGTTAATTCGTCAGCAAATTTTTGCTAATTATATAACGTGTCAAATGCTTATTCCATATAATCAGGGCGGAATTGTTTCCTATTTAAATGAGCAGGCAACCGTTCTGGAAACGGAGTATGAAGAAGAGGGTACATTATTGACGCTTGAACTTAAAGAAGCGGATTATCAAAAGTATGAAATTTATGTTGTTAAGCAATAATATAAACAAAAGACTAAAGTACATTGCAGTCACATTGTACTTTAGTCTTTTTCTATATTAATGAAAATTTATTTTTCTAAGGAAAAGTCAAAATAATTTCATTACTGAATTAATTGATTTATAATACAAAAATCTTGATGTGAAGATCCGTTTTATTTATCTGAAAATATAGAAAAAACATAAAATTATAACATTTTGATTATTTGTTGATTTTAATCAACTATTAGGCTAAAGTGTTCAAGTATATTATTTCAAATGTCAGACAACAGACGACAGAGTTTATTGTCAGAATATTTATTAATCGGGAGGATTTCAAATGTATTCAAAAGAAGAAATCGTGAAGTCCGTTCCTCAAACTGGTTTTGTCGGTCAACCTAAAGGGTTGTTTACACTATTCTTTACAGAGTTTTGGGAACGTTTTTCATATTATGGTATGCGTGCCATTCTACTATTCTACATGTATTACGCAGTTAAAGATGGTGGATTAGGATTAGATCGTACGCAAGCAAACATCATCATGTCGATTTACGGTTCATTAATCTACATGTCAGGTATTATTGGCGGGTGGATCGCTGACCGAATTACTGGTATGCGTAAAGCGATATTCTACGGCGGAATATTAATTATGATTGGTCATATATTATTGGCCTTGCCGCTTGGTGTAACAGCCTTATACTTATCAATGTTCTTTATTATTATTGGTACTGGTTTATTAAAACCAAACGTTTCATCGGTAGTTGGTGACTTGTATGCGGAAAATGATGCACGTCGTGATTCAGGATTCTCTATTTTCTATATGGGTATCAACATGGGTGGCTTCCTGGCACCGTTATTAGTTGGGTTATTCCAAAAGAACTGGGGCTTCCACGCAGGATTCAGTGTTGCTGCGGTAGGTATGTTCATCGGTTTAGTTGTTTACTTAATGTCACAAAAGAGCCTTGGTTTAGCAGGTTCTGTAGCACCAAACCCACTTTCTGATAAAGAGAAGAAAACGACGACTCGTAACTTCACAATCGGTGGTTTAATTATTGTGATTTTAGGTTTCGTAGCTTACCAAACAGGTAACGCAAGCATTGAAAACTTCTCATTGTTAATTACATTCTTAGGTGTAATGATTCCTACGCTATTTATTATTTATATGTATCGTAGTCCAAAAACAAATGCAGACGAAAAATCTCGTCTATTAGCTTATATCCCACTATTTATCTGTGCGGTAATGTTCTGGGCAATTGCTGAACAATCTTCAACAGTTATTGCAACATTCATTGATACACGTACAAATTTAAATTTATGGGGCTTTGAAATTCCAGCTGCATGGTTCCAGTCATTTAACCCGTTATTCATCATTGTTCTAGCGCCAATGTTTGCGATTATGTGGACGAAATTAGCGGATCGCGGACCATCAACTCCGAAGAAATTTGCTTTATCTTTATTCTTTGCAGGTATTTCATTCTTCGTAATGATCGCAGCAATCGTTTTAACTCCGGAAGATACGTTAGTAAATCCACTTTGGGTTGTATTCTCAATCTTCCTGTTAGTATTAGGTGAGCTATTGCTGTCACCGGTTGGTCTATCAGCTACAACGAAATTAGCTCCAGCTGCATTCGCAGGACAAACAATGGCGTTATGGTTCTTAGCTTCAGCTGCTGCACAAGCAATTAACGCACAGTTAGTTCGAGTTTATGGAATGGTATCTGAAACAACTTACTTTGGTGTATTAGGTGGTTTATCGGTGGTATTAGGTGTTATTATCCTCCTAATCTCGCCTATCATCTCTAAAGCAATGCGCGGTATTAAGTAATTATCAAACCTTTATTTGCAGAAATTCTGCGAATAAAGGTTTTTTCTTTTGGTCAATAAGGAATAATAAAAGTTAACTACTTAAAAAGGTAGTATGTGGTATATAATGGGATTGGGATGATACTTATCAAAGCGCTAAGAAATCTTTGAGTAAGGAAGTATCGATTCTTCACATTAACTTCTTTCTGCAGTTGTCAAAAACATTTGCCGAAAGAGACCTGCTTGGGTTAAATTCGCTACATTTGGTCGAAAATAACCGGGTAACCGATATATGTAGAACATTCCCGATGGTTACACATCTTTTTCAGAAATCATGGTAACATAGCATGATTGAGGAGAGAACTAAGTAAAGCAAGGCGTTTTTAAGAATGAAGAAAAGTAACTATAGGGGAGGCAGAATTATGTTAGAATCAGTGATGATTAAAGAGTTAACGACAATTGAACAAATTGAAGAGGCACGTAAGCTAGAGCATGAAATTTGGGCTGTCGGCAGCATTCCAGTACATCAGACAATTGCGACGATTCGCAATGGCGGGATTGTACTCGGTGCATATTTAAATGATGAAATAATTGGTTTTAACTATAGTTGCCCTGGATATATGGATGAGAATATATACTTATATTCCCATATGATTGGTGTGAAACGTAATTATCGTGAGCAAGGCGTTGGAGAACTTCTTAAAAATTACTTAAAGGATATCGCTATAGAGCGCGGTTATAGAACTTGCCGCTGGACATTTGACCCTCTTGAAGCACGCAGCGGATTTTTAAACTTTTCAAAATTGCGTAGTTACAGCGATACTTATATAGAAAATTGCTACGGAGAAATGGAAGATCCGTTCAATCGAGTATTACCTACAGATCGTCTTTGTGTAGAATGGCAACTTGTAGATAATGATTACTTGCGCTGGGATGCGAAAGTGGAAGAATTACTGGATGAAGCAAAGCCGGTAGTAAATTGGGAAGAAAATATGGTAGGCCTTCCGACATTGGATCCGGAGCAAAGATTCAAAAAAGAAGAGTCACTTATCCATGATGCCTATCTGTTACCTATCCCTACGAACTTCCAGAAAATCAAAGTGGAAAGTGTCTCTTTAGCAGAAGATTGGCGCTATAAAACAAGACACATTTTACAGGCAATGTTTGATCAAAATTATAAAATAATTTATTTAAACAAAATAGATGATAATATTAGCCATTACTTACTTGTAAAGCGTTCATTATTTGCTCTTTAGCATCAATTAGTGAATGATTCGGCGGCTGAATATTATTAGGAGCAACAAATATGAAATTAGTAAAAGTAACAATTCATGAACTAGTGATGCGAATGAAAACCCCATTTACGACAGGCTTAGGTACAATGCAAGACAAGCGTTTTTTAGTTATTGAGGCGACAGATGAAAGTGGTGTAGTCGGTTGGGGCGAGGGGGTTGCATTTGAGGAGCCTTCCTATACAGAAGAAACATTTAAAACTTCGCTTCATTTATTGGAGGATTTTTTAATCCCTGCATTGCTTGGGAAAGAATTAAAGCATCCGGATGACGTGTATGAAATATTCCGTCCGATTCGACGTAATAATATGGCGAAAGCGTCCATTGAAGGAGCGGTGTGGGATATTTATGCTCAATTGACGAACCAATCGTTGGCATCGGCTGTTGGAGGAGTCCGGGAAAAAATTGAAGTAGGAATCAGCATCGGTTTACAGCCTACAGATGAACAGCTGATCCAAACGATTCAGCAGTTTTTGGATGAAGGTTATAAACGAATTAAAGTAAAAATTAAGCCAGGCAAAGATATTGAGCTGATCCGAACAATTCGGCAGGCATTCCCGGTAATTCCTTTAATGGCAGATGCAAACTCTGCGTATACATTAGATGACATCGATCGTTTAAAAGAGTTGGATGCATTTAATTTAATGATGATTGAACAGCCATTAGCGCATGATGACCTCATCGATCATGCACTATTGCAAAAACAAATAAAGACACCGGTTTGTTTAGATGAGAGTATTACTTCATTAGAGGACACGAGAAAAGCGGTTCAACTTGGCAGCTGTCGGGTGATAAATATTAAAATTGCGCGAGTTGGCGGTATTAGCGAAGCAAAGCGTATCCATGACTACTGTATGGAACACAATATTCCTGTGTGGTGTGGAGGAATGCTGGAAGCGGGTATCGGCCGCGCACAAAATGTTGCACTGACAAGTCTTGCAAACTTTATAATGCCTGGAGATACTGCTGCTTCTGAACGTTATTGGCATGAAGATATTATTCAACCTGAAGTAACCGTTACAGATGGCTACATTACTGTTCCAAAGTCAAAAGGGCTTGGCTATAATGTGAATCGCGAAGCATTAAATAAGTATAGTGTAAGTAAAAAAACATATCGATTATAAATGTAAGGCCACAATTTTTAATAATTGTGGTCTTTTTTAATTTGAATTTTCTTCCTATTAATAAAGAGAAAGGATGCGTAATTAAAGCGGAGAAACGCTCTAAAAGTACATTTTTCAGTCTATTCTTCTTTTAAAATAACTTATTATAAATTGTCTGTTTGATTTTCATTATTAGCAATTATATAATGATGTAGGGAAAGAGATGATTCTCATTTTCATTTAGAATTTACGTAATATATAGAGGTATAAAATATATAAAGAATAGTGGGAGAATGAAATGAGACTTTGGATGCTCGTAGTAGCGACCATCGTCCTGTCCTTTTTATCATTGTTTATCGGAGCTATCGACATTAAGCCATCTGATTTATTGGATTGGGATTCAGATAAAATGCAAATTTTCTTAATGAGTCGAGTACCGCGATTAATGGCAATTATACTTGCTGGGGCAGGGATGGGTATTTCAGGATTAATTATGCAAAGCTTAAGCCGTAACAAATTCGTATCGCCGACAACGTCTGGTACGCTTGATGCGGCAAAGCTAGGTATTGTTGTATCAATGATATTTTTTACAAGTGTTGGGTATATGGAGAAAATTATATTCAGTTTTACATTTGCACTGATCGGTATGATGGTTTTCATGCGTCTTCTTGAAAGCATTAAATTCAAGGACGTTATTTTTGTACCTCTTATCGGGATTATGTATGGGAATATTATTGGTGCCATTTCAACATTTCTTGCGTATGAGGCGGATGTGCTGCAAAGTGTAGATACATTCTTTCTAGGAAGTTTTACACTTGTTGTATCAGGTCGCTATGAATTGCTTTATGTAGCGGTGCCTGCAATTTTCCTTGCGTATTTATATGCCAATAAGTTTACAGTTGCTGGCATGGGTGAAGATTTCGCCAAAAATCTTGGCTTAAGCTATCGTACCGTATTGAATCTTGGTTTAGTACTAGTAGCGATTATTTCCACTACAGTTGTCTTAACGGTAGGGATTATACCTTTCCTAGGATTAATCGTACCGAACTTGGTTTCATTATATATGGGAGACAATTTACGTAAAACAATTCCGCATACAATCTTCTTAGGTGCAGCATTCCTATTAATGTGTGATATTTTAAGTCGTTTAATTGTATACCCGTTTGAAATTCCCGTAAACACAACGGTTGCGGTAATCGGCAGTGCGATCTTCTTAGTAATGTTATTTAGGGGGAAAGCATATGCGAAAAAATAGTACGAAGTTGATTTTCTTAGCAATTATCGCACTGGTATGTATTGCGTTATTTGCTTTTTACAATATTCAGGGCGGTTTCAGTTATGCCTTTCCAAAGCGATTAGAGCGAATAGCCGCAATGGTAATTACAGGAACGGCGATTGCATATGCGACCGTTACATTTCAGACGGTTACACATAACCGTTTACTGACACCATCTATGATGGGCGTCGATTCGATGTATGAAGTAGTGCAAACGGTTATTTTCTTCTTTGCAGGATCTGCGTCAATCTTTGTAGTAAGTCGTTATTTAAACTTTGGTTTATCAATTTTGGCGATGGTAATTTTCGCACTGATTTTATACCGTTTCTTGTTCAGGGCAGATAAACATCCGATTTTCCTGCTTTTACTTGCCGGAATGATAATCGGAACATTGCTCGGCAGTTTTGTAACGTTTTTACAAGTAATAATTGACCCGGTAGAATATGAAAGCTTACAGACACGTCTGTTCGCTAGTTTCATGAATGTGAAAACAGAGCTGCTATTCATTGCTGTCATTATTTTAGGGGCTTCATTTATCTACGGTTACCGTTTATTGCGAGATTTAGATGTCATGTCACTAGGTCGGGAGAATGCGATAAACTTAGGTGTAAATTATGATAGAATAGTATTGAAAGTATTAATTTTATCTTCAGTTTTAATTGCAACATCTACTGCGCTTGTTGGTCCGATTACATTTTTAGGGTTAATCGTTTCTAACTTGGCATATCAGTTTTTTGCTACGTACAAGCATTCGGTTTTAATAGTGGGTGCGAGTTTAATTAGTATTATTGCACTTGTCGGTGGGCAGTTCTTAGTACTGCATGTATTCCAGTTAAGTACAACGATCAGCGTTATTATTAACTTTGTCGGTGGACTTTACTTTATTTACCTAATACTGAAGGAAAGTAGGAAAGCAGGATGATTGAAATTAAAGGGCTTTCTAAAAGCTTTGGAAAAAAACCGGTTGTTGAGGATGTATCATTAACTATTCAGCCGAAAGCAATTACTTCGTTTATCGGACCGAATGGAGCAGGTAAATCTACATTATTATCAATGGTAAGCCGGTTGCTTGATGCAGATACAGGTGAAGTATTTTTAGATCAAAGTGATGTTAAAAAAATGAAGTCCAATGATTTTGCGAAACGCGTTGCTATTTTACGTCAGTCAAATCATTTAAATGTGCGTTTAACAGTTCGTGAGCTTGTATCATTTGGCCGTTATCCATATTCGAAAGGTCGTTTGACTCCAGAAGATGAGCAGCATATCGACCGTGCAATTGAATATATGACACTTGGTGAAATGGAACATAAGTTTTTGGATGAATTATCAGGTGGTCAAAAGCAACGTGCTTTTATCTCGATGGTAATCGCTCAGGATACAGAATATATTTTACTGGATGAGCCTTTAAACAACTTGGATATGAAGCACTCTGTTCAAATTATGAAAATTTTACGCAAGCTTGTTGATGAGTTAGGCAAAACAGTAGTAATTGTTTTACATGATATTAACTTTGCTTCAGTATATTCAGATCGGATTGTCGCATTGAAAGATGGACGCCTTGTAAAAGATGGTCCAACAAATGAGATTATTAACTCTGAAGCATTACGAGAAGTATATGATATGCATATTCCGGTGCAGGAACAAGATGGCTGTCGTATTTGTGTATATTTTAATTCACATAGTTAAATAAAAATGCGGATAAATGCATAAGCTTTGCTCGCTTATGTATTTATTTTGTAAATTTAATTGAGAATGAATATTAGTTTCAGAATATTCATTGACAACTATAGGCAGTTGATTTACACTAACGTTAGTTAATTGAAAACGATTATCACTCTCGCTTGAGGGTATTTTAGGAGGAAAAGTAACAATGAAAAAGTGGAAATTTTTAACGGCAGCAGCATTAACATTAATGTTAGCAGCTTGTGGTTCAGACGAAGAAACATCTACAAAAGATGAAGCGAACGAACCAGCTAAAACAGAAGAAACAACTTCATCTACGGAAGCCCCTGCTTTCCCAATGACAGTATCTCCATTATCAGCGGGTAGTGAAACAGAAGACGGTAAATCCCTTACTTTTGAAGATGTAACATTTGAAGAAATGCCAAAAAACATCGTAGTATTTGACTATGGTTTCTTAGATACACTTGATGCATTAGGTGTTGAAGGTATCGTTGGTATCGCTGCTAACGGCGGTAAAGGTAACTTCCCTGAGCATTTAAAAGAAAAATATTTAAATGATTCAATTACTGATGTTGGTTCTTTAAAACAGATCGACTTCGAAAAAGTAGCAGCTGCTAACCCGGATGCAATCTTCATCTCAGGTCGTCAAGGTTCTTTCTATGAAGAATTAAAAGAAATTACACCAAACGTAGTATTCATCGGTTCTGATAACTCAAACTATGTTGAAGGTGTATACGAATCAGTTGACTTAGCTGCTGAAATCTTCGGGAAACAAGAAAAAGCTGAAGAGTTAAAAGCTGCATTACAAGAAAAAGTTGACGCTGTAAAAGAAAAAGCAGCTGGCTATGAAAATGCATTAGTAGCAATGTACAACGACAAAAAAATCTCTGGTTTCGACAACGGTGAAGATTCTCGTTTCGCATACGTATACAATGACTTTGGTTTTAAACCATCAACAACTGAGATCAAAGCTTCATCACACGGTTCTGACTTTTCGTATGAGTCAATTCTTTCTGTAGACCCGGAAGTATTATTAATCATCGACCGTACAGCATCTGATGTAGAAACAATCAAAGCTGACATCGAAAACGATATCATCAAACAAACGCGTGCTTACAAAGAAGGCAAAATCGTTTACCTTGATGGCGTAAACTGGTACTTCTCTTCTAACGGAGTAACAACTGAAGCAGAAAAATTAGATGAAATCTTAAACGAATTAAAATAATATAATTAAAGAAGGCATGTCTCTCAAGTAGAGGCGTGCCTTTTTAAAAGAGAGGGGAATTAAAATGTTCGTACAAATTCGCAAATGGATCGTAACAGAAGGCAATTCGCTTAAAATTATCGAGCGATTTAGCAAAAAACCTGGTCAAGGTCCAACGATGCTTGAACAACGTGAAGGATTTATTGGCCGTGAACTGCTTGTAAAAAATGTGCGACGTGGTGAAGAGGAAGTTGTAATGATTATTCGTTGGGAATCGGAGGATGCATGGAAAGCCTGGGAGAAGAGTCCGGAGCATATTGCGGGACACAAAGCGAAAATCAAAGAGCATGGCGGTAAACCACCTAAACCGGATTTCGTTATTTCAATGGAGCACGGAAATTACACAGTTGTAGAATAATGAATGGTTAAGAGGGAATCTACTTTGCAGAGTTTTTTAGCGAAGTGGATTTTTATTTTTTGTATACTACATATAATAATAGTGAAGTAACAGTTCGTATAAGGAAAGTAGGTTATCGTTTGAAAAAGAAAGTTTCAATTTTTGCATTCGTTACATTGCTGGTGTTTATTATTATTGCACTGAATTTTGATACACCAAGCTTCGAGGCATTTGATATGAAAATCCGCCCTTTATTATTTGGTAATAATTTCATTATTTTATTTCATTATTTAGGAGAAATAAAGTTTGTTATAGTTGCAACCGTTATTATCTTGCTGTATTTGGCAATCTTTAAAAAAGATTTTCGCGGTGTGCTCTTTGTGCTTCTTACAGTTGGGGTTGGAAATGGGCTGAATCAGCTTTTAAAGCGTATTTTTTCACGACCACGTCCGGAAATTGAAGATCAGCTAACTTCATTTAGCTTTCCTTCAGGACATGCGCAAATCAGTGTAATGTTCTTTTTAACGCTCGCATATTTGATTTCGAAATGGCTGAAAAATAAAAATTGGAAGTTTGTTACATACAGTGTAATGCTAGTCCTTATTTTTTTCATAGGTTTATCACGTATAGCGGAAGGTCGCCACTATGCAACGGATGTTTTAGCAGGGTGGAGTATCGGGTATACTTGGTTTGTCCTATGCGTATTATGGTATGAGTCAAAAAAGCATAAATAGTAGTATTGGGATTCCTGATGATTAGGAATCCTTTTTTTAGTATTTGGTTTGGTTACCCGCACAAGATGTTTCCCGCTTAAAAAAAGTTGCACATAGGAAACATTGTGCGTATAATATGAGAAAAGATTATAAAGAAGGAGAATTGTATGGATGAGAATGTATTATTAGCGTTAGGCTTAACATTATTTGCAGGGCTTGCTACAGGTATTGGCAGCTTGATCGCATTTTTTACAACACGCACAAATAAAAGGTTTCTTTCAGTTGCATTAGGCTTTTCAGCAGGTGTTATGATTTATGTATCACTTGTAGAGATTTTTGTAAAAGCGAAAGACGCTTTAGTTAACGTTCATGGGGAGACAGTAGGGTATTGGTACACAATCATCGGCTTTTTCGGGGGGATGCTTTTAATTGCCTTAATCGACCGGTTTATTCCAAAGGGTAGAAACCCGCATGAAGTAAAGTCTGTAGAAGATGTACAAAAGGCTCAATTAATCGGAAATGAAGATGTAGAAGCAGACCGGTTAATGAAAATGGGTTTATTTACAGCGTTAGCAATCGCGATTCATAACTTTCCGGAAGGTATTGCGACATTTATGGCGGTATTGCAGGACCCGAATGTCGGAGTAGCGATAGCAATTGCTGTAGCCATTCATAATATTCCCGAAGGTATTGCGGTAGCTATTCCTATCTTTTATGCAACAGGGAAGCGTATGAAGGCATTTAAATGGTCGTTCGCCTCTGGTTTATCAGAGCCGCTCGGTGCGTTTATTGCCTACTTAGTACTAATGCAATTTATGACAGATACATTGTTCGGTATTGTTTTTGCTGGTGTTGCAGGTATTATGGTATTTATTTCGATTGATGAGCTGCTGCCGGCTGCTAAAAAATATGATGAAGCCCATTCTTCAATTTATGGATTAATAGCAGGTATGGCAGTTATGGCGATCAGTTTAGTGATGTTAACTTAATTTCTCCACAAAAAAAACCAGCATCTCCTAGTGGGAACATGCTGGCTTTTTTTCGTGTCGAGGCCAGAAGCTTCGGCGCTATTTATTAAGATGCTGCTGTTACATTTTCAGATGCAACAGTAAATGTTGTATTTGGGTATTCATTTTTTTCAATTTCATCGAGCAATGCGACAGCAAAATCAGCATAACTGATATAACTGTTAAATTGTGAGTTTACTAAAATTTTCTCTTCACCCTTAATATAGTGGCCGGTACGCGGTCCATCCGAATCGAACATTGCCGATGGAATGGCAAAGGACCAGTGGATTGAAGAGCTTTCCAAATCACGCAGATTCTGCAATTGAGCCTTTGCTGCGACAGCAAGGTCTTCCGGATAATCTTCGAGATCCATAAGGCGAACTGTTTTTTCGCGATCAACAAAAAGGCAGCCTGAACTCCCGATGACGAACAACTTTTTCTCTGTTCCTTCTAGTAAGGAAATTAAATGTTCACCAGCATCAACATGTAAATGTTCTTCCCCTGGTAGTGGAGCAAAAGCATTAATTAAGATATCGAAAGGAGCGATTTGTTCCTCTGTTAAATTAAACAGGTCGCTTTCAATGATGTTAATATTTTCTTCTTGAACTGTTGCCCTATTTTTTACAATCGCTGTCACATCAAAGTTTCTCATTATTGCTTCTCTTAAAATATGAGTTCCTGCCTTACCAGCAGCCCCAATAACTGCAATTTTCATAAACATTACCCCTTTCTAACAGTAGATTTATTAATATACCCAAATTTAAGGGAAATTATGCATAAAAGACAAAATTGTATAGAAAAAACAAAAAATGTACGTTATTCGTATATGGAAATAACGTACATTAAATACCCTTATAAAGAGCTTCATCTATAATTTTATTATTAATAAGCTGTGACAGTGGAGCCGGATGGTGAAGCAGTTGTCACTACAACTTGGTGTTCCGGAAACTGTTGTTGCATTGAGGAGGTAAACTGTTCGGATAAAGCAAGCGGGATCATCGAGATTAATGTTGGTCCGGCACCACTTAAAGCAGTTCCATATGCTCCGGCCTTTTTTGCTGCTTCGCGAATTTCTTTATAAGCAGGAATAAGGTTTGCTCGGAAAGGTTCATGGAAAAGGTCTGCTTCCATATAACGTCCGATTCGCTCATAATCCTTTGCAATCAGGGAAGCTGCTAGCATATTCGCACTGGCGCTCGCACGCACTGCATAGCTACGTTTCAGGTGCTCCGGTAAAACACCGCGTGATGCTGCTGTTTTAAGTTCGATATTCGGGATAAATACAACGAATGCTGCATCCATTTCCTGAATATGTAGTGTGTCGACAATTCCGGCTTCGTCCATTGAGGAAATCGTCAACCCGCCCAATACCGAAGCGGTTGCGTTATCAGGATGTCCTTCAATTTGAGATGAAATGTTCAGCTTATCCTGTTGCGATAATTTCAGATCCCCTAAAATATTGGCTAATTCAATAGCACCCACGATTGCTGCCGCGCTGCTGCCAATACCACGAGCAAGGGGAAGCTCGCTAGTCATCTCAACTTTACATGGAGGCAGCGTTGCATTATATTGCTGTGCTACCTGTTGTGCAATTGTATAAATTAAATGTGTGTCGACTGTCGTATCAGAAGGCACATTGTCACCAATATGCATAAATTCCCACTCATTTTGTAATGTGACATCCAATGTTAAATAGAGTGATAGTCCAAGGCCAATGGAATCAAATCCAGGGCCTAAATTTGCTGTACTGCCAGGAACTTTGATTTGCCACTTTTTACTCATAGACTAAATACGCCCTCGATATAATTACGGATTTCCTGCTCGTCATTTTGTAAAGAAACAAGGTCAACAGTTGAAACATTCATCGCTGTATCCGGGTCTTTTAAGCCGTTTCCAGTAAAGATTGTAACAACACGACTGCCTGCAGCAATTTTACCAGCTTTTACAGATTTAATGACACCAGCTAATGAAGCAGCTGAACCCGGCTCCACAAAAATCCCCTCTTTGTTGGCAATTATTTTATAAGCTTCTAAAATTTCTTCATCTGTTACAGCATCAATTAGACCGCCTGACTCATCACGAGCTGTTTCAGCGAACTTCCAGCTTGCTGGATTTCCGATACGAATCGCTGTTGCTACTGTTTCCGGATTTGCAATGGGAGCACCCTGCACGATTGCAGCGGCACCTTCTGCTTCAAACCCATACATTTTAGGAAGACCGCTTTGTTTTGCTTCATTATATTCTTTAAAGCCTTTCCAGTAAGCTGTAATATTCCCTGCGTTTCCTACAGGAATACATAAGTAGTCAGGTGCTTGACCAAGTTGGTCGACAATTTCAAACGCAGCTGTTTTTTGACCTTCAATACGATATGGGTTTACAGAGTTAACAAGTGCGATAGGAGTATTTTCCCCAATTTTGCGAACAATATTTAATGCATCATCAAAGTTACCGTCAATTTCAATAATCTTTGCACCGTACATGCATGCTTGTGCCAATTTTCCGAGTGCTACTTTGCCTTTTGGAATGACAACGATAGACTGAATGCCTGCACGTGCCGCATATGCCGCTGCAGCAGCGGATGTATTGCCTGTAGATGCACAAATAACAACTTTAGAACCTTCTTCAATTGCTTTTGCAACAGCAAATACCATACCACGGTCTTTAAAAGATCCGGTTGGGTTAGCGCCTTCGATTTTTCCGTATAACTCAATTCCGAGCTCTTTTGATAAATTTACTAACGGGATTAGTGGTGTATTTCCTTCATTTAGTGATAAAGCAGGTGTATTTTCAGTAACAGGTAGGTACTGTTTATATTCTTCGATAAGACCTTTCCACATAGATAATAAACTCCTTCTGTTCTCGCTAGGTGAACATTTGTTTTTGTATACAAGACATTTTATACCTATGTGTTTCTTATTTCAATAGGAATTGTTAAATTGTCGGAACAATTTGTTAAGTAAAAAAAATGTTGTCACTTTTAAGAAAGAAATGTATTATAATAATGTTGTTAAGTCAGGTGTAAAGACACATGGAAGGTGGAAAAGTAATGTCAGTGGGAACAAATGAACAAAAGCCCTTATCACGTAATAAACTTTTACGTATAGCAGGGGTTGGATGGATGTTCGATGCAATGGATGTTGGAATACTATCCTTTATCATTGCAGCACTTGCGGTTGACTGGGGATTGAATAGTAGTCAAATGGGTTGGATTGCAAGTGTAAACTCCATCGGTATGGCAGTAGGTGCGGTGTTATTTGGTGTACTTGCAGATAAAGTTGGACGTAAACAAATTTTTATGTGGACATTAATAATTTTCTCCGTTGCGAGTGGATTATCCGCTTTTACGACAACGTTGACGCTCTTTTTAATATTACGTTTCTTTGTTGGAATGGGGCTTGGCGGGGAATTACCGGTTGCTTCGACACTTGTATCTGAAAGCGTAAAAGCTGAAGAACGCGGAAGAGTTGTTGTTTTACTTGAAAGTTTTTGGGCTGGAGGCTGGCTAATTGCTGCGCTTATTGCCTATTTCGTTATACCGGCTGAATTTTGGCCACTAGAAGGCTGGCGAGTTGCATTATTAATTACGGCAATTCCTGCACTTTATGCAATTTATATAAGAATGAAATTACCGGACTCTCCACAGTTCAGGGTAAAAGAGGAATCGAAAAAACGTTCAGTATTTCAAAATATCGCAACATTATGGGAGAAAAAATATGCACGTTCTACACTAATGCTTTGGGTTTTATGGTTTGCAGTTGTATTTTCTTACTACGGCATGTTTTTATGGTTACCAAGTGTAATGGTTGGCAAAGGATTTGATTTAATATCAAGTTTTAAATATGTATTAATAATGACTTTAGCCCAATTACCAGGTTATTTTACAGCTGCTTGGTTTATCGAGAAGTTTGGGCGGAAATTTGTATTAGTTACATATTTATTAGGTACTGCAGCAAGTGCCTTTGTATTCGGTGGTGCAGAAACGATCGAAACATTATTAATTTCGGGTATGTTGCTTTCATTCTTTAACTTGGGAGCCTGGGGTGCTTTATATGCCTATACACCTGAGCAATATCCGGCAATCGTACGTGGAACGGGAGCGGGTATGGCGGCAGCAATAGGTCGAGTTGGAGGTATTTTCGGCCCATTATTAGTGGGGACACTGCTGACAAAAGGTTATGATATTAGCTTTATTTTCGCTATTTTCTGTGTAGCCATCGTTATTGGTGTATTAGCGGTTATTTTTTTAGGGAAAGAAACGAAGCAAACAGAATTACAATAGTTAAATGCCGAATGGCAATCCATAGAGTATAATAAATAATAAGGACCTGTGCTATTAAAAAAGCGCAGGTCCCTTTTAATATGAATGATATGTAAAAAAATACCTAATAGTTGAATGCGCTTAACAGGATTTTTAATAATAGTTCTTTTATAAACTATATATTTTACAAAAGTATGTCAATTTTCTATTTGAAATTTTATATTCTTTAGTATGCTAAAGTTTTTTCAGAAAACTCGTTGAATTCTATTATTATTCATGATAATGTATTTTTTATTATTAAGAATTTAGTGCACGTAAAGTTACATGAATGAGTGAGATAGTATTTTTGAAAAAATAGAGGAAAGGGAGATGGAGAATTTGACTATTTGTGAAAATATTAAAAAGAAGTATATTCGCCTTTCTAAGGGGCAGCGAAAAGTTGCTCAGTTTGTTATGGATAATCCGAATATTGTGTGGACCAATACTGCCTCCGAAGTAGGAAGATTAGCGGATGTAAGTGAATCGACTGTAATAAGGTTTTGCTATTCAATGGATTTAGCAGGTTTTAGTGAGCTCCAAGATAAACTGAAGGAATATTTAATGGAAAAAGGTGAAGCAAGCGAAGTTAAACAAGTGCTGCCTGTAAAGAAAATCCGAAATCACATTGGGGCAGACATTGTAAAAAAAGATATCGCCGACATTTCAAAAACTTTCAATCAACTAAAAGAGCAGGATATTGAAGAAGTTGTGCAATTATTACATACAGCAAAGAAAATCCACTTTTTAGGTTTCAGACAATCGACACCAGTTGCATTTTGGATGTACAGCAATGTCAATAGGTTACGAGACCGCGTTCATTTTATTCCCCATGAGGCAGACAAAATTGCACAGCAGGTTGCATATATGGATGAAGATTCATTGCTTTTCATTATATCGCTTGATGAAGAGTATGAAGATATGGCGACAATAGTTGAAATTGCTAAAAGAAAAAATGTGAAAATTGTGGCAATCCGTAACAAAGAGCTTACTTCTCAAGATGAACCGGCTAACCTCGTACTCATCGTTCCTAATACAAAAGAATCCGGAAACACATGTACGATTGCGGTTTTCTCTCTTTTACATATATTAGTGGAATCGATGGTAGATCAAAATCCGCAACAATATGAGCAGTATACTAAAAACACAAAAAGCGCTTTGAATACATCAAATTTAATAGCAATCAGCTAAACTGTAAGGGCTAACCAATAGCCCTTACAGTTTTACTTTTTGCTAAGTAATGTTAGCAAATCTTCTGTTTTTCACTTTTAGATCGTTATGTTAAAATGAAGAGCGAAAAGCATTTAAATAGGAGGCTCACTCATGAGTAAAACATTAGTTTTCGGACATAAAAATCCAGATACAGATACAATTACTTCAGCAATTGTTTATGCATACTTAAAACAACAATTAGGTGTGGATGCAGAAGCAGTTCGTCTTGGAGAATTAAATAATGAAACAAAGTATGCACTGGAAAAATTCAACTTTGAAGCACCGCGTCTAATTGCGAACGTAAAAGACGAAGCGGCACATGTAATTTTGGTGGACCACAATGAGTTCCAGCAATCGGCAGATGGAATTGAAGACGTACAAATCACGGAAGTAATCGATCATCATCGTATTGCGAACTTTACAACAGCTGATCCGCTCTATTTCCGTGCGGAGCCTGTAGGTTGTACAGCGACAATTTTAAATAAATTATTTAAAGAAAATAATGTGGAAATTCCGGCTAATATTGCGGGTTTAATGCTTTCTGCAATTATTTCAGATACATTATTATTCAAATCACCGACATGCACAGAGCAAGATGTAAAAGCTGGTGAAGAATTGGCAGCCATTGCAAATGTTGATACTGCACAATATGGTTTAGCTATGCTAAAAGCAGGTGCGGACCTTTCAGATAAGTCATTGGAAGATTTATTGTCATTGGATGCAAAAGGCTTTGAATTTGGTGAATATAAAGCGACGGTTGCCCAAGTAAACGCAGTGGATATCGAGGACGTTCTTGGTCGCCAAGAAGAGCTTGAAAACTTATTGAACAAAAATATTGCGGATAACGGCCTTGATTTATTCTTCTTCGTTGTAACGGATATTTTAAACAATGATTCAACAGCAGTAGCAGCTGGACAAGTTGCCGAAGAAGCAGCGAAAGCCTTTGGTGCAACAATTGTCAACGGTCGCATCAGCTTGCCTGGCGTTGTATCACGAAAAAAACAAATCGTTCCAGTATTAACGGAAAACTTAAAATAAAAAATAAACCCGGTAACTCTTTTAAGAGTTACCGGATTTTTTCATTTTTAACGGATAGACGGCAGGGCCTTCGATGACTTCGCCTTTTGCGTTGTACCGGGATCCATGACATGGACAATCCCATGTATCATCAGCTACATTCCATCTTGTTTTACAGCCGAGGTGTGTACACTTAGGCGCATCCGGTCTGTCGATATAGCCTTTTACAAGCTCTTTTCCGATCATTCCGCCCGTTTGTAGCATAAAGTAAAAAGTCTTTCCGAAATTCGAACGGTCCGGTGAGAATAAAGCAGCTGCCGGGTTTGCAATTCTTTTAATAAGATCTGTAAGCAATGTTCCTGCAACAAGCGATGAGGAAAGCCCCCATTTATTGAAACCCGTTGCAATATACAAACTGTCATCGCTTGGGGAAAGCTGGCCGATGTAAGGAATTTGGTCTGCAGTCATAATATCCTGGGCACTCCAGCCATATTCATATGGAGGAAGTTCAAAATCTGTTGTTAGTTCATGCTGCAATGTATCGTAAAACGGGTCTGTATCACTTGTGGACCCTGCTGTATGCGATTGCCCGCCATAGATAAAGTACGGCTGATTATCGATAAGTGCCGTTCGAATTGTACGGCTTTGAGCATCAACGCTTAAATATTGCCCTTCTAACAGTTGTGAATATTTTGTTGCAGTTAAGTAGGACCGTTTAATTTGCAGCTTCATCGAATAAAGCTGACGGATTGATTCAATCGGGTAATGTGTACATAAAATTAGCTTTTTATAATGGACAGTATGGTCATTGCTTGTATGAAGACAATTTTTGGACATTTCTAATTTAGTGACTCGCGTATTTAAATAAAGTTGTGCTCCATGTTTTCTTGCTAAATGAACATACGTATTTGTGAACTCGACAGGATTGATCTGACCTTCATTTTTAATGCCGAGCGCAAGTTCTACAGGAACCGAAAGTTCGATGTCCTTTGTAGCAACAAATGGAATCCCAATTTTTTTATAGCTTTCCGCCTCGTTTAAAAGCTGCTCTTTTCCTTGAGGGGTAGCTGTATAAACATAAGAAGTAGCTCGGGTAAAGCTGGTGCTACTTTCGGAAACAGCTTGTTCGATAGCCTGTTTATTTGCCTCGTAGTAAATTTTCCCGTCTTCTTCATTAAGTTTTGAGTAAATGACATTATGCTGTACTGTTAATTTCCCTGTAGAATAGCCTGTTGTACCTTGTGAAAACTGAGGCATTGCTTCAATTAGCACAACTTGCAGCCCCTCTTTAGCAAGTGAATAGGCTGTATAAATACCGCTAATCCCCCCACCGATAATACAGATATCGCAGTTAATCGATTCTTGAAGT
Organism: Solibacillus sp. FSL K6-1126; assembly: GCF_038003445.1. Lineage (NCBI taxonomy): Bacteria > Bacillati > Bacillota > Bacilli > Caryophanales > Caryophanaceae > Solibacillus > Solibacillus sp. FSL K6-1126. The sequence goes on along the minus strand of NZ_JBBOPD010000001.1, from coordinate 3,950,553 downwards.
GTTGGAGCAGAAAATTCTGAATGTGTTGGAAGCCATAGAGATTGTTTCAAAATATCACCTTTTTATTTTTTAGCATTGGGTATTTGGCATTGATTTATTCAGTTATGCTACAAATTAAGTCATTACGCAACTAGTGGGGAGTAGAGAGTTTCAAACATTGTACTTTTGAATAATTGCTCGCTACAATACAAGACAAGGAGAGTGATGAGCATGAAAATCGAAGTATGGTCTGATTATGTATGTCCTTTTTGCTATATCGGCAAAAAACAGTTAGAAATCGCATTAGATGAACTTGGGTATGGAGATGCGATTGAAGTAGCATATAAAAGCTATTTATTGGATCCTTCCACACCAGTTGATACAACAAGCTCTGTCTATGAAGAATTGTCACGAAAATACCAGATTTCATTAGATGAAGTGAAGAAGATGACAGCAAATGTTACAGCACGTGCCAAAGAAGTAGGGCTTGAGTACAATTTTGATGAAATGAAAAGTGCTAACACTGTAAAAGCGCACCGTTTAGCGAAATGGGCTGAAACAGAAGGAAAAGAAAAAGAGTTCACCGAGCGTGTGTTAAAAGCCTACTTTTTAGAAGGTGAAGCAATCGGGCAAACTGATGTGTTACTGACATTAGCAGAAGAAGTCGGGTTATCGGCTGAAAAAGCACGACAAGTGATCGAGAGCAATGAGTATTTGGAGCAAGTTGAGCAAGATATTGCGGTTGCTCAAAATCTTGGTGTACGAGGCGTACCTTTCTTTGTTATTGATAATAAGTACGGTATTTCAGGTGCACAGCCACAGGAAGTGTTTGAGCAAACAATCGAAAAGGCAGCACAGGAAATGGGTTTACGTAAGCCTTTAAAAATGCAAGGTGTAGACGGGGCTGCGTGTACCGATGATTCTTGTGATATTTAAAAGCAATAAAATGAGTGAATTTACCTAGATTCGTATTTTTATATAAAACCGAAATGGGAATTCAGACTAAAGTATGAGAACAATCTAATTGATTTTTTTAGGTTGTTCTTTTATTATATAAAAGTACCTCGAATTTGAGATACTTTAAAACAAGATAAAATTGCAAAAATAAATAATATTAAAAATATTAGGGAGAATGAAAATGACAAACGTATTAGTAGTAAAAGCAAATAACCGCCCAGATGGCGTATCAACAAAAATGTATGAAACATTCATTGCTGAAGTAGCGAATAATGAAGGTTTAAACGTAACAACTTTTGACGTATTTGAAGAGAATATGCCATATTTCGGTCAAGAATTATTCAACGCTTTCGGTAAAGCACAAGCAGGCGAAGAATTATCAGCAATCCAAGAAGGTTCTTTAGCTGCTTTCAATAAGTCTCGTGAAGCATTAACAGCTGCTGATGTAGTAGTATTTGCATTCCCATTATGGAACTTAACAATCCCAGCTGCATTACAATCATTCATTGATTACACATACGGTGCTGGCTATTCATTTAAATATAACGAACAAGGTCAATTAGTAAGCTTAATGACGGACAAAAAATATATCGTATTAAACGCTCGTGGCGGTATTTACTCAACACCACAAGCAAACGCATCAGAAATGTCAGTAAATTATATTAATGCAGTTATTGGTGGCGTATATGGCATGGAAAAAATTGATGAAGTTATTATCGAAGGTCATGCTTCAAATCCAGCGGGCGCTGAACAAATTATCGCTGACGGTCTAGAAAAAGTAAAAGCTGCAGCGCAAAATTTAGCAAAAGTAACAGCATAATTTATTATTCATATAGTAAAGAAGGGTAATTCACAAAGTTGTGAGTTCCCTTCTTTTTTATGTCATTGAGCAGTTGCAATTATTTTAAATTAACCTGGCAGTAAGCTACTTACTTTTCGTAATTGATGAGAAGTGGTAATATAATATGTAGCAGTTAAATAAATTTAGATTTAGAGTAGTGAATATGAGGTGAAGAAAATGAAAGAATCAGCGCTATGTCCGCGTCTATCGAAAGCAATGGAGCTTGTTGGGAAACGCTGGACAGCTTTAATTATTTATCAATTGTTGGAAGGACCTCAACGTTTCAATGCGATCGAAGCAGCATTGCCGATTAGTGGACGCTTATTGTCGGAGCGTTTAAAGGAACTCGAAAAAGAAGGAATTGTTGAACGTAAAGTATACTCAGAAGTACCGGTTCGTGTAGAGTATAATTTAACAGATAAAGGGCTTTCCCTTGAACAAACTGTTAGAGAAATTGAGATCTGGGCGAAAACTTGGTTATAAATCATGTTGTTTTACTTGTAAAAAGCGTTATAAAAACAGATACTTAAAAAGTACGTCAGCTTTACAAGAAAGGAAAATGTTTTTTATGACAATTCAACAGTGGGAAAATGATTTATTACAATGGATTCCTTCAACTAATATAAAAATAAATGAAACACTAAAAAAATATACGATGACAAAACTTGGCGGTAAGGCAGATATTTTAGTGCTGCCGAATACAGAAGAGCAAGCAGCAGCTGTCGTTAAGTATGCGTATGAAAATAATGTGCCGCTACTCATGCTGGGGAACGGGTCTAATATGGTCGTTCGTGATGGTGGTGTCCGTGGAATCGTCCTGCATTTTGCCTTATTGGATGAAATTCGCATTGAAGGTAATATGGTTTATGCGCAAAGTGGTGCATTGATTAAAGAAGTGTCAAAACAAGTTGCAGCTAAAAGTTTAACTGGGTTTGAATTTGCATGCGGTATTCCAGGTTCGATCGGAGGAGCAATGGCGATGAATGCCGGTGCTTATGGTGGTGAGGTTAAAGATATCGTCACATCTTGTAGAGTACTGACACCGGAAGGAAAGATTCTTGAGCTGAATAACGAACAACTGGAGCTTTCTTACCGTAAAAGTATTATTGCAAAAAAAGGATATCTCGTGCTGTCAGCTACTTTCCAATTAGCGCAAGGCGATCAACAGCAAATCGATGAAAAAATTGCTGATTTAACATTCCAGCGTGAATCGAAGCAACCCCTCGAATATCCTTCAGCAGGCAGTGTATTTAAACGTCCACCAGGTTATTTTGCAGGTAAACTCATTCAGGATAGTGAATTGCAAGGTAAGGGTGTTGGTGGGGCCGAGGTTTCTACAAAGCATGCAGGATTTATCGTCAATAAAAACAATGCTACGGCAAAAGACTATATCGATACAATTCAAATGGTACAGCGTGTCGTAAAAGAGAAGTTCGATATCGATTTAGAAATGGAAGTAAAAATCGTCGGTGAAGACTAATCTTGAAAGATAAAGTGCAACTCCAACTCGTGCTAATTTAGCGCGAGTTCTCTTTTTTTTAATGGTTAATTTAATATATGTTACATAAAAGGAGTAAGAAAGATGAAATTTATTTCGTGGAATGTGAATGGGATACGTGCATGTGTAAATAAAGGATTTTTGAATTATTTTCGGGAAATGGATGCGGACTTTTTCTGTTTACAAGAAACAAAATGCCAGGTAGGACAAATTGATCTCCAACTAGAAGGATACTATCAATATTGGCATTCAGCAGTGAAAAAAGGCTACTCCGGTACAGCGGTATTTACGAAACACGAGCCGTTAGCTGTCTATTACGGCATTGAAAATGAAATTGCGGCAGATGAAGGCCGAATCCTTACATTGGAGTATGAAAACTTTTATTTAGTGAATACATACACACCGAATGCAAAAAGAGATTTAACTCGTTTGGAGGAACGGCTGCTTTGGGAAGACCGAATGAGAATATATTTAAAGGAACTTGATGCGAAAAAGCCCGTCATTTATTGTGGAGATTTAAATGTTGCCCATAGTGAACTGGATATTAAAAATGTGAAATCCAATATCGGTAATTCCGGATTTACATATGAAGAGCGCGGAAAGATGACAGACTTACTCACAAGTGGGTTTACAGATACGTTTCGTCATTTCCATCCGGATGTAACCGACCACTTTACATGGTGGAGTTACATGGCGAAAGTACGTGAGCGAAATATCGGCTGGCGCATCGACTACTTTATTATCTCTGACCGACTAGTTGAAAAAATAGAGGAAGCATCTATACATTCAGAAATTTTAGGTAGCGATCATTGCCCTATCGTATTAAAATTAAAAACGGTGTAAGATGAATAGACTAATAGAAATAGAACTTTTACAGCATATTGCTTTGTAAAAAACGAAAAAAAGAGGTGGAATTTATGGCGCAACAGGCGAAAAAGTCAAAAGGACGCAAATTTATTAACATTGTCATTTGGGCAGTTGGGATTTTAATTATTGTAGGTGGTGCAGCGGTAGCAGGATTGCACTTATACGTATCAAATTCTAAACCTGTCATTGAAGGTGAGCTTGCTGTCTCCATTTTAGATGAGGATGTAGAAGTTACGAGAGATGGTGTAGGAGTACCGCACATTGTTGCCAAGTCTGATGCGGATCTTTACCGTGCACAAGGCTATGTACAGGCGCAGGATCGTTTATTCCAAATGGATTTAGCGCGCCGCCAAGCAAGTGGTACATTAGCTGAAGTCGTAGGTGAATCTGCAGTAAATACAGATAAGTTTTTCCGGACATTTAGTTTACGTCATGCTGCGGAACAATCATGGGATGATTATGATGCCCAGTCAAAACAAATCCTGGAGTGGTATACAGAAGGTGTAAATGCTTTTATCGATGAAGTAAAAGATACAAGCAAACTTTCATATGAATTCAAATTACTTGGGTATAAACCTGAAGCATGGACACCGATTGATTCATTGACAATCGGAAAATATATGGCATATGACTTAGGCGGAAACTGGAATCAGCAAGTATTCCGTTCATGGGCAGTGCAAAACTATACACAAGAACAAGCTGAAGAATTATTTGTAGAGTATCCAGAAAACGCACAATCAATTATTGAAGCGAATTTAAATCTGGAAACAGATATTGCAAGTGCTATTCCAACAGATTATTTACCATCAGAACATAACGGCAGTAATAACTGGGTTGTAAGTGGCGAGCTGACAAAGTCAGGTAAGCCATTGCTTGCAGATGATCCGCATCTAGGATTAAGCACCCCGTCTGTATGGTATCAAATGCATTTGCAATCACCAGAACAAAATGTAAGTGGTGTAATTTTTGCAGGGATCCCTGGAATTATTCTTGGGCATAACGAACAAATTGCATGGGGCGTAACGAATGTGAACCCAGATGTGCAAGATATATATATTGAAACACCCAACCCGGAAAACCCGTATCAATTTGAATATGACGGCGAATGGGAAGAGGCAACTGTTCGACAAGAGCCAATCAAAGTAAAAGACGGTGAAACGGTGGACTTTGAAGTTGTGGAAACACGCCATGGTCCAATTATTTCCAACATTATGCTTAAAGATACAAAGATGAAAGAGCAGTTCTCTATGCAGTGGACAGCATTACAATCAACACAGGAACTAAAAGCAGTATTAGGTTTCAATAAAGCGACAGATTGGGAGGAGTTTGAAGTTGCGTTAGAGGACTTTAAAGCACCGGCGCAAAACTTTGTGTTTGCTTCAACTGATGGAACAATTGCATACAAAGCAAATGGTCTAGTACCAATCCGTAAACAAGGTACAGGTGCATTGCCAGTGCCAGGTAACTCTTCGGAATACGGTTGGGAAAGCTATATCCCGTTTGATGAGCTGCCAACTGTTATTAATCCGGAAGAAGGGTTTATTGCAACAGCGAATAATCAAGTTGTAGGCGAGGAATACCCTTACCATATTTCAAATCTTTGGGCACAGCCTTATCGATATGAGCGAATCGTAGAGATGATTAAAACACCAATGTATGATGAGGAAACAGGTGAATTATTAAAGCTGTCTGTTGCAGAAATGAAAGGGATGCAAATGGATAAAAAGAATTTGCATGCCCAAGAATTTTTACCAGGCTTACTTGAAACGATCAAAGCTCAAGATAAAGATGACAAATACAAGAATGTCATAACACTTCTGGAAGAGTGGGAGTATTATGATGATAAAGACCAAGGTGCACCACTTGTATACCATTTCTTAATTGAAAATATGGAAAAGGCATTATTCCAGGATGCAATGCCTGAAGATGTTTATAAATTAATGCCAGCTAAATCGCAAATTACCGACCAGATGCTGCGTGATGCATATGCAGGTAATCCGGGTGTCTGGATTACAGAAGAAGGCGGACTGGATAAATTCGTTTACACTGCATTCGAGGATGCAGTTACAAAAATTAAAGGTAAATTTGGGACGTCGGTTTCAAAATGGAAATGGGGCAGCTATAATCAGCTCACATTCGATCATCCATTAGCAAGCGCATCCGACTTTTTAGCGGACTATGTCAACCCTGAAAAACTACCGGTTGGCGGTTCTAGTGTTACCGTACAAGCAGCTTCTGAAGATGGCAGCGGGAATGTAAATCACGGGGCATCATGGCGCTTTGTAGCTGACTTGGATAATTTAAAATCAGCATATCATATTGTTGGTCCAGGACAGAGCGGACATGTGAAGTCTAAATGGTATGACAACCAAACGTCAAACTGGGTTTACGGCCGCTATCATAAAACAAAAATAAATGGCGATATCGACCATGGTTACGAGTTAATTTTAAAAGCTGAATAGAAGTATGAATGGATCCTTCCTTTTTCAAAAGGGAGGATTTTCAATATTTAAAAGTTGCTTTAATATTGGAATGAGTTAAAATATAGAGTTGAAAATATAAAATTAAAGTAAAATAGTCACATATGCTAATAAAAATGTTTGAGTTATATTACTTCGCGTTATATGATAAAAGAAGACAATCTAGTTATATAAATGAGGCGAAAGATACAATGTCAGGTATTAAATTAATAAATGTAACAGAGGAAATTGTAAAAGGGCTTGTTAGTTTTCTGCTGCATGGCGTTGAATATCAAACATTTTGCCATTGTGAACAATGTGAGATGGATGTGAATGCAATTGTTTTAAATGTATTGCCTGCTCGTTATGTTACGTCAGATGAGACGAGAGATGCTGTGTTTAAACAAATGAGCACCCCGGAATATCTTGAGGAAATTAACAAACAAATTATTCGTGCACTTCACATCGTAAAACAATATCCTAAGCATCTATAAGAAATGATTTCAATGCGTTCATTATGTATATAAGCAGTCATAATCAAGTTTTATAAAAGATAAAATGAAGAGGTTATTCAATTAGGGGCATACTAATTGCAATAGCCTTTTTCTTTTAACCCATTTTTGCGTAGTTTAAAATTGTCACGATTTTCGGCAATAGATGACTAATCCGCTTCCTATATAACCGGAACCAAATTGTTATGCAGCCAAGCCGATGTATATTTAGGTGTTTACTGTTTTCAGTTAACTTTTTGCGTGAAATTGTAGTAAACTGAAAGGAGCAATTGGAAAGAGAGGGAACAGCTATGCCAACACCTAGCATGGAGGACCACATTGAACAAATTTATCTACTAATTGAACATAAAGGGTATGCGCGTGTGTCCGATATTGCGGAAGCTTTATCTGTTCTACCTTCCTCCGTTACAAAAATGGTGCAGAAATTAGATAAAGACGGCTATTTGATATATGAAAAATATAGAGGCTTAACATTAACGCCAAAAGGGCAAAAGTTAGGAAAGAGACTTGTTCAGCGACATGATTTGCTGGAACAATTTTTGCGTTTAATAGGGGTCGATGAAGAACGTATATATGAAGACGTTGAAGGTATTGAACATCACTTAAGCTGGAATTCCATTGATCGCATTGCTGATCTTGTGCAGCTTTTAGAAGAAGAGCCTCAAATTACAAAGAAGCTGGAAGAAATGAAATCAAATCATAGTATGTAATGATTGACAGGAAAAAGGAGAATATGATGAATCAGTTAATAAAATCAGGACAAGTAGTGGAATTAACGGTATTGGAAGAACAAGGGTCACGCTATATTTTAACAAATGGTGATTTGGAAATTCCTTTAAATGCATCAGATGTAGCAGAAACAATTGCGATTGGCGATGTTTTAAAAGTATTCCTTTATACAGATCGCCGAGGAGACCTTCAGGCAACGACGGCAATTCCGCATATTACAGAAGCGGATTACGGTTGGGCGCGTGTGTTAAAAGTGACAAAAGAAGGTGCTTTTTGTGATATTGGTACGTCACGTGAAGTACTAGTGCGTGCCGAAGATTTACCGGCTATTGAAGAAGTATGGCCAGAGTCAGGAGATCATTTGTATATTACATTACGTACAGATCGCAACGGTGATTTATTCGGTCGTCTAATTACTGAAGAAAAAGTTAATGACATGTATGAAGGCGCAGCGGAAGACATGTTCAACAAAAATATTACTGCTCGACCATACCGTCTATTACCGGTAGGTTCATTTTTATTAGGCGTTGATAACCCTTATCGTATTTTCGTACACGAATCTGAAATGAAGGCTGAGCCTCGTTTAGGACAAGAAGTGCAGGTGCGTATTATTGATGTGAAGGAAGATGGCTCGTTAAACGGATCATTTTTACCTCGAAAGCATGAGCGTTTAGGAGAAGATGCGGAAAAAATCTTTGCATATTTGGAAAGTGTCGGCGGAAAAATGCCGTTTGGTGATAAGTCAACACCAGAGGAAATTTCTGAAATGTTCAAGATGAGTAAAGGTTCGTTTAAGCGTGCACTAGGTACTTTAATGAAAGCGCGCAAAATTACGCAAAAAGACGGCTGGACAGAAATCGTTTAGATACAACTATAAGTAAAAGGGGAAATGTATATGAAACCTTTTACTTTTTTTATTCGTATTAATTAAAGAATGTATAGTAAAATTGGACAACATATACATTCGTAAAGGGGGATTTATAAATGAAACAAAAATGGATGGCTGTTATTGCTGCATTTGTGCTACTGATTTCTTTTGTTTTACCAATGTCTGCTTCTGCGGCTGCTACAGAACAAAAGAATCCAATCAATGAAAAGCTCGGCGTACCAATCGTTGTTTATGGAGGTAATTTATCTGCTGATGAAAAAGAAACAGTGAAAATAGCATTGCGTGTAGATAAAGAGACAGAAATAGATGAAATTACGATTACAGGACAGGATTTAGCAAAATATATAAAAGATAGTAACCCTAGTTCACGCATGTTTTCATCAGCTAAAATTACACGCCAAGATGCAGGCAAGGGTCTTACAATTAGTATCGTAACACCAGATAATATTACACAAGTAACATCGGAAATGTATGCAAGTGCCATGTTAACGGCAGGTATTGAAGATGCGATTGTAGAAATTGCAGCACCAAAACCAGTAACAGGTCACTCTGCATTAGTCGGTATATATAAAGCATATGAAGTAAAAACAGGTGAGACATTAGATATTGAACGTACAGATGTCGCAAATGACGAATTATCCGTTGCTACATCACTTGCCGAATCGGCAGGTGTTTCAGATGAACAAGTAGCGGAACTATTAACGGAAATTAAAAAAGCAATTGCAGAAAATAAACCGGCAACAAAAGAAGAGGTTCAGCAAATTGTTGAAGAACAGCTGAATAAACTGCAAATCAATTTGAGTGAAGCAGACCGTCAGCTTTTAGTTGATTTAATGGACCGAATTAGTAATCTGAATATTGACTTCAGTAAATTATCTTCACAGTTATCGGATTTAACGGCAAAGTTCGATGAGAAGTTCGGTGCAATACTGGAGGATGAAGGATTTTGGCAAAGCGTCAAAAATTTCTTCAATAATTTAATCGATACAATTTCGTCCTGGTTCAAATAAAATAGTTTTTAATGAAGGCACTCCTTAACGGGTGCTTTTATTTTTAATGAAAATTCAAATTATGGTATATTGTGAAGTACAAAAGGAGGGAGAAATATGGAATTTATTTATAAAGACAAAGGGAACAACTATGGTGCTCTGGAATATGAGTTGAATGGTCAGCGTGTTGCTGAGATTACTTGGGTTTTACGTGATGGTGTCATGAATATGGACCATACGTATGTATCGGATGTACTGCGCGGTCAAGGGGTAGCCAAAAAGCTTTTAGATGCAGCTGCGGACTACGCACGAGAAAACAATTACAAGATGATTGCCATTTGCTCATATGTCGTTTCTTCATTCCAAAAAAGCGACGCGTATGACGATGTAAAAGTATAGCAATATAAAAAAAACACGATTTTCATTTCTTTTGAAAATCGTGTTTTATTATGGAATTATAACTTTCTTTAGATTTACGATCATGGTTGTTTAAAACCCTACAAATAATGAAATCATAGCAGTGATAACTCCTGAGACACCGAGTAGTGCAAAAATTTCCGTACCTTTATATGTAATTTCTTTGTTTTGAAACATATTAAACACTCCTTTTATTTTATTTATATATATTTATCCAATTCAGGTATTTTTTAATCCTATAACAGCAAATGTTTTAAAAGAATTTCGAAGGGTATATTAATTTATATGAAAAGTGAAATTAAATTTCGAATTGGGAGGTAATATTATTATGGCTAAATTAAAAGGTAAAGGCGTTGTAGTTGCTGGATTATTAGCAGGTGCTGCTTCATTTTTAAGTAAAAAGGAAAACCGTGATAAAGCAATGGATTATTTAAACAAAGCAAAAGGGAAAGTGAATGAAAGCGGTGGAGTGCAAGGCCTAATGCAGAAAGTTCAAGACAAATCGGCTGGTTACAGTAATGAAAACGCGCATCCGTCATCAACAGGAGATTTAGATACAAATATGGCTAAATCGGCTTCTGTCGGAAAAGAGGATTACAAAGAGGAATCACTGGAAGATGTTGCAGTGACAGCTGGAGAGATTGCAGACCATACGCTAGAAGGTAACCAAATGGTCGAAGAAGGCGCTCAAACAACAACAAATTATTACAATCATGAACAGGACAAACGAGCATAAGCGAATAGCTGAAATATATAAAAACAAGGTGGGCGGGAAAGTAGCCTCCCTTTTTTTATGATGTGGGGGTTTAATAATGTTTGAACCAAAACGATAAAAAGGGTTTGTCCGGAAACGTTTTAAATCGTTTCAGACAAACCCTTTAACATGTATAAAGATTAAGCGTTAGCTGTTTCTTTTTTCATTGTTTTGTTTTTAGCAAGATTTACGTGCCAAGATAGAGCTTCCTCTAAGATATGAGGAGTATGCGCGCCGCCAGTTGCTTCGTAAGCGCGGTTATAGTAATCCCATAACTGCTCTTTGAAATCTGGGTGTGCACAGTTTTCGATGATTAATTTTACGCGCTCTTTTGGAGCAAGTCCGCGTAAATCTGCGATCCCTTGTTCAGTTACGATTACGTCTACATCGTGCTCAGTGTGATCTACGTGAGAAACCATTGGTACGATTGAAGAAATCGCGCCGCCTTTTGCGTATGATTTCGTTACGAAGATACCAAGACGAGCGTTACGTGCGAAGTCACCAGAACCGCCGATACCATTCATCATTTTAGTTCCTGAAACGTGTGTAGAGTTTACGTTACCATAAATATCTAACTCAAGAGCAGTGTTGATTGAGATTAAGCCCAAACGACGGATAAGCTCTGGGTGGTTAGAAATTTCTTGTGGACGTAAGCAAATTTTGTCAGCATACTTTTCTAAGTTGCCGTAAACTTTTTTCTGTAATTCTTCAGTAAGTGTAATAGAAGTTGCAGCAGCAAAGCGTACTTTACCAGCATCAATTAAGTTGAATACTGCATCTTGTAGTACTTCAGAAGCAACTACCAAGTTTTCGAATTCAGAGTCAGCAAAACCGTCTAAAACTGCGTTTGCTACAGAACCTACACCAGATTGTAATGGCATTAATTCATTTGTTAAACGACCCGCTTTGATTTCTGAACGGAAGAAGTCTAATAAAATGTTCGCCATATTTTGTGTTTCTTCATCTGGAGGTACGATTAATGAAGGCGCATCTGGCTCTTCAGAAATAACGATTGCTTGGATTTTATCTAAGTCTACACGAATACCAATTTCACCAATACGTTGCTCAGCATTTGTCATTGGAATAGCGTCACGCTTACCTTGTTCACCTGGAACATAGATATCATGAATACCGATCAATGCTTCCGGATGAGAGATATTTAATTCGATAATAATATTCTCTGCATATTCAGCGAAGATTGGTGAGTTACCTACAGAGTTAGATGGGATAATTAAACCATCTTCTGTAATAGCAACAGCTTCTAAAATTAAGTGTTTAATAGGGCCGATAATTCCTTGACGTACTAACTCAGCATTGTGAGAAAGGTGTGCGTCTACATAAGAAATTTCGCCTTTGTTAACTAAACCACGCATTACCGAATCCCCTTGGAAAGGACCGCGTTTGTTAATAACACCAGCAGCAGCTAAGTAGTTATCAACTTCAGGACCTAATGAAGCCCCTGTATATACATCAATTTTGAATTTTTCATTTTTAGCACGCTCTACTAATGCCATTGGTACAACTTTAGCATCACCTGCACGAGTAAAACCTGACATCCCTACCACTGTGCCATCTTGGATTAAAGCAGCAGCTTCTTCTGCAGATACAACTTTATCTACTAATTGTTTTAAACCTAAACGTTTCTCAACTCGTGGATCCATTAAAAAATCCTCCCCTAATAAGTTATTTAATCGTTTGATAAACAGAAAACTTTTATAATTTTCTGTGTTTTTCACCAGGTAGTAAACCGGCATTTATGCTAATATTATCATCAAATTGTCACATTTACTTCACGCGCAACATAAAAGCGCTTAAAAGGTGTTTATTAGAGAAATTTAACGTAAAAGAGAGATAAAAATGAATTGAATGTAAATCTGGCTGGTTGATTAATTAGCAAATTTGCACAATTAAAATTAAGGGAATAGGTAAAAAGGCCAAGGGAGAGGGAGAAAGAATAAAAGCGACCCGTTTGTACGAGTCGCTTTTAAACAATTTTAGAATCCTAAAGAACGGCGGAAGTAGCTTGCATAGCGTTGGCTTACAGGAATACGTGTACCGTCTTTCATGATTAGCAGGAAAGTTGAGTGTGAATCTGGTTGGATTTCATCAATATAATCAATATTAACAATATAAGAACGGTGGCAACGGATGAACGAATCAGGAGCTAAAAATAATTCCAAATCACTTAAGTTCAAGCGGTGGTATCCTTCACGGTGCATCGTTTTTACAAATGTTTTACGCAATTGAGTCTCAAGATAAATTACTTGATTATGTTTAATTGGGTACCAGCAGTCATCAATTTTTACTGTAATATAATTAGTTAAAAATGGAGAAGGTTTTTGAGGGAAGATTGCTGTAATAGCACCTTTTGTTTCACCTTCTTCGATGAGAGGAATACTCATTCCATAATAAGGAACTCCGAATACGTCCGATTCAATGTAAGAATTGATTTTTTGGCCATACGTTAATGCTTTGTATGCAGCTGAACCTTCTTTAATCGGGTCGCCTGGTTTGATTTTTAAGTCTACTTTCTTACTTGGCTGGTAATATAAATACTCATTTGTATCTGAAATAGCAATTGATGTATTTTCAGGGAAAAACTCTTTAATGACTTCCATAATTTCTTCTATTTGTCTTGGATCCACTTTATAACACCTCTTTATAAGCATTTTATACAATTATGAACTATTTTACTACATATTTAAAGAAATTGGGTTGGGAAGATTTTTTAAAATGAAAAATATTTTTTGAACATCTAAAAATGGATTTTTGTCAAAAAGTTTCAGTGAAAAAATAGCGTGAAAATTACTATGCTAAAAGAGTATGATTAAGCGAAATATGCAATTTTTAATTTCCTTTATTTCTATAATTGGAAGTAACCTAATAATTTTGTCCTAGGGTAATTGTTAAAATTAGGTTGAAAGGAAAACTTATAATATGGTAATATTCACTATAGTTACTAATAAAATGTACTATTATGCGGGAAATAAAGCATACTATAGATAGTATAAATATTAAATTATATAAATAATTACTTTGCTTAATAAAAGAAATTCTACTATGGAATTTTCTTATGATTAATATAATGATATGACTTATTATGAAATGCAGACCTGGCTGATGTAGGAACATAACCATTCTGCAGAATTATGACAATTTCTTGTACATTTCGTATTGGGCTTGTCTTTCTAATAAGTAATAGAAGGTCATTCTGAAGAAAGATGGGGTAACTTATGCAACTACATCAATATTCAATCTCGGAAACAATTTCAAAGCGGTATTTTCAAGAGATTGACAATATCAATCAATATGCTGGTATCGAAGATTTTTTTGTTCTGGAATCTCGATTGATTTTTGAAGTTTATCATTTAGAAGTAGCCAAAGCAAAGAAGACATTACACGAAATTATTGACATATTATCCGTACGCTTCGGAAAACAAGTCATTAAAGTAGTGCGCTCATACTTTGTTACGTTATCATCAATTGTTGCGCGTAAGCTTTTAGATAATCAAGTCCCTTCTAAAAAAGCATTTGCCTTCAATTTAGCTTGTGCAGATATGATTGAAAACAAGATGAAGGATGCCGAGTTTTTGCAGTTTGCAGATGACTTAATCGATTTTTATGTGTACTTTATTGCAGATCGAAAACAGCCTACGTTCCGTCACCAAACAGTAAACAAAGTAATTATGTACATAAATGATGAGCTGGAAAATGATTTAACAGTTGAAAGTATTGCAGCGAACTTCCATATTAGTACGAGTCATTTATCGCGTATTTTCCGTGAACATGTAGGAATTACTTTAGTGGAATACTTAAATGTCCGCCGTGTAGAGGAATCCCAATATTATTTACGTCATACGAATAAAAGCATTACATCAATTTCAGATCAATTTCATTTCTGCAATCAGAGTTATTTCACTAGAATTTTTAAGAAGTACACAGGTGTAACACCTAAGCATTTCCGTGATGAACTGCATCATGAATTTTTCAGATTTGAAATTCCGGAAGTAGCGTACGAAAGTGTTTAATATTCAAAGTTGAATGGTGTATATATAATGGTCCCTTAAACTTTGGGCAGATAAGTTAGTTTAATTTCCTTATTCTTTGTTTAGCTGAAAGTTTCAGAAAAAAAAGAATACTATATGAAAACTCTGCATGGTATATATTATTACATGTAGAGTTTTTTATTTGTAAACAAATTTGTACCTTTGAAGATTTTCAAAATTGCATTATCAATTAAGCTAGTTTTATACTAAACAAAGGTTGAAAATTAGATTGCTGAAGTAGAAAACGTAATCATCATGTAAGGAGAGAATAATGAAAAAATATGAAAGAGCGATATCACTCGTATTAGTGGCAGGAGCTAGTTTAACGGCACTATTTTTTATTGTGAAACAAAATATGGAAGCAGCTATTTTAGCAATGACAATCATGTTTACGTTTACGAATTTTTTCCGTTCACGTACCTTTAAAGAAAAGGGGCATGAAAAAGAAGCAAAATGGATGCAGAAGATGTCGATGATCTTTGCGGTTTTATCGATTATTGTTTTATTTGTTATTGTCACAGGATAAAAATAGAAAAAGAAGGCGAAATGGAATGAACAGAAAAGCAAACAGAAAAAGTCCGATCGCAATGATTGTATCCATTTCAATTATTATTTTAATCGCGATTTTAGGATCTATTTATTATAAATTTGAAGTAGCGCAAACAGAAGAAAAATCTGTTAAACCAAACGAAGTTGAAAATGTAGAGACACAAAATAAAACAAATGAAACCGAAGAACCATTGAAGCAACAAGAAGGAAATGGTGCTGATCTACCTTCTTCAGATAAAAACGGCGAGAAGCCTCCGACAAATTCCGGTGAGCAGCCAAATCAGCAACCTGCTAAAGAAGCTCCTGTTACGGAAGAAGTGGAGCTTGAAAATGGATATATTGTTGGCCAAAAGCCTGCGACAGAACCTACATTTGTGAAGGGGGTTTTAATCGCGAACAAGAAAAATCCACTACCTGCTACCTACAATAAAGGAGAAGATCCTAAAGCACGAGCAGCTTTTGAAAAGATGGCAAAGGCTGCAATGGAAGATGGACTAGAGCTTGTTGCATTTAGTGGTTTCCGTTCTTACGATTATCAAAAAACGCTATATGATCGTTATGTAAAGAGAGACGGAAAGGAAGCAGCTGATCGCTATAGTGCAAGACCTGGGTATTCCGAGCATCAGACTGGCCTCGCTTTTGATATTGGGGAAAAAGGCCGTGAAGAGCTGTGGCTGACAAATGAATTCGGCCAAACTGAAGCGGGACAATGGTTAGCACAAAATGCTCATAAATACGGCTTTATTTTACGTTATCCAAAAGGAAAAGAAGATATTACAGGTTTCATGCATGAATCATGGCATTTCCGCTATTTAGAAGGCGAACTAGCTGCAAAAGTTTTTGAAGCAGGCGTAACGCTGGAAGAATATTTAGGAATACAATGATACTTGAAGCTGGAATATAAACGAAAAAACCAATTTTCTCGCAAGGAGGAAATTGGTTTTTTACTGTGTGTAAAAGGAATATCAGTTCACCTGATCTACCTTTACGCTTACTTCCATTCCTTTATAATATCGGTGATAATAAACGGGAAATGGATTCTTTGAATTTAATAAAATTGGAACGGTTTTTATACAGTTCAAATGTGAGCTCGGAGCAGTCTAATATATCACTTTCAAATATTTCAGCAAGGCGGTGAGCCAATAATCTGTCATAAAGAAGAGCGTTCACTTCAAAGTTTAAACTAAAGCTCCGCACATCAATGTTTGCAGTGCCAACTGAAGCAATCTCATCATCTACAACAATCATCTTTGCATGAATAAAGCCTTTCTCATAATGATACACCTTGGCTCCCGCCTCAACGAGTGGCCCTACATATGAATAAGTCGCCCAATAGACAAACAAATGGTCAGGTTTATTTGGAATCATAATCCGTACATCGATTCCGGATAAGGCAGCGATTCGAATAGCGTCAAAAAACGATTCATCTGGAATGAAATACGGGGACTGTATGTACACGTATTTTTTTGCATTCGTAATTAAATGCAAGTAGTTGTTTTTAATTACTTCCCATTCTGTATCCGGTCCACTAGAAATAATTTGGAGAGCGGCCGTTCCTTTTTGAGGGATAATCGGAAAGTAACGCTCCGCATAACAAATATCATTTTTGGCGCTTGCCTGATTCCAGTCCAAAATGAAGCGAGTCTGTAATGGATGGACAGCACTCCCTTCAATACGCAGATGGGTATCCCGCCAGTAGCCGAAACGATCCGATAAACTTAAATATTCGTCCCCAACATTAAATCCCCCGATATAGCCGATACGCCCGTCTATTATGGAAATTTTTCTATGATTTCTAAAGTTTAACCGTGGATTGATGAGAGGCAAGATCGAAGGGAAGAACACTTCTACTTCACCGCCAGCTTCGATCAGCTCTTTAAAATGCCGCTTCCGAACTCCGCGTGAGCCCAT
This sequence comes from Solibacillus sp. FSL K6-1126, assembly GCF_038003445.1. Classification (NCBI taxonomy): domain Bacteria; kingdom Bacillati; phylum Bacillota; class Bacilli; order Caryophanales; family Caryophanaceae; genus Solibacillus; species Solibacillus sp. FSL K6-1126. Next base: position 3,933,156 of record NZ_JBBOPD010000001.1, on the reverse strand, counting down.
TTCATCAAATAGTACTCTTACTTTTACACCTTGTTTAGCCTTTTTGATTAAAGCATTTACAATGCGTTGGCCCAAATTATCCAGTTTGAAAATATAGTATTGAATATGAATATGGTTTTTCGCATGTGAAATATCATTGATAAGTGCTTCGAACTTGTCACTGCCGTCAACGAAAATTTTTACATCGTTATCTTGTGTCAGGACAGCGTTGTTTGTTTTTAAATTCATATAAATGAGATGATTATAACTTTTAATATGTTCTACGCGTAGCTCCAGTTCATTATTCTCGATTGCTTCAATTTGATAACTGATCAGTTGTTCAATTCCGATATCTTTTCTTCCATCCCAACGGAATAAGTGTTTTTTTCTCAATTGTCTACCTAATAATAAATAGAGGAAAAATCCGACAAACGGTAAGAAAAAAAGAACGAGCAACCATGCCCAAGTCGATGAAGGCTTTTTGCGCTCTAAAAAAATGACAGTCAGGGCAAAAAGAATATTTATAAACATAATAAGTGGTACTAAAATGGAACTTTGTGTAATTGCGCTCAAAAGATTCACCTACTTTCCTTCTTTCTTATCATTATAGCCTATGGAAGCAAAACAAAAAAAGAAACACTTCAAGCGAGTGCTTCTTAACGTTTAGTATTCCTCAACATGGAAGTAAATATCCGAGAAATCGCATTGCGCTAATTTTTCGGAGTTGATGAAGAAGCTGATAATACCGCTATCTCCCCACATAATATTTTGTTCATCGTTTGAAACGATTTGCAGTAATAATGTGTCATAGTGCTGTAAATAGGGCGATGTTTTTCTGAAATCCTGATGGATAAAATATGGATAGCCCCCAATTTTATGTTCTGCTGCTAAATAACTTTCCAAATATACATCCTGAAATGAACGGTCATCCAGTGTAATAGGTGCATCCATAATTTCAGGTTTGAAATAATTATTTAATCTGTAATCCATTGCCGATACCGGTTCAAATTGTGATTTAGGAATAAGCTTCATTTCCTGCTGAATTGGGAAACTGCTGAAGTTTACATCTTCTAAATAGGTGAAATCATGAATAAATTCATTATAGTGACCTTGATAAGGTATATATTGTACTTTAAAATAACGGCATTCCGAATGAAACTTTTCCTTTTCATAACATTGTTGGGGAATATAAAATTGTAATATACCGTCTTGTGGAAATGGGTGATCCAGCTGGATTTCCGCAAAATTAAGCTGTGCCAAAAATAGCATATAGCGATTTTGATTGTCTTTTGGATGTTCCATTTTGTTTGTTAGAAACGGAAGCCCGGCAAATTTGCTTTCATGCAAAAATGAAGGTTGTTTCACCGGGTTCAAAATGGCAGCTTGTTCAGCTGAGTGACTTAAACTTGTATGATAATGGGTCAATTCTTTTGGAATATAAATGTTTTTTTCTATATGTGACATTTGAAGTTCCTCCTACTGAAGTAACATCTATGTGAAATGACTAACTTAAAAGGTCGTATGAACGAAAATTTGTTTATTCCTAATCGGTTTTACTTCACAAAAATGGTTATGATATTTTACAATATTTCCATTTGTAATTTTTGTTAAACATGGTTGGGGATACAATACAATCCCTTTTAACTACACGTGGAAAATGAAATTATTAAATAACATGTATTCGAGAAGTTTATGTAATTTATTTCAAAAGTAATTATAAAACTTACTTAGGAATAATTTTCTTAAATAAATTTAAATAAGTTTATTATTGCTTAAAAAAGGTTAAGATTAATTATGTTTTAGATTTGTCACAAAACAGGAAAGAAAAATAAGATTTTACGTGGTAATATATGAAGTATTAGAAGGTCTGACCTTATTAAATTGAAACTTTTAACATGAAAAATCGTTATATATACTAACAAAGGAAAGTTTGAGGTGTAATCAAATGGCGAAAGAGATTGATTTAAAGCGTATTGTTACAAACTTATCAAAATTAGGTGTTACGGCGACAGTTACGAAATCTCGTCTTGAGCTTTTAAAAGTTTTAACACCACCAACACAAACTCCACAAGCGCAAAATTAATGAAAGTAAGGTGTGTTGAAACCTTGCTCATCATCCGTTATTTTCATATGAAGAAATAAGAAAAGGACCCGCGATATGTACGGGTCCTTTTGTTTTATTCATCGTCGGGATCATTTGTTGTAAACATATATGTTCGGTAATGAAACTTCATACTATATACAAGACCGATCGCTAAGGCATTCCCCATCATCGAACTACCTCCATAGCTAATGAAAGGTAACGGAATACCGGTAATTGGCAGTAATTGTATCGTCATGCCGATGTTTTCGAATACATGGAATGTAATCATGGCGATAATCCCTGCACATACATAAGTACAGAATGGATCTTTTAACAATAATGTCATTTTCGTTAAGTGATAAATTAACAGGAAATAGAGACAAATAACAGCGCTTGCACCGATAAAGCCCCATTCTTCGCCAATTACAGCAAAGATAAAGTCTGTATGATTTTCGGCAACATAAACTTCACGCGCCATGAAGCCTTTACCGAAAACCTCACCGGAGCCAATTGCATTTAGTGAAGTTATTAAATGATAGCCGTCTGATGTCGCATATTCGTATGGATTGATCCATGAATAAATACGGGCGAATTGGTATGGCTGGAATCCAAATGTCTTTTCCAGGAAGTCCTGCATATACAGTGCCATCCATAATAACGACCCGCCTATAACTGCTGCTCCGCCAAACAATGGTAAAACAATTTTCCAAGTGACACCTGCCACGATCACAAGTGCTGCAGTAATGGCAAAAAATACTAGAGCAGAGCCTAAATCTGGCTGCATCATAATGAAGCCAAGCGGTACTGCCAACGTTAACCCAATTTTGCCGAGCAGCAATAAATCGGATTTAATCGTTTTAATCTGGTAATTTTCATTGTGCTTACTAATTAAAAAGGCAGAAGCTAAAATATAGAACGTCTTCATAAATTCGGCAGGCTGAATATTACCGATTGGTGTTTTGAACCAGCTCTTTGCTCCGTTAGTTTCGACAGTTAAACCGGTTGATGTCGGAATAATAACAAGGGCAATTAATAATAAAATTCCGAAACCGTACAGAGGCCATGCCATTTTTTTATACTGATCCGGGTCAAAGTACATGACAAAGGCAACAATAAAGGCAAAAATAGCGTAGTTTATTATTTGTTTCGGTATGAAATTAATTCCATATTGACCGGAAGTTTGTGCAGATGCGATTGCAAGAACACTTACCCCCAAAAATATGATTAGGATGGTAGTGAGCGGCCAGTCGAACCGTTTATTAAAATTGTAATTGTTTGTATCCATTCGTTTCACCTTAAATTATTAAATTTAACCCGTTAATGGGCTAGAAGATACCAACAAATTGAAGGTTCTTTATATGGGCACAACATTTCCCGGTAAAAGAATTGCTGATATAGGAAAGTTTTCACGGGAATTGCTGTAATGTTTTAAGCTTTATTTACTTTATCATATTCTTATAAAAATTACTTTAGTAAGTCTAATTTAAAAGTTGGACGAAACAGGTGAGAAAATGTTTCAAATTTGAATGAGAAGTCATATAATAATCATATTATTCATATTAAAGGGGCGTGCAAATCGTGGCGAAGAAAATGAAATCTGCTGAAGATTTTATGCATCATTTATATATTCATATGAACGATGTCGAACATTTTGTTATTTATAGTGGTCTTACACTGAAGGAATTTATGGTTTCGGTCGAGCCCGTAAAAAATGTTCTGTTATTAAAGCACGCGTACGACAATGGCTCTTTTAATATGCATACACAATTTGATTTTGTAACAAATGATGATATGCGCGATTTTCTAAAAAAGGAAAGCGACTTAAAGAAAGATTTGTGCTGGGTAGATTTTACGACAGAGAAAAACATTAATACATTAACTCCACTTGAACAAGCAGAGCTTCTGTATTTAAGTCATAAGCGTGAACCGCTTGCATCGCCCTTTTTCAGCAAATTGCAAAATCGCTATGCTTATTACTCTTCTGTAACTGACAAAATGACAAAAGTATATTATCGTTTTATAGGCGATTCTGAAATACTTGTTTCGAATCTATTTAATCGAATGATAAGAGATAAAGAAGGTGTTGGAAGCTTTTGGAGAAGAAAGAGTAAAAACAACTCACCGACAATCGATCCTTCTACATTAAGACAATATCGGCCTTTTGTTAAGGAAGGCGCATTGCTGTCATTATATAAACTAGATAAACCAAATTCCCATTATGGAATCGAATTTAGACTGCTGAGTGATTATGATTATCCGGATGAAGTTTGGGACGATTTAGATGAAATATTAAAACAAGGCTATGATGAATTAATACAAATTAGTTGACACTCACAGCGAACAGGGCAGTGGGTGTTTTTTATCCGATTTCAGCGTTTTGTGTATTCGTGATAAAATAAGGTTAGTGAAAACTGGAGGTCAAAAAAATGAAAAAAAGAATTGGTTTATTATATGGTGGTAAGTCAGCCGAGCATGAAGTATCACTTTCAACTGCAAAGGCAGTAACACAAGCATTGGATTTTAATGAGTTTGACGTTTTCCCGATTTTTATTACATTGAAGGGGGAATGGCGTGTTGGACCTCAGTTAACAGAACCCGCTCAAACGATTGAACAATTGCAATTTACAACAGCATCAGACCATTCTGAAAATAATATTACGCAATTCATTGCAAAACATATGGAAAGTCCATTTGATGTAATCTTCCCTTTACTGCATGGGACGAACGGTGAAGACGGAACAGTACAGGGCTTTTTGGAAGTACTGAACATTCCTTATGTAGGGAACGGTGTTCTTGGCTCTGCAGCAGGTATGGATAAGGTAGTTATGAAACAGTTGTTTGAAATGGCAAAATTGCCGCAATTGCCTTATGAATATTTTATTCGAAGTGAATGGGAGCGGGAAAAAGAAGCTTGGATCAAAAGATGCGAACAGTCTTTAGGTTATCCAATGTTCGTTAAGCCAGCTAACTTAGGATCAAGTGTAGGGATTAGCAAAGCGACAAATGCAGCGGAACTAGAAAAAGCTGTTCAATTTGCACTCCAATATGACCGCAAAATTGTAATTGAACAGGGCGTCACTGCACGTGAAATTGAGCTTGCTGTGTTAGGAAATGATACACCAAATGTTTCAGTAGCAGGTGAGATTAAGCCGATGACTGAGTTTTATGATTATGATTCAAAATATAAAGATGGCTCGACGGCATTAATTATTCCGGCACCATTGCAAAACGAAGTCTATACAAACTTGGTTGATATGGCGAAAAGAGCATTCAAAGCAATTGACGGAGCCGGGTTAGTACGCGCGGATTTCTTCGTAACTGAAAACAACGAAATTTACATTAATGAAGTAAATACGATGCCAGGATTCACACCGGTCAGCATGTATCCGTTACTGTGGCAGCATACAGATGTAACATATCCGCAGTTAATTAAAGAGCTGATTGATTTTGCGGTGGAACGTTATACAGAAAAACAACAGCTTCAATACAACAGAGATTGAGTGGGATAAAAAGTGAAAAAAAGTTTACAGCAAATTGCAGAATGGTTAACGATAGAAAATCAGTCATTTCCTGAAACAATTGTCACAGGTGTCTCCATTGATACACGGACAATTACGAAAGGGGATTTATTTATTCCTTTCCGCGGAGAAGCCGTTAATGGACACCGATTTGTCGAGCAGGCATTTGAAAAAGGTGCGGCAGCTTCTTTATGGATGATCGACGAGCCGAATCCCCCGGCACATTTGCCATTAATTTTCGTGGAAGACCCAGAGCTTGCACTTCAAAAAATGGCAGAGTGTTACCGTAATGAGCATCAAGCGACATTTATCGGGATTACCGGCTCAAACGGTAAAACTTCGTCAAAAGATATTTTGGCGGGTGCTCTTTCTCCTTACTTTAAAGTACAAAAAACAATCGGGAATTTTAATAATCAGCTCGGTTTGCCGATCACGATTTTACAGCTTGATGAGGACACGGAAGTTTCCGTATTGGAAATGGGGATGAGCGGTTTCGGTGAGATTGAATTTTTAACGAAGCTTGCACGACCACATTATGCCATTATTACAAATATCGGTGAAGCACATATGCAAGATTTAGGATCGCGGGAAGGAATTGCGAAGGCGAAGTTTGAAATTGTAAAAGGGTTGTCTGAAGAAGGGATTCTCTTTTATGACGGTGATGAGCCGTTACTTCAAAACTTAGTTGCCAAAACACCGCATTTAAAAACACAGGCATTTGGCTTTAGCCAGGAACTGAATTTGGCAGCTTCGCAAATTAAAGCGACAGCACAAGGAAGCAGCTTCCATGTAGAGGGATTAATACAAGGTGATTTCTTTATTTCAGTTTTAGGGGAACACCAAGTAAAGAATACTTTAAGTGCAATGCTTGTAAGTAAGTCATTAGGTTTGACTGATGAACAAATCCGCGAAGCATTAAAGAAAGTAGTTTTAACAGATATGCGGATGCAGCTTGTTCCGGTCGGTGATTTATTATTTATTAATGATGCATATAATGCAGCGCCAACATCGATGCATGCAGCAATCCAATTTGTCGAGCAAACGACTATCCGTAATGAAAAGTGGCTTGTACTCGGTGATATGCTTGAGCTCGGAAACGAGGAAAAGAAGATGCATGAAGGAATTGCAGGACATATTCATCCTGAAGAAATAAGCTATGTTTGCTTATACGGCCCTCGTATGAAGTGGCTATATAATAAACTGCAAGAGACTTTTGACGCTGAACATTTAGTGTATTCCGAGAATGAGTACGCACCGATTATCGAAAAGATCCAATCTCATGCAACAAACGAGTCCATCCTTTTAGTTAAAGGTTCCCGTGGAATGAAGCTGGAGAAAATTATCCATTCAATCGAGTTAGCCTAGTGCTAGCTCGTTTTTTTAGTGCAAAAGCTTTTTTCTGCTCAAATTGTCGATTATTATAATTACTAACAGCTCATGGAAGCAGGTGAACTAATGAAAATCGGCGTTCTATTTTTACACGGATTTTCAGGCGGACCGTATGAAGTACAGCCATTTGCACATTATATAGAGCAACGAATAGATTGGGTCGTAAGTATTCCGACATTTTCAGGCCACGGTGATGCAGAAAATTTGGCAATGAAAGGCTATAAAGCAGAACACTGGATGATGGAAGCGGAAATCGCATATCGACAGTTGAAAAAGCAAGTAGATGAAGTCATTGTCGTCGGCTTTTCAATGGGTGGTGTCATTGCGATGTACTTATCTATACGTTACCCAGTAAAAAAGTTGGTACTCCTAAGTGCTGCAGCCAAGTATGTGAGTCCTACTCAGTTAGTAAAAGATGTTCGAGCGATTGCCCAGGATATGGTGCACAATAAGTTAGAAGAAAATGAATTGTTTGCACGGTACAAATTTAAATTTAAAAATGTTCCGTTATCAGCGACGATTGAATTTATGAAGGTCGTGAAAAAAACGGAACCGTATATAAAAAACATTCACTGTCCTACCTTTATCGTACAAGGGGAGCTGGATGGTATTGTACCAAGTGCAACCGCACATATTTTATTTCAACAAATTCAGTCGCAACAAAAGCAAATGTATATTTCAGATTGTGGAAAACATCATATTTGTTACAGTGATGATTGTGAGCAATGGTTTGATCAAGTGTATCAATTTTTAATGTAGTAATAAATATCTGACTATTTTGATACAAAGCAATATCATTGCATACCGTTACAACCCATGTTAGACTAATAAAAGCAATGGATACATTTTGTGCGAAGACTCTTCAGACTTATGGGTGAAGAGTACTTTTTTTTGATAAACGGTTTTATTCTATTTTTACACGAGCATTACCCAATTAGAAACAGTAGAATTGAACCGCTCGGCAATGACCGGGCTTTCCTTTTCATATAAGAGACTCTGCATATGAAGCAGAGAGAATTTTTAAGTAACGGAAACGTTCCACATACAATGGCTCGAAAATTTGCCGCCATTTCATCTGAAAATGTAACCATTTGTCAACTTATACAGGAAAAAGGAGAATGAAGAGTTTGACAAATTTTTCAGAATTAAACATTAGTGAATCGACATTACGTTCTATTAAGCGTATGGGGTTTGAAGAAGCAACACCAATCCAAGAAGGAACAGTTACGTTTGCAATGGCTGGCCGTGATGTTTTAGGCCAAGCACAAACAGGTACTGGTAAAACAGCTGCATTTGGTATTCCTTTAATCGAGAAAATCGATCCAAAAAATCCAAATATCCAAGCTTTGGTAATTGCTCCGACTCGCGAATTAGCAATCCAAGTTTCAGAAGAACTTTATAAATTAGGTTATGACAAGCGCGTAAAATTATTATCAGTTTACGGAGGTCAAGAAATTGGCCGTCAAATCCGCGCATTAAAAAACAAACCTCAAATTATTGTAGGTACACCGGGTCGTATTCAAGACCATATTAACCGTCGTACATTACGTTTAGACGAAGTGCAAACTTTAGTTTTAGACGAAGCGGACGAAATGTTAAACATGGGCTTCATCGATGATATTAATGCGATTTTAGAAAACGTACCATCAAATCGCCAAACATTACTATTCTCAGCGACAATGCCTCCAGCAATCCGTAAAATTGCAGAGACATTCATGAAAGATCCTGAAATCGTAAAAATTAAAGCGAAAGAATTAACAATGGAAAACATTGAACAATTCTTCGTAAAAGCAACAGAGCGCGAAAAATTCGATGCTTTATCTCGTCTATTGGATTCACAAAAACCAGAATTAGCAATCATCTTCGGTCGTACGAAACGCCGTGTTGATGAGTTAAGCCAAGCTTTAGGTTTACGTGGCTTCTTAGCGGAAGGTATCCACGGTGATTTATCTCAAGCAAAACGTATTTCTGTTTTACGTCAGTTTAAAGAAGGTAAAATCGATATTTTAATCGCAACAGACGTTGCAGCTCGTGGATTGGATATTTCAGGTGTAACGCATGTTTACAACTTTGACATTCCACAAGATCCAGAATCATACGTTCACCGTATCGGTCGTACAGGCCGTGCAGGTAAATCTGGTGTTGCAGTAACTTTCGTAACACCTCGTGAAATGGGTTACTTACGCATCGTAGAAGAAACTACGAAAAAACGTATGACTCCTTTACGTCCACCATCATCTGAAGAAGCATTAGTAGGCTTACAAGAAGATGCAATGCAATCATTGGTGGAATTAGTTCAAAATAATGATTTAGGTACTTACCGTGAGTTAGCAGCTAAGTTATTGGAAAATAACGATGCACTTGACTTAGTAGCAGCTGCTCTTAAATCAATTACTAAAGAACCTGATGCTACACCAGTATCATTATCGGAAGAGCGTCCATTACCAATGCGTCGTGACCGTTCACAAGGTGGCGGAGGCCGTGGCCGTGGCGGTAATGACCGTAACCGTGGTGGTGGCAACCGTGGCGGTGGTGACCGTCGCGGAGGAGATCGCCGTCGTGAAGGTGGCGGAGGCGGAAGCCGTTCTGGTAGCGGAAGTCGTGATGGAGGTCGTCGTGAAGGCGGTGCTCGTCGCGAAGGTTCTCGTGATCGTCGTCCACGTCCACGTCGTGAAGACTAATCTTATTCAAACACACCAACATTTTTCTTGTTGGTGTGTTTTTTTGTGGAAAATTTTATATAAATATATTTTCCGGGAAATAAAATTTTTATAAATTATTTAACAAATTTACCAATTAACTATACTATGAGGGTAAGGGTATTGTTTTTTCATAATGGTTAGAGCAGAATGAAACATTTAAACGGTTAATACGTATAACATACTGTAGAGAAAGAGGTGTAGGGCAAGTGAGAGAACAACCAAAGTTTCAGTTACCTAAAAAAGCGCAAACTGTGTGGCGATTATATGGAATCATTCAAACTTTTATTTTCGCTCTTTTAACAGGTGGCATTGTATTTTTAACAGTCCGATTTGATTGGCCGCAGTGGATTATGTGGATTGCCATCGCTCTGGTTATCTTATCGATCGCATTTTCGGTTATTGTATTTCCGAGCATTCGTTGGAGAATTTGGCGATATGAAGTACGAGAACAGGAAATTGAAATTCAAAGTGGCCTGTTTGTCGTAAAACGGACACTAATACCGATGGTGCGTGTTCAACATGTGGATACAGAGCAGGGACCGATATTAAAGAAATACATGTTAGCGAATATATCGATTTCTTCGGCGGCAACAGTACATACGATTCCTATGCTGAAAGTTGAAGATGCTGATGAATTGAGGACAAAAATCTCTGAACTTGCAAGGGTGGCGGAAGATGATGTCTAAAGAGAAATATAAACTTCATCCTGTAACGGCAATCATCAATGTAGTAAAAGCATTGAAAGATCTCCTTATCCCAATCATTATCATTGTTGCGGCGAACGGCTTTAATATTAATTTGGATTATCGAAGCGAAACATTTTTCAGCGAAATGATTCCACTCTTTATTTTAGTAATCGTCTTATCGGTAACGGTAGTGAGCGGTTTGATTAAGTGGTGGACATTTGTATATTGGTTTGAAGATAGTGAACTCCGTGTGGAATACGGTCTGTTTATAAAGAAAAAGCGCTACATTCCATTTGATCGCATTCAAAACCTGAATTATAAAGAAGGTATTTTTCACCGGTTGTTCAAGCTTGTACAAGTACAAGTGGAAACGGCGGGAAGTAAAGATGGTAAACCGGAAGCGGAGTTGACAGCGGTAACGAAAGCTGCGGCAGATGAAGTAGAAATTCAAATGAAAAAGGCGAAAACGAAACAAAAACTGCCAGTTGAAAGTGACCTGGTACAAGTAGCTGAAGAGGAAGAGCCAGAGCCGGCATCAGTTATATTACACAAAATGAAAGTACCGGAGCTGTTATTGTTAGCGACGACTTCCAGCGGTGTGGGAGTAGTACTTGCCGGTGTCTTTGCTGTCCTTTCCCAATTTGCGGAGTTTATCCCTTTTGACTTGATTTATGATGAGTTGGCATTTTTAGTGGAATACGGCTATATAGTCGTTATGATTTTAATCGCTCTTGCACTTATACTGGCATGGGGAGTTTCTGTCGGCTTGACCTTTTTAAATTATTATAACTTTACGGTGTGCAAGCAGCATGATCGGTTAATTATTACACGAGGATTAATCGAAAAAAAACGTGTGACAATTCCGTTAAACCGGGTGCAGGCAATTAAACTGGCAGAAAACCCTTTCCAGCAACTGCTTGGCTTAGCTTCTGTTGCGGTAGAAAGTGCTGGTGGAGGATTTAGCGGGGAAAATGATAAGAAAATCATTTTATTTCCGCTAATTGCAAAAAAAGAAGTATTTGCACCTTTGGCAGAACTGTTTCCTGAATATGATTTTCAAGTTAACCAAATTGTTCAGCCGCCGAAAAAAGCACAGCCTTTTTTCTATCGGATTGATTTTGTATGGTTAGTTCCGTTAATCGGCGCAGTTTCTTACTTCTTTTACCCATATGGACTGCTGTCATTATTGCTGATCGTTCCGATTGTTCTACTTGGAAGATGGCAATTTAAGACGACCGGATTTACGGTGAAAGATCAGCAAATTACGATTGTATCGCGCCTTGTAAGTCGTGTAACGTTTTATGCTTTAAAGAAACGTGTGCAAATTACGCAAGGAAGTCAAACGTATTTCCAAAAGCGGCGAAATATAGGATCTGTAAAAATTATAGTGATGTCAGGTATAGCCGGAGCTTCAGCGACTGCACGTCATGTGGAGCAACGGGAAGTGGAAAAAATACTGACATGGTATGAACATTAAAAAACAGGGTCCGCGAAAATTACTTTCGCGGATCCTGTTTTTATTTTACCCGTTTAATGGACTGTTTGCGCCAGCGCCCCATATTTTTAGGGTTAAAGTAAACAACCCCTAAAATAAAGCCGGTAACTAAACCGCCTAAATGTGCAGCAATATTAATATTTGGTGTTAAAAATGTCATAATAATACTAATCACAATTAACGGCAATATAATTTGTCTCAACTGCGGGAATAAATGTCTCGTGTAATAAACAAGTGCTCCGAACGCACCGAAAATTCCATAAAGTGCTCCACTTGCCCCTACGCTGGCATAATAGGCATCTTGTGTTGCGTAAGTGGCAGCAACACCAAAAATTCCGGCTAAAAAGTAAATTGTTAAAAATCGCATTTTGCCGGCGATTTTCTCGAGCTCTGGACCAAATAAAAATAGGGAGAACATATTAAAAAGAACGTGCATAAAACCTGCATGTAAAAACATGGACGTGATAATGCGCCACCATTCACCGGCTGCAATGAGTCCATTGACGCTCATACCGGCATAAAGTAATTCTTCGCCGAATCCCGGGATTAATGTTAGAACGAAAACAATTAAATTAATTGCTATAATTGATGATACGACCGGATATAACGTAATGTACTGTTTAAAATTTTCTCTACGAATAAACATGTTCCACCTCAATTAAGTCGATACAAAATAAAACGTATTTTATTTATTATACATTGGAGTAATGAGGAAAAGAAAGGGAGAGCTATTAAATGATTAAAGGGATTGGATTAGATTTAGTAGAATTGGATCGAATTGAAAAAATGATAGGACGTTCGGCGAAATTTGCACAACGAATTTTAACGGAAAGGGAACTTGCCGTTTTTAATACATTATCGGACTCACGCAAAGTGGAATTTCTGGCAGGTCGCTTTGCTGCAAAGGAAGCTTATTCAAAAGCGAACGGCACAGGAATTGGTAAGGGCTGTGAACTTCATCAAATAGAAATATTAAAAGAAGAGCAAGGGAAACCTGTTTTATACTTTGATGGTGAACAGGTGAACGGGTTCATTTCCATTACTCATACAAGGACGACAGCAGCTGCTCAAGTAATCTTAATGCAATAATACATACATGCACACCTTGGCTCATATAGTAATTTATCGAAATAGATAATCGAAAGGGTGAATCTTTGAAACTCCGACTGCTAGTAGTTGTCGTTTGTTGTCTCTTTTTGGCGGCGTGTGGAAAAGCTACAAAGGATGAAGTGATTGAGGATGTCAACAAGAAGTGGAATGACGCAAAAGGTTATGAATTAAGTGCTTCGATGGAAGTTCGGACAGGCGCAGAACCACGTATTTACGATGTGAAAGTTTGGCATACAAAACCAGATTTTTATCGGGTGGCAGTTAATCCAAAAGGTGAGTCAGAACAACAGTTAATCGTCCGAAATGAAGAAGGTGTCTTTGTTGTCACGCCATCATTACGTAAAACGCATAAATTCCAAAGTGAATGGCCGAAGCAAAATAGTCAGGCGTATATAATTGGGGCATTAGCCGATGATTTAGTGTCAGATTCAAAAGCGGTAATGACTGAAGATGATGCAAGCTATACTTTTGAAGTAGCAACACGAAATGTAGACCAAACAGCACTGCCGGTACAGCAAATTGTAATTGATAAGAAAACGATGCTTCCTACAAAAGTAAGTGTGATGGATGAATCTTTACAAGAACAAGTCGTGATTACATTTGCCGACATTAAATTAGGTGTGAAGCATACTGCAGAAGAGTACGCGGTAGAGAAATTCTCTGAAAAAGAGGAAAAGAAAGCCGCATCAGCAGAAGTGGTGGACACAGAGTTTAGTGTATATTACCCTACGATCGATTGGGCACATACTAAGCTGACAGATGAGTTTGAAGTGCAGGAAGATGGAAACACACGAGTTATTTTGACATTCGAAGGGGAAAAGCCATTTACACTAATGCAGCAGCCGATTCAATCCGATGATACAATATTGCCTGTATCTGGGGACCCGGCGGATTTAGGTTATACAATAGGGGCTATTACTGATAACTCAATTCAATGGGACAAAGATGGCATGACCTTCTTTATCGCTTCCACAAAATTAACCAAGGATGAATTACTGGAAGTAGCTGCAAGTGTGCAGGAAAGTAGTATGAAGTAAACGTCAATCAGTGGGGGCTCATCCCCCACTAAGCTAAAAACATCACATCCTGTGACAAACCATGTGTGACTAACATCGTGTTGGGCCGGAACTAATCGGGTTTAAAAAATATAATTCTAAACTTGTTTTTAAATTGTATTTTATGGTTATATTTAAGAAGAGACATCTTGCGTATACAAGCGCAAGATGATTTCTTTTCGTATACGGATTTAATAATGATTTACTCAAAATTACATAAATAACAGTAAGTTTAAACTTATAAAAAGAGGGTAAAAATCGAAATGAATACTCCAATTTATTACAGACCAACAAAAGCAGTAATTGATCTTCAAGCAATCACACATAACATTTCTTCACTACAAAACTATATAGGACCGACAATCCAAATAATTGCTGTAGTAAAGGCAAATGCATATGGTCATGGAGATGTGGAAGTTGCAAAAACGGCAATTGAGGCAGGTGCAACAATGCTTGCTGTCGCAACACCGGACGAAGCAGTACATATTAGAGAAAATTTTAAGGATATTGATATTTTAGTTTTAGGTGCTTCACCACATACTTTTATTCCGTTTGCATCAGCTGAAAATATTATTCTTACTGTATTTTCAACAGAATGGTTGCAGCTTGCTCAGCAATATACACCACTGTTGAATCAGCAGAGACTTCATATTAAAGTTGATTCGGGCATGGGGCGTATCGGTGTTTCCACTAAAGAAGAACTAATGGAATTGTATACAATCATTAATTCTTCCGATGATTTTTTAGTGGATGGAATATTTACGCACTTTGCTACTGCAGATGAAGAAGATTCGATGTACTTTGACAATCAGGCTACCCTATTCAAGGACTTTTTAGGTGCACTGCCACAAAAGCCTCGTCTTGTTCATGTTGCCAATACAGCGACCGCATTAGTGAAAGATCCTTCTTTGCATTATGATGCGGTACGTTTCGGCATTTCCATGTACGGATTATTGCCTTCAAGTTATGTAGGCACAAAATTACCTTTTCCGATTAAGCCAGCCTTTTCCTTGCAGACAGAACTTGTACATATTAAAAAAATGCAAGCTGGTCAATCGGTAGGCTATGGGGCAACATATACTGCAGAAGAGGATTGCTACATCGGAACAATACCGATCGGCTATGCAGATGGTATGATCCGAAAGCTTTCTGGCCAAGAAGTGCTTGTTGGAGGAAAAAGAGCGAAAATTGTCGGCAGAATTTGTATGGATCAGAGTATGATTTTACTCCCGCAAGCATATAATGTTGGAGAAGAAGTTGTACTAATAGGCTGCCAACAGCAAGAGAAAATCACAATAGATGATTGGGCTCATAAACTCCAAACAATTAATTACGAAGTGCCATGTGTAATTACAGCTAGAGTTCCTAGGGTATATAAATAATCGATGTAATATTACTAAAAAAAACTTCAAATATACAAAACAAGTATGTCCAAATTTATTCATTTATTGCGAGAATTGTCAGTTTTTTAATTTTCCTGTCTTTTCATTGTAGTCAATCAATGATAGAATGAATGGGAAATGGGATGTTCGGTGGAGGTGCTTGTTTTGTACGCGAAGGAATTAGTAGAAGTAGAAGAAGTAGTAATTGACATACCAAATGAGCTAGTAACGCAATTCGAAAGAACGTTTGGGCGTAATACTGAGAATGGTTATATGATGGCGTATTTGGCGACTCAAAATTATACAAAGCATATGCAACCAAATCAAATACGGGAAGCTTTAATAAAGGGCTATGTGGAAATGTCGCAAATTAATCTGACAATTTGCAGTGAGTGCTTGCATGCAGAGTATGAAGCGGAACATATGGTGGAGCGTCTCGTAAGCGGGGGATGACAATTTGATTGTAAAACGTGGAGACGTTTTTTTTGCTGACCTATCACCTGTGGTAGGGTCAGAACAGGGCGGGACTAGACCCGTTCTTATTATTCAAAATGATATTGGAAATCGCTTTAGTCCAACCGTCATAATAGCTGCAATAACTGCGCAAATTCAAAAAGCAAAGTTACCTACACATGTTGAAATCGATGCGAAAAAGTATGGTTTTGAGCGTGATTCGGTAATTTTGCTTGAACAATTGCGTACAATTGATAAATCACGATTAACAGATCGTATTACTCAGCTAGATGCGAAACTAATGCAAGAAGTAGATATAGCTCTTAATATTAGTTTAGGACTCGTAAAATTTTAATACATAAAAAAACATCGAAACATTTCGTTTCGGTGTTTTTTATTATTACAAATCAAAGTACCTTATAATTTTGAGGTAAATAGTAAACTGTAATCATGCAATATTGTGGTAGTTTCCTTAAAATTATAAATATAACAAAAAAATGGTTTAAAATTTATATCCAACTAAACTACAAGGATAACATATGGTATAATGTAAAAGATTAATAATTCAAAAAATTGATACTGTACGTTAACTCCATAGAAAGAAAAAGTAGGAAATTGGGGGCACTATGATGAATGCGAAATCTACCGTAGAGATTGTAACAGAATGGGATATTGTAGCTGCACGCCAACTTGGACGTAATGAGGCGAAAGCAATTGGCTTTGGCGCGGTAGATCAGGCTCGAATTACGACGGCGATAAGCGAACTGGCTCGAAATATTTATTTATATGCCCGATCCGGGGAAGTCACGATAGAACGTATTAGTAATGAAGAGAAAGTTGGCCTTCGCATAATAGCGGCAGATAAAGGACCAGGAATTAGTAATTTGAAAAAGGTGATGGAAGACGGCTATTCTACTTCAGGCGGGCTTGGAGCGGGTCTGCCAGGAGTCAAGAGACTAATGGATACAATGGACATCCAATCGAATGTAGGGAACGGTACGACAATAGTTATCGAAAAATGGGTAAAGTAGGATGTGATAAAATTTGAAAGAGCTGCAAACTCAATATCAAAAAATATTATCGGATTTTTTGGCAAACCAAACTGAGCGAAATTTGTATATAGGCCAAAATTTCATTCGACAGTTAATCCAAAAAAAAGTAGCTCCTGAAGAAGTAATCAATATCCACAAATATGCGATAGAGCAAATTTATCCAGATCTACCAGAAGATATTTCGCATAGCTATGATTTTCTAATTGAGATTATGGTACACTTTGGTTTAACTTTAAAGGAGCATCAAAGTTTACTGGAACAGCAAGAAGAACTGCGTATGGAGATGAATGTTGCTACAAAAATTCAGAATATGATTCTCAGAACAACAGTACCCATGTTGAATCAGATTGATATTGGGATGCTATCTGTACCAATCCGCAAAATGAATGGTGATTATGTTCACTTTCTAAACAACAATAACTCAGTTGTTAGTGTAGCAGTGACAGATGTTGTCGGAAAAGGTGTACCAGCAGCCCTTTGTATGTCGATGGTTAAGTACGGGCTAGATACACTTGAGTATGCAACGAAAGATCCATCATACATTTTGGAAGTGTTAAACCGCATTATTGAAAAAAGTGTTGATGATAGTATGTTTGTCTCGATGTTTTACGGGACATATAATATTAAAGAAAGCAAATTTACATATGGGTCAGCTGGACATGAACCTGCTATATATTATAATGCTCGTAAAAACACTTTCTTTGATTTGGAGTCAAAAGGTTTATTGTTAGGTGTCATGCCGGAAGTTACGTATCCACAGTATGATATTCATTTGGAGGATAATGATTTTATCATTATGATTACAGATGGGGTAACGGATTTCCGCAAGCAAGGAGAGCTGGATCCACGGGATGTGATTAAGAATTTGGCATTAAGCTGTAACCATCTTTCAGCTCAGAAAATGTGTGAGGAAATGTACACCTATTTGAAAAACTTGCCGGATTTTGAATTAGAAGATGATTTTACGGTTGTTATTTTTAAAAAATAAATAAATAATTATGTTTGAACTCCTGTACATTGGGGAAAAGTAATTAGGTTTATAGATGGAGGTGTCTAATAATGAATGTTAATGTTCAATTTAGAGAAGATGGAAACGTATTAAAAGGCTATATCGAGGGTGAAATTGATACGTATACAGCCCCGATTTTACGCGAAGAGTTAGAGACTGTTCAAATTGTGGAAGGCCGAAAAATCGAATTAGATTTATCAAAAGTAAATTATATGGACAGTACAGGATTAGGAATATTTGTTGCATTTTATAAAAAAGTTACGAGAGAAAATGCATCATTAAAATTAGTCAACTTATCGAATCGTTTGGTTAGATTGTTTGAAATTACAGGTTTAAGTGAATTAATGAGTATTGAGATTGATGAGGAATTGGAGTTGAAATGATGAGAGCATTTGACTATATTGAAATTCGAGTGCCTGCCAAATCGCAATATGTAAGTGTAATCCGGCTAACAATTTCAGGATTAGCGATGCGAGTTGGGTTTACTTATGATGAAATTGAGGACTTAAAAATTGCTACAAGTGAAGCGGTGACAAATGTTGTACACCATGCTTATAAAGCAAACGAGGAAGGAGAAGTTGTGATCGGCTGTGCGTTATTTGAGGACAAGATCGAAATAATGGTTGCAGATTACGGTGTCAGCTTTAACTTTGAAGAGATTAAATCAAAAGTTGGTCCATATCATGAAAATGAAAACGTAGCACTATTACGTGAAGGTGGATTAGGGATTTATTTAATGGAGACTTTAATGGACGAAGTGAAATTAAATAACGAAGGTGGCGTCACTGTTTTCATGACAAAGTATGTCTCGAGAGAGCAGGTGAAAGGGAATGTCGAAAGAATCACTACCTAAAAATACATCAAAAGAAGAAGTGCTAAATTGGATTGCAGAATATCAGGCGAGCGGCTGTGAAGAATCACAAACTAACCTTGTGCTCCATTATCAGCAGTTAGTCGAGTCGATTGCACGCAAATATTCACATGGTAAATCTTATTATGATGATATTGTACAAGTAGGGATGCTTGGTTTATTAGGTGCGATCCGACGATTTGACCCTTCTTTTGGCAGAAGTTTCGAGGCGTTTGCTGTTCCGACAATCGTAGGTGAAATAAAACGTTTTTTACGTGATAAAACTTGGGACGTGCATGTTCCGAGACGTATTAAAGAATTGGGACCTAGAATCAAGGCGGCTGTCGAAGCATTAACGACGTCCTTACAACGTTCCCCATCCATTACTGAAATTGCGACATATTTGGAAGTACAGGATGAGGACGTATTGGAAGCGATGGAGATGGGACGAAGCTATCAGGCACTATCCATGGATCATTCAATCGAATCGGATTCTGATGGCAGTACGGTAACGTTATTTGATGTAGTGGGTCGAGAAGATACAGGCTATGAAGTGACAAACCGCAGAATGATTGTAGCTGATGCGATGAATGTATTAAATGAACGTGAGCGACAAATTATCCAGTTAACATATTTGGAACAGCTTAGTCAAAAGGAAGCCGGGGAGAGACTCGGTATATCCCAAATGCACGTTTCGCGAATTCAACGTAAAGCCATTAAAAAATTACAAGATGCCATCACTGCAAGTGGCGGCGTCTCGTTATAAAGTTTAAGAGTCTACTAACATAGATTAGTAGGCTCTTTTTCATGCATAAATTCATCGCTTTTTTGGGAAACAATACAAATGGAATGGTACACTAAAAGAAAGTTTTAAATTTAAAGGAGTGGCATAATGGATCAACAAAAAATGTTACAAATAATCGCGAAAGATGCAAAAGTAGAGCCAAAGCAAGCAAAAGCAGTTATTGGGCTACTGGAAGAAGGTAACACAGTACCTTTTATCGCCCGTTACCGAAAAGAAATGACAGGTTCTCTTGATGAAGTTCAAATAAAAGCAGTGGAAGACCGCTACCATTACATACAGCAGCTCGAAACACGGAAAGAGGAAGTGCTGCGTTTAATCGATGAGCAAGGTAAATTAACGGAAGAACTACAAACTGCTATTCAAGCATCAACTGTTTTACAGCGTGTGGAAGATTTGTACCGACCATTTAAACAAAAGCGTCGTACAAAAGCAACGATTGCAAAAGAACGTGGCTTGGAACCGTTAGCTGAAGAGCTTTTAAAGTTTACAAAGCGGACGATGGAGGAAATGGCAATTCCTTATTTAAACGAAGAACAAGGTGTTACTTCGATTGAAGAAGCATTGGCGGGCGCACGCGATATTTTAGCAGAGCGATTTGCCGATGATGCCGCAATTCGTGAAAAATTACGCACACTATCTTGGCGAGAAGGCAAGCTTGTCACAACATTAAAAAATGCGGAAAAAGATGAAAAACAAGTATTTGAAATGTATTACGAATATGAAGAACCTGTTCATCGAATTGCACCCCATCGTATACTGGCGGTAAACCGCGGTGAAAAGGAAGAAGTGATTCGTGCAACGATTGAAGTTCCGATCGATAGAGCGACAACTCAAATGGAAAATTATTTTATACCTAGAAATTATGTAGGTCCATCTGTCAACGAAGTGAAATTGGCAGTTGCAGATAGCTATAAACGTTTAATTAAACCATCTATTGAAAATGAGCTGCGCGCAGAACTATCATCAAAAGCAGAAACACAGGCAATTCATATTTTCTCGGAAAATCTTCGCAATTTATTATTACAGCCTCCAATGCGCGGTAAAATGGTACTTGGTGTAGACCCTGCATACAGAACCGGCTGTAAATTGGCGGTAGTGGATGAGACAGGTAAGATGATTGAGGTTGGTGTTATTTATCCCCACACTACGTCGGATCCTTCAAAAGCGAAAGCGACAGTGAAGGCATTATTAAAAAAATACCCGATTAGTATTATTGCAATTGGTAATGGGACAGCATCACGAGAAACAGAGCAATTTATTGCAGAACTGCTGAAAGAAGCAGATGGAAACATTGCATATGTTATTGTCAACGAGGCTGGGGCTTCCGTATACTCGGCTTCTGAAGTGGCGCGAGCGGAGTTTCCGGATTTACAGGTGGAACAACGGAGTGCTGTATCGATTGCCCGTCGTTTGCAAGACCCATTATCCGAGCTTGTTAAAATTGACCCGAAAGCTGTCGGTGTAGGGCAGTATCAGCATGATGTATCCCAAAAGCAGCTCGCAGAATCACTGACATTTATTGTGGAAACAGCGGTAAACCAAGTTGGGGTAGATGTAAATACAGCTTCGGCCTCCCTTTTACAATATGTATCTGGACTCTCAAAAACTGTTGCAGAAAATATTGTGATAATGCGTAGTGAAAACGGCCAATTTACATCACGTGCCCAACTGAAAAAAATCCCGCGACTAGGTGCTAAAACATACGAGCAGGCGGTTGGTTTCTTGCGTATTGCAGATGCTAAAAATCCGTTAGATGCTACAGGTATCCATCCCGAAAGTTATAAATTAGCTGAAGCTGTATTAGAGGCAGCAGGATTAACGAAAAAGGATGTCGGAACAGCGAAAGCTGAAGAAGAAATCAGCAAGTTAAATTTAAAAACATTAGGTGAGAAATTGGATGTAGGGGAAGTTACGTTGAAAGATATTGTCGATACACTAATGAAACCTACCCGTGACCCTCGTGATGCTTTCCCGCAACCGTTATTGAAAACCGATGTACTTCAAATGGATGACTTGCAAGTCGGGATGGAACTGCAGGGGACAGTTCGGAATGTTGTTGATTTTGGGGCGTTTGTCGATATCGGAGTTAAGCAGGATGGACTTGTCCATATTTCCAAATTGCAAAAGGGTCGTGTTAAACATCCATTAGATGTTGTTTCGCTGGGAGATATTGTGACAGTTTGGGTAGAAAAAGTAGAAGCTAACAAAGGTCGTATTTCTTTAACGATGTTAACTCCTGAAAATCAGCTTAGCGTGTAAAGAGCATGATTTTCAATTATAATAAAAAGCGCATAGCTGATATGCGCTTTTTATTAATTTAAGGGGGGTTGGCATATGACGGACGAACAGGCACAAAAGTTAGTTGAGCAATTATCAAATGAATTTTTTGACCGACCGTTTATTCATAAAGCTTATTTTAATAGTCGGTTGAAAACGACGGGCGGACGGTATATGTTAAACAGTCATAATATTGAGCTTAATAAAAAACTATATGACCAGTTCGGACTAGAGGAGTTAAGGGGAATTATTTTACATGAACTTTGCCATTATCATCTTCATATTTTAGGTATGGGTTATAGGCATGGAGATGCAGATTTTCGGAATCTATTGAAAAAAGTTGGAGCACCACGTTTTTGTTCTACTTTGGAACAGCCTAAAGAAAAGCCGATGCAAAAGACAATACATATATACAGTTGTACGAATTGCGGACAAATATATAAGAGAAAAAGAAAAATGGATATAAAAAAATATTGTTGTAGTATTTGTAAAGGGAAAATTAAATTTCTTCGAAGCGAAAAATAATTTGAAAATGATGTTTAAAAATGAATGATTAAAGGTATACAGTATTTATGTTATTTTTTAAAGGGAATGTTTTTTGCTCTATATATAGGAAGAGATTTTTACTTTAATTTTTTTTAGGAAAAGTGTTGACGAAACGGAAATCGCTCTCTATAATAGTAAAAGTCGACAAGATGATATCGCAACGAAGTAATTATTCCGAAGTAGCTCAGTTGGTAGAGCATCCGGCTGTTAACCGGCAGGTCGCAGGTTCGAGTCCTGCCTTCGGAGCCATTAGTGGCCCGTTGGTCAAGTGGTTAAGACACCGCCCTTTCACGGCGGTAACACGGGTTCGAATCCCGTACGGGTCACCACTTATATTTTAATAATGAAGATTTACTAATGGTCCCGTGGTGTAGCGGTTAACATGCCTGCCTGTCACGCAGGAGATCGCCGGTTCGATCCCGGTCGGGACCGCCATTTTTGGGGTATAGCCAAGCGGTAAGGCAACGGATTTTGATTCCGTCATGCCCTGGTTCGAATCCAGGTACCCCAGCCATTTAGAGCCATTAGCTCAGTTGGTAGAGCATCTGACTTTTAATCAGAGGGTCGAAGGTTCGAGTCCTTCATGGCTCACCAGTTTTCATATTGACAAATTATTTCAGAGATGTATAATAATTATTGTCGGATGAAGCGGTCGTGGCGGAATGGCAGACGCGCTAGGTTGAGGGCCTAGTGGGGGCAACCCCGTGGAGGTTCAAGTCCTCTCGGCCGCACCAAAAATTCCCGGCGCCCGTAGCTCAATTGGAT
>NZ_JBBOPD010000001.1:3857500-3907500 GCF_038003445.1 Solibacillus sp. FSL K6-1126 | reverse complement strand
AAACAAGGTAAAAGCCCTGTAGTCAAAAGTTCATTCCCTCCAGAGTGGATCCTGAGTACGGCGGAACACGTGAAATTCCGTCGGAATCCGGGAGGACCATCTCCCAAGGCTAAATACTACCTAGTGACCGATAGTGAACCAGTACCGTGAGGGAAAGGTGAAAAGCACCCCGGAAGGGGAGTGAAATAGATCCTGAAACCGTGTGCCTACAAGTAGTTAGAGCCCGTTAATGGGTGATAGCGTGCCTTTTGTAGAATGAACCGGCGAGTTACGATTACGTGCGAGGTTAAGTTGAGAAGACGGAGCCGCAGCGAAAGCGAGTCTGAATAGGGCGAATTAGTACGTGGTCGTAGACCCGAAACCAGGTGATCTACCCATGTCCAGGGTGAAGGTGAGGTAACACTCACTGGAGGCCCGAACCCACGCACGTTGAAAAGTGCGGGGATGAGGTGTGGGTAGCGGAGAAATTCCAATCGAACCTGGAGATAGCTGGTTCTCTCCGAAATAGCTTTAGGGCTAGCCTCGTGATTGAGAATACCGGAGGTAGAGCACTGTTTGGACTAGGGGGGCATCTCGCTTTACCGAATTCAGACAAACTCCGAATGCCGGATATTTATACACGGGAGTCAGACTGCGAGTGATAAGATCCGTAGTCAAGAGGGAAACAGCCCAGACCACCAGCTAAGGTCCCCAAGTAATCGTTAAGTGGAAAAGGATGTGGCGTTGCTTAGACAACCAGGATGTTGGCTTAGAAGCAGCCATCATTTAAAGAGTGCGTAATAGCTCACTGGTCGAGTGACGCTGCGCCGAAAATGTATCGGGGCTAAACGATTCACCGAAGCTGTGGATGCATACTTTGAGTATGCGTGGTAGGAGAGCGTTCTAACAGCGTTGAAGTCAGACCGGAAGGACTGGTGGAGCGGTTAGAAGTGAGAATGCCGGTATGAGTAGCGAAACATGGGTGAGAATCCCATGCACCGTATGACTAAGGTTTCCTGAGGAAGGCTCGTCCGCTCAGGGTTAGTCGGGACCTAAGCCGAGGCCGATAGGCGTAGGCGATGGACAACAGGTTGATATTCCTGTACCACCTCCTCACCGTTTGAGAAATGGGGGGACGCAGTAGGATAGGGTAAGCACGCCGTTGGTTGCGCGTGTTCAAGCAGTAAGGCGTGTATGTAGGCAAATCCGCATACTATAACGTTGAGCTGTGATGACGAGCTCGTATGAGCGAAGTTCCTGATTTCACACTGCCAAGAAAAGCCTCTATCGAGGTGAGAGGTGCCCGTACCGCAAACCGACACAGGTAGTCGAGGAGAGAATCCTAAGGTGTGCGAGAGAACTCTCGTTAAGGAACTCGGCAAAATGACCCCGTAACTTCGGGAGAAGGGGTGCTTCTTTGGGTGCATAGCCTAGAGAAGCCGCAGTGAATAGGCCCAGGCGACTGTTTAGCAAAAACACAGGTCTCTGCAAAACCGTAAGGTGACGTATAGGGGCTGACGCCTGCCCGGTGCTGGAAGGTTAAGAGGAGCGGTTAGCGCAAGCGAAGCTGTGAATTGAAGCCCCAGTAAACGGCGGCCGTAACTATAACGGTCCTAAGGTAGCGAAATTCCTTGTCGGGTAAGTTCCGACCCGCACGAAAGGCGTAACGATCTGGGCACTGTCTCAACGAGAGACTCGGTGAAATTATAGTACCTGTGAAGATGCAGGTTACCCGCGACAGGACGGAAAGACCCCGTGGAGCTTTACTGTAGCCTGATATTGAATTTTGGTACAACTTGTACAGGATAGGTAGGAGCCAGAGATCTCGGAGCGCCAGCTTCGAAGGAGGCGTCGGTGGGATACTACCCTGGTTGTATTGAACTTCTAACCCATGCCCCTTAGCGGGGTAGGAGACAGTGTCAGGCGGACAGTTTGACTGGGGCGGTCGCCTCCTAAAGAGTAACGGAGGCGCCCAAAGGTTCCCTCAGAATGGTTGGAAATCATTCGTAGAGTGTAAAGGCATAAGGGAGCTTGACTGCGAGACCTACAAGTCGAGCAGGGTCGAAAGACGGGCTTAGTGATCCGGTGGTTCCGCATGGAAGGGCCATCGCTCAACGGATAAAAGCTACCCCGGGGATAACAGGCTTATCTCCCCCAAGAGTCCACATCGACGGGGAGGTTTGGCACCTCGATGTCGGCTCATCGCATCCTGGGGCTGTAGTCGGTCCCAAGGGTTGGGCTGTTCGCCCATTAAAGCGGTACGCGAGCTGGGTTCAGAACGTCGTGAGACAGTTCGGTCCCTATCCGTCGTGGGCGTAGGAAATTTGAGAGGAGCTGTCCTTAGTACGAGAGGACCGGGATGGACATACCGCTGGTGTACCAGTTGTCTTGCCAAAGGCATCGCTGGGTAGCTATGTATGGACGGGATAAGTGCTGAAAGCATCTAAGCATGAAGCCCCCCTCAAGATGAGATTTCCCATTACGCAAGTAAGTAAGACCCCTGAAAGACGATCAGGTAGATAGGTTCGAGGTGGAAGTGCGGTGACGCATGCAGCTGACGAATACTAATCGGTCGAGGACTTAACCACATTTTATTGCTCAATTCAATGAAACGTTTATCCAGTTTTGAAAGAATGATCTTTCTAAGGGTTTCAAGACACAAGCTAGTCGAGGAAACGACTGAGTGATTGAAGGAGCGTACTTAAGTACGTGACTGAAAGAACGAGGGAAGTTGACGAAGGATAGCGCCGTGAATTGGAAGCCGAATTAAGGAACGTCTACTAAAAGCACCACGTCCTGTGGTAACGTAGACGCCAGCACATCCATGTGCAAGTGAAGTGATGATGGCAAAGAGGTCACACCCGTTCCCATACCGAACACGGAAGTTAAGCTCTTTAGCGCCGATGGTAGTTGGGGGCTTCCCCCTGTGAGAGTAGGACGTCGCTTCGCACACGCAAAACCACTGAGGAATCAGTGGTTTTTTTTGTTTTAAAAACCTCATTTAAATTTATGAGGAGCTCTAACTTGAAAATAAAATGCAGTTTCGTTAAAGTACATACATAGCAAAAGGGAGGAATTGTAATGAAAGCACTTTTTGAAAAGTTTAAATTGAATGAACAGGTTGAGTTACGTAATCGTTTAGTAATGGCACCTATGACAACTTACTCTGCAAATGAAGATGATACAGTTTCCGATGAGGAAATCACATATTATAAAGAACGTGCTGAAGGAGCAGGAATGATCATTACAGCATGCGCATATGTTGCAGCAAACGGAAAAGCATTCCCAGGACAAATCGCCGCTCATGAAGATCGCTATATTCCAAGCTTGCGAAGAATTGCACAGGCTATTCAACAAGGCGGTGCTAAAGCGGTTTTACAAATTCATCATGGAGGCCGACAATCACTACAACATTTAGTACCAAATGGAGATGTTGTTAGTGCAAGTACAGCTGTTACAATTGAGAAAAAAGAAGCACGTGCATTAACTCTTGAAGAAACAAAAGAAATGGTTAAAGCATATGCTGAAGCAACAAGAAGAGCTGTTGAAGCAGGTTTTGACGGCGTTGAAATCCATGGTGCAAATACGTATTTAATTCAACAGTATTTCTCTGCGTTTACAAATAAAAGAACAGATGAATACGGGGGAACATTTGAAAATAGATTGCGTTTCCCATTGGAAGTTGTAGAGGAAGTAATTAAAGTAAAAAACAAATATGCTGATGAAAAATTTATTGTCGGTTACCGTTTCAGCCCGGAAGAGCCTGAAGAAGATGGTATTACGATGGATGATACAGTAAGATTAGTAGACGAATTAGCGAAAACAGCGCTAACATATTTGCATATTTCACTTGGAGATTTTAAATCTGAAACACATCGTTATAAAAACGGCCAACAAAATCGTATTTCTGTAATTCACAGCTTGTTAAATGGCCGTAAACCATTAATTGGTGTAGGATCAATTTATACTCGTGAAGAAGCAGATCAGGCATTACAGTTAGGAGCAGATTTAGTAGCACTTGGTCGTGCCTTATTAATTGAACCTCATTGGGTGGAAAAGGTACAGAATGGGGAAAGTGTAGTAACAGCTTATGATAAGAAAATCGATACTGTAATTCCAGGTCCTTTAATGGAGAAAATACTGTCAAGACCAGGTTGGATTCCCGGTATATAAGTTAATAAAGGCTAGTTGATGAATACAAGAATTTAAGTTTATTTAAATAAGGAGGATGCGAATACGTTCGTATTCTCCTTTTCATTTTAGTAATGTTTGAACCACTTAATTTCGGGAATGGTTTTATAAGGATAATTGAGGGGGATACAAATGAATAAAAAGGGTTTTTATGTCTTCCTATCTATTTGTCTCGTTATGTTGCTGACAATGCTAATAACAGCTTGTCATGATGAAGTTTTAGAGATAGAAGAAAGCAATACATACGTATGGCAAAAATACATGAATGAAGAAGAGTATAAAGAAGTAAAAGAAGGGATGTCTTATTTAGACGTAGTACGTATTTCCGGGGGTGCCGGTCAGCAAATTAATAACGGTACTTATGAATGGAATGATGAAATTCTTCTGACGAAAGGATATCGCCTAAAATTTGAGGATGATGTATTGGTAAAAAAAGAAATAGTGGAACGCAAAGGAAAATCAAAGCGTTAGTGATTACAGCAAATGAGGTTAAATGTATGTATTCTCATAATACTTCTTAACTATCCTTATTGTTCCAGATAATGAAAATCAAATAAAGGGAAGTTCAGGAACATTCACTTTTTCTCAGAAAAAATGAGTGTTTTTCTTTTTTTCGCAGCTACTTTATACTAACGTTATTGAGTATGGTCAATATAAAAGTGATACATTTTGAACAATTGCCTCAGTTCAAGTAAACTAGAGATAATGGATTTTTTTGTGGAAGGAAGCAATCAAATGATATTTGAAAAAGATATAAATACGCTGGAAGAAACGCAAGCACTTGCGATGAGACTGGCAGAATTAGTCGAGCCACAATATACGATTACACTTGAAGGTGATTTAGGGGCGGGCAAAACGACATTTACACAGAGCTTTGCAAAAGGGCTTGGAGTAAAACGAACGGTCAATAGCCCGACATTTACGATTATGAAGCAATATGTAGGACGTATTCCACTTAATCACCTGGATGTATATCGTCTGGAAGATAGCGATGAAGATTTAGGCTGGGAAGAAATTTTTTATGGGGATGCTGTAACAGTTGTGGAATGGGCACATCTTATTCAGGAAGATTTGCCTGAAGAGCGTTTAGCAATTGAAATTATACGCATCGACGAAACGAAACGTAAATTTGTATTGAAACCGATAGGCGAAAAATATGTTCGTCTTTGTAAGGAGTTATTAAAATGATTTGGTTAGGAATAGAGACAGCAAATGCACCGCTTTCTGTCGCCATAGTACAAGATAATAAAGTAATTGCAGAAGTCGTGCAAAATATAAAATTAACACATTCGGTTGGTGCCATGCCGGCAATTGAAGAAGTAATGAACAAGGCAGGCATTACACCGGTACAGATTGATGCAATTGCCGTTTCTGAAGGTCCCGGCTCTTATACAGGAGTGCGTATTGGTGTCACTCTTGCCAAAACTTTGGCATGGTCACTGCAAAAACCATTGGTAGGCGTATCAAGCTTGAAAGCATTGGCTGCGAATGCCCGTACTGCTAATTATGCAATCTGTTCAATAATCGATGCCCGTCGTCAAAATGTATATGCCGGTATATATAAAGCAGATACTATGGAACCGATTATTGAAGATCACCATGATCATATAGACGGATTATTACAGAAGCTTCAGCAATTACAACAGCCAATATTCTTTGTCGGAACAGATGTCGATTTGTACATGGGAAAAATTCAGCAAGTATTAGGTGATTTCGCTATCCGTGCTCCATTTACGATGGATTTACCGCGTGCGTCCGAATTAATTGCTTTGGCACAACAAATGCCATTACCGACAATTGAGGCTGTTCATGCTTTTGTTCCCCAATATCGCCGTATTGCAGAAGCAGAAGCGAATTGGATAAAGGAACAGAAAAAGGAGCAACTTTAATGGTACGGTATCGCAGAATGACAATAGATGATGTTCAGGCCGTTCATAAAATTGAGCTCGCATCATTTCCTACACCATGGACATTGGATTCGTTTTATTACGAAATGACGGAAAACCAGTATGCACATTATTTAGTCGCTGAAGACGAAACAGGTGAAATTATCGGCTTCTGTGGAATTTGGCTTGTTATTGATGCAGCACAAATTACAAATGTAGCGGTTGTAAAGTCTGTACGTGGTCAAGGCATTGGTGAAACACTTATGCGTGAAGCCATGCGAGTAGCGAAAGAAGCTAATATGGATGTCATGAGTTTAGAAGTACGTGTAACGAATACTGTTGCACAAAATTTATATCGCAAACTTGGTTTCCTAGACGGAGGTCTTCGTAAAGGCTACTATACGGATAACCAGGAAGATGCGTTAGTAATGTGGGTGAATTTATAATGGATAACTATATATTAGCAATTGAGACAAGTTGTGATGAAACAGCAGCGGCCATCATTAAAAATGGCACGGAGATTATTTCGAATGTAGTATCATCGCAAATTGAGAGTCATAAGCGTTTTGGCGGGGTTGTCCCGGAAATCGCATCACGTCATCATGTTGAACAAATGACAATTGTTTTAGAAGAAGCATTAAAACAGGCAAATATGGAACCGAAAGATTTAACCGCTGTTGCCGTAACAGAAGGGCCGGGGTTAGTCGGTGCATTGTTAATCGGTATTAATGCGGCTAAGGCTTTCGCTTTTGTACACGGATTGCCATTGATCGGGACACATCATATTGCCGGGCATATTTATGCGAATAATCTAGTACAGCCAATGGAATTTCCGCTGTTGGCACTCGTTGTATCAGGTGGACATACAGAGCTTGTCCTAATGCGTGAACATGGTTCTTTTGAAGTTATTGGTGAAACGCGTGATGATGCGGCAGGTGAAGCATATGACAAAGTAGCCCGTGTCTTGAATATGCCATATCCAGGTGGTCCTCATATTGATCGTCTTGCCCATGAAGCAACAGAAGCCGTGCCTTTCCCTCGTGTATGGTTAGAGGAGGATTCATACGACTTTAGTTTCAGTGGCTTAAAATCTGCAGTGATTAACTATAAACACAATATGGACCAGCGCGGTGAAGAAATTATTGCCGAGCATGTTGCAAAAGGCTTCCAAGACAGTGTAGTGGAAGTATTGACGGGTAAAACAGTACGAGCAGCACGTGAGTTTCAGGTAAAACAAGTAATTGCAGCTGGCGGTGTATCAGCGAATAAAGGATTACGGACAGCATTGGAAAAAGCCTTTAAAGAAGAAGGTATTCCATTTTATGTGCCACCTTTAAAATTATGTACAGATAATGCTGCAATGATTGGTGCAGCTGCGTATGAAATGTATGAAGCAGGGATTCGTGGGAATTTAGCAATGAATGGGCGACCTGGGATGGAGCTCATGAGCTGGAAATAGGGTATAGAAGCATGGTGAAAGGATGTAGCAGTATATCCTTTCACCATGCTTTTTTTATAGAGAAAATAAAAAATTATTTAATTTGTTTTCTTTCAATAATATAAAAAAGTCGAATCTAGTAATTTATGATGGATAAATCTCATTTATAACAAGTTTTTATTGACTGTTCAACTTTTCTGAAAATTATCCACAGATAAAGTTAAATACCCACAAAAAAACTTGCGAACATGCGTACTTATACACAAAGTGTGAATAACTTGTGGGTAACATGTGACTTATCTATATATAGTAGTGTCTTTTTCACACAGCAATGTGCATAACTTTGATTTTAAATGTGGATAATGTGGAAAACTATGTTGATATGTTGATATTACTAGATTTATATTGTGAATAAAATTGTGGAGAAATTTGTTGAAATTTGGCGTATTGACCTATATATATGATTATTATGTAGATTGGATGATAGAAAGGGTTAATATTATACAATAGCAATACAAAACATAAGTTTTTGGAGAAACAAGCTTTTCGTCTGCCTCTAAAAAAAGAGTGCCCATATGTTGATGGACACTCCAAAATTATAGCTGTTCGAGCTCTTCGTTTAGTTCAAGCCATTCCATTTCAAATGATTCATGCTGTTCTTTCAAATCATTCAGCTCAGATTGAATCGATAATGTCTTTTCATGATCTGAAAAAATGGCAGGATCACAAAGTTGTTCTTCAAAGACGGCGATTTTTTCATCTAAAGCCCCCATCTGCTTTTCAATATCTTCAATAGCACGACGAATTTGACGTTCTCTTTTTTTCGCGTCCTTATCAATCATCGATGTAGACTTTGATTGAACGGTCGATTCAGTAGTATTTTTTTCAATGGCTGCTGCTTTCATTGCAGCTAATTCTTCAAGTTCCTCTTTCTTTTCAACATAATAATCATAGTCACCTAAATATTCGAACGAACCCGTGCTTGATAGTTCAACAACTTTAGTGGCAATACGATTAATGAAATAACGGTCATGTGAAACGAATAGCAACGTTCCAGGATAATCAATTAAAGCATTTTCCAATATTTCTTTACTATCCAAGTCTAAATGGTTCGTCGGCTCATCAAGTACTAGGAAATTTGATTTTTGCATCATTAATTTTGCAAGTGCAAGACGTGCTTTTTCTCCACCAGATAGGGAGCTCACTGTTTTTGACACATCATCCCCGCTAAAAAGGAAGCGGCCTAAGATGTTGCGGATATCCTTTTCATTTAATAACGGCCATTCATCCCAAAGTTCATTAAGAACAGGTTTATTTGAATGAAGTTTCGCCTGTTCCTGGTCATAGTAGCCAATTTGCACATTCGTACCGTAACGGATATCTCCGGCAAGTGCCTCGATATCTTGAACGATTGTTTTCAATAAAGTAGATTTCCCAACACCGTTTGGACCGACAAGTGCAATACGGTCTTCTCTAAAGGCACGCATTCCAATATTTTCGGAAATCGCCTTGTTCGTGAACCCAATTGTTAAATCATCCACCGACAGTACATCATTTCCGCTTTGGCGCTCAATTGTAAAGCCGAAGTTGGCACTTTTTTCATCGCCATCAGGAGATTCCATCCAACTAGTCTTTTCCAACACTTTGCGACGTGACTGTGCCATCTTTGTAGTTGAAGCCCGGGCAAGGTTTTTTTGAATAAACGTTTCGAGCTTGGCTTTTTCATCCATTTGACGTTCATACATTTTTAAATCACGTTCATAGTTCTTCGCCTTTTCATCTAGATAAGCACTGTAGTTCCCTGCATATTTCGACACTTTTGTTCTGGATACTTCATAAACGATCGACACGACCTGATCTAGGAAATAACGGTCATGTGAGACGATTAAAATAGCTCCATCATAACCTTTTAAATAGCCTTCCAGCCATGACAGTGTTTCAATATCAAGATGGTTGGTCGGCTCATCTAAAATAAGGAGGTCGGGCTTTGACAAAAGAAGCTTTGCGAGGGCCAGTCGTGTCCGTTGTCCCCCGGATAGAGAACGAATCGGCTTTTGATAATCTTCAGGGAAAAATTGCATACCATGCAAAACAGAACGGGTATCGGCTTCATACTGATAACCGCCTGCATCTTTGAAATCATGCTGCAACTGGTCATACTCTGCCATGATACGTGCATATTGTTCGCTATCTTCATAAATGGCAGGATCGGCCATTTGCTGTTCAAGTTGACGCAGCGTTTGTTCCTGGTTTTGCAAGTTTGCGAAAATTGTCATCATTTCGTCCCAAATTGAAAGTTCAGAGTCGATACCTGCATGCTGCTCCAAATAGCCGACTTGAATATCTTTTGGAATAATAATTTCACCAGAGTCGTAGCTCATTTGTCCGGCAATTATTTTTAATAATGTGGACTTGCCGGCACCGTTTCGCCCTACTAATGCCACACGATCACGGTGCTGAACTTCTAATTTTACACCGCTTAATATTTCATCTGTAATAAAGGATTTATATAATTGATTTACTTGTAAGACAATCATTGTTTACACCTCAGTTTCTCCTATTTAGTTTAATGGATGGGAACATTGTA
Organism: Solibacillus sp. FSL K6-1126; assembly: GCF_038003445.1. Classification (NCBI taxonomy): domain Bacteria; kingdom Bacillati; phylum Bacillota; class Bacilli; order Caryophanales; family Caryophanaceae; genus Solibacillus; species Solibacillus sp. FSL K6-1126. The sequence goes on along the minus strand of NZ_JBBOPD010000001.1, from coordinate 3,897,419 downwards.
CGCAACGATGGATACTTTACTTGTCGCTCCTTGTTTAGTAAGATTAACTTGCTTCTGCACAAAGAGTGGAGTTTATGTTAAGCGTGCCATATCGCTTGGCGACAACTACTTGATCAAATCGAGCAGGTCATCTCGACACGTTATACAGAGGCATTATTTGAAAAAGATTTCCAAATGTACATAGGAGGAGAATGTGTGAAACAAGAAGTAAAAATTCCACAAGCAACAACAAAAAGACTTCCTCTTTATTATCGATTTTTGAAAAACTTCGCAACTGAAGGTAAAAAGCGTATTTCTTCACAGGAATTAAGTGATGCGATGAAAATAGATTCTGCTACGATTCGACGTGACTTTTCTTACTTTGGGGCACTCGGTAAAAAGGGGTATGGATATGATGTCCAGTACTTACTGGAGTTTTTCCGACAAACTTTAGACCAGGACGAGGTAATGAATGTTGCATTAATAGGAGTCGGGAATCTGGGGAATGGCTTACTAAAGTATAACTTCCAAAAAAATCACAACACGCGTATCGTTGTTGCATTTGATTCGAAAGCACCGATGGAAGGAACGACGATAAGTGATATTCCAGTATTCCATCCAGATCGTTTGGAGGAAATGTATGAGGAATTTGGCGCGGAGTTAGCAATATTAACGGTTTCTTCCCGCTCAGCACAAATGATGACAGACCGACTCGTTAAAATAAATGCAAAAGGTATATTAAATTTCACACCAGTACGATTATCTGTTCCTGACACGATTAAAGTGATGAACATAGATCTATCGGTAGAATTACAGGCACTTACGTATTTAGTACGAAACTCAGGTAAGTAACAAAATGTTCATTACTATAAATAGCAAATTCTAGTTAATTAATGTAAAATATACATAATAATAGAGGAGGTGGCTATAGTGATTGTACATTTAAATGCGATTACACCTGTGAGCCTAATAATCATTGGACTGATTGCTTTGCTAATATTCGGTCCCAAAAAATTGCCATCATTAGGTCGTGCAATGGGGACAACTTTACGTGAATTCCGTAGCGCTACGAAAGGCTTGACAGACGACGACGACGATTTTGATACAAAGAAAAAAGTGATTGAACATAAAGAGAACGAAAAAAACGAAGTTAAGTAAAATAAGGATGTATTGCTATGAATTCAAGAGAATTAACCGTAGTTGAACATATGGAAGAGCTTAGAAAGCGCTTATTTTTCGTGGCGATTTTCTTCGTGATGGCTCTTTTCGTCGGATTCTATACGGCGAAACCACTTATTCGATACATTCAACGCAGCGATTTAGCTGCCAGTTTTTCGATGAATGCATTTAGTCCGGCAGATCCTTTAACCGTGTATTTACAAGTTACATTTATTGTAGCTGCCGTTATTGTATCGCCAATACTGCTATACCAGCTATGGGCTTTTATAACACCTGGTTTGCATGAGGCTGAACGTAAGGCAACATTGAAATATATTCCGTATGCTTTTGCACTGTGTATAGGGGGAATAGCCTTTGCTTATTTTGTGTTATTTCCATTTATTATGCGCTTTATGACGGATTTATCCAATGATTTGAATATTACGCAAACAATTGGTATTAATGAATTCTTCTCATTTTTAATTAAGTTAATAGTGCCTTTTGCGGTGCTGTTTCAATTGCCTGTTGTAACACTGTTTCTTTCACGTCTCGGAATTATTAATCCGAAACTCATGGTGAAATTCCGAAAATATGCGTATTTTGTATTAATCGTGATTTCGGTATTGCTCGCGCCGCCTGATTTAGTATCGAATATCATTATTGCAATACCACTATTTATTTTATATGAAGTAAGTATTGTCATTGCACGTCTTGGTTATCGAAAATATGAAGTGGCAGAAAAAGAGCGAATTTTAGCAGAAGAGGAACGAGAGCGTGAGCTGCAGGTAGAAGAGCTACTCGAAATGCAGCGTCGGCAAATGGAGCAGATGAATAACAGTTAATGGTAACGCTATCGAATTTGGTAGCGTTTTTTTAGTTTCCTTTTAAAGAAGGTTATCTAAAAAACCCGCTATGTAAAATAGCGGGTAAAAGTTATATTTGAAACTTATCGGCATTCATTTGGATAAATGTGACGAAACCATTTAATAGAATATGCGCGATAATCGGTGTGAGAAGGCGCTTTGTTTTATGATATAAAAATGCGAAGATCATACCGCAAATTGTATACAGTAAAATATGTGTAAAATCCATATGAATCGCAGCAAATACAATTGCACTAATAATGCTCGCAATCCAGAAATTATAGTTTTGTATAATTGAACCGAAAATTACACGACGGAATACAAGCTCTTCCAAGATTGGTCCTAATAAGACAGTCGCAATAATCATAATCGGCGCTACCTTTGTGACACTCATAATGGCTTCGGTATTTTCCGAGCCCATATCAATTCCTAAAGCAAGCTCAATGTATGCGCCGATTGTCTGCCCTAAAAAGACAAGGAAGAAACCGATGATACCCCAACCAATAGAAGCACCAATTGATGCCTTTTCCCCTTTAAATACATCCCAAAATTGCTTATTGCGGGAGATTAATATAAAACTCACAATAAAGGCAACCGCAAATGAAATAGTTGACCACCAAGCAGATAATTTTATAAGTTGATCCTGCTCAGACATACCAGAAAATAGTTGTAAAAGGGAATCTTTTAAGCCTGGGATGAATATAAGTAATAAGACTGATAACTGACAGATGATATAAGTTATTAACACATAGAATGCGGTCTTCTGCGTTTTGAACTTATCTGATGAACGGGAAGTCACGGATGAAAAACCTTCTTTCTCTTACTGACTAGTAGAATTACACATCCCAAAAAAGTATGTGGAATGCTGTACCTTCTATTATAGAGTTTAATATGGGCTATTATGATAGCCCACTGTTATACATTTAACATTATTGTAGAGGAATTTGCCAATAAATCAAAATTTTTTAGTGCACATACTTGCAAAAAAATATGGAATTCATTAAACTAATAAATGTGTTAGCACTCGACAAACGAGAGTGCTAAAAATAGAAAATTTCTTAGGAGGTTGTTTCAATTGTTAAGACCATTAGGAGATCGCATCATTATCGAACTTGTTGAGGTAGAGGAAAAAACTGCATTTGGTATTGTTTTACCCGACTCAGCAAAAGAAAAACCACAAACTGGTAAAGTAGTGGCAGTAGGTACAGGTCGTGTTCTTGACAACGGCACTCGTCTTGAGCTTGACGTAAAAGAAGGCGACGAAATTATCTTCTCTAAATTCTCTGGTACGGAAGTGAAGTACGACGGCGTAGAATATTTAATCCTGCGTGAGAGCGATGTACTTGCAATTGTCGGATAATTACAAAATCAAAAGAAAATTGCAGCTAGTTATACATACTAAGCTTTGCTAGCTGCACATCTTCATAAACAATAAATCAAAAAAATAGATCGTAAAATTTAGGAGGAAAATGAATTATGGCAAAAGATATTAAGTTTTCAGAAGAAGCACGTTCATTAATGGCATCTGGTGTAGATAAATTAGCTAACGCTGTAAAAGTAACTTTAGGACCTAAAGGACGTAACGTTGTTTTAGAGAAAAAATTCGGTTCTCCACTTATTACAAATGACGGTGTATCCATCGCAAAAGAAATTGAGTTAGAAAACGCATATGAAAATATGGGTGCAAAATTAGTAGCGGAAGTAGCTTCTAAAACGAATGAAATCGCAGGTGATGGTACAACAACTGCAACAGTACTTGCTCAAGCTATGATTCGTGAAGGACTTAAAAACGTAACAGCTGGTGCTAACCCAGTAGGTATTCGTAAAGGTATGGATAAAGCGGTTGCTGCTGCATTAACAGAGCTTCAGGCAATTGCACGTCCAGTTGAAAATAAAGAATCTATCGCACAAGTAGCGGCAATTTCTTCGGCTGATGAAGAAATCGGTCAATACATTGCGGATGCGATGGAGCGCGTAGGAAACGACGGCGTTATTACAATTGAAGAATCAAAAGGTTTTACAACAGAATTAGATGTAGTAGAAGGTATGCAATTTGACCGTGGTTATGCATCACACTATATGGTAACAGATACGGATAAAATGGAAGCAGTACTTGATAATCCATTCGTTTTAATTACAGACAAAAAAATCTCAAACATTCAGGAGATTTTACCAGTATTAGAACAAGTGGTTCAACAAGGTCGCCCAATCTTAATTATTGCTGAAGATGTTGAAGGTGAAGCACTTGCAACATTGGTAGTAAATAAATTACGTGGTACATTCAACGCTGTAGCAGTAAAAGCTCCAGGTTTCGGTGACCGTCGTAAAGCAATGTTAGAGGATATTGCTGTATTAACTGGGGGTCAAGTAATTACACAAGATCTTGGCTTAGATTTAAAATCAGCTGACTTATCAACTTTAGGTCGTGCTGCTAAAGTTATCGTATCAAAAGATAACACAACAATCGTTGAAGGTGCTGGTAACACTGATGCAGTAGCTGGTCGTGTAAACCAAATCCGTGCGCAACTTGCTGAAACAACTTCTGAATTTGATAAAGAAAAACTACAAGAGCGCTTAGCGAAGTTAGCTGGCGGTGTTGCAGTTATAAAAGTTGGTGCTGCAACAGAAACAGAATTAAAAGAGCGCAAATTACGTATTGAAGACGCATTGAACTCAACTCGTGCAGCAGTAGAAGAAGGTATCGTATCAGGTGGTGGTACAGCACTTCTAAATGTTTATGCGGCAGTTGAAAGAGTATTGGATCAAGTAGAAGGCGATGTAGCAACAGGTGTACGTATTATTTTACGTGCTTTAGAAGAACCAGTTCGTCAAATTGCTGAAAACGCTGGTTTAGAAGGTTCAATTATCGTTGACCGTTTAAAACGTGAAGAAGTAGGTATTGGCTTCAATGCGGCAACAGGCGAGTGGGTAAACATGGTTGATGCAGGCGTAGTTGACCCAGCGAAAGTTACACGTTCAGCATTACAAAACGCAGCTTCTGTAGCTTCACTGTTCTTAACAACAGAAGCAGTAGTTGCAGATATTCCAGAACCAGCAGGCAGCGGTATGCCGGACATGGGTGGCATGGGTATGCCAGGAATGATGTAATCCGATAAGTATCCGACTTATTTATAAAAATCGATTGTTTTGTTCTTTGCAAAGCAATCGATTTTTTATTGTTTTGTATTTTAATAATCGATAAATTATAATATAGAAATGTTCCAAAATAAGGGGGAATTGGATGAAAAAGTTTTCGGTTTTACTGGCACTTGTGCTCGTTTTACAACTCGTTTTACCATTCACGAATATAGTGCAGGCAGAAGATGAAAGTAAGTCGTTTCATTATGTAGCGCTTGGTGACTCACTGGCAGCGGGAATGAATGAAAACGGTGAAATTGGTTTTGGTTATGCTGACTTACTTGCTAAACAGTACCAAGATCAGAAAAGCCAGATTGTATTCAATAAAGGTTTTTCTTATCCAGGATATACAACAGTCGACGTTTTAAAGGGTATTGAAGAAAATGTCACTAAACCTATTTACGATTTAAGTGGTGTTTCGGAAAAATCAGCAGCAATCCAGGAAGCGATTCATCAGGCAGACCTGATTACATTAAGTGTTGGAGCAAATGATATTTTAAAGAATGTAAATCGCTCTGAAACGGGTGAGTTGAGTTTTGATACAGCAGGTGTTATTAAGAGCATTCAGGATGTTGCGGTAAACTATAAAAAGATTTTCGACAACATATATAAAATTAATCCTGAAGTTGATATGATCGTCATGGGACTTTACAATCCGTTTCCTTATATTGAAGATCCGGCAATTCAGAAACAGCTAAACATGCTAGTAACGAATTTGAATAATTCAATGAAGCGTATTGTAGAAGATAATGGTGGTATATTTACTGAAGTGGCAGCACAGATTGCAACGGACGCAAAAACGTATTTACCGAACCCTAAAAATATTCATTTAAGTGAAGCAGGTTATCAAGTCGTTGCGGATGCGATGATGAAGGATTATTTGAATGCCTTGTTTAAAGAAACAGAAGAAAATACAACAGATAGCGAGATTGTAAAAGCGCCATTTACTGATATTCAAAACCATTGGGGCAAAGATTATATTGATGTTGTCTATGCAAAGGGTATTATGAATGGGTATGAGGATGGTACATTTAAGCCGAATGCCAATATGACGCGTGCTCAAGTAATATCTGTCATTTCACAGGCCTTTGGATTAACTGCAAAAAATAAAGCACCTTTTAATGATATTAGTCATTATGCACAGCAAACTCAAAATGGGATTGCCGCTGCATATGAAGCGGGGCTAATTAAAGAAAACAACGGAAATTTTAATCCGCAGGGCAAAATTACACGTTCACAGTTAGCATTAATTTTAATGCGTTTTTCAACTGTTCAAGCTGGGCAGCAATACGAACCGGCAAAACTGGCGCCTTTCCGAGATATAGCGAACTATGATCGTGAAGCACAGTTAGCGATTACTTTTTTATATGATACGGGCGTAGTGCAGGGAACAAGTGCTACAACATTTTCACCTAAAGGCAATGTCACACGTGCTCAAATAGCGAAAATTTTAGTGCTGGCAATAAATAAACAATAAAAAACAAGCGTTAAATGGACGGGGATCCATTTAACGCTCGTTTTTTGCTGACGAGTAAACAAAAGCAAACTCGTCTATATCATTGCAAAAACGGGGATTTTTGCAAGGGGACACAATGTCAATTATCAGCTAAAGTGGTGATAATTATTCCTTCCACTTTAACCCTTCAAAGAAACGGTAAATTTCTTCAAACACTAATTCACGTTCTTTACCTAATGTTAATATATGTCCGGAATTAATGAAAGTTTTAACTGATTTAATTCGTGAATTTACTGAACTATAAATTAGATCTGCACTTTCACAATAATATTCATCATCTTCCAAGCCACGTAAAATGTGGACCGGAGTGTTGATAACATTTAGTTTTTCACTTGTTTCATTAATCATATTTTGTAAATAGTTTAATGAAGGCATTTTCACAAGTTCCGCAATTTTATTACGGCTATCAACTGATTCATCATAAGTGCCCGATAACTTTTTATAGTTAATAGCATAGTCAATAATCCGATTTTGTAAACTATCTGTTGATTTGGCTGTTGCTGGAGCAGACATTGTAACAATCGCTTTTGTCGGACGTTCTTCGCCAAGCTTTAAAGAGAAGATGCCGCCTAGAGAAACACCTGCTACTGCAATTTCTTCATAGCCACGATTACGCAATTCATCATAGCCTTCTATAACACTGTCCCACCATTCAGCGGGTTGAGATTGAATTAATAAGTCAGGGCCACCACCATGGCCTTTATATAATGGTGCATGTACTGTATAGTTACGATCCGCTAAATATTTTCCTAAACGTTTTACATCATTTGTATTGCCGGTAAAGCCATGCAGCAATAATACGGCACGTTTTCCGGATTCAATTGTAAAAGGTTTCGGCGCGATGAGTTTCATTGTCAATTAGACTCCTTTTTTTATGTCAATTTTACAAAACTTCAAAAAAACACTTGAAATTTAAAAATAATTTTGATATGAAAACCTGTTGTTATCGACTATTATAAAGAGTATAAACATATAAGTACAATTTATTATTTTTATTATATTGATGCAAAAAAGTTATGAATGATGTGAGGTATGTAAAATGGAGATTGAACAGCTTCAATATTTCAAAACCGTTGCTACAATGCAACATATGACACGTGCGGCAGAGGTTTTAGCCATTTCCCAACCGGCGTTAAGTAAATCGATTGCGAACATCGAACAACATTTAGGTGTACCGCTTTTTAACCGTGAAGGAAGATCGATTTATCTCAACCGTTTTGGCGAGCTTTTTCTGCAAAGTGTCAATGTCATTTTGGATGAATACGATCGGATTAAAGAAGAATTTGAAGATATTATCAAACCGGGTTCTGGAGAAGTGTCATTTGGCTTTATTCATACACTAGGTATGGAAATAGTGCCAGAACTGATTGCTTCAACGAGCGAGGCGTTTCCGAACATGCAGTTTTCTTTAACGCAGGCGACTTCGTTAAGCTTATTAAAGCGGCTTGAAGAGGGGGCCATCGATTTATGTCTTTCGCAAAAAATAGAATCAAGGGTAATTGAAATAGAGACGGAAGAATTATTTGTGGAAGAGCTTTTTGTCATTGTCCCCACAACACATCCGTTAGCACAGCAAGATGCTGTTAAATATGATGAAGTGAAGAATGAACCGTTTATTGCGATTAAAAAGGGAAATTCGCTCCGTCAATTAGTGGATGAGCTGTTTTTAGAGCAGGGCATCGTGTTGAATACAACATTTGCTGCTGAAGAAATGCATACAGTTGCAGGATTTGTTGGTGCCGGAATGGGCATATCCGTAATTCCGAATATTAAAGGGCTAGATCACTATAAAGTAAAACGTTTGAAGTTGGATCCGCCTTGCTACCGCTCCGTTTGTGTTTCATGGGCAAAAAATCGTTATTTGCCTCCAGCAGCATCTGAGTTTAAACAATATTTACTGCAGTATTTTCAGCAAAGAGAAGAGTGAACAATATGGAGCAAAGTCAATTTAGAATATGGCTTAAACAACATGAAATAGAGCATGAGGAAAAGTGGCTAGAGCAGTTTATCTCAGCATGTAATGGAGACGAACAGGCGATGGTTAATACTGCCTTATTATATAAAGAGTATGGGCTATATGACGAAATGTACGGATTGCTGTGCAAGGCGAGTGAGCAGCAGAACAGAGAAGCTATGTATGAACTGGGAAACTGCTATTTTGAGGAGCTTGGTGAAAAAGGGAGTGAGCAGCAGGCATTTTTACTTTATAAAAGTGCTGCACATTTAGGCCACCCTGATGCAATGAATAATTTAGCAGATATGTATTTGAACGGTGAGGGAACAGCAGTCGACGAGCAACAAGCGCTCAGCTGGTTTAAGATGGCTGCGCAATTCGGTATTGCTGAAGCAATGTTTACACTCGGTATCATGTATGAAAAAGGATTGGGTACCGAATGTGATGAATCACAAGCCTTTGCTTACTATTCCCGCAGTGCAGAAAAGCAAGATGAAGAAGCAATGTACCGAATGGGTATGATTTATTTTTCAGGAGAGCTCGGTCAACAGCAAGATAATGAAAAAGCGTTGGAATGGTTTTTAAAAGCGAGCGGACAGTTTCATGTTGATGCAACATTTAATATCGGCTACTGCTATGAAAATGGTCATGGGGTAGCACGAAATAATGAAAAAGCAATCCATTACTATAAAAAAGCAAGCTTGCTGGGAGACATGGAAGCAACAAAAAAAGTAGTAAGATACTACGAACAGAGGGATATAGCAGAAGCTGCCAAGTGGCAAGAAAAGCTAAAAGTTCTAAATAACGATATATATGAATAATAATGTAATAGATACTAAAAAGTTTTGATTTTCTATTTCCTTGTCATAAATTAGACCTATTTCATTGATAAATATAGGTTTAATTTTAATGGAAAATAGGAAATATATTATAAGGGGAAAGTATTAAGAAGGGGGAATTTTTATGTATATGTTTACAGTCCAACAATTCTCTTCTGATCATAATGAGGATAGTATTCAAAAACTACAACAAATGCTATTAGAACAGCGAGAGAATCTGACGACGCTAGGTACAATTGTCGAATATTTAAAAAGCTATGTCCAAACTGGATTAGACCATAAAGATGTTATTAAATACAAACAAAAAATTCAAATGATGACTGATAAACAAAACAAACGTTACGATCAAATTGATGAGCTTATTAATATGAATATTTTGGAATTGAAAAAAGGTAAAACAACAGACAATACCGCACTTGTATATGGAAAAGAAGTTCGGAAAATTGAATCTGGTGTTCGTACTTTAAAGCTATTTGCCAGCGACGCTGTAAATATGCTAGATCTTAACAAACATTTAGAAAACCGCAGCAATGAACGTATACGCTATTTTGATAAACGTTCTACATCTTTGGAAGCAGAAATAATTTCCCTGACAAAGCAACTTTCTTATAAGTAAAATAGAGGCCATCCTACCTGGGAATATGTCGAGGGAGGGTGGCTTTTCTTATGAGGTTCTGAAAATTGTAATACCCAGCTGACCATATTTCGTATGAAAAAGTTTATACTATAAGAAGAGAAGCGAACGAAATAGGAGAGAATGGATATGAAAACAGTAGTAGTTGTAGGTGGAGGAATTACCGGGCTATGTACGATGCATTATCTGAAAAATAAAATGCATGAGCAAAACGTGGAAGCACGGTTAATACTGATTGAAAAGAACGCATATTTAGGCGGAAAAATTCATTCCGAATACGATAAAGGTTTTATTATGGAAACAGGGGCTGATTCAATTGTAGCACGCCATTCAGGGGTATTGGAGCTTGTTAAGGAGCTTAATTTTGAATCAGAGCTTGTCTATAACGAAACAGGTATTTCCTACATTCATACGAATAGCGAGCTGTATGCTATTCCGGCAGGTTCGACATTCGGTATTCCGATGAGTGTAGAATCGCTCATGTCGAGTACGTTAATTTCAGAAGAAGGAAAGAAGAGGGCCCTTCAAGATTTAGAAATCCCGAATACTAAATTTACTAAAGAAAGCTCTATCGGTACGTTTTTAGAATATTTTTTAGGTGAAGAAATTGTTCGAAAGCAAATTGCCCCAGTATTGGCAGGAGTTTATTCAGGCGATTTATATCAATTAAGCCTGGCATCTACATTGCCGTATTTAGTGGATTATAAAAACAACTACGGATCGATTATTAAAGGCTTCGAGGCACATCGCGAGCAATTCGAAAAAGCTGCGAATAAGAAGTTTATTTCTTTCCGTCCGGGTTTATCAGCATTAATCAATCGTATAGAAGAACAGCTGCCGGAAGTTGAATTCATGAGAAAGACAGTAACAAAGCAAATTCTAAAAAAAGGTGAGCAATATGAAGTCGTGCTGGAAGATGAAATAATATTGGCAGATATTGTTGTACTGGCCGTTCCAAATGAGACGGTACGTCATGTAATACAGGATGATTCATTAGAGGAACAGCTGAAAAAGTTCACGACGGCATCTACTTTAACGATGTATGTTGGCTTTGATGTACCGGACGATATATTACCGGCTGATGGTACCGGCTTTATCGTTTCGCATAATAGTGATTTAGTTTGTAATGCATCGACATGGACGAGCCGTAAATGGAAGCATACGTCAGCAGAAGGCAATTTACTCGTTCGCTTGTTTTATAAAGATATTAATCCGCGCTATGAAGAGTTGGCAGCCATGTCAGATGAAGAACTGACAAAAGTTGCATTGGAAGACATTCGTCTCAGCTTAGGTGTTGAAGCGGATCCAACTGTCATTAATGTAACAAAGTGGATTGACCAAATGCCGCGCTATGATTTGGCGCATAATGAAGCCTTATCAAAAGTTATACAGCAACTGGCAACGGATTACCCGAATGTTCTATTAGCGGGATGTGCCTATTTCGGAGTAGGAATCGGTGCTTGTATTCAAAACGGCAAAAAAACAGCTGAACACATTATTAGTCGAATTATGTAAAGAAATACTTCATTCAGCTAAAGGGTATTGACGGACGTATTAGATAACGTTATGATTCATTTAAATATTTCAAAAATTCATATTATTTCTTATCAAGAGAAGTCGAGGGACTGGCCCGATGAAACTTCAGCAACCAACATTAAGTCAGGTGCTAAATCCAGTGGCGAATGCCAGAAGATGAGAAGGGATTAAGTCGATAACTACTATGCCTTCTTTTCTTTAATGAAAGAAGGCTTTTTTGTATCGTTAAAATACTGAAAATACTGTAAATGATGGAGTGAAGGCAATGGGTTTACTTGAAGAATTACAAACACGGGTTTTAACAGCCGACGGAGCAATCGGGACACTTCTTTATTCATATGGGTTGGATTATTGCCATGAAGAAATGAATATTGCCCGTCCTGATATTATAGAGAAAATTCATAGTGAATATATTGCGGCAGGTGCAGATATTATTCAGACCAATACATATGGAGCTAACCGTATTAAGCTTGCACGTTATGGCTATGAAAGTCGTGTGAAGGAGTTTAATGAAGCAGCGTTAAAGATCGCAAAGCGGGCAGCTTCCCTGGATGGGCAATATGTTCTGGCAACAATCGGTGGTATTCGGGGAATTCGTAAAAGTGATGCAACATTAGATGAAATTTTAGCTGCGTTCCAAGAACAGGCGGAAGTATTACTAGCAGGTGAACCGGATGGATTTTTATTGGAAACGTATTACGATTTTGAAGAATTATCGCATTGTGTCCATCTATTACGTTCGATGACCGATTTGCCGATCATTGCTCAAGTGACGATGCAGGAACCGGGTGTCCTTCAAAATTTAATGACGTTAAATGAAGCGTTTCAAGACTTGGAAAGGTTAGGTGCAGATATTGTTGGGAGTAACTGCCGATTAGGTCCTTTCCATACAATTCAGGCATTTGAAGGGGTTAATTTACCGAATAAAGCTTTTTTATCAGCTTATCCGAATGCATCATTATTGGACATTGAAGATGGTCGAGTAGTTTATGAGTCGGAAACCGATTATTTCGCACGTGCAGCAGTTGAACTCGTAAACCAAGGTGTCCGTTTAATTGGCGGATGCTGCGGGACGACACCGAAGCATATTGCAGCCGTAAAAAAACGTTTGGCGAATATGCAGCCAATTGAAACAAAAGAAGAAAAACCCGGCCATACACAATTTGTCCGAATTCCGGAGCCACGTAAACAGGAGCCGCTCCACGAAAAAGCAAAACGTGAACGTTCAGTTATAGTGGAACTGGATACGCCACGTCATCTGGAAATTGACGGATTTGTAGAAGGGGCAAAACAGTTATCTAAAGCAGGAGCCGATGTCATTATGATGGCTGATAACTCACTTGCTTCACCGCGCATCAGTAATATCGCGATGGCTGCGATTTTAAAAGAGCAAGGAATTCGTTCATTGCCGCATTTGACATGCCGTGACCGAAATTTAATTGGGCTTCAGTCACATTTAATGGGACTTGATGCACTGGAACTTCATGATATTCTTGTCGTGACAGGGGACCCGACAAAAGTAGGGGATTTCCCGGGGGCGACGAGCGTATATGATGTTTCATCAATGGAACTGATTTCTCTAATTAAGCAGTTAAATAAAGGTGGTTCTTTTACTGGGAAATCGCTGCGTAAACAGGCAAATTTCTCGGTAGCCGCTGCCTTTAATCCGAATGTTCGTGTACTGGACCGTGCTGTAGCCCGTTTAGAAAAGAAAATCGAGCATGGAGCAGATTACTTTATTTCACAGCCGGTTTATACGAAAGAAAAGATTATCGAAATCTATGAGGCGACGAAGCATTTGGAAACACCGATTTATATCGGGATTATGCCACTAACATCTTCACGCAGCGCGGAATTTTTACATCATGAAGTACCGGGCATTAAACTGTCCGATGAAGTACTTGCGCGCATGGCTGCCTGTGGGGATGACAAGGAAGCATCGACAGCAGAAGGAATCGCGATTGCTAAAGAGCTGCTCGATACAGCATGTGAATACTTTAACGGTATTTATTTAATTACACCGTTTTTACGCTATGATATGACGCTGGAATTAATGGACTATGTAAAACAATATGATGTGGAAAGTAAAGGAGTTCAGTCGAATGTATAATCACCCGATTCATGAGCAATTACAAAAAAGAATACTTATCATCGATGGTGCCATGGGGACGATGCTTCAGGCAGAAAACCTAACATATGAAGATTTTGGCGGAGAAGACTTAGACGGTTGTAATGAAAACCTGGTACTGACAAGACCTGATGTATTGAGTAAAATTCATCGTGCCTATTTAGCTGCAGGCGCTGATATTATTTGTACCAATACGTTTGGTGGAACACCACTCGTGTTGGATGAATATGACTTAGGTGACAAGGCAGTTGAAATTAATAAGCGGGCGGTTGAAATTGCACTAGAGGCTGCAAAAGAGTTTTCGACACCAGAATGGCCGCGCTTTGTCGCAGGTGCAATCGGGCCAACGACTAAAACATTGTCGGTAACAGGCGGTATAACATTTGAAGAGCTGGAAGAAAACTTTTATATCCAGGCAAAAGCACTAATTGAAGCGGGAGCGGATTTGCTCTTAATGGAAACTTCCCAGGATATGCTTAATGTTAAAGCAGGAACGATTGCCATTCACCGTGCATTTGAGGAACTTGGCAAAGAGCTGCCTGTCATGATTTCAGGAACAATTGAGCCAATGGGAACAACGCTTGCCGGGCAATCAATTGAAGCATTTTATATTTCTATTGAGCATATTAAGCCGTTGTCTGTCGGACTGAACTGTGCAACAGGTCCGGAATTTATGACCGATCATATCCGTTCATTGGCAGAGCTTTCAAATGGTTATATTAGCTGTTATCCGAATGCCGGTTTACCGGACGAGGAAGGCTGCTATCATGAAACACCGGAGTCATTATCGAAAAAACTGCAAGGCTTTGCAGAAAAAGGCTGGTTGAACATCGTCGGCGGCTGCTGTGGTACAACGCCAGCACATATCGCGGCGATCCGTGAAGCTGTAGATGGCTATAAACCACGCGAGCCGAAAGATGTAACGCACGGACATGTCGTATCAGGTATCGAGCCATTGCAATATGATGAATCGATGCGTCCATTATTTATCGGGGAGCGTACGAATGTAATTGGCTCACGTAAATTCAAAAACCTGATTGTTGACGGAAAGTTTGAAGAAGCTGCAGAAATTGCACGTGCACAAGTAAAAAACGGGGCACATGTCATCGATATTTGTTTAGCAAACCCTGACCGCGATGAAGTAGAAGATATGAAAAACTTTATGCAGGAAGTTGTAAAAAAAGTTAAAGTACCGCTTGTAATTGACTCTACAGATGAAAAAGTAATGGAAGTCGCACTGAAGTTTTCGCAAGGGAAGGCCATTATTAACTCGATTAACTTGGAAGATGGAGAAGAGCGTTTCGATGCTGTTATGCCACTTGTGAAAAAATATGGGGCTTCACTTGTTGTCGGTACGATTGATGAAACTGGAATGGCTATTACACGTGAGCAAAAGCTTGAAGTAGCGAAGCGTTCTTTTCAGCTTTTAACAGAAAAATGGGGCATGTCAGCAGAAGACATTATCTTTGACCCGTTAATGTTCCCGGTAGGTACAGGTGATGAGCAATATATTGGTGCCGCTGAAGAAACAATCGAAGGAATTCGCCTCATTAAAGAACATTTACCTGGCTGCTTAACAGTGCTCGGTGTAAGTAATGTTTCGTTCGGCTTACCGCCAGTTGGACGTGAAGTATTAAATGCAGTGTACTTATATCACTGTACACAAGCAGGCTTGGACTATGCGATTGTAAATACTGAAAAACTGGAGCGCTATGCATCGATTCCTGAAGAAGAAATCAAGCTGGCGAACGATTTAATCTTCAATACAAATGATGAAACACTCGCTGTATTTACTGACTTTTACCGTGATAAAAAGAAAGATGCAGTCGTAAAAGAATTACCGGCGACAGTGGAAGAACGTCTTGCGTATTACATATTGGAAGGTACGAAGGAAGGGTTAATTGAAGATTTAAATGCAGCACTCGAAAAATTCGATACACCGCTTGATATTATTAATGGACCATTAATGGCAGGGATGGCGGAAGTCGGCAAGCTGTTTAACGAAAACCAGTTGATTGTAGCGGAAGTGCTACAAAGTGCCGGTGTCATGAAAGCAGCGGTCGCTCATCTAGAGCAGTTTATGGAGAAGGGCGATACGAGTGCCAATAAAGGGACAATGGTTTTGGCGACAGTAAAAGGCGATGTTCATGATATCGGGAAAAACCTGGTCGACATTATTTTAAGCAATAACGGCTATCGTGTTGTAGATTTAGGGATTAAAGTAACACCTGCACAGCTGATTGAAACAATTCGAAGAGAAAAACCCGACTTTATTGGATTGTCAGGTTTACTTGTAAAATCGGCTCAGCAAATGGTCATTACGGCACAAGACTTTAAAGAAGCCGGTATTGATATTCCGATATTAGTAGGAGGCGCGGCATTGTCACGTCGCTTTACTGAGACGAAAATTGCCGATCAGTATGATGGACCGGTAATCTATTCAAAAGATGCAATGCAAGGTTTAGAACAGGCGAATCGCTTAATGAATACTAACGAGCGTCATGTATTCATAGAAGAACTGCGCGATGCACGAGAAAAGCGTCTGGAATCAGATGCGAAACGTGCGGCACGTCCAGCGGTGGCGGTTCTCGAAAAGCCGGTACGAACAGTTGGGGATGCGGCGGTATGGAAGCCAAAAGATTTAGTACCGCATATTAAACCGGATTATTCGGTAGCCCATTTACATCCGTATGTGAATATGCGTACATTGATCGGACACCATTTAGGGCTTAAAGGGAACTTGGAACAATTGCTTGCAGACCAAGATGAACGCGCGATTTTATTAACGGATTTAGTAAATGGTTATTTAACAAGCGGCGGATTAAGTGCTTCTGGAATGTATCAATTTTTCCCGGCGCAATCCGATGGCGATGATGTTGTCGTATACAGCCCGGACGATGCAAAAACTGAAATCAAACGCTTTACATTCCCTCGCCAGCAAGCAGCCCCATTTTTATGTTTGTCGGATTATTTAAAGCCGGTAGACAGCGGTGAAATGGACTATATTGCGTTAATGGTCGTTACAGCAGGTAAAGGGGTAAGTGAAAAAGCAAATGAACTGAAACAAGCAGGAAAGTTCTTGGAAAGCCATGCATTACAAGCGACTGCACTTGAACTTGCGGAAGGATTTGCGGAGCGTATCCACCAGGAAATCCGTGACCAGTGGGGCTTCCCGGATGCAACAGACTTTACGATGCGTGATCGATTTGCGGCAAAATACCAAGGGCAGCGATTCAGCTTTGGCTATCCGGCGTGTCCGAACCTGGAAGATCAGGAGAAGCTGTTCTCTTTATTAAAACCGGAAAAGATTGGCGTACATTTAACAGAAGGCTTTATGATGGAGCCGGAAGCAAGTGTATCAGCTATTGTATTTGCCCACCCGGATGCTCGTTATTTTAATGTATAATTGATTTAAAAATACCGCTTTACCTTATTAGAGGTAAGGCGGTTTTGCGACCTTTAGGAGGAAGAAATGATGATTCGACGTGCAACAAAAGAAGATATACCGACTATTTTGGAAATATTTAACGATAATATTCTTAATTCCACAGCGATTTACATGTACAAGGAACAGACATTGGAAGACCGTTTGCGATGGTTTGAAGAAAAGCAGGCTTCAGATTATCCGCTATTCGTATTTGAAGAAGACGGAGAGGTTGCAGGCTATGCGACATACGGAAGTTTCCGTGCCTATCCAGCCAACCAATATACAGTAGAGCATTCAGTATACGTTCATAAAAATCATTATAAAAAAGGGATTGCGAGTAAACTAATGAATGCAATTATTGAAGAAGCAAAAGTAAAAGGTGTAAAGACGATGGTTGGCTGTATTGATAAAGAAAATATCGCCAGTATTAAAATACATGAGAAATTCGGATTTTTATATAGCGGAACAATCCGCAATGCGGGTTATAAATTCGGGAATTGGCTGGATCTGGTGTTTTACCAGTTAGATTTGGATGGACCAAAAATTCCACAGGAGAATTAGAAGGAACACTTGTTGTTACCAGGTCATATGACAACTGTCATAAAAAAAATATGATGTTTGAGCATTTTATCATGATTCTCCTTTTTATATGATTAGGTTAATAATTTTTGTGGAAAGAGGGATCGACACATGGTAAGCACACATGCAGATAAAACAAAGCAGCTGAGAAAAGATGTTGCACCGTTCGCAAAGTCAGAAACGCGACTTAGTATTCAACAAATATTAAATACGCTTGTACCACTTGTATTAATTTGGGGGGCGGGTTATATATTGCTCCAGTACTCTCCATGGTATACGGCGTTATGTAGTATCCTTGCTTCAGGATTTGTTATTCGTGCATTTATTATTTTCCATGACTGTACACACGGTTCATTCTTCAAAAGCAAAAAGGCGAATGCCATTATCGGTAATATTACAGGTATTGTGACATCTTTCCCTTACGAAAAGTGGAAACGTGAGCATACGATTCACCACGCAACAAGTTCAAATTTGGATAAGCGCGGGATTGGCGATATCGATATGCTGACAGTTGATGAATACCTTGAAAAGTCAAAATTAGGTCGTTTAGGTTATCGTTTATATCGTAACCCGATTGTCCTGTTCGGTTTAGGACCACTATTTATGGTACTTATACTGAATCGTTTTAATCGTAAAGATGCAAAGCGTAAAGAGCGCTTAAACACGTATTTCAATAACATCGCATTATTAGTTATTTGTACAACCCTTATTTTAATATTTGGTTGGTCAACATTCTTATTAGTACATGGTTTAACATTGTTTATTGCAGGTTCATTAGGGATCTGGCTGTTCTATATTCAGCATACTTACGAAGATTCATACTTTGAAGTTGATTCGGAGTGGGATTATGTAAAAGCTGCAGTAGAAGGAAGTTCATACTACAAATTACCGAAAGTACTACAATGGATTACAGGAAATATCGGATTCCACCACGTACACCATTTGTCACCGCGTGTACCGAACTATAAGCTGGAAGATGCACATGAGTCGATCAAGCCGCTTCAACAGGCAACGACGATTACAATAAAGACAAGCTTAGAATCAATTCGCTACAAATTATACGATGCCGAAAATTACCGCTTTATTACATTTAAAGAAGCGGCAGAACTTGAGGCAACGCGTGACCGAACTGTTACAAACTAACTTTATACAAAAATTAAGGTACCTCAATTTATAGCTTGAGGTACCTGTTTTATTATAGAATATAGGTAAAAAGAGAATCGAGGCAATTATGCAAACATGGTATAGTATCATCCCGAAAAGTCCGATGTTGAGTATTTATATATGGATAATATTTTGTATTATGCCATTTTTCTTCATTATACAATCGTTCACATTATGGCAGATTATTTTAGGGATCACTTTAATTTTAAGTTATTTCTTATGTCATTATTTTTCATTCAGTGCTAGACCTGGGCTGAAATATATGTGGATCAGCTTTCAAATGTTGCTGAATATCGCAATGACACTTGTATTTGGCTACGTATATTTGGCATTGTTTACCGCGTTTTTCATCGGTAATATTAAACAGCCAGTTGGATTTTATATTATGTATGGCTTACATATAGGCTTTACCGTTCTTTCTATTGTCGGGGGGTATTTCATTTTCCTTGACTTATTTTTATCGCAAACACCGTTTATTATTATTAATATGCTAGGTGTTGTGCTATTACCGTTTACACTCTATTCAAGAACAAAAAGGGAAAATTTGGAAGGTGAGCTGGAAACGGCGCGGGAACGCATTTCTGAATTGACGGTGTTTGAAGAACGCCAGCGTATTGCACGTGATTTACACGATACACTTGGTCAAAAACTTTCAATGATTGGATTGAAAAGTGATTTAGCTGCACGATTAATTGAAAAAAATCCAGAACAAGCCATTTTGGAAATAAAGGATATTCGTCAAACCGCGAGTGTCGCGCTAAAAGAAGTACGTGAGCTTGTAGCCGATATGCGGACTGTAAGGATTGAGGAAGAGCTTTACCGTGTAGAACAAATTTTAAAAGCTGCACAGATTAAACTGCGGTTAAATGGCGATAAAAGTGAAATTCAAATGCCGATTTTAGCAGAAAATGTTATTAGTATGTGCTTGAAGGAAGCAGTTACAAATATCGTCAAACATAGTAAAGCGACGATTTGCCGTATTAGCTTTTATCAAAGTGATGATGAATTCAAAATGACGATTCAAGATAATGGGGTTGGCTTTGAACGCTTCAATACATTAATCAGCGGAAATGGTTTAAAAGGGATGCAGGAGCGTGTTGAATTTATCAATGGTTCACTTGAAATAGAGAGTGATGAAGGGACGACGGTTGTGCTGAAAATACCGTTGGCGATCACGCATCAAAAGGGAGAGAACGTGAAATGATTCGAATTGTAATTGCAGAAGATCAAGGGATGCTGCTTGGGGCAATGAAGTCACTGCTTAGCATGGAAGAGGATATTGAAGTAGTCGGCCTTGCCAAAAATGGGGAAGAAGCCATCGAGATGGTGACAGAACTGAATCCGGACATTTGTATTATGGATATAGAAATGCCGATCAAAACTGGGTTGGATGCTGCCGAAGCGTTAAGAGGAAGCGAATGTAAAATAATTATTTTAACGACGTTTGCGCGACCAGGTTATTTTGAACGTGCAAGAAAAGCGGGAGTGCGCGGTTATTTATTGAAGGACAGTCCGATTGAGGAACTTGTCAATTCCATTCGGATCATTATGGATGGACGTCGCATTTACGCGCCGGAGCTAGTGGATTTTGTTTATGAAGACGACAGTGAAAATCCGCTGACGGAACGAGAAAGCCAAGTGCTGGAACTTGTTGCGGAAGGGAAGACAACAAAGGAAATTGCCGCTGAGCTCTATTTATCGGCAGGTACTGTGCGAAACTATATTTCCGTCATACTTGATAAGCTTGGTGTCGGCAACCGAATCGAAGCAATCGCCCGCTTCAAAGAAAAAGGCTGGAATAAAAAGAAAATGTGATTGTTGTAAGCGCATGAAACTAATTCACTACTAAATAACCCCTCGTTTTGTCTCTGAACAAAATGAGGGGTCTTTTTAAATTGAGGCAAGGCAGTTATTTCTTTTTCGTTAATCGTCCAAGGAGGTATGCTCCAGCTGCTACTGCCAGTAAAGTGTTTGTCTTTTTATTGAATACTTGTTTTGTCACTAGGCTAATATTTTGTGGACGTTCAGCTAAGCGACGCATGAAATAGCCGTACCAGTCTTTTCCGTAGGGTACATACACACATACTTGATAACCTTCGCGTGCAAGTTCCAGCTGCAAGTCTTTACGGAACCCATAAAGCATCTGAAATTCCAATTTTTCTTTCGGAATATCATATTGCTCGACGTAATACTTCACATGCTTAATAATATTGTGGTCATGTGTGGCAATCGATGTAAAATGTCCGTGTGCCAAATGGTATTCAATCAGCTCAATAAAGTTAATATCAATATCAAGCTTATCCTGGTACGCTACTTCTTCCGATTCTTTATAGGCACCCTTTACAACTCGAAGGCGGTAATTCTTAAAGTTTTCTATATCGTCCTTTGCACGGTGGAAGTATGCTTGAATAACTGTTCCGACATTATCGAATGACTTTGCAAGTTCCTCCAGTATATCGAAGGATGGCTGAAGTCGCTTATAATCTTCCATATCAAAATTGACGAAGATTCCATATTCATGGGCGCGTTCTACAATTTCATACAAGTTGTCGTAGCAGAAATCGATATCGATATCCAACCCTAGCTGTGAAGGTTTCAAGGAAATATGTGCATCCAATTCTTCAACCTGAATGGCTTCGATCATAGCTAAAATTTCTTCTTTTGCTTGTGTTGCCTCTGATTCATCAGTAACATATTCGCCTAGATTATCGACGGTGCAAGAAATTCCTTGCTCGTTTAATTTTCGAATGCTTTCGATTACTTCTTCAATTGTTGTCCCTGCAACAACGCTTTGTGCGCCTAATTTTAAACCGTATTGCCCTGCTGCATTGCTAAGAGTTTGGTTTTCAGATAATGAAATGAAAAAGTCACGTAATGCCATAAAAAACATCTCCTTAAAATTCGTCATTTTCTTAAAATTATACCATAGCGCTATTCTCGTAAATTACTCGAAGTGGTCTTAGTCTATACCCCTTTTGATTTTTTGCATGCGATTATAAAATAATTAGGATGAATAGTTTTTGATTGATTCACTTCAAACGATACATTGTTAAAGTAAATAGCTAGTTCTATTATATGTTGCTCCTTCACTGTCAATTTCTATATATCTATTAAGTGTAGAAAGCAAAATAACAAGGAGCCGCCTGAAAAAAACTTTCAGAACAGCTCCTTGTTCAGCTGATAATCTATTGAAAGAATGGTTCGAAAATGTGTGGGGGAAAGGGGCACACATTTCGCTTTTAGCTCTTAGTTGAGCTTAAAGAATTCGGGAACCCAGTTTTAGCTTTATTTTTAGTCCCGCTATCCTGTACATTGGAAGTAGATGATACTTTTCCTAGGTTCGTTAGACGTTGGGCAAAACTGTCATTTGTTTTTGAAAGACCTTTAAAAGTTTCCTGCATTTCATAAGCGTATGCGCCATGTTCGGAAATATCCAAACCTTGGACTTCTTCTTCATGTGTAACACGTAGAGGAATAAATGCTTTAATAATGTACGTTGCAATGGCAACAGTACTTGCAGTCCATGCGATTACTGCGACTACACCTAATGCCTGCACGCCTAGTAATTCAGCACCGCCGCCGTAAAATAGACCACCGCCAGCAGTATCGAATAATCCGACTGCTAATGTACCCCAAATACCAGCAACACCGTGTACAGCAACAGCACCAACCGGATCATCCACTTTTAGTTTGTGTTCAATAAAGCGGACGGCTTCTACTAACACAGCACCACCTACAGCTCCTGCGATAATAGATCCGACGATGCTTAAGTTAGCAGCGCCGGCGGTAATACTTACTAAACCGGCTAGGGCACCGTTTAATGTTAAAGAACCATCGATAAAGCCGTAACGAAGTCTTGTATAAAGGGCGGTAGCAATTACACCGGCAGATGCGGATAAGAAAGTATTTGCAATAACGCCTGGAACTAATGCCGGATCTGCTGCCAATGTTGATGCACCATTAAAGCCGTACCAACCTAACCAAAGGATGAAAACACCTAATGCGCCAAGTGGAATGGAGTGACCTGGGATAACGTTTACGACACCTTTAGCATATTTCCCGATACGAGGACCAACGATTGCTGCGACTACTAGAGCACCAACAGCGCCGGTTAAATGTACTACTGTTGATCCGGCAAAATCGACGAAGCCTAAAGAAGTTAACCATCCATCACCTTGCCATACCCAATGTCCGACAACAGGATAAATAATAGCTGTCATGATAACGACCAATGCGATATACGCCGTAATATTTGTACGTTCAGCAACAGCACCTGAGATGATTGTTGCACATGTCGCAGCAAACATTGCCTGGAAAACGAAAAATGCAATATCATCTACACCGTTTAAAGCAAAACCGGAAGAACCAATCAATCCGCCTGAACTTTCACCGAACATAATGGCATATCCGACTGCAAAGTAGACAAGGCCTCCGATTGAAATCGTTAAAATGTTTTTCATTAAAATATTGACTGCATTTTTTGAGCGTGTAAACCCTGCCTCTACCATCGCGAATCCCGCATGCATGAAGAATACGAAAAACGCCCCGAGCATTACCCAAACTAGGTTAATCGATAATTCCAATGCTTCATTCGTCATTAAAAACTCCTCCTTTTAGGAACATTTTTAGTCAATTGCAATTGAACCAAGTTCTTTAGTGCGGATACGTATCGCCTGTTCTACAGGGTATATAAAAATCTTACCGTCACCAACTTCCCCTGTAGAAGCTTCGCGCAATAATACATCAATAATCGGTTGAACTTTGGCATTGTCAACAACCATTTCGAGTTTGAGCTTTTGCGAAAATTCCATTGAGAAAGAATTTCCGCGAAACAATCCGATTTTACCTTCCTGTCGCCCAGCTCCAGCAATCTCAGAAATACTTAAACCATCAATTCCTTCAAGAGCCAACCCTTCTCGAACTTGTGGAAACACCTCAGGTCGAATAATCGCTTCAATCTTTTTCATGCTCAACAACTCCTTGTGTTATGTTATCTAACATGATAAATTGAATTTTAAGATAAATCAATAACTAATGTTAGGAAAATTAACATGTATTTTCGATTGGTTTTATCGCATTGTGAGATGATGTCAAAAAAAGGAAGGAGAAATAGGGCTTTTAAGCGGGTGAAATCCGGTAGTAGGCTGCCCGACACAATTCCGAAACGTTTTTTATTTAGTCAATTGGGGAAAACTATATAACCAGCACAGCAAAATTAACTGCCATGTAAAAGTAGATAACATGGAAGAAAGAATCTTCATACTTCGAATTAATTCAAGATGGTGTATACTATGACTAAATTATGTTTTGGAAGAAGGGAACTTACGATGAACGAAAAGTATGTAGATGACAGTTTTGCTTTGCATACCGATTTATATCAAATCAATATGGCAGAAAGCTATTGGGCAGACGGGATGCATAACCGTAAAGCTGTATTTGAGTTGTATTTCAGACAATTACCGTTTGGGAATGGCTATGCAATTTTTGCGGGTTTGGAGCGCATGCTGAATTATTTAAAAGACTTTCGTTTCAGTGAAACAGATATCGCTTATTTACGTGATGAACTCCATTATAAAGAGGATTTTATTGAATACTTAAAAACAATTCGTTTTACGGGTTCTATGTATTCGATGGAAGAAGGGGAACTTGTTTTTGCGAATGAACCAATTGTACGAATCGAAGCACCGCTAGTGGAAGCCCAGCTGATTGAAACAGCTCTATTGAACATTGTAAACTACCAAACACTGATTGCGACAAAAGCAAGCCGTATCAAGCAAGTTGTCCAAAAGGAAATTGCGATGGAATTCGGTACACGTCGTGCGCAAGAGATGGATGCAGCTGTTTGGGGAGCACGTGCAGCAGTGATCGGCGGTTTTGAATCGACTTCAAATGTTCGCGCTGGGAAGCTGTTTAATATTCCTGTATCAGGTACACATGCACATGCATTGGTTCAAGCGTATAAAAACGATTATGATGCATTTCATTCTTATGCGAAGCGTCATAAAGACTGTGTGTTTTTGGTGGATACGTACAATACATTAAAGTCAGGTGTCCCGACGGCGATACAGGTAGCTAAAGAACTTGGTGATAAGATTAACTTTATCGGAATTCGTTTAGATAGCGGGGATATTGCCTTCCTTTCAAAAGAGTCACGCCGAATGCTTGATGAAGCAGGGTTCCCGGATGCAAAAATTATCGTTTCAAATGACTTGGATGAATATACAATTTTAAACCTAAAAGCGCAGGGTGCCCGAGTGGATATGTGGGGAATTGGTACAAAACTCATCACTGCATATGACCAGCCTGCTTTAGGTGCTGTCTATAAAATGGTTTCCATTGAAAATGATCATGGTGAAGTGGAAGATACGATCAAAATTTCAGCCAATGCTGAAAAAGTAACGACACCTGGTTTAAAAAGAGTTTACCGGATTATTAATAAGAAAAGCGGGAAATCAGAAGGGGACTATATCGCAATGGCTGATGAAAATCCTGCTGCTGAAGAACGAATTAAAATGTTCCATCCGGTGCATACATTTGTCTCGAAATTCGTAACAAACTTTGAAGCGAAGGAATTGCATCGGAAAGTGATTGACAAGGGTGAGATTGTTTATGAAAATCCAACCTTAATGGAGATCCGTGAATATGCGTCCAATAACTTGGATTTACTTTGGGATGAGTATAAACGTTCATTAAATCCTGAGGAATATCCGGTCGATTTAAGCCAAAAATGCTGGGATAATAAAATGCGAAATATCCAGGAAGTGCGCGATATGGTAACAGAACTCGAAGAACGATAAGGAGTGAGGACATTGGCTATGTTGCAACAACAAATTATTGAAGAGTTAAAAGTACAGCCGACAATCGATGTAGAACAGGAAATCCGTAAGTCCATTGATTTTTTAAAGGAATATGCAAAATATCATCCTTTCTTAAAAGGATTTGTGCTTGGAATTAGCGGTGGGCAAGACTCAACGTTAACGGGTAAGCTTGCGCAAATGGCTATCGATGAGCTGAACGAAGAAGCGGGAGCATCCGCTTACTCTTTTTGGGCGGTAAGATTACCTTATGGCAAACAATTTGATGAAAAGGATTGCCAAGATGCACTCGATTTCATTCAGCCGACAAAAGTGTATACGGTTAATATCAAAAATGCTGTAGATGCAAGTGTAAATGCACTTTTGGATGCAGGAATTACGTTGAGTGATTTTGCCAAAGGAAATGAAAAAGCGCGTGAACGAATGAAAGTACAATATTCGATTGCAGCATCGAATGATGGTGTCGTACTTGGTACAGATCATGCTGCAGAAGCAGTAACAGGCTTTTATACAAAGTATGGCGACGGTGGTGCAGATTTAATGCCGATTTTCCGTTTAAATAAACGCCAAGGTCGTGCGATTTTAAAACATTTAAACTGTCCTGTACATTTATATGAAAAAGTTCCGACTGCAGATTTAGAGGAAAACCGCCCTGCATTGCCGGATGAAGTGGCGCTTGGTGTAACATACGAACAAATTGATGATTATTTGGAAGGTAAGGAAATCCCGGAGCAGGCTCGTGAAAAGCTTGAAGGACATTACTTGCGCTCCATGCATAAACGCAATATGCCGATTACAGTTTTCGATGATTTCTGGAAACAATAGTATTAGATAAAATCTGATAAATCACCTTACTTCTCTCTGGAAAAGTAAGGTGATTTTCCAATTTCCGGGTAAACTAGTTGTGCTCGCATTTTGTTTTCGTTATGCTTAAACTATATGCCAAAGATGCAACGATTTCAGGTGGGGGGACTATTCATGAATGAGCAGATCGAGGGAATAATTAAAAATATCGAAAAAGTAATGATAGGAAAAAGAGAGATTGCCGAGCTAAGTATTGTTTCGTTATTAGCAGGAGGGCATGTATTACTGGAAGACGTGCCGGGCGTTGGGAAAACAATGATGGTACGTGCGCTTTCAAAGTCACTGGGTGCAAGCTTTAAACGTATTCAATTTACACCGGATTTACTGCCATCTGATGTAATTGGCGTTTCTATATATAATCCGAAAACATTACAGTTTGAGTTCCGTCCGGGGCCGATTGTCGGCAATATTGTGTTAGCGGATGAAATTAACCGTACATCACCAAAAACACAGGCCGCTCTGTTGGAAAGTATGGAAGAGGGGTCAATTACGGTGGACGGTGAAACGATTCAGCTGCCAAAGCCTTTTTTTGTAATGGCAACACAAAACCCGATTGAATATGAGGGGACATATCCGCTTCCGGAAGCGCAACTAGACCGCTTTTTACTGAAAATAAAGATGGGCTATCCTACGAAAGAAGAGGAAATTGAAGTGCTGAATCGTGCCGAAAAATCGGTTCCGATAGATGATCTTTTCCCGGTATTAACAATCGAGCAGTTGAACGATTTAAGAGAACAAGCAAAACAAGTACATGTAGAAAATAATATTAAAGAGTATATTGTGTCCATCGCACAACATACACGTCATCATGAAAATGTGTATTTAGGTGTAAGTCCTCGTGCTTCCATCGCATTAATGCGTGCTGCGCAAAGCTATGCCTTTATGAAAGGGAGAGATTACGTTATTCCGGATGATGTTCAATATTTAGTGAAATTCGTTTTCGGCCACCGAATTATTTTAAAACCAGAAACACGCTATGAAGGAATTACGGAAGAACAAGTGATTGAAAGTGTTCTTCGTTATGTCCATGTTCCAGTAAAAAGGTACGTGCCGTAATGAAGGGAATCAAGCAGTTTCTAAAGCATGGCGGGCGTTTAATTACCGTTGTTTCGTTGTTTATAATTACGTATTGCTATGCAATGTTCCAAGGGGGCTTTGTTAGCTGGTTTGTTTTCTTCACGATTTTACCGTTTTTGGTCTATTCGATTTTACTGGCAATTATTCCGATTCGTTTTAAAGAAATATCCCGTACTTTATCGAAAGAACGAGTTGAACGTGGGGGCAATGTTCAAGTTACCGTAACATTCCGCAATACGAGCTGGTTTCCGTTTGTTTTTATGATGGTCCGAGAATTACCTATGAGGGAGGAACATTTTGAAAAACCGAACGGAAATGTAACGAAACTATTTTTGGTTGGGTGGAAGCGCGAGTTTAAGTGGACTTATGAATTGAAGGAGTTAAAACGAGGAGAGCATCATTTTAGAGGATTGCTGTTTACATGTACGGACTTTTTTGGATGGACAATACGGAATGTTGTAATGAATCACCCGCAGCTGTTTTTAGTATATCCCAAAGTATCCGATGTCAAATTATTGCCGATTGGAATGCAATATGACCAAGGTACAAGTCAATCGCGCTATTCTTTAATTAAGGATACGACGGTTGCGACTGGTGTCCGCGAATATGTACCGGGTGACCGCTTTTCTTGGATTCACTGGAAATCCTTTGCAAAAAATGGGGAACTGCGTACAAAGGAATTTGAAGATCAAAAATCACAAAATACATTTGTGCTAATTGATCGCGCAGTGCAGAAGAACTTCGATGATGTTGTCGATTACACGGCATCCTATATTAATAAAATTGTAAAAAAACAGGGCGATGTTTCATTTTTAAGTGTCGGGGTCGACCGTTATTTTACGCCGGTGATTAAAACAGGTAAACAGTATGAAACGGTCCTGCAGCATTTAGCAACGGTCGTACCGGATGCGCAGTTTGGTGTAGAACGTTTATTGTTTGAAGAACAGAAAATGATGAGCCGCTCTGTTGTTGTTATCATTACTGGTGAAATGACTCCTGAACTGCAGGAAGTATTAAATGCCGGAACGAAATATGCTCGTAAAATTATATGTTTTGTCGTAAGTGACCAAAAAGATCCGGTGCAGCATATAAGCCAAAATAATGAATTGCATTATGTCGGTATGGACGAGTTACAGCGAACGTATTCGGAGGTGAAGCACGCATGAGACGCAGCACAGCCGAAAAAATAGAACTCGCTATTTTTTATTTTATTGTTTTTCTGATTTTACGAGAATGGTTAATACCGGTAATGGAGTTAACGAACACAGGCTACTTTACGCAGTTTGTATTATTCATAGGGATATGTTTAGTACTGGGGATTTTTTCGCTGCCGTTTATTGTTAATTGGTTTATTAAGTTAGCATACATTACATGGTTTGTTGTCAGTGTGTATAAAGATGAAGCATTGACGACGACGCAATTTTTATCGGAAGAACTGAAATACAATTTGGATATATTGCTTGCAGGTGAGTGGATTTATGTGAGTGATCCATTTCGGACAAGTTTGTTTTTTATATTGATCTGGATGCTTATTTACTTAATTCAGCATTGGGTAAGTGTGCGCTATAGCATTTACTATTTCCTGCTGCTTACAGTATTTTTCATCGGGACACTCGATACTTTTACAGAATACGATGGCACAGCGGCGATTGTTAAAGTAATGTTACTAGGTCTTGTGCTTACATCGTTGCTATTTATAAAACGACTTATGCAGGCCGCGGAAATGCAAAAAGATTGGATGAACTACTTGAAATATGCGACTACGATTATCATTTTTGTTATGATTGCAGGAATTGTTGCAACAGTCATGCCGAAAGCAGAGCCTCAATGGTCGGACCCGGTTCCATATGTAAAAAATATTGCAGGTATTGGGGGTAATGCCAGTCAATCGGTTGCAACAGTTGGTTACGGGGAAAATGATGAGCGACTGGGTGGACCGTTTGCGGGGGATAATACGATTGTCTATGAAATAAAAACACCGATCCGTCAATATTGGCGTGTTGAGACGAAAGATTTTTATACGTCTAAAGGTTGGGAGCAATCAGATGATGAGTCATTGCAACAAACGCTTCAGTTTGCAGATCCTCTCCCGCTTTCAATCAAGCCTGGAAGTGAAGAGCCTCAGTCGGTGGAAGTGCAGGCTATAAATGAAGAATACTTGTTTTTATTGCAGGCATATGGCATTACTTCTTATAATCTAGACGGTACACAAACTGGATTGAGATTTAATACAGGCAATGAAAAAATTCTGCCTCTTATAAACAGCGATGTTGTAGCTCCTGCATCATACGAGATGACATTTCAACAGCCGGAATATAGTTACGTTGCTTTGAAAGAATCATTATCCTCAACTGAAAATGATTCGCGCTATTTACAGCTTCCGGATAATTTGCCGCAGCGTGTAACTGATTTAGCTCTTGAAATTACCGACATGTATGACAGTGTATATGACAAGGCTCGTGCAATTGAAGGTTACTTTGCGCGTAGTGGCTTTCAATATGAAACGACAAATGTACATGTTCCATCAGCAGATCAAGACTATGTAGATCAGTTTTTGTTTGAAACAAGGCTTGGATATTGTGATAACTTCTCTACTTCGATGGTCGTCATGCTTCGTTCGATAGGGATTCAGGCACGTTGGGTAAAAGGTTTTTCAAGTGGAGACCGAATCGATTCACAAGACGGTATGGTTACGTATCAAGTGACGAATAATGATGCCCATTCATGGGTGGAAGCGTATATTGACGGTATTGGATGGATGCCGTTTGAGCCGACAATTGGCTTTAGTAATCCGATGAATATTAATTATGATGTAGATTTCGAAGCTCCCGAAGAAGAGCAGCTACCTGATATGGAAGAACCAGAAGCACCAAAGCCGGAGTTGGAAGAACAAGATACAACTAAGCAATCAACTAATGGGACAAGTAGAATGGACTGGTCAAAATTTAAATGGGTGCTGTACGGATTACTGGCTCTTGTTGTGATTGGGTTAATTATTGCTTGGAAAAAACGCGGAAAATGGCAACCAAAACTTGCAGTTCAAATGAACAAATCGAAATTAGATAAAGCAGCAACATTTGAAGAAGCATATTTTGTGTTATTAAAACAGTTGGAGCGGGTTCATTTGAAACGAGGACAAGACGAAACATTGCAACAGTTTGCAATGCGTGTTGATCGACAGCTGGATACCACTAAAATGAGTGAGTTGACGGCATTTTATGAGCGACTTATTTATGCAAAACAGACCGACCAAATGAACACGACTGAAATGAAAGAAATTTGGGAATATTTAATCAATCGTACGAGTGGTTGATTTTAACTCGACGAAAGAGTAAAATTTAGAAAAATAAATAGTATTGTGCCTTCATATAAGTCTGGTAATATGGTCCAGATGTTTCTACTAAGTTACCCTAAATAACTTATCTATGACGGTGGGTCCCACTATATCCTTATAAGGGATAGGTTTACCCACTTGAAGAAGAGATGAAATATGAACGCGTAGAAATTATTTTCTTACGCGTTTTTTTTCTTAATATAGGCCGCAAAAAATTAGAAGAGGTGGAAATAGTGTCAACTCCTTTGTTAAAAGAACAAGAAAAGATTGTCGTTCTTGATTTCGGTAGTCAGTTCAACCAATTAATCACTCGTCGTATTCGTGAATTCGGTGTATTCTCTGAATTACATCCACATACGATTACTGCTGAAGAAATTAAAGAAATGAATGCTGTAGGTATTGTATTTTCAGGTGGTCCAAACTCTGTATATGATGAATCAGCATTCCATGTAGATCCGGCGATTTTTGAATTAGGTTTACCGATTTTAGGTATTTGCTATGGCATGCAGTTAATGGCCCAAACACATGGCGGTAAAGTGGAAGGCGCAGCAACTCGTGAGTACGGGAAAGCTGAAATTAACATTACTTCAGATAATAAATTATTTGCGGAATTACCAAAAAATCAAGTTGTATGGATGAGCCACGGTGACCATGTAACAGCAGTGCCAGAAGGTTTTGAAGTAATTGCGACAAGCCCTGCATGCCCGATCGCGGCAATGGCTGATGCTTCTCGTAAATTTTATGCAGTACAATTCCATCCGGAAGTACGCCACTCTGTATACGGAAATGATTTACTGAAAAATTTCGTATTCAATGTTTGTGAAGCAAAAGGCGACTGGTCGATGGCGAACTTCATTGAAATCGAGATTGCGAAAATCCGTGAGCAAGTTGGAGATAAGCAAGTACTTTGTGCATTATCAGGCGGAGTTGATTCATCTGTAGTAGCAGTGTTAATCCACAAAGCAATCGGTGACCAATTAACTTGTATGTTCGTGGACCACAACTTAAACCGTAAAGGTGAAGTTGAACAGGTAATGAAAACATTCACAGAAGATTTCGATATGAAACTGATCAAAATCGATGCTCGTGAGCGTTTCATGAATAAACTTGCCGGTGTTTCTGACCCAGAGCAAAAACGTAAAATTATA
Organism: Solibacillus sp. FSL K6-1126; assembly: GCF_038003445.1. NCBI lineage: Bacteria > Bacillati > Bacillota > Bacilli > Caryophanales > Caryophanaceae > Solibacillus > Solibacillus sp. FSL K6-1126. The sequence goes on along the minus strand of NZ_JBBOPD010000001.1, from coordinate 3,865,266 downwards.
GGTAATGAGTTCATTTACGTATTTGATGAAGAGTCATCAAAGCTAAAAGATATGGACTTCTTAGCGCAAGGTACCCTTTACACAGATATTATTGAATCAGGTACAGCAACTGCCCAAACAATTAAATCACACCATAATGTTGGTGGTTTACCGGAAGATATGAAGTTTGAATTAATCGAACCATTAAATACACTATTCAAAGACGAAGTACGCGCTTTAGGCCTTGAATTAGGTCTACCTGAAGAAGTTGTATGGCGTCAGCCTTTCCCGGGTCCTGGTTTAGGTATCCGTGTACTTGGTGAAGTAACAGAAGAAAAGCTGGAAATCGTTCGAGAAGCAGACTACATCCTGCGCGAAGAGATTAAAAATGCCGGCCTGGAGCGCGACATTTGGCAATACTTCGCTGTATTACCTGACATCCGTTCAGTAGGTGTAATGGGCGATGGCCGTACGTACGACTACGCAATCGGTATCCGCGGTGTAACATCAATCGACGGTATGACATCTGATTGGGCACGTATCCCTTACGATGTACTAGAGAAGATTTCTGTACGTATTGTAAACGAAGTGAAGCACGTTAACCGCGTGCTGTATGATATTACTTCTAAGCCACCAGCAACGATTGAGTGGGAATAGTACTAGTTGTCTAATGTCTCATTCATCATTCTAGTCCTATTACATTTACAAAAAAACATTCTTTTAATGATAATGCCCCTGGAAGTTAGAAAAAATCTAACCTCCAGGGGTTTTTATGTCTCGGTAATGCTTAAGAACAGGGAGACATACTTCAATTGTGCTAGTGTATATCGGATGTGAAAGAAAAGAATTTGTTCGCAAAGATTAGCTTTAAAAAAAAGAATTATTTTTATTCTGTTCAATTTAAATTGGATGTATTAAACTTTATGAAGCCAACATGCACTTCTTATCAAGATGCAGCAATTGAGGTCAACATGAATAATTGGAACATTAATTACCAATCAGATAAGGGGAGCGAATTTCTTTGTTTACAAAACCTGACTTGGAAAGCATGCATATTATTGAAGGAACATATGATCCCTTAGTAATGCTATTGTCTTTCATTATCGCTTTTGGTGCATCCTATACAGCGATTTATATTAATCGGCGCATCAATGGAAAGGGTTTTTTTCATAAAAATATATGGTTAGTGTTGGCTTCACTGGCAATGGGGCTTGGAATTTGGTCAATGCACTATGTTGGAATGAGTGCGTTCGTCATATCCATACCTATGAAGCATAATTTGGTACTGACGATTATATCTGTCATCCCTGCTATTGGTGCATCGTATATGGCATTTTATTTAACCAATAGCGACTATAAAAAAGTTCAAACCTTTATCGCAGCTGGTTTCTTTATGGGATGCGGTATAGCACTTATGCATTATATAGGTATGGCTGCTATGGAAATGGATGCAAAGGTTGTTTATAATCCGGTCCTGTTTGGCTTTTCGATCTTGATAGCAATTGTGGCATCGTTTGCCTCTTTGTACATCTTTTCGATTACTGATACTAAAATGGAAAAGGTTTTGGTGAAAAGTATCGCCGCTTTTTTAATGGCTATCGCTGTAACAAGCATGCACTATACAGGTATGTTAGCGATGAGTTTTTATGTGGAGGGGCCGATCCGTGTACATACGCATGATTCCAATATGATTGAAGTCGCGTTGTTTGTGACAATTGGAATTGGCAGTTTGTTTGGACTTGCAATTTTAGCCAGTCGCCTAGATAGCTATGTTGACTTCCGTATGAAATATTTTGATGCGTTGACACAATTGCCAAACCATAATCAATTTACAGAAGACCAGCATATTAAAAAGAATACGAAAATGGTGGCCATTGTTCATTTAAACAACGTAGAGAAGTATATATTAGCTTATGGCTATTCTTTTGGGGATGCAATTGTGAAAAGTGTAATAGAAATAATGCAAACCAGTCTGCCAAAGGAGACGAAATTGTATCGCACGGAAGCTAATCGCTTTACGGTGATACATGCACCTGCTGAAAGTGTGCAAAATACAATCAATGGATTGCGGAGTATTTGTCTTTTGTTAGAGCGTCCGTTAAATATCGATGAACGTATGGTTTCGATAGAAGCAGTTTTTGCTGTTTCGCAGTCAGATGAAAAAAAGGCGGTTCATGAACATTTTACCAATGCAATTGCGGTATTACATGCTCCGTCGACACAATCCAGGCATGGAATAATTAAGTACGATCCAAAAATTCATACGTTTAATTTTGAACGTCAATTAAGCCTTGATATTCAACGGGCGATGGATGAAAATGAATTGTTCATTGTATATCAGCCGAAAGTGCATCCGGAGCAAAATAGTGTAGTAGGAATAGAGGCACTTATGCGTTGGAAGCATCCGGTGTACGGAATAATATCTCCGGCGGTATTTATACCGATATTAGAAAATGCTAATCGTATTTCAGATGTGACAGATTGGCTAATCGAGAGAGTTTGCCAACAATTAGCCGCATGGACTAATATAGGGATAGAGCTGCCACAAATATCGATTAATATTCCGGGTATGTATTTGACATCACCGCGTTTAAATAAAGTAATCAATAGGAGTTTGCTTAAGTATAAAATTCAAGCATCTAAAATTGAATTGGAAATTACTGAAACAAGTGTCATTCATGATATTCATAATGCTATATCAGCAGTAAGAACTTTCAGGGAAAAGGGCTTGTCTGTAGCACTGGATGATTTTGGAACAGGTTTATCGTCTCTATCTTATTTGAAAGAAATACCGATATCCACTATTAAGATTGATAAATCATTTATAGATGGTGTGCCCAATTCCGCAAAAGATGCCTCAATCCTAAAATCGATTATTCACTTGTGCTATTCACTTGATTTAAATGTTCTGGTAGAAGGTGTCGAAACGAAGGAGCAAGTTCAGTTTATTATGGGCTTGGAGAAAGTGCCGATCGTCCAAGGCTACTATTATTCAAAGCCATTGACAGTTGAAGAGTACGAACATTGGTGGAAAAAGCGAAAAGAAGTAGGTGAACAAAATGGGGAAATATCAATTGGATAGTAAAGGTAAGGCAGCTGTTGCGAAGTATCATGAAAAAAACAAGCCTGCCCAATTCGATAAAAAGCAGCAACTTGAAAAATTGCGTGCACAGTATTTGGAAAAGAAACAAAAGCAAAACGATGAATAGGTTGAATGGCAACATAGGAAGAGTAACATCTTTCTATGTTTTTTTGTGCTCTGATTTCGCCTTACCCTTATTAATAATAAATTATTGTCATAGCAGTGTATCTTTTTCTTTCATTTTTATTACAGAATGTTAAATTTACTATCCTCACGTTTATTATTTAGGAGGAAAGGTATTGTATAGTATGCCAAACAAGTATAGACAGTAGGTATACAAAATTAAATTAATGAAACTGGAGGAATGAAACATGGAAACACGTGATAACAAATTATATGGTATTTATGATAATGAAGCAGAATTACAGGCAGAAATGGATCGCCTTCGTGCACAAGGTTATGGTGAAGAGGATATGTATATTGTATCTAATCGCAATGATCAACTATCGATGTACCGAAACTCAAAAGGTTACAGCACTAACACGGATGGCTATGGCACTGATTACAAAGAAGGTTCTTGGTGGGATCGCTTTAAAGCATTCATGATGGGTGAAGACTTAGTACGCGATCAGCACTTTACGCAAATGGGTATCTCTGAGGACGAACGAAATCGTTACTATGATGAATTACAGGCTGGGAAATACTTATTGTATGTAGATAAAGATTATGGTACTTATTTTGATGAAGGTACTAAAAATTATGGCTTGAATGATCATTATGAGCGTGATTATGAGAAAACGGATGAAGAACGTTTAGCGCTTCATGAAGAACGCTTGCAAGTAGATAAAAAACGCGTGCAAACGGGTGAGGTGCAGGTCGATAAACATGTAGTCGAAGAGCAGCAAACGATTGAGGTGCCGGTAGAACATGAAGAAGTTTATGTGGAAAGACGTCCTGTTAATGAGGACACAACACTTAATGCAAATGGTCAGCTGCGTGACGGAATCACTCATGCTTATGAAGAGCAGGGGAAAATCCATATCCCTGTAACTGAAGAACAGGTAGAGGTTACGAAAAAAGATGTCGTGACAGAAGAAATTGTTGTCGGCAAACGAAAAGTAACAGATACGGAAACTGTATCAGATACGGTTCGTCGTGAAGAAGCGGATGTTAAAGATACGACTAATACTATGAATCATTTAAATGATGTGGACCATTTAGATGATGATCCGTTAAAACGTACTAACCGCGGATTATAAGATAACCATAAAAAGGAAGCCTATTTAGCGTAGGCTTCCTTTTTTGTATGTTAGTTACATTATAGTAAGTCGTTTAAGCTTAAATTATTTTTCAACTGTGGCTTTTTCGCGAGATTTCCACTCAATTCCACTAGTAACACATCCAAAAGTAACGATTATTAAAAGTACAAATAATGTGTTATGTAACCAATAGGGCATTTAAAAACCTCCTTTAACATTTTCGATGTTACTTTTATTATTTTAACATATTAAAGGAAAATGCACTTAATTAATAGAGCTAGATATAATTAATTTTCTTTCTTTTCGACAAAAAATGTCACAATTATAAATAGGAAAAATGCGATTAGTAAAAGAGTGCCGCCTACGATGAAGAACACCATGTTCAATGTTTCATTTGTGTCCAGCGGGTTTAAATAATGTAACCACATTCCTACACATAAACCAAAAGCTCCGATCATGCCTAAAATACTTTGGATTTTAACTAAGATTAGCTTGCGGACAGGTACTGAATAATAGAAAATCCCCCAAGCAAAGACTGATAACCAACCTACTAATACAATGTGTGCGTGGACTGGCCGTAAAGCGAAGTTCATGTTACCGCTCATAATTGATCCGATTAATACACCGATAAAACCGGAAACAGCTGCAAAGCGAATTAAATGCATTGCCCACTTTCGTTGCTGGTGCAAAAAAATCCCCCCTCTATTTGTTCAAACTTTACTATAGAGGAGTTATATAACATTTCTATAAACTTTTTATAAAATTATTTTATTAGTTTAATAAATCTAATACATTATGCTGGGAGAAGTCTTCGATAATCTCTTGCGGCAATAAAGTGAGCAGATCATTCTTTGTCGCCCATAAATATTGTTCGTGTTCATCGGACACCGTAATGTGCTCTTCTTTTGTATCACATAAAAAAGTGAGTAGTACAATTTGGCGTGTTTTGCTCGTATGGAATGTTGTTGAAAATAATTGATTTTTAACAGTAATATTCAGTCCTACTTCTTCTGAAAATTCCCTCTTTAGTGCAGTTTCAAATGACTCGCCGAAATGAAGATTCCCACCGACAGTCTCCCATGTGCCGGCACCGACAGTTTCAATTTGAGAACGCTGCACGATGAGTAATCTATTATTTTTAATAAGAACACCCTTTACAACAACCTTAATTTCATTCAAGTTAAAGTCCCCCTATTTTGTATGAATATACTAGAATTTTAGATTGAATCTTTGATTATGCCAAGTTTATTAATAACAAATAAATACACATCAATAGAAGAAATGGCTAATTTACGGATGTTTTTACGAACTATGATCTAAAATATATAAAAAACGTTCGGAAATAGCTTGTAATTTAAAAATTGAAATGATATATTACTAACGTAAATTAAATACGTCGTCGTATAATGTCGGGAATATGGCCCGTGAGTTTCTACCGAATCACCGTAAATGATTCGACTACGATTTATAAATAAGTTGTTACAACACTGCTGTAATGGGAGTGTAATATACTTATTTTCCTTAAATCGTGGACATGCGGCATTTATGCTTTGCGTGTCTTTTTTGTTTTTAAGGTTAAGTGTTCTTTAGATGTTGAAGACGACAACACGGAGGAAAGTTTCTTATGAAAAAGTATTTCGAGTTCGATAAACTTGGAACTAATTATCGCCGAGAAATTTTAGGTGGCTTTACAACATTCTTGGCAATGGCTTACATTTTAGTAGTAAACCCTAGCATTTTAACGCTATCTGATATTGAAGGTTTACCAGATGCACTACGCATGGATTACGGTGCGGTATTTGTGGCAACAGCTGTTTCGGCAGCAATTGGATGTTTCGTTATGGGGATTGTTGCAAGGTATCCTTTAGCTTTAGCACCGGGTCTAGGCTTAAACGCATTTTTTGCTTATACGGTTGTATTAACAAACGGAAGCCCTTGGCAACATGCTTTGGCTGCAGTATTTGTATCAGGCGTATTCTTCTTACTATTAACAGTTACAGGATTACGTGAAAAATTAATCAATGCCATCCCAATGGAGCTTAAAATTGCTGTTGGAGCGGGAATCGGATTATTTGTTTCATTCATCGGTTTAAAAAACGCGGGTATTATCGTTGCAAGTGAGGCAACAGTTGTCGGTTTAGGTAACTTGCACGATGCTGAAGTATTGTTAGCTATTTTTGGTATTCTGCTTACAGTCATTTTCTTAGTTCGTGGAATGAAAGCTGGCGTATTTATAGCAATGGCCATTACAGCAATAGCCGGTATGATTTTTGGTTTAGTTGATTTACCATCTCAGATTGTTTCGGCACCTCCAAGTGTTGAACCAACTTTCGGTAAATTATTCTCAGCATTCACTGATCCTGAATTCTATACGCTAACAATGGTATCAGTTATTCTATCATTCCTATTCGTAGACTTCTTTGATAACGCGGGTACTTTAATGGCTGTTGCCAACCAAGCGGGATTTGTAAAAAATAATAAATTACCTCGTGCAGGTAAAGCGTTAATCTCAGATTCAATCGCTTCTATTTCAGGCTCGATCTTTGGGACTTCAACAGTAACATCTTATGTAGAATCTTCAGCAGGGGTTGGAGCAGGCGCACGTACAGGGTTCGCTTCAATCGTTACAGGGATCTGTTTCTTGTTGGCACTATTCTTATCACCAGTATTAAGTGTTGTAACAAACGCAGTTACTGCACCGGCATTAATCGTTGTAGGGATTTTAATGGTATCTTCGCTTGGACAAATTGAGTGGAATAAATTCGAAGTAGCTGTACCAGCATTCTTCACAATGTTAATGATGCCATTAACATCATCAATCGCAACGGGTCTTGCAGTAGGTTTCGTATTCTACCCATTAACAATGGTGTTAAAAGGTAAAGCGAAAGAAGTAAACCCGATTATGTATATTTTCGCAGTACTCTTCCTGATTTATTTAGGTACGGTCGGTTCAATGTAAAATCATTCACCAGTCAACTATTGTTGACTGGTTTTTTTATTTTTGCAGGAAAATATAATTTTGGATCGAACTGAATTAAGTAAAGGAGGAGAGTTTAATGGGTATTAAAATTGAAGAGGCAACGGAACAACACTATATAGAAGTAAATCGTTTAGTAAGGCAAGGACATGATGATCATGTTAAAGGGGATGGTAAGGTATTTCGCCAAGTAGAGAGTGTTATGCCAGAAGAATATTATATGGAATTGCTTGAACAAGAGCAAAGTACAGTATTAATTGCACGGGAAGAAAATAAAGTGATAGGCTTTGCGGTCATGAGTATAGAAGATTCTCCAAAATTCCCTTCATTAGTTCATAGAAGATTTGCATACATTCATGACTTTGGTGTAGACCAGTCAGAAAAACGAAAAGGAATCGGATCGCTGTTATTTGAAGCTTGTCTGAAGTGGGCAAAGGGGATGCATGTTGATGAAGTGGAGTTAAATGTA
>NZ_JBBOPD010000001.1:3650000-3855000 GCF_038003445.1 Solibacillus sp. FSL K6-1126 | reverse complement strand
CAGAAAGAAAATTCGATTCCCTGAGTAGCGGCGAGCGAAACGGGAAGAGCCCAAACCAAAGAGCTTGCTCTTTGGGGTTGTAGGACACTCTATACGGAGTTACAAAAGAATGAATTAGACGAAGCGACTTGGAAAGGTCCGCGAAACAAGGTAAAAGCCCTGTAGTCAAAAGTTCATTCCCTCCAGAGTGGATCCTGAGTACGGCGGAACACGTGAAATTCCGTCGGAATCCGGGAGGACCATCTCCCAAGGCTAAATACTACCTAGTGACCGATAGTGAACCAGTACCGTGAGGGAAAGGTGAAAAGCACCCCGGAAGGGGAGTGAAATAGACCCTGAAACCGTGTGCCTACAAGTAGTTAGAGCCCGTTAATGGGTGATAGCGTGCCTTTTGTAGAATGAACCGGCGAGTTACGATTACGTGCGAGGTTAAGTTGAGAAGACGGAGCCGCAGCGAAAGCGAGTCTGAATAGGGCGAATTAGTACGTGGTCGTAGACCCGAAACCAGGTGATCTACCCATGTCCAGGGTGAAGGTGAGGTAACACTCACTGGAGGCCCGAACCCACGCACGTTGAAAAGTGCGGGGATGAGGTGTGGGTAGCGGAGAAATTCCAATCGAACCTGGAGATAGCTGGTTCTCTCCGAAATAGCTTTAGGGCTAGCCTCGTGATTGAGAATACCGGAGGTAGAGCACTGTTTGGACTAGGGGGGCATCTCGCTTTACCGAATTCAGACAAACTCCGAATGCCGGATATTTATACACGGGAGTCAGACTGCGAGTGATAAGATCCGTAGTCAAGAGGGAAACAGCCCAGACCACCAGCTAAGGTCCCCAAGTAATCGTTAAGTGGAAAAGGATGTGGCGTTGCTTAGACAACCAGGATGTTGGCTTAGAAGCAGCCATCATTTAAAGAGTGCGTAATAGCTCACTGGTCGAGTGACGCTGCGCCGAAAATGTATCGGGGCTAAACGATTCACCGAAGCTGTGGATGCATACTTTGAGTATGCGTGGTAGGAGAGCGTTCTAACAGCGTTGAAGTCAGACCGGAAGGACTGGTGGAGCGGTTAGAAGTGAGAATGCCGGTATGAGTAGCGAAACATGGGTGAGAATCCCATGCACCGTATGACTAAGGTTTCCTGAGGAAGGCTCGTCCGCTCAGGGTTAGTCGGGACCTAAGCCGAGGCCGATAGGCGTAGGCGATGGACAACAGGTTGATATTCCTGTACCACCTCCTCACCGTTTGAGAAATGGGGGGACGCAGTAGGATAGGGTAAGCACGCCGTTGGTTGCGCGTGTTCAAGCAGTAAGGCGTGTATGTAGGCAAATCCGCATACTATAACGTTGAGCTGTGATGACGAGCTCGTATGAGCGAAGTTCCTGATTTCACACTGCCAAGAAAAGCCTCTATCGAGGTGAGAGGTGCCCGTACCGCAAACCGACACAGGTAGTCGAGGAGAGAATCCTAAGGTGTGCGAGAGAACTCTCGTTAAGGAACTCGGCAAAATGACCCCGTAACTTCGGGAGAAGGGGTGCTTCTTTGGGTGCATAGCCTAGAGAAGCCGCAGTGAATAGGCCCAGGCGACTGTTTAGCAAAAACACAGGTCTCTGCAAAACCGTAAGGTGACGTATAGGGGCTGACGCCTGCCCGGTGCTGGAAGGTTAAGAGGAGCGGTTAGCGCAAGCGAAGCTGTGAATTGAAGCCCCAGTAAACGGCGGCCGTAACTATAACGGTCCTAAGGTAGCGAAATTCCTTGTCGGGTAAGTTCCGACCCGCACGAAAGGCGTAACGATCTGGGCACTGTCTCAACGAGAGACTCGGTGAAATTATAGTACCTGTGAAGATGCAGGTTACCCGCGACAGGACGGAAAGACCCCGTGGAGCTTTACTGTAGCCTGATATTGAATTTTGGTACAACTTGTACAGGATAGGTAGGAGCCAGAGATCTCGGAGCGCCAGCTTCGAAGGAGGCGTCGGTGGGATACTACCCTGGTTGTATTGAACTTCTAACCCATGCCCCTTAGCGGGGTAGGAGACAGTGTCAGGCGGACAGTTTGACTGGGGCGGTCGCCTCCTAAAGAGTAACGGAGGCGCCCAAAGGTTCCCTCAGAATGGTTGGAAATCATTCGTAGAGTGTAAAGGCATAAGGGAGCTTGACTGCGAGACCTACAAGTCGAGCAGGGTCGAAAGACGGGCTTAGTGATCCGGTGGTTCCGCATGGAAGGGCCATCGCTCAACGGATAAAAGCTACCCCGGGGATAACAGGCTTATCTCCCCCAAGAGTCCACATCGACGGGGAGGTTTGGCACCTCGATGTCGGCTCATCGCATCCTGGGGCTGTAGTCGGTCCCAAGGGTTGGGCTGTTCGCCCATTAAAGCGGTACGCGAGCTGGGTTCAGAACGTCGTGAGACAGTTCGGTCCCTATCCGTCGTGGGCGTAGGAAATTTGAGAGGAGCTGTCCTTAGTACGAGAGGACCGGGATGGACATACCGCTGGTGTACCAGTTGTCTTGCCAAAGGCATCGCTGGGTAGCTATGTATGGACGGGATAAGTGCTGAAAGCATCTAAGCATGAAGCCCCCCTCAAGATGAGATTTCCCATTACGCAAGTAAGTAAGACCCCTGAAAGACGATCAGGTAGATAGGTTCGAGGTGGAAGTGCGGTGACGCATGCAGCTGACGAATACTAATCGGTCGAGGACTTAACCACATTTTATTGCTCAATTCAATGAAACGTTTATCCAGTTTTGAAAGAATGAAAATTCTTTTACATAGGCTTATTAAAAGCCATTATAGTGAAGTGATGATGGCAAAGAGGTCACACCCGTTCCCATACCGAACACGGAAGTTAAGCTCTTTAGCGCCGATGGTAGTTGGGGGCTTCCCCCTGTGAGAGTAGGACGTCGCTTCGCACACGCAAAACCACTGAGGAATCAGTGGTTTTTTTGTTGTTATAAATAGTTTCATTTTTTATATTCTCACCATTGTTATAAATAGTTTCATTTTTTATATTCTCACCATTGTCATAAATTCTGTAACGTCATTACTAAATTCATCTTCTTTGACAAAACCAAGCTTTTTATATAAATGAATGGCTCTCTGATTAAACATCGCTACGGTTAATCTTAGTGATTTACTTGGATACTTCTCCTCAATAAATTTCATAATGGCTGTACAAAACTCGAACCCATTGCCTTTTCCAACAAGATTTGGGTGCATTCCGACTCCCATATCTATTAAATCTGCTTTATAAACACCGAAATGGGTTCCTCTAGGTACTTGAGCACTCTCTCCGATACAGAAAAATCCAATTACCTCTTTATTTTTATCAGCAATGGCATAGTACAATCCATCCATTAATTCTTCCAAAGCCTCATCACTTTGTTCATTATTATAAAAATCGTAAGGCTGTTCATATTTCCATCCGAGAATGGTAGTGGCCATCTTACTGTTCATCTTTTCGATAAAGAATTCCATTATTGTGACACCTCTTTTATTTATTTACACAATTGATAGTAACATAAAATTTCCATTTTAAAACGACCATCTTTACTGTGAAAGGTAACTTTGGCTATCTTTAAACAGACATAACAAAGTAAGATAAAATATAAAGGATTTATAAAGTCACAATTATCGATAAAATTACTTGTTATAGTGATGGTAGGAGGCGTACATGATGGAACAACAAATTCTTTTAGTGGAAGATGACCGTGAAATTGCGCGCATTATTAAAGACACCTTAATAAAGGAAGGCTATGCAGTGACATGGGCAACGACTGGGATTGAAGGATTAGAAGATTTTTCTGCCGGTAGCTATGATTTAATACTTGTTGATTGGATGATGCCTGAAATGGATGGGCTATCAATGATTGAACATATTCGACTGCAAAGTGATGTTCCAATTATTATGATCAGTGCAAAAAGTAATGAATCGGATAAAGTCACAGGGTTACAAGATGCCGATGATTATTTGGCAAAGCCGTTTTCTTTAGAAGAGTTAAAAGCGCGTGTTCGTTCTCAAATACGACGATGGCAGAGATATAATAGAGTTTTCACAGCAGAAGATATGGTTTCATATGTACATGGATTAAAAATTGATTGGGTAAAAGAATGTGTTTATATCGAAGAGGTTGAAGTTAGCTTGACGCAAAAAGAGTTTGCGTTACTGAAAGTATTGGCACAAAATCCTTTCGAGCTATTTACAAAGGAAGCGTTGTATACACATGTTTGGCACCTAGTTGAGCTGGATCAAACACATACGGTAACGGTGCATATTAAAGCATTGCGTGAGAAGCTGCAGGATCCTGTAAAATCACCTAACTATATACAAACTGTATGGGGAAAGGGCTACCGCTTTATAGGTGAACAAGTATGAAAATTAAATCATGGCTTCTCCTTACGTATTTGCTTGTCATGATATTACCGTTACTTGCACTGTATGGGCTATATGTATCCATTAACGATTACTACCAGGATAAAAGTCTTGATGAGTATTTTGAGAAGTGGACAGTTGTATCAGATATAAAAGATTATTTGGATAATCCGTCGCTTTACACGATTAATGCTAATTATAAGGAAATCGAGAAACTGACATCCGATCAGTTGATGATTACGCTGTACAGTCCGAATGGCAAGATTTATTATTCCTCGAATTTAATCAACTCTTTAAACGGTTTTGAATCAAAAAGTGCTGTTTATAAAAGTCTGTTTGAATTTAAACAAAACTATGAAACATTCGTTTATAAAGAACCTGTTTATGAAGATGGGAAAATTAAGGGTATATACAAGATTACGCTCGTTCGTTCAGAATGGCTGGAACAAGTAAACACAAAATCACTTATTGTCGTAACGAGTTTAATTGTAGTAATGCTGTTGTTATATGGGGCGGTTGTCTATATGCTGAATAGGCGCCTCAATAAGCCGGTAAAAAGACTAATGAAACAAATGCGCGCTTTCGCCAAGGATGAAGCAACTAGTCCGCTACCGGTAAAAAAGGATGAAATCGGAGATCTAACCGAGAGCTTTCAATTAATGCAGCAGGAAATTACAGCAACTCGAAAAAAGCTTGCATTAGAGCAGCAGCAAAAGGAATTTATGATTGCCAGTCTGTCACATGACTTGAAAACGCCTCTAACATCAATTCAAGCATATGCAGAAAGTTTACGGCATGGGAACCATACTGAAAAAGATCATCAGGAGTATTTGCAAATCATTCAGTCCAAATCAGATTATATGAAGCAGTTGCTTGATGATTTAATGATGTTAACATTATTGCAGTCACCGACATATGAACTGGAACTTGTAAAAGTTGAAGGCGAAGAGTTTTTCGATATGCTTTTGGGCGACTATGAACAAATCAGCAAAGAAAAGGGGTTTGAAGCAAAGACGACAGCCAATGTGGAAGGGAGTTATCTTGTAAATCCGAAGCAATTGATGCGCGTTGTCGATAATGTTGTCGCGAATGCCTGGACGTACACAAATCCGGGAGGAGCGATTTATATATCCGCATTTGAAACGATGAATATTCCTGCATGGAGTACAAAAAGGGTTGCAGATAACTTTACGGAAAAGGGCGTATATATCGTCGTCCAAAATAGCGGGGTGACCATATCGGAACAGCAGTGTGAGCAAATGTTTGAGCCGCTGTATCAGTTTGATGTTTCTCGAAGCCATATAGGTGAGCGAGGGGCTGGTCTCGGTTTGAGTATTGCAAAGCAAATTATCGCTAAGCATAATGGGACAATTAAAGCTGAAACACAGCAAGAACAATTAGCAATTGTCATCTGGCTACCACCAATTGAAGAAGAGGGGAATGGATAAAATGAAAAAAATGATATATTCAGCAACATTAATTTTAACGCTGTCTTTAGCGGCATGCAGCAATGAGGAAAATTACTCACCCCAAGAAATATTGAATCAGGCGATGCAAGAAACATCTGAACTTGATTCTTATTATGGAGAATATAAGACAACAATGGACGACGGGACCGAGATTCTTTCGAAGCAATGGGAGAAAAAAGGAAAGACACGTGTAGAAATGGTTGATTCCACAGGAGAAGAATCGATTGCGGTTAATGATGGCAAAACATTAACTTCCTATTCGAAAACAACGAATGAAGCAATGATTTTTGAGCTAGGGCCAGAAGTAGAAAGTTTAGTTCGTCCAACGCTAAAAGAGCAGGCATTGAATACGTTGGAACAAATAAAAAATTCCCACGATATTACAATTGGTGAAGAAGAAAAGATTGCTGGGCATGAAACGTACCATTTAATTGCAAAGGCCAAAAAGCAAAATACGCTTATTGGGGATATGGAAATTTGGGTAGATAAAAAAACATGGATGACATTAAAAACGATTTCGGCAAGTGGCGATATGAAAATAACTTCTGAATTTACTAAATTTGAGCCAAACAGTAAAATTGACGATGCTAAATTTAGTGTAGACATACCCGAAGATGCCGTTGTTAAGGTCGAATCTTTCAAGCCATTGGAACAATTGACAGTAGAGCAGGCTGTCGAGAAGATTGGACCATTTTTTATATTCCCTGAATCCCTTGGTTACACATTGGAAGGAATTGAAGACATGGGGGTTACTGATACGGGAGAGATTGCCTTAACATATTCCAAAAACGGTGATAAGCAATTCTCGCTTTCAATCTTTAAGCCAATGCAGTCAATTGGAGAGGAAGAAGAACTGATTGAAGTGCGCGGACAAAAGGGTTCTAAAATCGAGTTGGGTACTTTCAAAACAATCCAATGGGATGAAGAAGGTTTACGATATAATGTGATTTTAGAAAATCCGGACTTAACATTCGAGGAAATACTGCAGTTAACAGAGAAAATGGAGATTATAAAATAAACAATTCGGAGCAATTACAGGAAATTTGTGATTGCTCCTTTTTAATTTTACTTGTGACAAATCGTTCACAAAATAAAACCATTCTATTAGAAAGTACTAAAAGTATCGTGGTATAGTTAGAGCGATATTTTACATGTGGAAGGATGACCTTTTTGGCTAAAAAGCAAGTATGGTATGAAGTAGAAGAAAATGAAACAATCGAGCAATGCCTTGAAAGAATGAAGAAAGATGGCTATATGCCGTTTGGGCGTAGAGAAGAGCCGGTGTTCGAAGAAGTAAATGGCGAGCCTATCTATTTGCGACAAAAAATACAATTTAAAGGTGTATTAATAGAAGAATAACGTACTACTCGATTAAAAACCGAACAATATCTTTTGCTTTAAAAATATTGTTCGCATTTTTGCATTGATTTTATGCGTAACCCTTGTTAAAATGTGTACAGGAAAAACATTTAATCCCTCATATATGCTAGAGAATATGGCTCTAGTGTCTCTACCCGGCACCGTAAATACCGGACTATGTGGGAAAGCAACTTCAGGTATGATGAAATAAAGGATGTGGATCTCAATGCAATTATCTACATATACTTTTAATGCTCAGTCCTCAAGTAGATTGCTTTCTCATGCGTAGAGCGTAGAGAGCAATTTATTTGAGGATTTTTTTACATTTATTACACAAATGGCGAAGATGTTTAAAGGAGCGAAACTCATGAATCCGAAAATTGGCGTTATTATGGGAAGTTCAAGTGATTGGGAAACGATGAAGCATGCTTGTGACATTTTGGACGAGCTGCAAGTGCCTTATGAAAAGCAAGTCGTTTCAGCACATCGCACACCAGATTTAATGTTTGAATATGCGGAAGCTGCACGTGGACGCGGTATTCAAGTAATTATTGCAGGGGCTGGTGGAGCAGCTCATTTACCAGGTATGGTAGCAGCAAAAACGACGTTACCTGTAATTGGGGTACCTGTACAGTCACGTGCGCTAAACGGACTCGATTCACTATTATCGATTGTCCAAATGCCAGGTGGTGTACCTGTCGCAACTGTAGCAATTGGCAAGGCAGGAGCAACAAATGCAGGCCTGCTTGCAGCGCAAATTTTAGGAGCGTTTGATCAGGAACTTGCTGCAAAGCTTGAGGCACGACGTGAAGCGACAAAAGCGCAAGTTTTGGAAAGCACAGGTGACTTAACGTGACGAAAATGATTTACCCTGGACAAACAATCGGCATCATCGGCGGTGGTCAGCTTGGTCGTATGATGGCAGTTGCCGCAAAAGAAGCTGGCTATAAAATCGCAGTACTGGAGCCAACAATGGATTCGCCTTGTGGACAAGTGGCAGACATACGAATTGTCGCAGCTTACGATGATGAAGCAGCATTGGAAGAGCTGGCGGAAGTTAGTGATGTCATAACATATGAGTTTGAGAATATCGATTACGATGGTTTGAAACGTTTAACACAAATGGCCTATGTTCCTCAAGGCGCAGAGCTTGTGCGCATTACACAAAATCGTGTCACAGAAAAGCAAATGATTGTTGAGGCAGGCTGTCCGGTTGCACCGTATATTGTCGCATCTACATATGAAGAGCTGCTAGAAAACATTGGAGAAATCGGCTTCCCATGTATCGTTAAAACAGCACGGGGCGGTTATGACGGGAAAGGCCAGCAGTTATTGAAATCAGTTGAGGACTTACCACTGGCAAAAGATTTATTTACACATTTACAATGTATTGCAGAGGGTTTTGTTCCATTTACGAAAGAGATTTCTGTCATCGTTCAGCGCAATGGTGATGGTGAAACATACTGCTTACCTGTCGGAGAAAACATTCATATAAACCACATTTTACATGAAACGATTGTCCCGGCCCGTATCGAACAGTCGACAGCACAATTAGCTGAAGAAGCTGCACTTAAAATTGCCGATTCACTTAAACTGATCGGAACATTGGCAGTGGAAATGTTCGTCCTTGAAGATGGCAGCATCGTAATAAATGAATGTGCGCCACGTCCGCATAACTCAGGCCATTATTCGATTGAGGCATGCAATATTTCCCAGTTTACACAGCATATTCGTGCAGTATGCGGATGGCCGCTACGTAAACCAAAACTGTGGGCACCATCAATTATGGTGAATGTACTTGGTCAGCATGTCGTTCCACTAACAAATTCAATTTCAAAATTTCCTGACTGGTCAGTACATTTGTACGGGAAATCAGAAGCAAAGGTAAACCGGAAAATGGGTCATGTTACAATCATGACAGATGATATAAATACAGCATTACAACAAATAACAGACTCTGGTATTTGGCCGGAGTAAAAGGAGAAGATTTATGATAGAACGCTATACACGTCCAGAAATGGGTGCTATTTGGACTGAAGAGAACAAATTTAAAGCATGGCTTGAAGTAGAGATTTTAGCTTGTGAAGCATGGGCTGAAATCGGTGAAATTCCTAAAGAAGATGTAGCAAAATTACGTGCTAACGCATCATTTGATATCGATCGCATCTATGAAATTGAACAGGAAACACGTCATGATGTAGTAGCATTTACACGAGCTGTTTCGGAAACACCAGCACTTGGCGAAGAAAAAAAATGGGTGCACTACGGTTTAACTTCAACGGACGTTGTAGATACAGCACTATCATACTTAATCAAACAGGCGAATGAAATTTTACGCAAAGATTTACACCAATTCATCGCCATTCTGACAGAAAAAGCAAAAGAGCATAAATTTACAGTAATGATGGGGCGTACACACGGTGTGCATGCAGAACCGACAACATTTGGTTTAAAGCTGGCATTATGGCTTGAAGAAATGCGCCGTAACTTAGTACGTTTTGAAGAAGCCGCAAAAGTAATTGAAACAGGTAAAATGAGCGGTGCTGTAGGAACATATGCCAATATTAATCCACGTGTGGAAAGCTATGTATGTGAACATCTTGGATTAGCAGCTGCACCAATTTCTACACAAACATTACAGCGTGACCGTCATGCACAATACTTTTCTACATTGGCATTAATCGCTACATCAATTGAAAAATTTGCGACAGAAATCCGCGGACTGCAAAAATCTGAAACACGTGAAGTGGAAGAAGGGTTTGCGAAAGGGCAAAAAGGTTCTTCTGCTATGCCGCATAAGCGAAACCCAATCGGCTCTGAAAATATGACAGGTATGGCACGATTGATGCGCGGTTACATGCTGACAGCTTATGAGAATGTAGCTTTATGGCATGAACGTGATATTTCACATTCTTCAGCTGAACGTGTCATTATTCCGGATGCCACAATTACATTAAATTATATGTTAAATCGTTTCGGTAATATTTTGAAAAACTTAACTGTATTCCCTGACAATATGAAACGCAATATGGAGCGTACATTTGGTCTGATCTACTCTCAGCGTATTTTACTTGCGTTAATCGACAAAGGATTATCACGTGAGGAAGCGTACGATACGGTTCAGCCATTAACAGCGCGAGCTTGGGATGAGCAAACACAATTCCGTCCGCTTGTAGAAGCGAGTGAAGAAATCACAACGCATCTATCACCGGAAGAAATTGCAGACTGCTTTGACTATAACTACCATATTCAGAATGTTGATTTGATTTTCGAACGTTTAGGTCTTAACTAACTAATCAATTAATCAGGAGGAATACGTCATGAATAAAGGCCAGCTTTTATATGAAGGGAAAGCAAAACGATTATATACAACAGAAGATACTGAAATACTTTTTGTTGAATACAAAGATAGTGCGACAGCATTTAATGGTGAGAAAAAAGCCGAGATTGCTGGAAAGGGAAATTTAAACAACCAAATTACGACGTTACTTTTCGAAAAGTTACAAGCAAACGGAATTGAGTCACATTTCGTAAAAAGGCTTTCAGCGAACGAACAGCTTGTACGTAAAGTCGAAATTATTCCAATCGAAGTTGTTACACGCAATATTGCTGCAGGCAGCCTGGCAAAACGTCTAGGCTTGGATGAGGGCACACCGCTTAAGCGTCCAATCGTCGAATTTTACTATAAAGATGATGCATTAGGTGATCCAATCATTACAACGGAGCATATTGACGTGCTGAATATCGCAACACCGATCGAAGTAGAACAGCTGTATAATGCGGCACTGCATGTGAATAAAGTGCTGCGTCCGATTTTTACTGCGGTTGGTGTAACATTAGTCGACTTCAAACTGGAATTTGGTCGTGATAAAGACGGCAATATTTTACTTGCCGATGAAATTTCTCCTGATACTTGTCGTTTGTGGGACTCTAATACAAAACAAAAGCTTGATAAAGACGTATTCCGCCGTGATTTAGGCAATCTAACGGAAGTATATGAAATTATATTACAAAAACTTGGAGGCAACTAACTCATGAAGAAAGTTAAAATATATGTAACATTAAAAGAAAGCATCCTGGATCCACAAGGTTCTGCAGTTCAAGGCTCATTGCAAAAAATCGGTTATGGCGAAGTATCTGACGTACGTATCGGTAAATATTTAGAAGTTACAATTCAAGACACTGACCGCGATATAGATACAATCGTAAAAGAAATGTGCGAAAAAGTATTAACAAATACGGTAATCGAAAAGTACCGTTATGAAGTTGAGGAGGCATAATACGATGAAATTTGCAGTACTCGTTTTCCCGGGGTCTAACTGTGATATCGACATGTTTCATGCGATTAAGGACGAGCTAGGTGAAAAAGTAGAATATGTTTGGCATACAGCTACAAGTCTAGACGGATTTGACGGGGCATTAGTGCCTGGCGGTTTCTCATATGGAGATTATTTACGTTGTGGCGCAATGGCAAACCAATCAAACATTATGTCGGCTCTAAAAGAATTTGCTGCACAAGGCAAACCAGTGCTAGGTGTTTGTAACGGATTCCAGATTTTAACGGAAGCAGGGCTGTTACCTGGTGCTCTAATCCGCAATAAAAATCTTAAATTCATGTGTCGTACAGTACAGCTAAAAGTTGAGAACAACAACACTTTATTTACAAACGGATATGAAGAGGGAGAAGTAATCAATATTCCGATCGCGCACGGTGAAGGAAACTACTACTGTGATGACGAAACATTAGCCTCTTTACAAGCCAATAACCAGATTGTCTTTACATATGAGGGTGAAAATCCGAACGGTTCTTTAGCGGATATCGCAGGAATTATCAATAAAGAAGGCAATGTACTCGGCATGATGCCACATCCAGAGCGTGCTGCAAATGAAATCGTTGGTGGCGCAGATGGTCTTAAACTATTTAAATCAATTGTGAAGCAGTGGAGGGAACAGCATGTTAACAACTAATTTCGAACCAACACCAGAGCAAATTAAGGAAAAACGTCTCTATGCAGACATGGGGATGTCAGATGCGGAATTTGACTTAGCAATTGAAAAATTAGGTCGTATTCCAAACTGGACAGAAACAGGTCTTTTCTCGGTAATGTGGTCTGAGCACTGCTCTTATAAAAAATCGAAGCCGGTACTTCGTAAATTCCCGACAAAAGGTCCTCAAGTACTGCAAGGTCCTGGTGAAGGTGCCGGTATTGTTGACATCGGTGATGAGCAAGCGGTCGTTTTCAAAATGGAATCACATAACCATCCATCTGCGATTGAACCATACCAAGGTGCTGCAACAGGTGTAGGCGGAATTATCCGTGACGTTTTCTCAATGGGTGCACGTCCAATTGCGATGCTGAATTCCTTACGTTTTGGTGAGTTGAAATCAGCACGCGGTAAATATTTATTTGAAGAAGTTGTTGCTGGTATTGCAGGTTACGGAAACTGTATCGGTATTCCGACAGTAGGCGGTGAAATTGGTTTTGATCCGTGCTACGAAGGAAATCCGCTTGTAAATGCAATGTGTGTCGGATTAATCGATCATAAGGATATCCAAAAAGGTATTGCTGCAGGAGTAGGAAATACTGTAATGTACGTTGGTGCGAAAACAGGTCGTGACGGTATTCACGGTGCAACATTCTCTTCTGAAGAATTGACAGAAGATACTGAAGAAAGTCGTTCGGCAGTACAAGTTGGGGATCCGTTCATGGAAAAATTACTTCTTGAAGCTTGTCTGGAAGTTGTAAAATCAGATGCATTAGTTGGTATTCAAGATATGGGTGCAGCAGGTCTTACTTCGTCTTCAGCAGAAATGGCCTCTAAAGCCGGTACTGGTGTAGAAATGAACTTGGACTTAGTTCCTCAACGTGAAACAAATATGTCAGCGTATGAAATGATGTTATCAGAGTCTCAAGAGCGCATGCTGATCGTTGTAAAAGCAGGTCGTGAAGATGAAATTAAAGCGATTTTCGATAAATATGATCTTGATGCGGTAGCAGTAGGAAGAGTTACAGAAGACAAAATGCTTCGTTTACTGCACAAAGGTGAAGTGGTAGCAGAAGTGCCTGCAGACGCGCTTGCTGAAGACGCACCGGTTTACAATATGCCGGATGCTGAACCAGCTTACTTCGCAGAATATCAGGCAATGGAAAATACAGAACCAAACGTAACAGATTATAAAGAAACGTTAACAGCACTTTTAAAAGCGCCGACAATCGCTTCAAAAGAGTGGGTTTACGATCAATATGACTATCAAGTACGTACAAATACGGTTGTAGCACCAGGTTCGGATGCTGCAGTATTACGTGTACGCGGTACAAATAAAGGGTTGGCGATGACGACAGACTGTAATGCTCGCTATATCTACCTAGACCCTACAACGGGCGGGAAAATTGCTGTTGCTGAAGCAGCGCGTAACATCGTATGTTCAGGCGGACAACCACTTGCGATTACAGACTGCCTAAACTTCGGTAATCCGGAAAAACCTGAAATCTTCTGGCAAATTCAAAAATCGGCTGCCGGTATTGCGGAAGCTTGTTTAGCATTAGATGCACCGGTAATTGGCGGTAACGTGTCAATGTACAATGAGCGTTCAGGTGAAGCAGTTTATCCAACACCAACAATCGGTATGGTTGGATTAGTAAAAGATTTAGCACATGTTACAACTCAGGAAGTAAAAGCTGCCGGAGACGTTGTATATATAGTCGGCGACACGAAAACAGAATTCGGTGGATCTGAATTACAAAAGTTAGTGGAAGGCGGCATTTCTGGCAAAGCACCTTCAATCGACTTGACAGTAGAAGCGGCACGTCAACAATCTATTTTAGAAGCGATTCAAGCAGGACTTGTTCAATCAGCGCATGATGTTTCTGAAGGTGGGGTTGCGGTTGCATTAGCAGAGAAAACTTTCGCAGCAAAAGGTTTAGGCTTAGACGTAGCATTAACTGGTTCTGCAATAACGGCTTTATTCGCTGAATCACAATCACGCTTTGTATTAACTGTGAAAGCTGAACATGCAGAAGGCTTTGAAACAATCGTAAAAGATGCACAAAAAATTGGTACAGTAACAGACGACGCGAACATAAAAATTAGCGGTGAAGCTGGTGTACTTGTTGAAGGTACTGTGGAGGAATTCCGTTCTGCCTGGAAAGGAGCAATTCCATGCTTGCTGAAATCAGAGGCTTAAATGAGGAATGTGGTGTATTTGGCATTTGGGGTAACCAGGATGCGGCGCACTTAAGTTATTACGGTTTACACGCATTACAGCATCGTGGACAGGAAGGAGCTGGTATCGTCACAACTGACGGTAATCAGCTTCAGGCTGTACGTGGTGAAGGTCTTGTAAATGACGTGTTCAATGAAAATAAATTACGTAAAGTAGTAGGACACGCGGCAATTGCGCATGTACGATACGCAACAGCAGGCGGCAAAGGACTGGAAAATGTCCAGCCATTGTTATTCCGTTCTTCAACTGGCTCACTGGCAATTGCCCATAATGGAAACTTAGTGAATGCCACACATTTAAAACAGTTTTTAGAGCGCTCTGGCAGCATTTTCAACTCGACTTCCGATACAGAGGTTGTTGTACATTTAATTAAAAAATCAAAACACTCTCCATTTCGTTCAAAAGTGAAAGAAGCATTGTCGCTATTAAAAGGCGCATTCTCTATTATTCTATTGACGAATGATCAAATGATTGTAGCGCGCGACCGAAACGGCTTACGTCCCCTTTCACTTGGAAAATTGGGTGATTCTTATGTTGTTGCTTCTGAAACTTGTGCATTTGATTTAATCGGGGCGGAATACGTACGTGAAGTGGAACCGGGCGAGTTATTGATTATTTCAAATAATGGTCTTGAAGTCGACAGCTATGTTGAAAAGGACAAGCGAACAATGTGTGCGATGGAATATGTGTATCTTGCACGTCCTGATTCAAATATTGATGAAGTAAATATCCATATGGCACGTAAACGCATGGGGAAAGAACTCGCAAAAGAATGTGCCCATATTGAAGCGGATGTCGTTACAGGAGTTCCAGATTCGTCCATTTCTGCAGCAATAGGATTTTCTGAAGCGAGCGGAATTCCATACGAGCTTGGCTTAATTAAAAACCGCTATGTTGGTCGTACTTTTATCCAGCCGACACAGGAACTTCGCGAACGTGGTGTTAAAATGAAACTATCACCGGTAGTTCAAGTTGTTAAAGGAAAACGTGTCGTAATGGTAGATGATTCAATTGTACGCGGTACAACATCGAGACGCATTGTACGCATGCTGAAAGAAGCAGGGGCGGCAGAAGTACATGTTGTGATTTCTTCCCCTCCAATGACGGATCCTTGTTATTACGGAATCGATACATCGACACATGAAGAGCTGATAGCATCAAGCCACAGTGTGGAAGATATACGAGTTGCAATTGAAGCGGACACATTAACATTTTTATCTTTGGAAGGTATGGTCCGTGCAACGAACCGCCCGTTTGAAGATGAAAATGGCGGACTTTGCGTCGCATGCTTTACAGGAAAATACCCGACAGAAATATTCCCGGACACAGTTTTACCACATGAAAAAGACTGTTAGAAATTAAGGAGGAGCAAGTACATTATGTCAAAAGCATATGAACAGGCAGGCGTAAATATTGAGGCAGGTTATGAAGCAGTAAAACGGATGAAATCACATGTCGAGCGTACGAACCGTTTAGGTGTGATGGGAACGTTTGGCGGCTTTGGAGGCATGTTTGATTTGTCTGCACTGAACTTAAAGGAACCAGTTCTTATTTCAGGTACGGACGGTGTTGGGACGAAACTAAAGCTTGCATTTATGGTTGATAAACACGATACAATCGGCGTGGACTGTGTTGCGATGTGTGTAAATGATATCGTAGCACAAGGTGCTGAACCGCTTTACTTCCTTGACTATGTAGCAGTAGGAAAGGCTGAGCCGGCAAAAATAGAACAAATCGTTAAAGGTGTTGCAGACGGCTGTGTGCAGTCAGGAGCAGCATTAATCGGTGGAGAAACAGCAGAAATGCCGGGTCTTTACGAAGAAGACGAGTACGACTTAGCTGGCTTTGCTGTAGGTGCTTGTGAAAAAGCGGATATTATTACAGGCGAGAAAATAGTGGAAGGCGATGTTCTAATCGGCCTTGCTTCAAGCGGAGTCCATTCAAATGGCTATTCATTAGTTCGAAAAATTGTATTCGCAGACAATGAAATTGCAGTTAATGCAGTAGTAGAAGGCTATGAAGACCTTGGTTCAATCGGAGAAGCGCTTCTAGTTCCTACAAAACTTTATGCAAAGCCTGTTTTAGCAGCCCTTAAAGCAGCAGACGTACATGGTTGTGCACACGTAACAGGTGGCGGCTTCTATGAAAACTTGCCACGTATGATGCCACAAGGTTTGGCAACTGAAATTGATTTAGGATCTTGGCCAGTGCTGCGCATCTTTGAGTTTTTAAAAGAAAAAGGTGCATTAGCGGACAAGGATTTATATAACGTATTCAACATGGGAATCGGTTTTGTTATTGCGATACCTGCGAGTGAAGCGGAAAAAGTGGTCGCTGCAGTAGAAGCGGAAGGTGAAAAAGCTTATACAATTGGTCGCGTTGTCAACGGTGAAGGTGTCATCTTTAATGGCGAACATGACGGGAGCTTAGTGTAATGAGTACGAAAATTGCCGTATTCGCTTCCGGAAGCGGTAGTAACTTTCAGGCAATTCAAGAAGCGATTAGCCGCGGTGAGCTTAACGCAACAATTGAGCTTGTAATTACGGATAAGCCGGGTGCCTATGTTGTGACACGTGCACAAAATTATGGTATTCCTGTTGTGGAGCTTGCACCGAAAACTTTTGCCGATAAGGCCGCCTACGAAGCGAAACTAGTTAAACTGTTAAAAGAACGAGAGATTGAATGGATCATATTGGCAGGTTATATGCGCCTTGTTGGGGAAACGCTTTTATCGGCTTATGAGCATCGGATTATCAATATTCATCCGTCGTTGCTGCCGTCATTTCCCGGAAAAGATGCTATTGGTCAGGCAATGGCTCATGGCGTAAAAGTTACCGGTGTGACAGTGCATTATGTAGATGCGGGAATGGATACGGGAAAGATTATCTCGCAAGGGGCAGTTGACGTTATCGATGGAGACCGTGAAGCGACAGAAGAGCGTATACATAAATTAGAACATGCGCTATACACGAGAACATTACAGCAATTATTTAACGTAAAAAAGTAAATTCGCATGAGCCGCTCCAGTGAGGGCATTGCTCACCGAAAAAATGAATTGGAGGACCTAATCGTGACGAAACGTGCACTTATTAGTGTTTCAGATAAAAATGGTATTTTAGAATTTGCAAAAGAATTAGTAGCTCTTGGCTATGAAGTACTTTCTACTGGGGGAACAAAAAGTTTACTACAACAAAACAATGTTCCGGTAACAGCAGTGGATGAAGTAACAAACTTCCCGGAAATTTTGGATGGCCGTGTAAAAACATTAAATCCAATGATTCATGGCGGTCTATTAGGTAAGTTTGATGAGCCAAGCCATGTTGCACAGATGAATGAACATGGCATCCGCCCAATCGAAATTGTATGTGTCAACTTATATCCGTTCGTCGAAACGATTTCCAAGCCGGATGTATCTTGGGATGATGCAATTGAAAACATCGATATTGGTGGTCCCACAATGTTACGTTCGGCTGCAAAAAACCATGATTATGTAACGGTAATTGTTGATGCAAATGACTATTCTGCCGTATTGGAAGAGTTGAAGGCAGATGGAAAAACAACATTAGCAACACGTCGTCGTTTAGCAGCAAAAGTATTCCGTCATACGGCTGCTTATGATTCGTATATTTCCAATCATTTATCAAATGCAATTGGCGAAGAGTACCCTGAAAACATGACGCTAACATATGAGTTGAAGCAAACATTACGCTATGGTGAAAACCCTCATCAAAAAGCGGCTTTCTATGCAAAACGTTTAGGTTCGGATTTCTCGATTGCCTACGCAACACAATTACACGGTAAAGAGTTATCGTACAACAATATTCAGGATGCAAATGCAGCATTGCAAATCGTAAAAGAATTTGAAATGCCTGCAGCGGTTGCCGTAAAGCACATGAACCCATGTGGTGTCGGTACTGGCGAAACAATTGAAGAAGCATTCAATAAAGCATATGAAGCAGATTCAACATCTATCTTTGGCGGTATCATCGCATTAAACAAAGAAGTGGACAAGGCAACTGCCGAAAAGTTATCGGGTATTTTCCTGGAAATCATCATTGCGCCAAGCTTTACTTCAGAAGCATTAGAGATTTTAACGCAGAAGAAAAACATTCGTCTGTTAACAATCGATTTCACACAGGAAAAGCAGGATCAGTTCAATGTTGTAGCAGTTGAAGGTGGTTTACTTGTACAAGAGCCGGACCGTTTCGGCTTTAAAGATGCAACTATTCAAGTTGTGACAGACCGTGAACCGACTGAAGAAGAGTGGGAAGCATTAAAACTAGGCTGGGCAGTTGTGAAGCATGTAAAATCGAATGCCATCGTTGTAACAGATAAGCAAATGACATTAGGTGTAGGTGCGGGTCAAATGAACCGTGTAGGTGCTGCGAAAATTGCCTTTGAACAAGCGGGAGAAAAAGCACAGGGCGCGGCATTAGCTTCTGATGCATTCTTCCCAATGGGCGACACAGTAGAAGCAGCGGCAAAAGCCGGTATTAAAGCAATCATTCAACCAGGTGGCTCGATTAAAGACCAGGAATCAATAGATGCAGCAAACAAATATGGTATTGCCATGGTGTTTACAGGGGTTCGTCACTTTAAACACTAATTAAAAGTTAGCAGTAGAGAAATTATTAAATTTACGTTATAATAGAATAAAGTTTCGCTAATGTTCTGGCCGGACGTTAGCAGAAGCGTTTGCAAATGCTTTATTTATTCTTCTTTCTGGCCGGGAGAGGGGTAAATAAGACGATTGGGCGATTCTTGGCCGGGTCCCCGTCGTAACCAAATTTTATTAACAACTGCATCGACTTTGGCCGGGAGATGCCCTGTTAATAATAAAATAATCATTGATTGTAAGATACACAGCACTACTTTTGGTCGGGTAGCGCAGTGTAAACGACCATTAATGAAAAGCGCTCGCCTAAAATTTGGCGGGCGTTTTTTTTATTAGAAAAATAAAATTAATAGAGAATTATAAGGTTAAATCATGTGTAGGGAATGACTTTAGTTTTTTGTAGTGAAGGGCGAGGACTCCCCCAGCGGAAGGCATTCGCCCGCAACGGAAATTAACGATAAAAAAGGAGAGCTCATAATGAATATTCTTGTAATCGGTAGTGGTGGTCGTGAACATGCGATCGCAAAGCAATTCAACAATGCACCATCTGTACAAAACGTTTTCGTAGCACCAGGAAATGATGGGATGAAGCAGGATGCACAAGTAGTGGCAATCGATGCACTGGATTTCGCATCACTTGCACAATTTGCAAAAGAAAATGATGTGGCTTTAACATTTGTAGGTCCGGAGCAGCCATTAGCAGAAGGAATCGTTGACTACTTCAACGAGCAAGGCTTGGTTATTTTCGGCCCAACAAAAGCGGCGGCAAAAATTGAAGGTTCGAAGTCTTATGCAAAAGAGATTATGAACAAATATAATATTCCGACGGCAGCGCATGAAACATTTACAGAAGCGGATAAAGCGGTTGCTTATATTAAAGAGCAAGGTGCTCCAATTGTAATTAAAGCGGACGGATTAGCTGCCGGAAAAGGTGTCATTGTAGCGATGACAGAACAGGAAGCGATCGAAGCAGTGGAAGATATGATCGGTAACCAACGTTTCGGTGATTCGTCTTCCCGTGTTGTTGTGGAAGAGTTCCTGGATGGCGAAGAATTCAGCTTTATGAGTTTTGTACATAAAGGACAAATTTATCCAATGGTCATAGCACAAGATCATAAACGTGCTTATGACGGCGATAAAGGACCAAATACAGGGGGAATGGGTGCTTATTCACCAGTACCGCAAATTTCTGAAGACATTGTAAAAGTTGCATATGACACAATCGTAGAGCCGACTGTAAATGCAATGGAAGCAGAAGGTGTATCATTCACCGGTATCCTGTATGCAGGCTTAATTTTAACGGCAAAAGGCCCGAAAGTAATTGAGTTCAATGCACGATTTGGTGACCCGGAAACACAAGTCGTATTACCACGTATGGCTTCAGACTTCGGTGAATTTATGATGAGCGTAATGAACGAGCAGCCATTCGATTTACAGTGGAAAGAAGCAGCTATGCTAGGTGTTGTTGTTGCGGCGGAAGGCTACCCAGGCGATGTGGAAAAAGGAAATGCTCTGCCGGAGCTTTCGGATGTTGAACTGCCGGTATTCCATGCGGGGACAAAGCTTGCGGGTGATCGGTTCGTAGGTAAAGGTGGCCGTGTATTATTAGTAGCGGCAGAAGCAACTACATTAAAAGAAGCGCAGGAAAAAGTATATGCTGAACTTGCAAAAAAAGAATGGACGAATTTCTTTTTCCGTAAAGATATTGGCTGGAGAACATTTAAATAAAGGAAAGGCGATACGTACAGACGTGTCGCCTTTTTACTCAATATAGCTGTCTATCATATATCGCTCTTTTTATGTTTCTCAATTTCAATGGCAAGTAAAAGTAACTTGTCATCAAACTCATCGAGAATACGTAATTTTTCTTCAAGCTCCGTCTCGAAACTGGTTGCTTGGATAAAAAGATTTTTGAGCTGGTTTTCCAGGTTAATCCGGGTAATGGATTGTACATCTGTCGTTGGGGAATATTTATGTTCAGGCTCTTTTACTTGGACCATTTCTTCTAAGGTAGAATGAATTTCATCGTTTTTATCTTTAATTTCCTTTAACAGATTGTGCTGTTGATTGATCGTTTCGTGCAGAGAAATTAATTGTTCATTGTTACTGCTCAGGAACGAACGAAGCAAATGATCCAGCTCTTCGACGGCCTGTATATAATTTTCTGAACGGGCAGCAGGAGATTCAATTTTAGCTGTTTTCTCGATTGTTTCTTTTAACTGTTTGTTTTCTTTCTGTAAGTTTTCTTTTTTTTCCACTAGTGATTCTATGGAAGAAATGAGTTTTATTCTTTGCTCTTCACGTAACTGAATATTTTCGTGCAGTTCACTCAGCTCTTTTTCAAAGCTTTTCCTTAGCATCATTAATTCCACAGAAAGTTCTTTTTTCTCATTAATTAACTGATTCAGTTCCTGCTCAAGACTATTTACCATTGAATAATGGTCCACGCTTTGTAGGGTGGATATTTCGTTTTGATATTTGGCGATTTCAGATTTCAAAAAGTTGATGGTTTGCTGTAATTGAAGTGGGTCTTTACTTTTCACGCTATCAATCTCCAAATGGATCCCTCCTATCAAGTCATATTTTTCAGTAAGCATATAATCTCTTGGAAATCTTTTTCCTTTTCATGTACGAGCTGATTTATTTTTTCTGCAGCTTTTCTCTCTTCTTCTTCATTGGCAGGATATGATGTTTCATATTTATTGTTTGATAATAAGTAAGCCATTAATAAATTGAGTGAACTTTTTTCCGGAAATTTAAAGCTGTTAGTATTTTCCTGTACTTCATCTTTTACCGGTGAAAAATTCTCTTTCATAAAATGCTTTAGGATTTTATCAAATGTTAGTACTTCCGATTCTTCTCGTTTATCTTCAAATTCGTTTATAATGTTTCCTCCTGTTCCAAATAACTAACATTTAAAGCTGTACATTTACATACATCCGCTAAATAACAACATTCAGGTAACTGATCTTGGAAATATGGTAAGAGCCTAGACATAAACTCTCTTGATCTAATTGATGGAATATATTAAAAGTGGAAGTTATTCGTTGAATTCTTTTATTCGTGGATATAATTTTGGGTTTGATTTTCCAGCGCAATTAATTGTATTTCAAAAGGATTGGAGCTTTTAGGCACTGGAAATGCTGCCGTCTTACAAATGATTTTTATTTGCTTATGTAAGCAAAATAAAGAAAGGGCATTTTACCCTTTCTTCACTGTATGATGATTAAGTTATTGGTAACACTGCGATATGTAAAAACGCTATATTTAAATTTAAAATATAGCGCTTTGTAATGTGAGCATTATAGAACAAGCCCCTAGATCCACCTCTTAATCATTGACGGGCATCATTTCGGTCATCTGCTCTGATTTGGCCATTGCGACTACTGGACAATATTGATAATACCCTTCCGCCACTTTCATTGAACCGGCAAGAATCATCATACGACCAACTGTACATTGAGGTTTATGAGCAATTCTCCCGACACCGAATGCGGTCATAGCAACACCGCACATCATACGGATAAAAGCGTTTGTTTCAGAAATATTTGGGGTCAGCAATTATGTTTCCTCCTTTTTTTAGAAAATTTAAAAATTATTTTGGAAACACTTTGCTTTATGAAAGTGCTATGTTACGATTAATTCACCAAAAGGAATATTGTAGCAATTGCCTACATAAAGCAAAATATATTGAACTAAGTATGTGTTTTTCTTTTAAATCGATACGCATTTAATCTAGCTTCAGCAGCTGTTAAAGACAATTGCTGAAGCTACTTGAATCGCAGCAGGATATTTTTTAGAGCTGGTTTAGCATCTTGGAAAAGTTATAAGCGTCTTTATATTAGGTGTAAAAATTGAAAGGAGTGCAGAAAATGCCGAAAATTAGTTGGAAGTTAAGTAATATAAGAGAGCAAGTTAGTATCATTGACGGGCATGCTGCTCCGAATATAGTTTTAAAAAATGCTAAATACTTACATAGTATGATGAAAAGTTGGGCAACAGGTAACATCTGGATATCCAATGATCGCATCGTATATGTTGGTAAGGAAATGCCTGCAAATATAGAAGGGACAGAGGTTGTTGATTTGGCAGGGAAAGTAGTAGTACCAGGTTATATTGAGCCGCACGTACATCCTTTCCAATTGTACAATCCCCACAGTTTCGCAGAGTTTAGTGCACAGACCGGCACGACTACATTTATTTCAGACAATATGACACTTGTTTCATTGATGAAAAATAAGAAAGCGTTTTCTTTTATGGATGAGCTTGCTAAATTGCCATTTTCATTTTACTGGTGGAGTCGTTTCGATTCCCAAACTGAACTTGAAAATGAGAGGGAACTTTACTCAAATGCCTCAGTCTTGGAATGGCTTGACCGTCATGACGTATTGCTTGGCGGAGAACTGACAGGATGGCCTCGTCTGATACGCGGGGATGATCAGATGCTTTACTGGATTCAGGCAGCTAAGCATAAGGGGAAAAAAATCGAAGGACATTTACCGGGAGCATCCGAAAAAACGTTGGCTAAAATGCGTTTACTAGGAGTCGATGGTGACCATGAATCTATGACAATTGAAGATATTGAAGCGCGTATACTGCATGGATATGCTGTTACACTTCGCTATTCATCGATTCGCCCGGATTTGCCTCATTTATTAAAAGCGGTTGTCGATAAAGGCTATGAAATATTCGATCATTTAATGATGACAACAGATGGCTCCACACCGAGTTTCCATGAAGATGGTGTGATGGATAAATGTATTCGGGCAGCCCTTGAAGCAGGTGTGCGCCCAGTTGATGCTTATAATATGGCAAGCTATAATGTTGCGAGATATTATAATATGACCAATTTGCATGGGTTACTTGCTACAGGTCGTTATGCAAATATTAATATTTTGGCGGACGAACATTCGCCGACACCTGAAGCAGTAATTTCAAAAGGCGTATGGCTAAAACGCGACAATACAGATTTGAAAGCATTTCCGGCAGTTGACTTATCCCTATTCGGTGATCTGAAAATCGATTTTGATTTGCACGAAGAAGATTTTCAATTTTCGATGCCGATTGGCGTTGAAATGGTGAATGATGTTATTACGAAGCCGTATAGTATAAAAAATTTCGGTCATTATCAACATACATTATCTACAGACCATGATGAAAGCTATTTAATGCTTGTCGACCGCAATGGAAAATGGCGTATTAATACGATGATTAAAGGATTTGCGACACATGTAAAAGGCTTTGCCTCATCGTATTCCAATACTGGAGATATTATTTTAATAGGAAAATCGGTGCAGGATATGCAGCACGCTTTTCAAGAATTGAAGAAAATGAATGGCGGGATTGTACTTGTAGAGGATGATCAAATTGTGACAAGTATTCCTTTAACTTTGGCCGGCTCTATTTATGATGGAACCGTTGATGAAGTAATTCCGCTTGAGCTAGCATTGAAGAGTGCTTTGAAAAAACGTGGATATCACCATACAGATGCAATTTACACATTGCTGTTTTTACAATCGACACATTTACCGTATATTCGAATTACGACACGTGGGATTTTTGATGTCATGAAAAATAAGGTTATGCTACCTGCTGTAATGCGATAAACCTGAAAAAACGAGAGGAGTAGCACGATGAAACGCAGTATATTCATGTTAACACTATTAGGCATAACCTTAGCGACAGGTTGTTCAGATAAAGAACAAACAGAGGAGCCTGCTGTAGAGATAGAAGAAAACGAAGTAGAGAAAGATATTATTGTAGCGGAGGCTGAAGAAGTACTGCCCTTTGTAACGCCGTTTACAGGGGAACGAGTGGCAGAGGAAGTGACGATGCGCCCAATACTGGCCACAATCAATAACCATCCGCAAGCACGCCCGCAATCCGGACTTGCACAGGCGGATGTCGTGTATGAAATGCTGGCGGAAGGTGATGTAACACGCTTTTTAGCTCTTTATCAGTCAGAACTTCCTGAATCTATCGGACCGATCCGCAGTGCACGTTCATACTTTATTGATATTGCAAAAGGGCTGGACGCATTTTATATTGCGCATGGCTATAGTCCAGAAGCAAAATCGATGCTTTCACAAAGAGTAGTCGATAATATTAATGGAATGCACTATGATGGTACTTTCTTTAAACGTTCATCGACACGGGTTGCTCCTCACAATTCTTATATTTCGGGCGAAAATGTAAAGGCTGGTGCTGAAAAAGTAGGGACTTCACTACTTTATCAGAAAAAAGTGTCCTACCCATTTTATGAAGCCGAAGATAATGTTAAAATAGGAACAACAGCTAATGAAATATCGATGAAATACAATAATAGCGGTTCATTTAATAGTCAGTATGTATACAATGCCGAAACGAATCAGTACAAGCGTTATTCTGCAAATGTAGAAACAGTCGATTACGAGACAAATGAATCCATCGAATTAGCTAATATTTTATTTTTTGAAATGCCTCATCAAATTGTAGATAATGCCGGTCGACGCGAGATTACAATTACTGGTGGCGGCAATGCGTATGTAGCTCAAGCAGGGACGATACGTGAAGTGAAATGGAAAAATGCAGATGGCCTGCTGGTGGCAGTCGAAGAAGATGGAACGGAAGTAAAATTAGTTCAAGGAAAGACATGGATACATTTCGTACCAACATCTCCAGGTCTAGCGGCTTCTGTTATATATTCAGAGTAGAGAGGAAATGGTGGGCACATGCAAATTGAAAAAATTCGCGGTCATCAAACAGATCAGTTGTTTAAAGCAGTCCTAGAGTTAAAGGATATTGAGGAATGCTATAAATTTTTCGATGATTTGTGCACAATTAGTGAAATTCAATCATTGGCACAGCGATTTGAAGTTGCACATTTATTACGTTTGAAAAAAACGTATGAAACAATTAAAAAAGAAACGGGTGCTTCAACAGCAACAATTTCCCGTGTACGCCGTTGCTTTGATTACGGGAATGACACTTATGATGAAATGCTGGGCCGTCTTTATCCAGACGAAAAGCCATTTACGTCAAAGTAATGAAGTGCCAATGCGCCCAATCATAAATACATGAGCAAGCTTAAAAGACTGAGCAGATTTATCCGCTCAGTCTTTTAATATTTCAACGAATTTCGTTATACTAAGAGATGGTCAATAAAAACAAAGATAATGGAAAGTTCAATATAAAAATTTTGAGAATAGGTGGATATATTCATGGAATATTTAAACTGGAGACATGTATTTAAACTGGACCCTGCTAAGGAAATTACGGATGAGGCATTAGAGCAGATTTGTGAATCGGGAACGGATGTTATTTTAGTAGGTGGGACAGATGATGTGACGTTAGATGGCGTTCTGGATCTGCTCGTCCGTGTACGTCGTTTTTCAGTACCGATTGCGCTGGAAATTTCAAACGTTGATAGCATTACACCAGGATATGATTATTACTTCATTCCGTCGGTGTTGAATAGCCATGATACAAAATGGGTGAAAGATTTGCATCATGAAGCGATTAAAGAATATGGCGATGTACTAATTTGGGAAGAGCTCGTAGCGGAGGGCTATTGTGTACTGAATCCGGATTGTAAAGTAGCGCAAGTAACAAATGCGAAAACGGATTTGACGGTGGAAGATGTAGTGGCCTATGCACGAATGGCGGAAAACTATTTTAAATTGCCGATTTTTTATTTAGAGTACAGCGGTGCATATGGTGATATCGAAATGGTCAAAGCAACAGCCGAAGTTTTAAATGAAACAAAGCTTTTTTATGGAGGCGGCATTACGTCCGTAGAACAGGCGAAAGAAATGGCTGCATATGCCAATACCGTAGTTGTCGGAAATATTATTTATGATGATTTAAAAGCGGCATTAAAAACCGTACAAGCAGTGAAAAGTGTTATATAATAGGAACAAATGTTCTTTAGATAGGAAGGTGCAATATGGAGCATATAGCAAAAAATTTAGTAGCGGGAATGAATCCACAGCAAGCTGAAGCGGTGAAAACAACAGAAGGCCCGCTCCTAATTATGGCAGGGGCCGGCTCTGGGAAAACAAGGGTACTGACTCACCGTATCGCCTATTTAGTCGTTGAGCGTGAAGTATACCCTTCAAAAATTTTGGCCATTACATTTACAAATAAAGCTGCCCGTGAAATGCGTGAGAGAATTGACGGGATATTAGGGAACGGGACAACGGAAAGCATGTGGGTATCCACATTCCACTCAATGTGTGTACGCATTTTGCGACGCAATATTGACCGGATAGGCTATTCGAAAAGCTTCTCAATTTTAGATAGTTCAGATCAGCTGACGGTTATAAAAAATATATTGAAGCAGGATAATATAGATCCTAAAAAATATGACCCGCGTGCAATCTTAAACACGATCAGTTCTGCAAAAAACGAGTGCATTACTGTGGATGGGTTTGAAGAGAATATGAATCCGCATAATCCTTTTGAAAAGATTGTCGCACAGGTATATAAAGGCTATCAGAAACGATTAAGACAAAATCAAAGTCTCGATTTTGACGATTTAATTATGCTGACAATCCGTCTATTTAAAGAAGCGCCGGATGTGCTTGAGTTTTATCAAAACAAATTCCAGTACATTCATGTTGATGAGTATCAAGATACGAACAAATCTCAATATTTGCTCGTGCAATTATTGGCGAAGAAATTCCGTAATATTTGTGTTGTCGGGGATTCGGACCAATCGATCTATCGTTGGCGAGGTGCTGATATTTCGAATATATTATCATTCGAAAAAGATTACAAAGAAGCAAAGGTGATTATGCTTGAGCAAAACTACCGTTCCACAAAACGTATTTTACAAGCGGCAAACAGCGTAATTGAAAAGAATAAAGACCGCTATAAAAAAGTACTGAGAACAGAAAATCCGGAAGGCGAAATGATCCAGCTCTACAAAGCGGGAAATGAGCAGGATGAAGCACAATATGTTGTACGTACGATTCAAAAACTCATGAAGGATGAAGATTACAAGCTGGATGATTTTGCGATTTTATACCGTACAAACGCACAGTCACGTGTGATGGAGGATGTGCTCGTAAAATCGAATATGAACTACCAGATTGTTGGCGGTACAAAGTTCTATGATCGAAAAGAAATTAAAGATTTACTCGCTTACTTACGTTTAATTGCAAACAATGATGATGACCTGTCATTGGCGAGAATTATCAATGAACCAAAACGTGCGATTGGTGCGACTTCATTTGATAAAATGCTTGTCTATGCAATGGAGCGCGACCGATCAATCTTTGATGCGATGGGTGAGCTTGTATTTATGGGGCTTTCAGGCAAAGCAGCCACTTCAGCTGAAAATTTCTACAATATGATTCGTTCATTGAGTGATCGACAGCAGGAATTATCGGTTACAGAGATTGTGGAAGAAGTGCTTGAAAAATCAGGATACCGCCAAATGCTGAAAGCGGAAAAGTCGATTGAAGCAGAAAGCCGCTTGGAAAATATCGAAGAATTTTTAACAGTAACCCAGGCTTTTGAAGCGCGCAGTGAAGACCAGTCATTAGTAGCGTTTTTAACGGACCTGGCACTTATTGCAGATATTGATTCTTTAGATGAAGAAGAAAAAGCGAAAGGTACGATTATTTTAATGACGATGCATGCCGCAAAAGGGCTGGAGTTCCCTGTTGTGTTCATTATCGGGATGGAGGAAAATATATTCCCGCATTCACGTTCCTTGGAAAGTGAAGATGAAATGGCCGAAGAACGGCGCTTGATGTATGTCGGCGCAACTCGGGCAGAGCAGCGTCTATACTTGTCTTGTGCGGGTTCTCGTACAATTTTTGGTCGTACAGGATACAATGCCCCATCACGTTTTTTACGCGAAATTGATGAAAATGTGTTAGAGCAAGTTTCAAAAGCAAATACTACATCATATCGTGATGATTCACTGCCATTTAAATCGAACCGTTATGACCGTATGCCGAAGCGTTCATTAGGAAGCGTGCAGGCACCTGCTTCCCAAACATCACGACTTAATTCTACAGGCGGGGATAAGTTTGACTGGAAAGTAGGCGACAAAGCAGCCCATGGTAAATGGGGCGTCGGTATGGTCGTAAGTGTAAAAGGTGAAGGGGACGGCATGGAACTGGATATCGCTTTCCCATCACCGACTGGAATAAAACGTCTGCTAGCGAAATTTGCACCGATTACGAAAGCTTAGGAGGAACATTTGATGAATGAAATAGAACAAAGAATTGCGGAATTAAACAAGCTTCTTCATGAGTATGGCTATGCGTATTATGTACTGGATAAACCGGTAGTAGAAGATAGTGTATATGATCAGCTTTTACATGAACTTATCGCATTAGAAGAAGCAAATCCGGAATTTATTTATCCTGATTCTCCTACTCAGCGTGTCGGTGGCATGGTATTGGAAGGCTTTAAAAAGGTAACGCATGAAACAGCAATGCTTAGTTTATCGAATGCCTTCAATGAAGAAGATTTGCGTGATTTTGACCGGAAAATCGAGCAGGCAATCGGTAAAAATTACTCCTATGTATGTGAACTGAAAATTGATGGTTTGGCCATATCTTTACGCTATGAAAACGGGGTTTTTGTACAAGGTGCTACGCGAGGTGACGGAACGGTTGGTGAAGATATTACAGCCAACCTGAAGACAATCCGTGCCATTCCTTTACGTTTAAATGAACCAGTAACATTAGAAGTGCGCGGCGAAGCCTATATGCCGAAAAAATCTTTCGAGAAACTGAACGAACGTCGAGCTGAAAATGGCGAAGAGCTATTTGCAAACCCTCGAAATGCGGCAGCAGGATCGTTGCGTCAATTAGACCCAAAAATTGCGGCAAGCCGAAATTTATCGACTTTTATATATGCAGTTGGCGGGGATGGAGAAAGCTATGGAATCGACGGCCATTGGGAAATGCTCAAGTATTTGGAGGAGCTAGGTTTTCCATCAAATAAAGAGCGTGAGTATTGCGAAACTATTGAGGACGTTTTGGCGTTTATAGAAAAGTGGACAGAAGCGCGCCCAAATTTATCGTATGAAATTGATGGTATCGTCATTAAAGTGAATCGCTATGCCCACCAAGATGAGCTTGGCTTTACGGCAAAATCGCCGCGCTGGGCAATTGCCTACAAATTCCCGGCTGAAGAAGTTATAACAAAATTACTGGATATCGAACTGACGGTAGGTCGTACGGGCGTTATTACTCCGACAGCGATTTTAACACCGGTACTTGTAGCCGGAACTACTGTGAGCCGTGCATCATTGCACAATGAAGACCTGATTCGTGAAAAGGACATTCGAATCGATGATACGGTCATTGTGCGGAAAGCGGGGGATATTATTCCGCAAATTGTGGGGGTTGTTCTGGAACAGCGCCCGGATGACGCCGTACCATATAAAATGCCGACACATTGTCCCGCATGTGATGAAGAAGTTGTACGCATTGATACTGATGTAGCATTGCGCTGCGTGAATCCACAATGTCCTGCACAAATCGCGGAAGGTGTGAAGCATTTCGTTTCCCGCAATGCGATGAATATCGACGGTCTTGGCGAGAAGGTAGTAGAACAGCTGCTGAGAGAAGGCTATATTCAAGATGTAGCAG
This sequence comes from Solibacillus sp. FSL K6-1126, assembly GCF_038003445.1. Taxonomy (NCBI): domain Bacteria; kingdom Bacillati; phylum Bacillota; class Bacilli; order Caryophanales; family Caryophanaceae; genus Solibacillus; species Solibacillus sp. FSL K6-1126. The sequence continues at coordinate 3,824,366 of NZ_JBBOPD010000001.1, read as the reverse complement.
GACTATATGAACTGACAGTAGAACAACTGATCAACCTGGAGCGAATGGGGCAAAAATCGGCGACAAATTTAGTTGAAGCACTTATTCAGTCAAAGGACAATTCGCTGGAACGACTATTATTCGGTCTTGGCATTCGCCATGTTGGTGAAAAAGCAGCTAAGATTTTGGCAGCACATTTTGAAACAATCGATGCATTAATGGTTGCCACTGAAGAAGATTTGAAAGATATTCATGAAATTGGCGATAAAATGGCCGAATCGATTGTCGCGTATTTTGCAAACGAGCAAGTACAACAATTAATCGAACGCCTAAAAGGATTTGGCTTAAATATGAGCTATAAAGGCAAGAAAATTGTCGTGGAAGCAGGGGCAAATCCTTTTGCTGGTAAAACAATTGTACTGACAGGCAAATTACAGCAATTGACACGTAACGAAGCAAAGGCGAAAATAGAACAGTTAGGTGGTACGGTTGCAGGGAGTGTCAGTAAAAAAACAGACCTTGTAATTGTCGGAGAAGATGCAGGCTCGAAGCTAGAAAAGGCACAAAGCTTAGGCATTGAAATTTGGGATGAAGTGCGCCTAATCGAACAATTAATATAGTAAAGGGGACTTGCTCTCATGAAACGTTATCGCTGGATACCTGCGATAATTGTAGCGGCGATGTTGTCAGCGTGTGCGCCAAACCTCACACCTGATACAGAACTGACGCAAGAATCAGATACAGAACAAGCTGTGGAAACAACAATTATCCCGAATATGCAAATAAACGATAAATTTTATCGTACATTGATTCCATATAAGGAAAGTGCAAGCCGTGGTTTAGTTGTTTCCAATATTTATACGAAGTACGATATGAAGGAAGTCGAAACAGGCTTAATGCGTATTTCGCAAAATCATTTTGATACGGAAAACTATTACTTCCAGGAAGGGCAGTATTTAGATGAAGAAACATTGAAATACTGGCTGGCCCGTCCAAATCAAACTGAAGATAAAGGACCGGAGTACCAAGGTCTAAACCCATCAAGTGTGGATGAGGCGACAGGCAAGGAAATGGATCCGACTGTAAAAGCGACAGAAGCGCCAGTTTATTTGGCACATATTGTGGAACAAAATTATTTAACAAAAACCGATGAGAACAAAGTAAAGCTGGCTGGTGTTTCAATCGGTTTAGCATTAAATTCAGTTTACTATTATCAAAAAGAGCAGTATGGAGAATTTTTTGAAGAGAAAATTCCGGATGCAAAAATAGATGCAGAAGGTAAAAAAATAGCGCAGGAAGTGATCAATCGATTGCGTGCCCGTCCGGAACTGGCAGATGTTCCAATCGTCATTGCTCTATTTAAACAAGCTGAAAGAAATGCAATTGTGCCGGGAACGTACACCGACTATAATTTTGCGGATAAAGGAAAGACAGAATTGGGTGAATGGAAGGTAATCGATGAAAAATACGTTACTTTCCCGATGAGTTCACCGGATGATGTATATCGTGACCTGAATACGAATTTCCAAAACTTCAAACAAGATGTCGACAAGTATTTCTCAAACTTCACGAGCGTGTTTGCGACTGGCTTTTACCAGAACAAAAAGGTCCAGAAGCTTGATATCGAAATTCCGATCCAGTTTTACGGAACAGCTGAAATTACAGGATTTACCCAGTATTTGACCGGTTTAATGCTTAATCATTTACCACTTGACCTGTATATTTCGGTGAGCATTACCTCTGTTAACGGACCCGAAGTACTGATTATTAAAGAACCAAATGAAGATGAACCTTTTATTCATATTTATGAGTAAAATCTTTCGAAAAATACCATACTTTTACGAGTGTGGTATTTTCTTTTTGTAAAAGAAATCTACTTCATTACGTTAATGCGTTAATTTGGCGAAAAAACGTCATAAGTGGGGGATTGTTTGCTGGATTTTTTCCTAAAGCGGAGATTTTTACATGGAAAAATGTTATCATTATGGGCATGGTTTATGTAGAATCAGCGGGTATCCAAAACAATCACTGACTCCACATATAGACCCGGCGGATGATCCGGATTTTGCCGAGGTATATTTGATTCGATAACTTGGAGGTGTAACAAATGGCAAAAATTTCGAAAGAAGAAGTAAAACACGTAGCACACTTAGCTCGCCTTGCTATTACAGAAGAGGAAGCAGAGAAATTTGCTGAACAACTAGGGAAAATTACTGATTTCGCAGAGCAGTTAAATGAATTAGATACAACAAATGTAGAACCGACTTCACATGTTTTACCTTTAGTGAACGTACTTCGTGAGGACGTAGCAAAAGAAGGCTTACCTCTTGAAAAAGTAATGCTGAACGTAAAAGAACAAGAAGCAGGTCAAATTAAAGTACCATCAATTATGGAGTAATAGGAGGAACCACTCGCATGACAGTATTTGAGCGCACATCAGCACAATTGCAAGAGAGCTTAAAGTCGGGTGAACTAACAATTGCGGATTTAACAAAAGAAGCGTTTGACCGCATTGAAAAGTTGGACGGCGATGTACAAGCTTTCTTAGCATTAAATAAAGAACAAGCAACTGCAAAAGCAGCTGAATTAGATCAAGTTCCTTTTGAGGAGCGCGGTCCATTATTCGGTATGCCGATTGGCGTAAAGGATAATATCGTAACAGAAGGATTGGAAACAACTTGTGCTTCTAAAATTCTGGAAGGTTTTATGCCAATTTACGATGCAACAATCGTAAAAAAATTACGTGATGCAGGCATGATCACAGTCGGTAAATTAAATATGGATGAATTCGCAATGGGTTCTTCAAATGAAAACTCGGCTTATAAAACAACTAAAAACCCATGGAATCTTTCGCATGTGCCAGGTGGTTCTTCAGGTGCATCTGCAGCTGCAGTTGCAGCGGGTGAAGTACCATTTTCACTAGGTTCTGATACGGGTGGATCAATCCGTCAACCAGCAGCCTACTGTGGTGTTGTAGGAATGAAACCTACATATGGTCGTGTATCACGTTTTGGTTTAGTTGCATTCGCATCTTCTTTAGACCAAATCGGACCAATTACACGCAATGTAAAAGACAATGCATTATTACTTGAAGCAATCTCAGGTGTAGACGAAATGGATTCTACTTCTGCGGATGTGCCTGTACCAAACTATGCAGCCGCTTTAGACGGTAATATTAAAGGCTTAAAAATTGCTGTACCAAAAGAATTCCTAGGTGAAGGCGTTGGCGAAGTAGCAAAACAGTCGGTTCTTGATGCATTGGAAGTATTAAAAGGGTTAGGTGCTACAGTAGAAGAGGTATCATTACCACACTCTAAATACGCGTTAGCAGCTTATTACATCCTTTCTTCATCAGAAGCATCTTCAAACCTTTCACGTTTCGATGGTATTCGTTACGGCTACCGTTCAGAAAACGCGAAAAACTTATTAGAGCTGTACAAACAATCTCGTGCTGAAGGTTTCGGCGATGAGGTAAAACGTCGTATTATGCTTGGAACATATTCATTATCAGCTGGTACGTATGATGCTTACTACAAAAAAGCACAACAAGCACGTACTTTAATCAAAGCTGATTATGACAAAGTGTTCGAAAACTATGATGTAATCATCGGGCCAACTGCACCAACACCAGCATTCGCTATTGGTGCAAACATTGACGACCCAATGACAATGTACGCAAACGATATTTTAACAATTCCAATCAACTTAGCAGGTGTACCGGCAATTTCAGTTCCATGCGGTTTTGAAAACGGATTACCATTAGGTTTACAAATTATCGGTAAGCATTTCGATGAAGAAACACTTTACCGTGTGGCATATGCTTATGAGCAACAAACAGATTTCGCTAAACAAACTCCAGCATTATGGGAGGTAAAATAAAATGAACTTTGAAACAGTCATTGGCTTAGAGATTCACGTTGAGTTAAAAACAAACTCAAAAATCTTCTCTAGCAGTCCAAACCACTTTGGTGCGGAACCAAACACAAATACAACAGTAATCGACCTTGGTTATCCAGGTGTTTTACCAGTATTAAATAAACAAGTAGTAGATTACGCTATGCGTGCTTCTTTAGCATTAAACATGGAAATCGAACAGGAAACTAAGTTCGACCGTAAAAACTACTTCTATCCGGACAATCCGAAAGCTTACCAAATTTCACAATTTGATAAGCCAATCGGTAAAAACGGTTGGGTAGAAATCGAAATTCCAGCTAAAGGTGATACTCCAGGCTATAAAAAGAAAATCGGTATTACACGTCTTCACATGGAAGAAGATGCTGGTAAATTAACGCATGCTGATGGCTATTCTTTAGTGGACTTAAACCGTCAAGGTACGCCATTAGTAGAAATCGTTTCTGAGCCGGATATCCGCACGCCAGACGAAGCGTATGCTTATCTTGAAAAAGTAAAATCAATCATCCAATATACAGGCGTTTCTGACGTACGTATGGAGGAAGGTTCTCTTCGTTGTGATGCGAACATTTCAATCCGTCCATACGGTCAAGAAGAGTTCGGTACGAAAACGGAGCTTAAAAACTTAAACTCATTCAACTTTGTCCGTCGTGGTTTAGAGCACGAAGAAATCCGCCAAGCAGAAGTATTAATGGCTGGTGGCGTTATTGAGCAGGAAACACGCCGTTTTGATGAGAAAACAGGTAAAACAATTCTTATGCGTGTTAAAGAAGGTACAGATGATTACCGTTACTTCCCAGAGCCGGACTTAGTGCGTCTTTCAATTTCTGATGAATGGGTAGAGCGCGTACGTAACGAGATTCCAGAATTACCGGATGCTCGTAAAGCACGTTATGTTTCTGAATTAGGCTTAAATGATTATGATGCAAACGTACTTGTAGTAAACAAAGAGATTTCAGATTTCTTTGATGCAACTGTAAACGCAGGTGCTGATGCGAAATTATCAGCTAACTGGTTAATGGGTGATATTTCTGCATACTTAAATGCAGAACAAAAAGAGCTGAAAAATACAGCTCTAACACCGGAAAACTTGGCTGGTATGGTGAAATTAATTTCGGACGGTACAATTTCTTCTAAAATCGCGAAAAAAGTATTCACTGAGTTAGTAACGAATGGTGGAGACGCTGCGAAAATTGTGAAGGAAAAAGGCTTAGTTCAAATTTCTGATCCGGAAGTAATCCGTGGTTTCGTAACAACTGTTCTTGATAATGATGCAAAATCAGTAGAAGACTTCAAAGCTGGTAAGGACCGTGCGATTAAAGCACTTCTTGGACAAATTATGAAAGCTTCTAAAGGTCAAGCAAACCCACAATTAACAAACCAAATCTTAATGGAAGAAATTAATAAACGTTAATTTCTTCTTAGAAACGGCAGTCCATTTTTAAATTGGACTGCCGTTTTATTTTGGCTAAAAAAGGAATTTTCTTGAAAAATGACAAGTATAGGCTAATAATGGGGAATATATAAGGCGAGGTAGAGGGGGGAAATGTTCATGGAAAAAACATGGTGTATTGGACCACTCCAAATTATCCGGGAACAGCGGATAGAGGATGATTGTTACGCTGTAATTGAAGGTGGAAAAATAGTTCAGTTTTGCAAAAGGGATGAATTACCTGAAAAGGTCGATCTGGTAGAAACAAAGACAGCTTATAAAATGATGCCGGGGATGATTGATCAGCATATTCACGGAATATCAGGTGCTGATGTAATGGACGGAACGGAAAGCAGTCTAAATACGATAAGTACGGCACTTGCAAAACACGGGGTGACAACCTTTTTAGCGACAACGATGACTGCGGAAGAAAATCAAATCGAGCGTGTTGTACAAGCGATTGCGAATATGAAAAACAATGTAAAAGGTGCAAAAATTGCAGGCATACATTTAGAAGGTCCTTTCATTAGCCCGATTCAAAAAGGGGCACAGTCCGATCAGTTTATTATAAAACCTTCTGTAGAAATATTTGACCATCTAAACAGGTCTGCCCAATACGAAATTAAGCTTGTTACACTAGCGGCAGAGCTAGATAAAGGCCATAAGCTTGCAACGTACTTAAAACATAACGGCATTGTAGCATCCATTGGTCACTCAGATGCCACCTATGATGAGACAAAGGCATTATTGAGACAACAGCTTATTCAGAATGCCACTCATTTTTGTAATGGGATGAGGCCGATCCATCATAGGGAGCCCGGCTTGCAGGTCGCATTACTGCAAAGTGAGTGTATGCTGGAAATTATTGCTGACGGATTTCATATTCATCCGGACATGATTCGCTTTATTTACGACACGATTGGTGAAGACCGAATGATATTAATATCAGACAGTATGCGCGCAACTGGATTAACAGACGGTATTTATGATTTAGGTGGACAACAAGTCCGGGTAGAAGATGGCTTATGTAAATTAGTCGGGAGTGACGCGCTTGCTGGAAGTACGCTGAATTTAAACAAGGCCCGAAAAAATATGAAAGACTGGCTCGGATTATCAGATGTGACACTAGCTAAGCTGACTGCAACTAACAGTGCAAAGCTGTTAGGGTTGTTTGAAAATAAAGGGTCAATTGAAATTGGTAAAGATGCTGACTTTTATATAGTTAACGAAAACGAAGAAGTTGTATTAACTGTTTCAGAAGGAAAAATAATTTACGAAAATTTTAAAAAGGAGGGATTGCAGTGAATCTCATAAAAGGGGAAGCTGTGCGCCTTAATCCGCAGTTGAAAGGGAGTTTCTTTAAACTGGCAAATGATACTTTTGGTTTGAATTTTAGACAATGGGATGAGCTAGGGTATTGGAACGATACATATTGTCCTTATGTATTTGAAGTGGATGGTGAAATAGTAGCCAATGTTTCTACCAGTCATGGAACGATGATTTTGGATGGCAGGCAGTATAAAGCAGTTCAAATCGGAACTGTTATGACAAATCCAACATTCCAAGGAAAAGGATTATCGCGTCAGCTTATGGAAAAAGTTATGGAAGATCATGTGGATGCAAATATCATATACTTGTTTGCAAACAAAACAGTATTGGACTTTTATCCGAAGTTTGGTTTTGAAACTCGGACGCAATCTATATTTACTGTGAATAAAAAAGACATTGAACCGGTTTATACAGAAGTAAAGAAAGTTAACTTGGAAGATAAACCGACAAGAAACATATTTTATGAAACAACTGTGTTTAGAAAACCTGTTAGTCAGAAAATGAGTATGGTTCAAAATGAAAATATTGTGATGTTCCATGCATTGACCCAATACCAAGATTGTATTTACTATGTGCCAAACTTTCAGGCATTTGTCATTTTAAATGAAACAGCCCAACATGCGGAGTTAATTGATGTGATTTCTAAAGAGCCGGTTAATATACAGGAAATACTCGGTTGTTTACCAATTCAATCTGAACAGATCAGGCTGTGGTTTACACCGGATGATATAAAGCTTCCTGTCACGCAAGGTGTGTTCATAGATGATGGGGCTATGTTTGTAAAAAACCAAAAAGAAATTGTGTATCCTAATAATTTGCTTTATCCATATAGTGGATTGGCATAAAAAGTGGAGGTCCGTGAAAAATACAACGGGCCTCCATATTGCGGTTACTTTAATAATTTCGAAGTAATATTTAAAAGCCGTTTTTTCGCTTCACGGGCAATAGGTATTTCTTCTAAATCAAATCCGTGTGTACATCCTTGATAAATATCAAATTGGACTTGTACACGGGCTTGCTGTAGCTTATCCACAAACTCACATACTTCCTCGTAAAATAAATCGTGAGTTCCGATAAATGTATAAACAGGCGGAAGTCCTTCAACATTCGCATAAAAAGGCGATGCGTATGGAGAAATATTGTCGGTACCAGGTAAATAAGCACGCCAACTTTTTTTATTTTTTTCTGCATTCCATATAGCAGGTGAAGTAAACTTTTTATGAAATGGCCTTTCTTTTGCATCCAGCATCGGATACAACGGTAAAACCGCTGCTATTTTTGGCCCTATTTCATCTCGTGATTTTAAAGCAATGGCCAATGCCAAATTTCCCCCGGCACTGCCACCACTTACAATTATTTTCATTGGATCTATATTCAGACTACTTGCATGTTCACTAATCCACTTTAACAGCTCATACCCGTCTTCTAAAGCAGCAGGATAAGGATTTTCCGGAGCAAGACGATATTGCGGAATGAACACCACCGCCTGGAAATGTTGGACCAAATCTATTACATAAGGAACGCTGTCATCCGGATTGCCGAACACCATCCCTCCACCATGAAGCCAAATAAAGCACGGCATATTTTGTACTGCTTTCTTCGGCTGTATACGTATGACTCGTATACTTCCTATCAACATTTCTTCGATTGAGCAATTTTCAAGTTGGTAGTTTTGCTCTGAAAAATGGACAAATGTTCTGTTCATGATCAGTTGCTCGAATGTACGAGAATTTTTTAATTTACGATTAATACTTTCAAATAGTTCAGGGTGCAGTCCGTTCATAATGTTACAGCCTCCGATACTTTCCCTTGTTCAATTTTCTTAAAGGAACGAAGCGAGAATTTCATCACGAACAAACTAACCACACTTCCGGCAAATAAAGGGATTGCACCTGGCATAATGTTGAAAATGCCATAGATCAATACGATACTTAACGCATTTAAAATGACTGTGAAAGGCGAAGTAATCGTAAATAAAAATGCTTGTTTTATCATTGGCAAAAATGCTAGATCAAAATGGACGTATACAGGAAAGAAGAAAAACAACGTACCAAAAATGATAAAGGCAATGATGAAAGTTGGAATAAGAAGAATTGATAAAGAGTCAAACATATAAATAGCATAAAAGTCGATTGCTAAAATGAGCACGATAATATAGCTAATCACCGCATACCCATTTCCTCTAACCCACTCATTTTTATACACTTCCCAAAATGTTCGAGTAATCGGCTTATCAATATCGAGCAGAAATTGTCTTGTAATCGTAAATAATGCAATCGTCGCTGGAAACAGACCGAAAGCGAAAAGTCCGATCGCAGAAAAAAACAGCCATAGAAAGTTCAAGTAAATTATTTTTAATAGCTTAACACCAAAACTGTAAAAGCCGTCCCAAAATGTCATAATGATCCCCCCTTGCTATTATTATAAATTAAATAAGTCTGAAAAATTGTACAATTTAAATTAAGGACTTTTAATGGACTTGAGTTCCTCCTCGTTTTTTTGTAGTCTGGAAAAAATAGCTATTTTGCTATTTTTATACAGAGGGAAAATGAAAAGGGGGATGGGTTATGAGTAATACAATTTTTAAAAAGTTGGGACTGCTATTTTTAGTATTAGTGCTTTCTGTTGTTATGGCTGCATGTAGCGAAGATGAAACGACAACGACAGATGCGAATACCAATTCGGATAATGGAAGCGCTAACACAGATACAGAAGAGTCTTCAGGATTATCAGGTGAAATCACAGTTTGGGCACACCCTTATACAGACGGCTCAACAGGTGAAGGGGATATGTGGAAAACATTTGCATCGGACTTTGAAGCAGAAACAGGGGTTAAAGTAAACTTCGAACAAATTCCTTGGGCAAATCGTGACCAAAAAATCTTAACAGCTTTAGCGGCTGGTCAAGGTCCGGACGTATTCTATGTAATTCCCGACCAGATGCCACAATATGCAGAGCAACAATTAATTTTAGATATATCGCAATATGTTACAGATGAAGAGTTAAGCGGCTTCGTACCGACTGCCATCGAAGCAACAAGCTGGAAAGGCAAACAGTATGGGATGCCAATTTTACAAACGGCAGAGTCTTTAATTTATAACAAAAATATTTTGACGGAATTAGGCGTAGATGAAAACAGCCTTCCGACAACATGGGATGAATTTAAAGCTTTAGCTGAAAAGGCAAAAGCAGCAGGTTATTATGCTTTCTCATATGCAGGTGGAGGTTCTTTAAATAACACGCTTTATCCATTTTTATGGCAAGCTGGCGGTAACGTAATTGATGAAGATAATAACATCTTAATTAACAAGCCTGAAGCAGTTAAGTCATTTGAATTAATTAACGAAATGTATACAAAGGGATGGATTCCTCAAGATTCAATTACGGCGCTTGATCATGACTCACTGTACTTCGGCGGAAAATTATTAGCTGTAAATGGTTCTGGGATTTCGGTAAACCGTTTATTAGCTGAGAAGCCATTTGACTTTGTTATTGCTCCTCCATTAAAAGATGCAGAGCAGTTAACTTACGGTACTGTTGGGATGTTTGTAGGTTCGGCGATTTCTAAAAATCCGGAAGCTGCGGCAGAGTTCATGAAGTATGTTACAAACACAGATAACCAACGTACATTCAATAATATTACACAATATATCCCGACACGTGATGAAGCGAAGGATATTTTCGATTCACAACAATACATGGCTCAGTTAGCGGAGTACACACAATATGCGAAGCCAGGTATTATTCATCCAGAAGGCCGTAATATTATGCCTTTAGTTCAAGCGGAAATTCAAGCAATGTTAGAAGGAAAACAATCTCCTCAGGAAGCTGCGGATAAATCGGCAGACGCAATTGATAAGTTAATTAACAAATAATTTAAAAGGAGAGTTTGGTCTAGAAGATCAAACTCTCTCATTACTTCAAGTACAGAAAGGGTGAGGCATGTGACCTCTACAACTTCTAAACAATCACTTAGTGCACGGATAAAAAGAGAGCTAAATAAAAATTTGTTAGTCTATGTCGTGCTCATTCCAGTAATTATTCATTTTATCATTTTTCAAGTATACCCATTTGTTTTAAGTTTTTATTTAACATTTCATGACTGGAAAATTATCGGGGACCCAGAGTTCGTTGGGTTAAAACATTGGAAAAGTCTATTTGATGATGAAATCGCTTGGAAAGCAATATGGAATACTGTTAAGTTTTCCATCTATTATATAGTTCCGACAATGGCACTTGGCCTAATTTTGGCAGTAATCATTAATTCAGGGGTTAAATTTTCAGGGTTTTTCAAAGGGTTGTTTTTCTTGCCTGTTGTTACATCATTCGTAATTATCGCAGGAATTTGGGGATGGCTGTTCCGTGGGACAGAAGATGGCTTTATCAACTATTTAATCGGTTTTGTCGGTATTAACCCGCAGCTGTTTTTATCTAGTTCATCACAGGCACTTCTAGTCTTGGCAGGACTAAGTATTTTTAAAGTAGCGGGTACAACAATGATTTACTATTATGCGGGTTTACAATCCATCGACCGTCAATTGTATGAAGCAGCACGTATCGATGGTGCTAGTCCATGGAAAATCTTCTGGAAAGTTACATTCCCGATGTTAAAGCCTATCCACTTTTACGTGGCGATTACAACAACGATTGGTTCATTCCAAATTTTCGACTCGGCGTTCTTGTTAACGAATGGGGGACCGAACTACTCAACAACAACAATCGTGTATTACTTGTACCATCAAGGATTTACAAGCTTGAATTTAAGCTATGCAGCAGTTTTATCATATGTGTTGTTCTTTATCATTCTAATTATCTCGTTAATACAACGTAAATATATTGGGAAAGATCCAAATTATTATTAAGCTGGTGCGGGAAGGAGCAGATAAATGAAAAAAGTAATCTCTTATACAGCATTAGCAATATTAGCGGTCATTTTTATAATGCCATTCATCATTATGGTGTTCGGGTCATTAAAAGAAGTGAAACAGGCACAGATTGATCCGCTGTTTTGGCTGCCGACCAATCCATCAATCCAAAACTATATAACAATTTTTACAAATGGGATTTTTATACGGTGGATTTGGAACTCTATCGTTATTACTGTCATTCCTGTTATAACACAAATGCTGTTTGCGGCACTACTCGGTTATATATTTGCGAAAAAGCAATTTTGGGGTAAAGAAGCAATTTTTTGGATTTTCATGGCAGTCATCATGATTCCACAACAGTTATTTATTATTCCCAAATATATTATGTTCGCCGATTTTGGATGGATTAATACATATTGGGCATTGATTGTACCGGAATTATGGGCAATTATGGGGGTATTTTTAGTACGACAATTTTTACAGGGGATACCGAAAGATTTGGAAGAGGCCGCTTATATTGACGGTGCAAATGACTGGCAAATCTTCTTCAAGATTATCTTGCCGCTGTCATTTCCGGTAATTGCGACAGTAGGAACTTTTGCTTTTATTTCAAATTGGAATGACTTATTCCAGCCATTAATTTATTTAACAAATGAAAAGATGTTCCCTGTTACAGTTGGTCTTGCCTCGATGCTTGGAAAAGAAGGGAACTTCGGTGTCGAAATGGCAGGAGCAACAATTTCATTTATACCGACATTTTTAATATTTATTTTCTTCCAACGTTATTTTACAGAAGGGATTACAATGTCAGGTATTAAATAGGGGGATTCTATGAAAATAGGTATGATCGGAACAGATTCAACTCATGCATTAGCGTTTAGTGAAAGGCTGAAGAAAAAAGGTCATGAGCTATTCGCTTATCGCGGAGGATCTTTAATTGAATTAAGCAGAAACCGAATTGACCGAGTTTCAGGGGAGTTACGTAAAAATGGAATTCCTTTTATTACTACACTACAGGAACTAGCAAACATTTGTGATGCGTTTATCATTACATCGGTTGATGCCTCACAGCATTTCGAGCAATTTGCAGATTTGTCTGCATCTGATAAACCTATATTTATCGATAAACCACTGGCACAAAATTATGAGCAGGCGAGTTCTATTATAGAGCTTGCCAATGAAAAGGGAATACCTTTGATGAGCTGCTCAGCATTACGCTTTGCTGAAGAAATTCAACTGGCAAAATCTCATAAAAGCATCGAGGCAGTGGACATTATAACTCCTCTGCCGATGCTGCAGGAATTCGACTATTCCTACTATGGAATACATGCAATGGAAATGATCAGTGCGTTAAAAGGAACTTCTGTCAAAGACATAGCTGTCAACTTTAATAATCAGCAACACTTTATCACGTTAACATTTCAAGACGGGACAGTATCTACAATTCGCGGTTACTTACAGCATCATCAAAGTTTTCAGTTTGTAGCACATACACAGCAGCAAAGTGAATGGTTTGAAATTGCTGAAGGAGATATCCGATTTTATGATTACCTGATTGATGCGATAGTGCAATTTTTTATAGAGAGAAAAAGTGCCATTGATCAAACAGACACATTGCAAACAATTAAACTATTAGAACAAATAAAGTATGTTGCAAGCAAAAGTCACTGATTTTTTATATTTTCTAAAAACTGGATATAGTAGATGCGTTTAGGACGACCGCGGTGGGCTACCTTTTCCTCGCCGATAATATCAACAAGTCCTGCATCTAGCCATTTTAGTAGGATCCGATTTGCACTACGTAACGTAATGTTCAGTGTTTGAGCAAGTTCTTCGGCCGTATAAATAAATTTTTGGTGCTTCATAATTCTACCCATTAATTTGGATATATAGGAAGCAGACATACCGGCTTTTTCGGCCCGCTCCAATAATCTTAAATCCGTTATGACCAGCGGGTACTGTTCATAGTTAATAAAAACGGTCGTATCGATCGGACCGATTACACTATTGTCTTCACGTACGATATAACAAAGGTTTGGTCCGTTTTCATTTGCCTGGTAGAGAGCTTGTTTTGCATGACGTCCGGAATCATTTGCATTGATCCCAAAACCGACACCGATTGTGCAATTGATATGCAGCTCTTCCTTAAAGCGGGAAAGCAGCGGCAAATGTTTGTATCCTAAAGTTTCACGCTCAAATTGTCCACGTGTCGTAATAAAACTATATTGTAATGGATTCAACATGATTAAATGACCATCCATTTGCTGTGTGAACTGCTGCAGTATTTGCTCCACTTTAGACTGTTCTTGTTTAACGATTGATTCAAATTGAATTAAACCATATACAATCTGGCTTTCTTTGTTTTGTCGCCCTTTAGAAGCCAATAGGACCCTTTCGAAAGCAACAATCAATTCTTGCTTTGTCGGAATTAAATAGCGACATTCGATATTGTGCTCACATAATAATTCATAGACAGATGCAATCGTAGTTACAGGGTAGTAGCCAAGTTTAGCATGTCTCATATGATTATCTAATATGGCTTCAACTGTTTCGCCAACAGAAAACACAAAATCAATTTTATGTTGTAATTGATGTGTAATCGACAAAATGGTACTTTGTTGCAGCAAGTCAAAACAGTAATCTTTCTGTTCATTTTGTAATTTATGGGTTAACAGTAATTCGTAAAGCTGAAGCGCTCTACTATTAATTTGATAAAGTTGCAAAGAAGAATCATATAACTTTAATTGCTGAAAAATATAAGGATCTGCAGCGACAAGCATTTCATATTCGTATATAAATCGCTGTAACTCATCCGTCATTATAAAGTCTTGTGTTAAAAAATAGTGTGGCTGGATATTAGGGAATCCACGTAATGCTTCTTTAATTGTATCCTGCAAAATACCAGGAACAATAATCCCTATCATACTTTGTGAGGTATACGGAATTGCTTGATTCATAATGACTGTGCCTCCCAAAAATCCATATTAATATAATTTTACAGGAAAATTTTAGAATATTCAAATTACAAAGGGGTGACCGCTATGGAAACGGTATTACAATTAGAAGAATTTATGACAAAACCGTCCGTCGCATTAGTAGAGGATATAAAGAAAATAGATGGTGATATTTTAATTTTAGGGATTGCAGGTAAAATGGGTCCTACTTTAGCAAAAATGGCGAAGCGCGCTGCTGAAGAAGCAGGGATTGAGAAACGAATCATCGGTGTCGCCAGATTTTCAAATAAAGACATGAAAGAACAACTAGAGTCGGCTGGAATTGAAACAATTACTTGTGACTTACTGGATGAAGAGCAACTTGCTCAGTTGCCGGATATTCCGAATATCATTTTTATGGCTGGCAATAAATTCGGTACAGTTAATAACGAACATTTCACATGGGCGATGAATACATACGTACCTGGCCGTGTGGCGGATAAATTTAAAAACTCAAATATTGTTGTATTTTCTTCTGGTAACATTTATCCATTTACTCCTGTAACGGCAGGAAATTGCGGAGAAGATGTGACTCCTATTCCGGTTGGAGAATATGCAATGTCCACATTAGGAAGAGAACGTATTTTCACCAATTTCTCCAATCGTTTTCAAACAAAAATGCTCATGTTCCGTTTGAATTATGCAATTGATTTACGATATGGTGTGTTATTGGAAATTGCAAAATCTGTCTACAATAATGAGGCGGTTGATGTCACGATGGGCAGTGTCAATGTAATCTGGCAAGGGGATGCAAACGAATACGCGATTCGCTCGCTATTACATTGTGACTCGCCCGTAAAAATACTGAATGTAACGGGACCGGAAACCTTATCTGTTCGCTGGCTGGCGAAGGAGTTTGCAAAACGCTTTAATAAGGAAGCAATTATTATAGGGGTCGAACAGGAAACAGCATTATTAAATACAGCGGCTCATGCCCATAAATTATTCGGCTATCCCCGTGTATCCGTTGAGCAAATGCTTGATATGGTTGCAAATTGGGTGGAATTAGATGGTGCAACATTAAATAAACCAACGCATTTCCAAGAGAGAAAAGGGGCGTTTTAAATGAATGAAGCGGTAAAAAAGGCATTGTTTGAAGGTGCATTTATTCCGGCACATCCATTGGCGTTAAACGAAGACAAAACATTGGATGAGATAAGTCAGCGTGCCTTGACGAAATATTATATTGATGCGGGTGTCGGGGGCTTAGCTGTTGGTGTTCATACGACACAATTTGAAATCCGCGATCCGCAATACAACTTGTATGAGCGTGTTCTATCAATTGCCATAGATGAGATGAAAAAAGCAAATGTACCTGAATCCTTCATAAAAATAGGAGGTGTTTGTGGTCCGTTAGAACAGGCAAAAAATGAAGCGACAGTTTTAAAAACGCTTGGCTATGATTTAGCATTACTAAGTATGGGAGGACTGCAGCATTTATCAGAAGCGCAGTTATTAGAACGTACGAGAGAAGTTGCCAAAATCATTCCTGTAGTTGGTTTCTATTTACAGCCATCAGTTGGCGGGCGTGTATTCACCTATCAGTTTTGGTATGAACTTGCCAATATAGAAAATGTATTAGCGATCAAAATGGCGCCTTTTAATCGGTATCAAACATTAGATGTTGTTCGGGCTGTATGCAATAGCGAACGCCGGGATGAAATCGCTCTTTATACAGGAAATGACGATAATATCATTATTGATTTATTAACTGAATATGCATTTACTATCAATGGCAAAACCGTTAAAAAGAAAATAGTTGGCGGCCTGTTAGGGCATTGGTCAGTATGGGCAAAAACAGCAGTTCAATATTTTGATGAGATCAAGGCAATTCGGGATAAAGCACAAATTGGTGCAAGCTGGTTAACAAAAGCTATCGAAGTGACGGATGCGAATGCGGCTTTCTTTGACCCGGCACATGCCTTTAAAGGAAGTATTGCAGGTATCAATGAAGTATTGACGAGACAAGGGTTGTTAAAAGGAAACTGGTGTCTGGCAGACCATGAAGTATTAAGTGAAGGCCAAGCGGAAGAAATAACGCGTGTTTACAAAATGTATCCGCATTTACATGATGATGCATTTGTTAAACAAAATTTAGCAAAGTGGAAATCAGGTGAGAAAAGTGAAAGCTTTACAAGCACATGATGGTGTCGTGAAAATAGCTGAAATTGAACAACCTGAGCTTTTTCCAACAGGAGTATTAGTAGAAACCCATTATACTGCTGTTTCACCAGGAACTGAACGGTTATTAATTGAAGGAAGCAAACAAGGTGTACGTCAGCTTGGCTATAGCGCCGTTGGTAAAGTAAAGAAAGTTGGTCAAAGTGTTAAATCCGTTCAAGTAGGTGATATGGTTGCTTGCTATGGTGCACCTTATGTTGGGCATATGGAGCAGCTTGTTGTACCTGAACTATTAGTAGCTAAATGTTCTGCAGAAGTTTTGCCAAAGCACGCGGCATTTGCAGCACACGGTACGATTGCCATTCATGCTATACGCCAAGGACAGTTGCAGTTTGGTGAGTCGGTAGTAGTTATCGGGTTAGGTGTACTTGGACAAATGATTGCAAAGATTTGTACTGCTGCAAGCTATGATGTCATTTGCTATGAGCCCGATGAAAAAAGAGCTGTAATGCTGAAAGATACACCGGGCATTGAGGTTTTTTCGGATTTAACAAAAATGGAACAGCATATTATGAATTTTACAAACGGGCATGGTGTAGATGCTGTTCTCTTATGTGCTGGTGGCAAACATTCTGAAACAACTTCCCGTAGCCTTGAATGGGTTCGTAAGCAAGGGAGAATTGTTATTGTCGGTGATGTAGAACCGCAATTTAATCGAGAGCAATTGTTCATAAAAGAAGCGGTCATTACGATTTCAAGAGCTGGGGGACCAGGTCGTTATGATGTTCGCTATGAAAAAGAGGCAATTGATTACCCGTATCATTATGTTCGCTGGACGGAAGGACGCAATCTGGCAGCCTATATACGTTTATTGGAACGAAAGGCGATCGATGTTTCTGACTTTGTCCAACTGGAAATTCCTTTTGAAGATTCAGCCGGTGTGTATGACATATTAGAGAGCAGTGAGGCATTGACCGCCATCATTGAATATTCGGGAGGGAATTAACATGTTAAAGGTTGGTGTAATTGGAGGAGGATCTATTTCCGAGTACCATTTGAAACCTTATTTCGATAATCCCAATGTAGAGATTGTTGCAATTTGTGATAGTAATGAACGAAGACTACATGCGTTAGGAAAAAAATACTTTGTAAACAATTTATATTTAAAAGTGAGTGAGTTCCTTGCGAACGAGGAAATTGATGCAATCAGTATTTGCACATGGAATAATTCGCATGCGGAAATTGCAATACAGGCACTCCAACAAAACAAGCATGTTCTACTTGAAAAACCATTAAGTTTAACACTTGATGAAGCCTATGCAGTTGAAGCAGCGGTAAAAGAATCGAAAAAGATTTTACAAGTTGGCTACGTACGTCGATTTGCGACAAATGTAGGCGTTCTTAAAAAGTTTATTGATGCAGGGGACCTGGGGGAAATTTATTATGCGAAGGCTTCATGCATCCGCAGATTGGGGAACCCGGGCGGCTGGTTCAGTGATATCAAAAAATCCGGCGGCGGGCCATTGATTGATTTAGGAACGCATATGATCGACCTTTGCTGGTATTTAATGGGGAAACCAAAACCGGTTTCAGTTTCGGGGAATACGTATAAAAAATTGGGAAATCGCTCACATATAGAAAACTTATCTTTCTATAAAGCGGCTGATTATAACGCCGAGCACAATGATGTGGAAGATCTTGCGAATGCGCTCATTCGCTTTGAAAATGGTGCTTCCCTATTTGTGGATGTAAGTTTTACATTACATGCAAAACAAGATGAAGTATCAGTAAAACTTTATGGTGAAAATGGCGGAGCCGAAGTAGAACCGGAGTTGGCCATTATAAAAGAGCAGCATGAAACAATTATAAATATTACCCCGCAAATCGATATGTTGAGCTTTGATTTTGCTGGTTCATTCATTAATGAGATTAACCACTTTGTTGAGTGTTGCCTGAATAATGTGCAGCCCATTTCTACGGTGGAAGACGGGGTTGAAGTGACGAAAATGTTGGCGGCGATTTATGAATCAGCTGCAACAAAACAAGAAATAAAATTGTAGGTGATTACTAATGAAAATCGTATTGGAAAAAGACCGGCAGCTGCTCATGCATTCTCCGCTGTACCGCTTTACAAACGAAAACAGTGAAGAGCCTGATACCGTAACAATATTGCACCAGCCTGAAGTAGACGCATATAAGCCATTTTCAACTTCAGAAAAACAAGGTTTCGTTTATTTTGATTTATGGTCCTATTCATTTGCCATTCAATTACATCAAGTGTTGAAAGCACATGATATGGTAAAAGGCGTTCTCCGTCTGCGCAGAACAACGAATAACTTCTCGTATATTGAGGAGGATATCCTTGCCGTATCGGAATGGTTTGGAAATGTTCGAAATGTATCGGTGCGTTCGAATGAGATCGGTGAAAATCATTATACAATCGTTCTTTGTGAGTTTGGTGAATCGATCATGGCCCATTTAGAATATCGGACGGGTCAGGAACGTATTGAATTTGAATGGAGCAGTCATCTGCATATTGCAGAGTTTGATAGTTTACAAATGACGAGTGACAGTGACAACAATCGAAACCTATTCAAAAATATTGATGCAGTTCTTCAGTATGCGATTCAATGGAATGATGCCTATGATGAAAAACTTGCTGCTGTACGGCTGCTCCTGCAACGAGGTGAACTGCATTGAACATTGGGATTATGAGCTTTGCGCACATTCATGCAACGAGCTATGCAACGGCAATCGAGCGGATACCGGGCACGAAATTAACCGCTATTTATGATACCGATACGACTCGGGGCAAACAGGCGAGTAAGCAGTATGATGTACCGTTTTTTGCACATATGAATGAATTTTTGGCAGAGGATATTGATGTTGTGCTGATCTGTAGTGAAAATGTGTTTCATAAAGAAATGGTGAATGCTGCAGCAAAGGCAAAAAAACATATTTTGTGTGAGAAACCGATTGCTACGAATATTAACGATGCAAACGAGATGATAGAAGTTTGTAAAGAAAACGGTGTGCATCTGTCCATTGCTTATCCTGTCCGCTACAGCGCACCGATCCGAGATTTGAAAGCAGCCATTGATGCTGGTGAACTTGGTGAGATCGTTGCAATACGCTCTACCAATCGCGGGCAAAATCCGGGCGGCTGGTTTGTCGATGAGGAGTTGGCAGGTGGGGGTGCGGTA
Organism: Solibacillus sp. FSL K6-1126; assembly: GCF_038003445.1. Taxonomy (NCBI): domain Bacteria; kingdom Bacillati; phylum Bacillota; class Bacilli; order Caryophanales; family Caryophanaceae; genus Solibacillus; species Solibacillus sp. FSL K6-1126. The sequence goes on along the minus strand of NZ_JBBOPD010000001.1, from coordinate 3,804,529 downwards.
TTGGATCATACCGTCCATATGGTAGATATTATGCGCTGGTATATGAACAGTGAAGCAATAGAAATTACTGCATTTGCGAATAACTATTTTACCGAACTTGATACGGATGACGCAGGAATTATGACAATTGTATTTGATAATGGAGTGATTGCTTCACATGATGCAAGCTGGTCACGGTTCCCGGAATTTCCGACATGGGGTGACGTGATGATTGAAGTAATCGGAACGAAAGCAACACGAAAAGTAGATGTGTTTAACGAGAAGCTCCAATTATATGGGAAGGGTAATAAATCGCTCACACATTTATATAGCGGAAATGATACCGACTTTGATTTAATTGTCGACTTTCTTAATTCTATTCAACAACAAAAACAACCGCTTATTTCGGGTCATGATGGTTTGAAATCTTTAGAAATTGCACTGGCAGCATATGAATCGAATAGCAGAAAGCAAGCAGTAAAACTATAAGACAATTCAAAGGATACTCATAACGGGTATCCTTTTCGTTCAATCAGAGAGCAATTAATGAAAGGGATCGATGCAGATGAATATACAACCGGATTATAAAAATGAAATTGAACAATTTGCATTTGAGGAACTAGAACGCTTTTATACGGGAGATAAACGAGTCATGTTGGAACGATTCAATCCATCACGGAATGGGGATGAATTTGAAATTGTTCAAACAGAAAATCATTATGTGATTCGAGGGAATACAAGCCGCGCCTTGTTGTACGGGGTATATAAATTGATTGAAAAAGTAGAAGGGCTTATATTTCTGGAATTAGAGAAAGAAAGAAAAATCGCAATCCAGGGGCTAACAAGTACCTATGAAGGAAAACCGAAGTTCAGTCGTCGAGGCAATGTATTTGAAACAATCGATGACATTCCTTTTTTAAAGAGCATGCTCGATGTTGGTACAAAAAACGGACTAAATGAAGTGTTCTTTACATTTTTCCTCTGGGATGAAGTAAAGGATGCACTTTTACCGGAAATTAAAAAGCGTGGAATTGATGTTACGTTAGGCGGGCATAGTTTACGTTATTTATTGGCAAAGGCAAAAGGAGTTACCGTTTCACGAAAAGCTGCTGCTGATGGGGCGGTAAATGATTTAGTAGGTGAGGAAACAGAATTTACGTCGGCCAATGCGCTAAAAAATCAGGACTTTTTACAGGATGAAAAAGCGCAACAATATGTCATTGACGTAATCGTATCTTATTGTGAAGCAGAACCTGTTATTCGCCGGATCTCCCTATGGCCGGAAGATGTAGGAGCAAAAGGTGAAGAAGCAAAGCTCTTTTTAACTCAATATATGACCTTCACTGAAAAACTCCAGCAAGCATTAGCCGGAGCTGGGCTACAGGTTGAAGTAGAGCATATTGTCTATAATGCTGGCCTAAGCTGGGAAATGCTTGAACGCAAAGAGCAGCAGGTGAGTTCTTCAAATGTTTTATATGCATATTGGGGACGTAATTATTCACAGAGTTATGCCTCACAGCGAGATCAGCGTGCATGGGAAAGCCTGATGGACTGGCGCAGTTCGACAGACAAACAATTTACGGTATTTGAATATTACAGTGACCACTTTATGCTAAGTGAACTTTTCCCGCTTTTATTTAAAAGGATAGCGACAGACATAGAGAATTATAAAGAGGCCGGCTGTGACGGTATGGTCAATTTAGTCGTTCCACTGCATAAAGTCGCAAAGGCACAGCCACATATGGATCAATATGATTATCAGCAGTACCAGCAATTTAACAATATCGTATTTGCGCGGTCGCTTTGGGAAGACGTTGAAACCGTTCCTCATTTACTGTCACCGGCAATGCAGCAGCTAGCTGAGAAAATTGAACAAGTTTTTGCACGAAATAGTCAGTATAACGCCATATTTTTCCCTGGCCGTGTTGTAGAAGCAAAAAACCCGGAAGCGAAACCTGAGGTACTGGAGTTATTGAAGAAGATGGAACATTTACTGGAACAGGCGCAATTGGAAGAGCCGCTTCAATATTATGTTGAGTCATTACAGCGAGTTGTTCAGGTTACGAAGTTACGTTGGGAGGCTTTATAAATGTGGGAATCGGTTTATTATTACCGTAAAAAAGAAAAGAGACAACAGCATTACAAGCAGGAAGTATTAATATATGGGGCGACACCGGCAGGCATTACAGCAGCCATTACATTAAAAAAGAAGGGACATGATGTTCGTATTGCTGAATGCAGCCGCTTTGTCGGCGGGATGACGACAAGTGGATTAGGGGCGACCGATTTAGGTGCTGAACAGGCGATTGGTGGTTTAGCAATGCAATTTTATGAAGAAATCGCACAACACTATGGAATTGAAAAATGTGTACGGTTCGAACCACATGTAGCAGAACATATTTTTAAAACTTGGTTACAAGAACATGAGATTGATGTTCAAACAGAGCAATTTATTGAAACTGTTCTTTGTGAAGACCAGCAAATTCAGCAAATCGTTATGACAGACGGCACAACCTATGAAGCGAAGCAATTTATTGATGCAAGCTACGAAGGTGATCTGCTGGGGCATGCAGGGGTCGAATACATTGTAGGAAGAGAAGCGAGCACTGTTTATAAGGAAATTTATAATGGTGTTCAATTTGGTACACAGCATCATAAATTTGAAAGTTTTATAGATCCGTATATTGAAGAAGTCAATCCGGCAAGCGGGCTATTATATGGTATTTCAGATGAGGTTGTGACAGAGCAAAATGGTGCGGGTGATCATCGTATTCAAGCATATAATTTCCGGATGTGTTTAACGAAGGAGCTAAAAGTGTCGTTCCCAAAACCGAACGGGTATGAGCGCAATCACTATGCACTGCTCCTACGTTATATTAAGGCAGGGCATTGGGATGCGATGAAGTTACATACACCTTTGATGAATGGAAAGACCGATTTAAATAATCATGGGGCATTTTCTACGGATTTCATCGGGATGAATTATACATTCCCTGATGCGAATTATGAAGTAAGAGAAAAAATGTATCAGCAGCACGTAACATATGTTGCAGGGTTACTGTACTTTTTAGCCAATGATGAAGAAGTACCGCTTGTTATTCGGGAAGAAGTGAGACAGTGGGGATTGGCTTCAGATGAGTTTATCGAAACAGGCAATTGGCCGCGCCAGCTGTATATAAGGGAAGCAAGGCGAATGAGAGGCGAGTATATCATGACAGAACACAATGCCTTGCAACGTATAATTTGCGAACAGCCTATTGCAATCGCATCTTTTCATATGGATTCACATCATTGCCGTCGTGTCGTCATCAATGGGCGAGTTATGAATGAAGGGGATATCCAAGTACCGGTAAAACCATTTATGATTGATTTGCGCTCGCTTTTACCGAAAAAAGAGCATTGTACGAACTTAATTGTTCCTGTATGCCTAAGTGCGTCTCACATTGCATATGGTTCAATTCGTATGGAACCGGTATTTATGATGCTTGGGCAAGGGGCAGGTACTGTAGCGGCAATTGCGCTACAGGAAGGGAAGGCCGTTCAGGATATTTTATATGAGCAAATAAGACCGCAGTTAATAGAGCAAGGGCTGGTTGTTGAATGGGATGAAGCCTTTATTGACGATCCGTTACGTCGAATGGAAGAAACATTTGGGGGGAAATAAGATGCTAAAGCCAGTAACAAAAGAATCTCACAAGGACATAGTAGACTTATGGAATATTTGTTTACCTGACTTTAAGTTGTCGGATCGCTTGCTTGAGCAAAATAGTTGGCAATCACCTTATGTTTTATATGAAGGAAGTGCGATAAAGGAAATAGACGGGGAAATTGCCGGTGTCGTCATTGCAAAAGTATGGCATGAAACACATGGCGTTTCTTTAAATAAGGAGCATGGCTGGATTCAAATGCTGCTTGTGCACCCGGATTACCGTCAGCAAAAAATTGGAACCGAATTATACCGTTATGCAGAACGGGCCCTTCTCAATAACGGCATAAAGAAAATTCAGCTTGGCGGGGATTTAGGGCACTTATTATGCGGAGTCCCGCTTGAACAGCGGGAGGGTGTTACGTTTGCAGAGAAGTTTGGCTTTAAACGAGTTGTTGAAAGTGTAGACTTCACAAAAACCGTAACGGTACCATTATTACTGCCTGAAAAAAAGAATGTTCAATTTGGTTTACTAGAAAAAGAAGAACAACAGCAACTCATTGATTTTATGGCTCAGTCATTCCCTGGGCGGTGGACTTTTGAAGCGCATGATTATTTCGCTCATGGAGGTACAGGGAGAGATTATGTCGTTGTGAAATGGGAAGGCAAGATAGTGGGCTTCTGTCGTATAAATGATGAACATAGTGCTGTGAAGGGGCCAAACTATAATTGGGCAGAGCAGTTTGAGCGATTAGGTGGCATTGGTCCACTTGGGGTAAATGAAGATTATAGAAAGTATGGCTTAGGGCGAGCTGTTATCGAAGCTGCAGAATATTATTTGCAGCAACGTGGTAAAGAGACGTTCTTTATTGATTGGACGGATTTAATCGCCTTTTATGAGAAGCTAGGCTATACAATTTGGAAAGACTACGGAATTTTTGTAAAGCAGGTGGAGTAAATGTGGATTTTAAGTGCTGATATCGGTGGGACAAAATTAGCACTTGCTTTATCGAAGCAAGAACAGCCGGAAATATTAATAAAGCAAATGGAAGTTAACAGTCCCCAGCAGTCTGAATCATTATTTGAGGCGATTATTTCAGGTTTTCATAAGCTTCTGGAAGGTGAAGAAGGGGATGTTATAAAAGTAGCGGTTGGTTTACCGGGAATTTTAGATTTAAAGCAGGGGCTTGTAGTTTTTCAGCAAAACTTGCCGTGGCGTAATTTTCCGCTCGTCCAAAGACTTCAAACGACATTTCCAAAAGCTGAGGTTTTTATGGAAACGGATATGATGACTGCAGCAAATGGAGAATACAAAGTACGTCACTTTGAGAAAGAAACATTCATATATGTCACGATTAGCACAGGAATTGCCTGCTGTATCATACATGAGGGGAAATTTTTAAGAGGGGCCGGAATTCCCGGAGAAATCGGTTTTTCAATAACAGGCTCCGGTGCCTATTTTGAAGAAGTATGTGCTGGACCCGGTTTATTAAACACATTACAGCAGCAAACAAATGAAGAAGGCAAATTACAGCAATTTTTTGAACGCTACTATGAAAAGGATGAACGCATCGTGCCGCTCATACATGAATGGCAGCAAGAAATCGCACAGAAGATTCACAGCTTCATTTTATTAGCAGATCCGCATGTTGTCGTACTAGGCGGAGGAGTTATGAATCATCATCCGCAAATTGTGGATGAAATTTCAGGTTTAGTTGACCAGTATTTTAGTTTACCATTTTTTGAACATAAAAAAGGTAGAGTACAAGCAAGCTTAAATAAAGGAAATGCAGGACTGATCGGTGCTGCGCTGCTATAAAATTATGAAAGAAGCAGTCAGAAAAAATCCTGACTGCTTCTTCTAATTATTTACTATCAGCGAATCCGCATTTCTGTTGCCGGATCAAAGAAGTGAGCTTTTGCCAGATTGAAGTTAAGTGAAAGCTCCTGCCCCATAGCTACATCTGCATCTGCATGTATTTTACCTACAAATTGCTGGTCATCAATTGACGCATAAACAATCATTTCTGCACCGGTTAATTCACTTACTTGGACTTTCGTTTTAACGAGACTGCTTGAATCTTGTTTATGGCCATCATGAATATCTTCCGGACGGATACCTAAAATAATTTCACGGTTAATATAGTTTTGTTCTTTTAATATTTTTAATTTTTCTTCCGGAATGCGGACTTTTTCATTGGCGATTTCAAAATATTCGCCTACAACATTCCCGCGAAGGAAGTTCATAGCTGGAGAACCGATAAACCCGCCAACAAATACATTTTCAGGTGTATCGTATACTTCACGCGGCGTTCCGATTTGCTGAATGACACCATCCTTCATTACAACAATTCGTGTAGCCATCGTCATCGCTTCCGTTTGATCGTGCGTAACATATATAGTCGTTGTATTTAAACGATAATGGAGCTTTGTAATTTCAGAGCGCATTTGTACCCGAAGTTTTGCATCCAAGTTCGATAACGGTTCATCCATTAAAAACAGCTTCGCATCACGAACAATGGCACGGCCAAGTGCAACACGCTGACGTTGGCCACCGGAAAGTGATTTTGGCTTCTTGTCCAATAAATCCGATAACCCTAAAATTGCTGCAGCCTCACGTACTTTTTTATCAATTTGATCTTTCGAGAATTTCCGCAGCTTCAAGCCAAAAGCCATATTATCGTACACATTCATATGCGGGTATAGAGCATAGTTTTGGAAAACCATTGCAATATCGCGGTCTTTTGGTTCAACTTCATTCACTCGTTTACCCTCGATGCGCAATTCGCCTTCAGAAATCGTTTCAAGTCCTGCGACCATACGCAATGTCGTAGATTTTCCGCAGCCTGACGGACCAACAAGTACAAGAAATTCACCAGGTTCAACCTTTAAATGAAAATTTTCAACAGCTATATAGCCATCGGGATAACGTTTTACAAGATGATCAAAATCTAACATAAAAAACCAGTCCCCCTTTTTTATAGTATAAAAGATTAAAAGAGAGCTGCCTTTGTGCAATGTGCTTAAAATTATAAGGGATATTTTGTTAGTTTATACAACAAGGCTGCTAAATTGGCTAATAGCAGGTCATCACTGCGCTTTAAATCCAACGTAGTATCTTCAAAATAACGTTGTGTACGGTATAACAAGGTATTGCGGTGGATATGTAATTCTTTCGCAGCAGAGGACATATTTCCATTATGGGAAAATAGCGCTGTAATGGTAGTAATCATTTCATCATTTAAACTATTAAACAATGTATGCTGCAAATATTGTTGCAACGGCATAGTCAAGTGTAATGGCAATAAAGTTAAGAAGCTTTCAGAAAATGTATAAATCGTTTGGTGCTGCCGTTCAAAAATGGACTGAAATATTTTTTGCTCCGTTAAGAAAGAATGATGCAGCATTTCAGAAACCGGAAGCAATTGACCTATGAAAAGCTGTCCATGCAAATAAAAGTCATTTTCCAATATTGCCATAAAGCCTTCAAGCTCTTCTCGAGTATAATCTTTAAACAAAATAATCCAGAAAGTATGAGGAGCAGCTTCCAGTAGATAAGCATCATTCATAAAGAAAAGCTCAATAGCGTACTTTAATTGCCCGGCACCATTGGTAATATAATATTGTAAAATGCGAATAGGAGAATAATTTGTAGGCTTCGGGACTACACCTTGTGTTAACAATAGTAACCACGGATCCATTTGCTCACTACATTCTTGATAAAAATGCTTTAACATTAAAGCATCTCGTTCGGTTACTTCGCTTTTCGCGATCTCATACCAGCATGCACCAGCTGAATCAAAAAAGATCGTTGTTGCTGAATTATGAGTTGTCGGGTATGTGCTATGTCTTTTAAGGGAAGGGAATAGTTGTGCAAGTTGCATAAAATAACCTCCATCACATTATCTACTTTTTGGTATTGAAAAAACGGTATGTCTTTATTAAAGATCATACCGTTTTTATTATTACTTTTGCTCTTCTTTTAAAATACGTTGTGTTTCATTGAACTCTTCTTCGATTTCCGCATTTGGTTTATATGTCAACATACTCACTACGACTGCAACGACTAAACATGCAATAAAGCCTGGTACAATCTCATAAAGCATGCTCGTTAAACTTTCCGTACGTCCCCAAACGAATGCAACTGCGGCACCGGCAACCATTCCGGCAAGTGCTCCGTAGTTTGTAAGCTTACGCCAGAACAGAGAAAGTAAAATGATTGGACCAAATGCTGCACCAAAACCGGCCCATGCGAATGCGACCAATCCTAAAATTGTGCTTTCCGGATTCCATGCAACAATTGCCGCAAAAATAGATACGAAAAGTACAGCGACACGACCTAAAAATACGTAATGTTTATCTGTCGCAGTTTTGTTGAATAAAGCTTTATAAATGTCTTCAATCAGTGCTGAAGAAGTTACGATTAATTGTGATGAAATGGTACTCATAACTGCTGCTAAAATTGCTGCAAGTACGATTCCTGCAATGAACGGGTGGAATAAAATCTGCCCTAATACGATAAATACCGTTTCTGCATCTTTTAATTCCGTACCTTGCTGCTGGAAGTATGCAACACCAACCAACGCTGTTGCAAGTGCACCTAGTAAACTGAAAATCATCCAGCCAATACCGATACGGCGCGCACTTTTTGTTTCTTTTACAGATGAAATCGCCATAAAACGCACGATTATATGTGGCTGGCCAAAATAGCCAAGCCCCCATGCAAGAGAAGAAATAATAGCTGTTGCTGTTACAGTAGAAGGAAGAAGGCTGAACATTTCCGGATCGACTGCTTTAATAGAATCAATCGTTTCTCCAATACCGCCAGTTAAGAAGATTCCGAAAACAGGAACTGCAATTAATGTAACAAGCATTATAAGACCTTGAATTACATCCGTATAACTAACAGCTAAAAACCCGCCGAATAATGTGTAGGCAACAACTACTGCCGATACGAATAAAAGACCTGTATGGTAATCCATTCCGAATGAGCTCTCAAAAAACTTACCGCCTGATACCATTCCGGAAGATACATAGAATGTAAAGAATACTAAAATGATAATCCCCGATGCGATACGTAATAGTTTCGTGTTGTCACGCAAACGGTTATCCAAATAACTTGGAATCGTGATAGAATCCTTTGTTACTTGTGTATAAACACGTAAACGAGGTGCTACAAGTAACCAGTTTAAATATGCACCGACTGTTAAACCGATTGCAATCCAAGCTTCCACGAGACCCGATAAATAGATTGCACCTGGAAGCCCCATTAATAGCCAGCCCGACATATCCGCTGCACCGGCACTTAATGCTGTTACTGCAGCACCGAGACCACGTCCGCCTAACATATAGTCTGTCAGGTTGCTAGTTTTCCGGAAAGCATACCAGCCAATGCCGAGCATCACAATCATATAAATAATAATGGCCAACAACTGATAACTGTAATCTGACATAAATACAACTCCCTTAATAATAAATTTTTGACTAGTTTACCATGTTGCAATAGATGGTCGTCAACGCAATAAAATATGGCGCTTCTGTACTTATCTATACTTTTTAGACATACGTCCGGCTAAAAATGCACCTGCTGCAACAGCTAAAATTGTATTTGTCTTTTTCGTAAATACTTGTTTTGTAACTAGTGTCAGGTTTTGCGGGCGTTCTGCTAAACGACGCATAAAATAGCCGTACCAATCATTACCAAATGGTACATACGTACAGAAGTTATATCCTTCCTTTGCAAGGCCCAACTGCATTTCTTTGCGGAAGCCATAAAGCATTTGGAACTCAAATTTATCATTAGGAATATTATGCTTATCGACAAAATGTTTTACATGATTAATTACATTGTGATCATGTGTCGCAATCGAAGTGAATTTGCCATGTAGTAAATGATATTCAATCTGCTCGATAAACTTGCGGTCGATATCGGCTTTATTTTGGTAAGCGACAGACTCATCTTCTTTGTAAGCGCCTTTTACAATACGTAAACGGTAATCTTTAAAACGTTCTACATTTTCATCTGACTCGAAAAAGTATGCTTGAATAACTGTACCTACATTATCGTATTCAGCATGGATCTTTTCCAATAGCTCAAATGAAGGGTGTAGACGAGCATAGTTTTCCATATCAAAATTAACAAAAATCTGATATTCATTTGCCAATGCAACGATCTCTTTCAAATTTTCATAGCTAAATTCAAAATCAATATCCAACCCTAACTGAGAAGGTTTTAAAGAAATATGTGCATCCAGGTTTTCACTGTGAATGCGTTCGATTACTGCCAAAATTTGTTCTTTTGCAGCAAGCGCAGCAGACTTCTCAAACACAAATTCCCCTAGATTATCGACAGTGCAAGAAATACCCTGTGCATTTAAATGCTTGATGCTTTCTATAACTTCATCGATATTTGTACCTGCAACGACACTTTGCGCCCCCAGCTTAAATCCGTATTTTTGGGCTGCAGAATTTAATGTTTGATTCTCTGAAAGTGCGATAAAAAAATCTTTTAATGACATTTTAAATAGTCCCCCTGCGAATAAAAAAGTTTTTTAATGTTATTGAGCAGAGTATAAAACAAAAAATTCAAAAAAGGAAATAGAATTTGAGAGGATTAATGTTTGCTAGATGAAAAAGTGAGAAATATCAACGGTTTTTAAAGCAAAAAAATTTTGCTGAAATACTTTCTTAAAACGTTTACATGCTCTAAAAAACATCATTTATAAAACACGCAATAAAATATTGCACTAAGGAAAATGGAAAAGAGACCCACAAGTAGCGGGTCTCTTAAATGGTAATTAATACAAAATATTACCAATTTTATTTGCGTTTTAGACGATATTGCAAACCTTGACGATGAATGCCCAGTGCTTTAGCTGTCTGCGAAATATTTCCGTCATTCAGCTGTAAGGCGTGTGAAATATAATAGTCCTCAACTTTACGCATATATTCATCAAGAGGCTGCAATGTCTGTTCGGAGAAATCGAATAATTTTTGCTGTTCAGAGGCAGTTGGCTCTGCTTGCTGGAGCTTCCACTTGAAGTATGCAGGGATATGTATAAGTTCCACATATTCTTCTGTTGTTAGTAAGGCACTAATATCATCCAGTAAAACTTCAAGTTCTTTTAAATTTCCAGGCCAGTCGTAGTTCTGGAAAATTTCCTCGATTTCAGGTGCTAATCCTTTAACTGAGCTGCCATAAGCAATGCGTCGGCGAGCAAAATAATCGTCCACGAAGGGCTTAATATCTTCACGGCGCTCCCGGAGTGCGGGTACTTGTATTGTTAAGTTCGAAAATAAGTAATACAGGTTTTTGGACAGATGACCTTTCTGGATTAAGTCAATCGGATCTTCACCAATACTTGCAATGAAGACATGGTTACGTTCGGTATGTTTTTCCAGAAGCTCCACGATGCGGTTCTGTGCTTCATCTGATAAAAATTCAATCCGCTCGGCAAAAAACGTATAGTTTTTTTCCTCGGCAATATATTTTTCTATTTGATTGAGCAATGTTTTTTCATTGCGTCGGCAAATAAGTGTGATGAAGCGTTCGTTTTTTTCAGCAAGCTCATGATGAATACCTTCTGCAATCATATCTTTCCCTGTTCCGGATTCACCGACAAGCATAACCGGAATTCGACCGAGTGCGGCAATTTTAGCTTGCTGAATTACTTGCTTCATTGATTTTGAAACAGCAGTAATAATATCAAAAGTTAATGGAGCACCGTAACGACTTAGAGGACGGTCCATCAAAAATTCCTGCTGAGTAATATCGCGGGAAAATTGAATGGCGATTTTCGTACCGTCATTTAGGGTATATGGATAATAGTCATTCATCATTGTCACTTCTTCATCACGGGCATTCCAGAACGTTTGCTTAATATGTTTGAAGCTTTGACCTGAAGCTAAAACTTTTTGCAGCATATTTTGCTCCAAGTTAAAGTCGAGTGACTGTGATAAAAAGCGTTGTGTAATTTGTTCAAGTGATTCACCGGTAAGCTCGCGCATTTTTTTGTTGTATACGATGACTCGTCCATTTTCGTCAATAGCGCAAAGACCGGTTTCTATTTTTTCAATCATAAATTCAAAAACACTAGAGCGATCTAGTTGATTCATGCGGTGTAACCTCCTCCATTTTATTTTAGCATGGGAATGTCAAAATGAGATAATTTGCGTAATTTAGAAAAAATAATTGATTTAAGCATTATTATATTGCATAATTCAAATTAAGAAACATAATATGATGCAAAATAATATTGCACTTAATATCGGAGGTAATGATAAATGATTAACTATAAACATGAACCATTTACAGATTTCTCGGTAGAAGAAAACAAGCAAGCTTATTTGGAAGCGCTTAAAAAAGTAGAATCACAGCTTGGTGCCGATTATCCTCTAATTATCGGTGGCGAACGTATTACGACAGAAGAAAAAATTGTATCATATAACCCGGCTAAGAAAACAGAAGTGATTGGCTCTGTTTCAAAAGCTTCAAAAGACTTGGCTGAAAAAGCGATGCAAGAAGCAGATAAAGCATTCAAGTCATGGAAAAAAGTTAAACCTGAAATTCGTGCAGACGTATTATTCAAAGCAGCGACAATTATCCGCCGCCGCAAGCATGAGTTTTCTGCATGGTTGACGAAAGAAGCAGGTAAGCCTTGGAATGAAGCGGATGCAGATACTGCAGAAGCAATCGACTTTTTAGAATACTATGGCCGTCAAATGCTGGAAATGAAAGATGGTCGTAAAGTAGAAAGCCGTCCGAATGAATACAACCGATATGACTATATTCCACTAGGGATTGGGATTGTTATTTCTCCTTGGAACTTCCCGTTCGCTATTATGGCAGGTACAACTGTTGCAGCTGTTGTTACTGGTAACACAGTATTATTAAAACCAGCATCAACTACACCGGTTGTCGCTTATAAATTTATTGAAGTGCTTGAAGAAGCAGGTTTACCAAAAGGCGTAGTAAACTTCGTACCTGGTAGTGGAGCAGAAGTAGGGGACTACTTAGTAGACCATCCGAAAACACGCTTCATCAGTTTTACAGGTTCTCGTGATGTCGGCTTACGTATTAACGAACGTGCATCAAAATTAAGTCCAGGTCAAATTTGGATTAAACGTGTCATTGCTGAAATGGGCGGTAAAGATACAATCGTTGTTGATAAGGATGCAGATTTAGAGTTAGCTGCACAGTCCATTGTAAAATCAGCTTTCGGTTTCTCAGGACAAAAGTGTTCAGCATGTTCACGTGTAGTAATCGTAAAAGATGTATATGATCAAGTTGTAAACCGTGTGGAAGAGTTAACAAAATCATTAACAATTGGTGACCCTTCAGACAATAACAACTTTATGGCAACAGTAATCGATTCGGCAGCATTCAAAAAAATCAGTGAGTATATTGAAATCGGTAAAACAGAAGGCCGTCTAGTTGCTGGCGGTACTGCAGATGATTCTGTTGGTTACTTCGTACACCCGACAGTATTTGCCGATGTAGATCCGGAAGCGCGTATTATGAAAGAAGAAATCTTCGGTCCAGTTGTAGCGATTACAAAAGCAGATTCATTTGAAGAAGCGATTGATATCGCAAACAATACTGAATACGGATTAACAGGTGCTGTTATTACAAACGACCGTATGAACTTAGAGTATGCTCGCGAAGAGTTCCATGTTGGAAACCTTTATTTCAACCGCGGCTGTACAGGTGCAATCGTTGGTTACCAACCATTTGGCGGCTTCAACATGTCAGGTACTGACTCTAAAGCAGGCGGACCAGATTATTTAACATTGCACATGCAAGCGAAAACAACATCAGAAGCATTTTAATTATTAAGTAATAGTCATTGGAAATTTCCTTGTATAATAGAAAGAACTCCTTCACATTGCCTCGTGAAGGAGTTTTTATTTTGTTCTTCTATTTAGCCCAATCTTTTACTTGTGCATCTGTGCCAAAGACGAAATGGCCAGGGCGGGCTTCGATTACTTTAGCTGCCGGATCATGTTCAACATGTTTGTAGGGGATACGTGTACGGTTACGTTCATAAGCCGGATCTGGCTGAGGAACAGCAGATAATAGAGACTTCGTATACGGGTGGATTGGGTTGTTGTAAATCTCATCCGCACTTCCAAGTTCTAATATTTTCCCGCGATACATAACCGCGATTCGGTCTGATATATATTTTACCATCGATAAATCATGGGCAATGAATAAATAAGTTAACCCACGTTCTTTTTGAAGTTGCTTCAGTAAGTTTACTACCTGTGCTTGAATTGATACATCAAGTGCAGAGATCGGCTCATCGGCAATGATGAAGCTTGGATCTAAACTAAGTGCACGGGCAATACCGATACGTTGACGCTGCCCACCAGAAAACTCATGGGCATAACGGTTAGCATGCTCGCGTGTCAGTCCGACCGCTTCCAGCAATTCACCAATACGAGCTTGGCGTTCTTTTTTGTTTTTATACAGACCATGAATATCAAAGCCTTCTGCAATTAATTCACCAGCTGTCATACGAGGATTTAAACTCGCATACGGGTCCTGGAAGATCATTTGCATTTCACGATTGAATTGCATTAATTCTTTTCGTGACTTCATCTCTGATATATTTTTGCCTTTAAAGGTAATTTGACCTTCTGTAATATCGTAAAGGCGGATAATTGAACGGCCCGTCGTTGATTTACCACAGCCGGATTCTCCGACTAAACCTAATGTTTCGCCTTCATACACATCAAAGGAGATACCATCGATCGCTTTAATCGGTTGTTTGGCAGTGCCAAAATACTGTTTTAAGCCTTTTACTTCTAATATTTTATTTGCCATAATTACATGCCCTCCTGTTGATAGCCTTTAATACGGCGTGCTACCGCCTCAGGAACAGGCATTTTTGGTGCATCAGGATGCAGTAGCCAAGTTTTAGCGTAGTGTGTATCCGATACTTTAAACATTGGCGGTTCCATCTCGAAATCGATTTTCATTGCAAATTCATTACGAGGGGCAAATGCATCGCCTTTAGGTGGATCGATCAAGTTTGGCGGTGAACCCGGAATCGCCATTAACAGCTCATCTGTAGAGTTGTTTAAGTCCGGCATAGAGCCAAGTAGACCCCAAGTATATGGGTGCTGTGGATTGTAGAAAATATCTTCTACTGTACCGTACTCAACGATTTGACCTGCATACATGACCGCAACTCGGTCTGCTACATTTGCTACAACACCCAGATCATGGGTTATGAAAATAATCGATGTATTCGATTTCTTTTGAAGCTCTTTCATCAACTCTAAAATTTGTGCTTGTATCGTTACGTCTAATGCTGTTGTCGGCTCATCGGCAATTAATAGTTTTGGATCTGCTGCAAGAGCGATCGCAATAACAACACGCTGGCGCATCCCGCCCGACAGTTCGTGAGGGTAAGCTTTATAACGTTTTTCGGGGAAAGGGATCCCTACTTGGTCAAGTAACTCAACCGCACGTTTTTTTGCTTCATCCTTATTTGTAACTTTTTTATGCTTTAGAAGTACTTCAGTAATCTGTGCACCGATACGCATTGTTGGATTTAATGCAGTCATTGGATCTTGGAAAATCATTGAAATATCATTTCCGCGAACTTTCATCATTTCTTTCTCAGATAAAGGAATAATATTGCGACCGTTGAAGTTAATCTCACCACCGGCATAAATACCTGGTGGCTGAGGAATTAACTTCATCAGTGCGTTACTCGTTACGGATTTTCCGGAACCGGATTCCCCAACGATTGCTAATGTTTCGCCCTCGTATAATTCAAAGCTTACTCCGCGTACGGCTTGTACGACACCAGCGTACGTTTTGAAATTAATACGTAAGTCGTTTACTTCTAATACTTTTTTCTTCATTGCGTACACTCTCCTTATTTACGTAATTTCGGATCAAGTGCGTCACGTAAGCCGTCCCCAACTGCGTTAAATGCGAATATTGTAATTGAGATTAAAGCTGCAGGGAACAATAATCGCCATGGTGCAGATTGAAGTGCTTTGAAACCTTCAGAGGCCATCGTACCCCAGCTGGCTAAAGGAGCCTGAACCCCTAAACCTAAGTAGCTTAAGAAACTCTCTGTGAAAATTGCACTTGGAATAGTCATTGTCATTGTTACTAAAATAGCACCCATTGCATTTGGGATTAAGTGACGTTTAATGATGTGCCATTGATTTGCGCCTAATGTACGAGCAGCAAGTACGTATTCCTGATTTTTAATTTTCAGTACTTCACTTCGTACAATACGCGCCATGTTTACCCAACCTGTAATGGAAAGGGCGATAATCATAGGAATTAAACCAGGTTCCATAATTACCAATAAAATAATTACTACTAATAGATAAGGAATTGCCGTCAACACGTCTGCGATACGCATCATAATATTATCGACACGACCACCTGCCAAACCTGCGATACTTCCCCATAAAACACCGATAATCAAATCAATTACAGCGGCAGTAATACCGATGAATAATGAAATTCGAGCGCCTTCCCATGCACGGACAAAAATATCACGCGCAAGGTCATCCGTACCGAACCAATGTGTTGCAGAAGGAGAGGTATTATATAAACCTACATTCTGTTCATATGTATAAGAAGAGAACACCGGCGCAAAAATTGCAAATCCTGCAATTATAATAAGAAGGATTAACCCGAGTACAGCTAACTTGTTATGAGAGAAGCGATAAAATACTTCTTTCCAATAAGATACTTGCTTTTTAGAAAGGGCATCTGTATTTTCTGAACGACCGACAACATCGAACATGTCAGCTGATACTTTTGGTATTTGCTGTTCGTTTTGAGCCATTATTTTTTCGCTCCTTTCAATTTAATACGTGGATCGATGACACTGTATAAAATGTCTACGATTAATACAGCCAGTAATAAAATTAATGAATAGAACACAGTCGTACCCATAATTACCGTATAGTCACGGTTTGTAATACTTGTTACGAAATGGCGGCCAAGTCCTGGCACCGCAAAAATCTGTTCAATAACGAACGAACCTGTAATAACACCGGCAAAAAGTGGACCTAAATACGTCACAACCGGCAATAATGCATTACGTAAAGAGTGCTTGAACACGATTGTCCATTTTCCAAGACCTTTTGCACGAGCAAGCTTTACATACTCACTATTGTTTTGCTCCAACATACTTGAACGAGTAAGTTTAGCAATAAATCCGGCATGGGTAACAGCGATTGCTAATGAAGGTAATATTGTATAGGCAAATCCTTTCCAGCCACTTACCGGGAACCAGCCTGCTTCAAATGCCAAGTAATACTGCAAGAGTCCGGCTAATATGAAGGAAGGAACTGAAATCCCTAAAATTGCAAAAATTGTCGCGGCATAATCTCCAAAGCGGTTATGATACAGTGCTGAAACAACGCCGAGTAATACACCAAGACCAATTGCTAAAACCATCGCCTGAAGACCTAAAGCAAGGGATACAGGGAAGCTTTCTGCGATAATGTCATTTGTGGAACGGCCTTTGTATTTCATCGACTCCCCAAAATCAAATGTCATTGTGTCTACTAAATAGTCTTTATATTGGATATACCAAGGATTATCCAACCCATATTTCGCGTTTAACTGTTCTTCGATGGCAGGCGGCAATTCACGTTCGCTCGTGAAAGGGCTACCGGGAGCAAGCTGCATTAGGAAGAACGTCGCTGTAATAATTAAGTACATTGCAAGTACGATATAGAGTAATCGTTTAATGATAAAGTTAAGCAATGTCCGTACCTCCTTTTTATACTATTTTGAAAATTCGATAAAACTATGAAAGGGAGTGCCCGAAATTTTATTTCCAGGCACTCCCTGTTTACGATGACTTTGCAATTAATTTGACCATCGCAGGAGTAAATAATAAATAGTTAAAATTACTTCATTTTAACGTATTTAAGATTAATGTTACCTAAAGCATCTGGAACCATATTTTCTACTTCGTCAGATACAACATTTAAGTTTGTATTGTAGTAAATAGGTGCTACAGGCATTTCTTCCATAATTACTGCTTCAGCTTCCAATAATTTTTCCGTACGCTTGTCCGGATCAGTTTCAGTGATCGACTCATTTAATAATGCAGTGTATTCATCGTTTGACCAGCCAGTTTGGTTATTGCCGTTCTCTGCAGAGTTATACATTTCTAGGAATGTATATGCATCATTGTAGTCAGCACCCCAACCAAGACGACCGATTTGGTAATCGCCATTTCCAATTTTATCCAAGTACACTTGCCATTCTGAGTTATCAAGTTTAACAGTAATACCTAAATTAGATGACCATCCTTGTTGGATGAATTGTGCGATTGCAGAGTGTGCTTCAGAAGTATTGTATGAAACTTTTACTTCTAAATCAGCAGGATTTGCTAATCCTAATTCTTTCAGACCAGCTTCTAAATATTTCTTCGCTTCTTCGAAATCAGCATCTTTGAAGTAACCTTCATCATCGCCGAAGCCTTCTACAGAGTTTGGCACGATACCTAATGCAGGTTCTTGTTCGCCTTTTACAACATTACTGATTAAGCCTTCACGGTCGATTGCCAATGCTAATGCTTTACGAATGTTTTCGTTTTGCATTACTGGATCTTCTGTATTGAACTTGTACCAGTAAATAGAAGACATATCAGAAACGTTTAATTTGTCTTCAGATTTTAAGCGATCGATTGCATCAAGAGAAATTGTCCCGTAAGGAGCACCTAAGAAATCAATTTCTCCAGCGTCAAACATTGTCATTTGAGTTGTTTCAGACTCAACCATTGCAATGTTTACCGTATCGATATCTACATTTTCTGTATCCCAGTAAGTATCGCTTTTCTCTAAAACGATATCGCCTGAATGGTTCCAAGTAGATAAGTTGTATGCACCGTTCGATACATATGTATCTGCTTCTGTGTACCATTTTGGATCCGCTTCAGCTGTTGCTTTATGGATTGGGTAGAACGTTTTAAATGCTGTTAATTCCAAGAAATATGGAGTCGGAGCATTTAACGTTACTTCCAATGTTTTTTCATCGATAGCTTTAATCGCTACATCTTCGGCAGTACCTTTACCGTTGTTGTATTCTTCTGCTCCTTTAATAGGGTAAAGGATAGTAGAATATTCAGACGCATTTTCCGGGTTTAATGCCCATTTCCATGCGTATTCAAAATCTTCAGCTGTAACTTTTTCTCCATTTGACCATTGTGCGTCACGTAAAGTGAATGTATAAGTTAAAAGATCATCCGATACTTTATAATCTTCAGCGGCAGCTAAAACAGGCTCGCCTTCAACCAATGTTGTTAAACCTTCAAAAGTATTTTCTAAAATTGCGCCAGAAGTTGTATCTGAAGCTAATTGTGGATGTAATGAAGGTGGCTCAGAAGTGATTAGTAAATCTAATTCTTTTTCCCCATCTCCAGATGATGTTGATTTAGTTTCATCTCCTCCACATGCTGCAAGTAATGCAGATAATGAAAGTGCTGTAGCAGTCAATGCGACCTTTTTGTTGCGTTTCATAAATACCCCTCCTAGAAAATCATGTAAATTAAATTTTCTGATAATTTTTTGATGCGTTATTTTAATATATCAGAATATTTGTATGAAATATATACTACATTTGAAATTTTTTATAGATACTAATAAGTAAAACAATTACGAAAATTTTTAATTATTTTACTATAAGGTAATATTATTTGGATAAAATAATAGATAGTTATAAAATTCTCGAAAGTATTAATAATCTGCTGTTTTATGTAACTTGTTTTGAAAATTTAGAATTGTATTATTGTGTAACAATTTTGACACATAAAACTTTCTTTTTTTCTTGAAAACATGCAAAATAGAAGAGAGCATTTGAAAGGTGGTATATATATGAAAACAGAACAACAATATTTTGAAGAGAGCAAGTCCATGAAAGAATATATGGATGCAATGTCTCAATTAAAAGAACAAAGCTTTGCTATTTATGAGAGCTTTGAGCTTCCGGAAGATACAGCTTTTATTGAAAAGCTGAAAAATGCCAATGTCCATATTTTAGCTATTACTGAAGACTGGTGCGGGGATGCAATGATTAACAATCCAATCATTCGCAAAGTTGCAGAAGCAGCAGATGTAGAAATTCGTACAGCATTACGCGACGCGGATACAGATTTGATTGATCGTTATTTAACGAATGGTGGACGTGCTATTCCAATGTACTTGATTTTAAATGAAGCAGGAGAAGTAATTACAACATGGGGCCCACGTGCACCGCAATTACAGCAGCTAGTAACCGATTTACGTGCAACATTACCGGATAAAGAAGATCCAACATTTGAAGACGCACAAAAAGCGGTATACGAAAATATGCGCGGACAATATGTAAACGATTCAAAGCTGTGGAGCTATGTATATGAAGATTTTAAAAATAAGGTAACAGCAGCAATATAATTTAACTTAACCTGTTACTTTTACGAGTTCTTACTATATAATATAGTAGGAACTTTTTTCTATTTTAAGCGTATTATTGAAGAGAATATCCTGGGTACTATTGTTGCTTTTCTAAAACAGACAGCAGTATACTTTGGACAGAATGAAAAATATAATTAATCAGGATGAGATCAATATGAAAAGAGCGAGAATTATATATAACCCAACTTCGGGTCGTGAAGTATTTAAGAGACATCTTCCGGAAGTATTGGAGAAACTCGAAATAGCAGGATATGAAACTTCATGTCATGCAACGACTGGTGAAGGTGATGCAACAAAAGCTGCAATCGAAGCTGTAAGACGCGAATTTGATGTTGTAATTGCGGTAGGTGGAGACGGGACGTTAAATGAAGTAGTGGCAGGTGTTAGTCAATGCGAAAAACGGCCAAAGCTTGGTTTAATTCCAATGGGGACGACAAATGACTTTGCACGGGCTGTTCGTATTCCCCGAAATGTTGAAGAAGCACTAAACATCATTCTTGCAGGGGATACAATACCTGTCGATGTCGGTATATTGAATGAAGACCGCTACTTCATTAACATTGCTGCAGGCGGGCGTATCACCGAGCTGACATACGAAGTACCGAGCAGAATGAAAACGGTACTTGGACAAATGGCGTATTATTTGAAGGCAATTGAAATGATTCCTTCTATTAAAGCAACTCATATGAAAATCCAAATGGATGAAGAAGAGTTTGATGGTAAAGCGATGATGTTTTTATGTGGCTTAACAAATTCAGTAGGCGGTTTCGAAAAAATCGCACCCGATGCATCAATCAACGACGGACTGTTCACTGTTATGATTTTAAAGGAATGCAATATTGCGGAATTCATACGTATTGCTTCATTGGCATTGCGTGGCGAGCATTTATCCGACGAACGTCTCATTTACAGAAAAGCTAGTCGTGTTGTCGTATCATCTGATCAAGAAGTGCATTTAAATCTGGACGGTGAATATGGCGGCGATGCACCAGCTGTTTTCCAAAATTTAAAAAGGCATATTGAAGTATTCGTGCCGAAAGATAAAATTCGTGAAATTGAAACGGATGAAGAAGTAATTTAACTATAGCTTGCAAGGGTAGTGGAATGCCCTTGTGAGTTTTTTGTTTTTATCGGGAAGAGTCGGGGGACGGGGAGTGAGCGGTTTTCTAATATAAGTGCTTAAATGTTCTAATAAAATAAATTAAGTTCTAATAAAAGCGGGAAGTTCTAATATATCGCTTTGAACTTCTAATACCGGGTCGAGATGTTCAAATAAACTCACCAAATGTACTAATATCCTCTCAACATTTTCTAATAAAGCCTCTCAATATTCTAATATCCGCTAGCTTCATTTGAAAGAACACCCAGAACAGCGTATACAATACCAATTTTCTAATATATATGGTCAAAATACTCGATGAAAATCTAAAAACCTCCACTTCAACAATTATAAACCGTTAAAGTGAAGGCGTTTTAAGTCAATTCCTTTTACAATGTAAATTTATCCATACTTTGTTGCAACTGTTTTGCCTGATTCGCTAAACGTTTAGAAAGCTCTTCCATTTCATCGACAATTTCAGTTTGAAGTTGTGTCGCATTTGCTACTTGCGCTACATCCGCCATCGTTTTTTCTGTACCTTGCGAAATTTCGATGACTGAAGCCGCAACTTCTTCTGAGCTTGCTGAAATTTGCTGTGATGTAGCAGAAATATGTTCTACACGCTCCGTTATATTGTAAATATTTTCGGTAATCGTGTGAAATGACTGACCGGCACGATCGATGACAACAACACCATCATTTGCACACTTGAGACTGCTTTCCACCGCTTCGCCAACATTTTGGGAATTGTACTGAATTGTTTCAGTTAAATGGACAATTTCATTTGCGGACTTTTTGGATTGCTCTGCGAGTTTGCGAACTTCATCTGCGACTACAGCAAAGCCTTTCCCATGTTCACCAGCTCTAGCCGCTTCAATGGCAGCATTCAAGGCAAGCAGATTCGTCTGATCCGCTATATCAGTAATGGCTTTCGTAATTGTACTAATTTGTCCTGACTGTTCAATTAATACGTTTGAAAGGCTGGAAATCGATTGAGTCGCTGCATATACTGTTTCCATTTGCTGCATCGCTTCGTCAATAATTTTTACCCCGTCATTAGCAAACTGGGTTAATGTAACAGCACCACTATGCAATTCTTGTGTTGAGCGGGCAATCGAATTAATTCCCTGTGCCGTCTCATCTACAGCAAGGGCACTTTCGTTTGCCCCAATTGTCATCGTTGCGGCGGTCTGTGCAGTATGCTCAATCAGTTCATTAATATGAGCTGTTTCCGATGAAATCGTCTCACTGTTTTTCATAAGTGCATCCGCTGAATTGCTAAGCTGATTTGCGTTTTGCTGAATGCTTACTAACAATTCCTCGAAATTACGCTGCAATGAAATAAAAGCATTCGACAGCATACCAAATTCATCTTTTGTGCGAACTGGTTTGTGTGAAACTTTAATATCCCCGCCAGCCATATGTTCCAGATCTTTTGTAATTGACTGGAGGCGCAGAGTAATGCCGTATTTCGTGTAAATCATATAGGAAGCTATAACAAGGAGCGCAATAATAATGAATATAACGGATAAAATCATCGATAGTGAAATCATGTTTTTCGTATTATTCACAACTTTATCAAGTTCGGTATTTTCAATTTGTTCCACTTTCCCGGCAAGCTCGCTTGTGAAATTGCTCGTATATGTATAGTCACCATTCACCACTGATAGCGCGGCTGCAATATCACGTGTCTGTACAGATGAAATCACTCTATCCATTTGTTCGGCAATGATTTCTGATTGGTCTTTTAAGTTATTAATAATCGGTGCAGCATCCGATGATATATTTTTGCCCTGCACTTCCTCGATAAGTTGGACGAGGCTAGTTGTATGGCTGTTTAGTGAATCCAAGTTATTTTGAGAAGGGTCTACTGCATAGGCACGAGCATAGATGCCTTGCGATAGTATATGTTGCTGGATAGCGTTAATCCGCTGAACCTGTGCCATTTGTACATCGACAGCTTTGGAAACTTCATCACCAATCCGGGAAAACTGAACGGTTGCAAATCCGATTGAAAATAAAAGCACCATCCCGATTAAAATAAAGCCGATATTAAGTTTTTTTCGAACTGACATATGCCTCAATCTCCTTGAAATTAATAGAATTATTAGAGTTATAAGGTAAATTATATAGGCAATACTTACTGAATACTAGAACAAAAGTAATAATTGGATAGTCAGAACATTAGTAGAAAGTATAATAAGTGCAAATTATATGGAGCATGGTACAATAAAGTGATTGAAATGAGAGGAAGAAATGAACATGTCTGCACCTATTAAAAAAAATGATCGTCAAACAGTTTATATAGAAGATTTAACACATGATGGCAATGGCGTCGCGAAAATCGATGGCTATCCATTATTCATACAAGGGGCACTTCCTGGAGAAACTGCCGAGATTCATGTAATGAAAACATTAAAGAATTATGGGTTTGCAAAAGTAGTGAATATACTGGAAAAGTCGCCTGATCGTGTAGAAGCGCCATGTGTCTATTTTTCGCAATGTGGGGGATGTCAATTACAGCATCTTTCGTATGAGGGACAATTAAAATGGAAACAAAATATGGTCGCAAATGTGATGAAGCGTCTTGGTAAAATCGACGCACCTGTCCATCCGGTAAAAGGGATGGAAGAGCCTTGGCATTACCGCAACAAATCACAAATACCTTTTGCGCAAAACGAATCAGGTCAGATGGTGGCAGGCTTCTATAAAACGAAGTCACACTCAATTGTTGATATGGAACGTTGTTTAATTCAAACAGGAGAAGCCGATGTTGTCATGGCAGACTTGAAACGTGAGTTGGAAATTTTAGGTTTGCGTCCGTATGATGAAAAATCCCATCAAGGCATGCTGCGTCATGTTGTCGTTCGTAAAGGTCGCGCAACAGGCGAAGTAATGGTCGTACTCGTTACAAAATCTAAGAAATTCCCGCAGGCGAGCGCGGTAATCGAAAAAATCCGAGCGCTTATCCCGAATGTCACGTCCATTGTCCAAAATGTAAACGGCGAGAAAACAAACGTTATATTCGGCAATGACACATTCACACTTTGGGGCAAGGATACAATTGAAGATACAATCGGCAATGTCCGTTTTGAAATTTCGGCACGCTCGTTTTATCAAGTCAACCCGGTTCAAACAGAAGTGCTTTATAAACAGGCCCTCGATTATGCACAACTGACAGGCAATGAACGCGTAATCGATGCCTACTGCGGTATCGGATCCATTTCACTGTTTTTAGCCCAAAAAGCGGGTCATGTAATGGGTGTTGAAATAGTCGAGCAGGCAATCGAAGACGCAAAACGCAATGCCGCATTAAACGGTTTTACAAACACATATTTCGAAGCTGGCCCGGCAGAGGAAGTCATTCCCCGCTGGTACAAAGAAGGTAAGGAAGCAGATGTATTAGTAGTCGATCCGCCGCGTAAAGGCTGTGATGAAGTGTTACTGAGTACAATCATCGAGCAAAAACCGAAGCGTGTAGTTTACGTATCGTGCAATCCCGCAACCCTTGCGCGCGACCTCCGTATTTTAGAAGACGGCGGATATAAAACGCAGGAAGTACAGCCGGTCGATATGTTCCCGCACACGACACACTGTGAAGCGGTTGCTTGGTTGGAGTTAGTATAGAAGTACAATAAAAAAGCTGTGTCAAAAATCCACATTGTATGGGAATTTTAGCACAGCTTTTTGAGGTTAAAAACAATTTTTTGAGTTAATTTTGTATTAAAGTGATTTTAATAATTTAATTACATCTTTGGCAACTGCGCCACCTGATGCAGGATTTTGTCCTGTAACAATACGATTATCAGTTACAGTGAATACTGACCAATCAGCATCTTTTACGTAATTGGCACCTTTACGAACAAGTTCATCTTCAGTTAAAAATGGAACGACTTTATCAAGTCCAACAGCAATTTCTTCTGTGTTAGTAAAACCGGTCACTTTAGTATTTTTAATTAAATATTCACCATCACCATTTTTAATATTTAATAATCCTACAACTCCATGACAAACAGCAGAAACAACGCCACCGTTAGCGTGAATAGTACTTGCAATGTTTTGCAACTTTTCATCTTCTGCGAAATCCCACATAACTCCATGGCCACCTGCATAATAGATAGCAGCATAATCATTTGGGTTAATAGAGTCAGCGGGCAAAGTAGTGCTTAGTTTATTTAAGAAATCAGTATTTGTGTAATACTTCCAATCTAATTCGGTCATTTGATCCGGTTGCAAACTATGCGGGTCGAGTGGCGTATAACCACCTTTAGGGCTCACATAATCAATTTCATATCCTGCTTTTTCTATTTCAGCTGCAAAGTGAACAGCTTCTCCTAACCATAATCCTGTTGCACGATCTAAATTGGGATACTTAGAGGTATTCGTTACTACTAATAATATCTTTTTCATTATACAATCTCCTTTAAGTTTGATACTATCAAGCTTATAGGTTAAACCATACTTTAAGTCAAGGAGGACACCTCGTGTATACAATTCAACAAGCGAGCCTCTTAATTGAAATACCTGCAAGTTCAATTCGATACTATGAAAAAATAGATTTAATTCCACCAATAAAAAGAAATGAACAAAAGCATCGAATATTTGATGAACAAGACATTGAACTTTTAAAATTAATTAAATGTTTTAGAAGTCTAGGCATGTCAATTGAGGATATAAGAGAAAATATATCAACGCTGAATTTAGAGCAGGAAGAGATTAATACACAAGCTATATTAATTCAGCACAAGAAAAAACTAGAAGAGCAAATTGGCATTTTAAATTCTTTTATTAGTGAAATTGATAAGAAAATAATTCCTGTATTATCAGATACAGATTTAAAATAACGTTAAAATATTAAGCTGAGTGATTCTACTACATCATTCGGTTTTTTTGTTGTTTTAAAATGAAAATATAACTTGTCATTAATTTACAGGAAGCATAATAACAAATGGGGATGAAAAGAAGCTGCCTTAAGCGTGACCTTCTTGAAAATATTTGAATGCTCCTGTTATTTCACTTAACTTGAGTAAATTAATATATACGTTTGTTCTATAAATGAGTTTCATAAATATGCATATTAATGGAATTTAATTTTATATATATGTAAAAATAATGAATAATTTGGAATATATGTTATTAATTTAACTTTTGTGCGCTATTATTAAATTTGTAATTATAAAGGAGGGAATATTGTGAAAAAAAGCTTTTTATCAGTTTTGTTAACGATATCATTATTAGTCTCGTTACCGTTTTCTACTTTTGCAAACGATTCAACAACTGGGTTAGCTGCCAGTCAAGAATCAAATGTAACTATTGAAGATTTTCTTGAAGAAGCTGTCACAGCTTTAACTTTTCAGCATGCTTCGGACTATATGAGAACAGAAGTCATTGAAAATTGGCTTGGTGATTATGAGTTCGAAAATATAAGCAACTATATTACTGAAAAACAGGCTGCACTTATTTTAGTAAAAGCCCTTGGTGCAGAAACAAATGAGGAAACGCTGGATGATTATAGAAAAACAGCAGATAAGCTAGGCTTTTTTAAAGGTGTTTCCGATTTACAGCCGATTACAAAAGCAAAGGTTTACAAAATGTTTAGTAATGTAAAAGACTATCAAAACAAAGATATTGATAACACAGGGGTACAGGAAATATCTGTCGAAGATTTTATGCGAAATCCTGGTAGTTTAGGTTATCAATTATCTCCAGACGGCGAATACATCGCTTACGCTGCAGAATGGCAAAGCAGGCTAAATGTTTTTATAAAGAATATGGATGATGAGAGCGAGCCTGTGCGAGTAACAAGTACAACTGATCGAGATATCGCGGGGCTTTTCTGGAAAGATAATAATATGTATTATTTGAAGGATAATGGGGGAGATGAAAATTATCATATTTACTCGTCTTCATTTAACGGTGCAAAAGAAAAAGATTTAACGCCGTACCCGAATGTTGTTGTACTTCCTATCGATTATTTGAAAGATGTTGAAGATGAAATTTTAATCATGATGAATAAAGAAGATGCAACGGTATTTGATGTTTATAAATTAAACGTAAAGACGGGTGCAACGAAGTTAGTAGCAAAAAATCCTGGGAATATTTTAAGCTGGATTCCCGATAGCAATGGACAAATTCGAATGGCTGTAGCATCTGACGGTGTAGTAGGTGCTGTTTTATATCGTGAAACAGAAGAAGATGAGTTCCAGCCATTTATCTCAATTGATGCTGGTGAAACAGTTTCACCGCTAGGATTTTCTCGAGACAATCAATCTATTTATGCCGTATCTGATAAGGGTCGAGATAAAGCGGCACTAGTAAAATATGATTTAGAGGGCAAAGAGGAAGTAGTTTTCTCAAATCCACTCGTAGATATTTCAGGTGCTCTTTACAGCTCAACAAAAGATCAACTTCTTTACGCTGCGTATATCACAGATAAAGTTCACTATAATTTCTTTGATAGCGAGTTTGAAAATCTTTTCAATAAAATGAAAGACCAACTTGGTGTAAGTGCAAGTGAATTTGGGATTAACGATTACAATAAGGAAATGACGAAATTTATCGTAAGTGTTTCAAGCGATACTGTTTATGGAAAGTATTATTATTATGATGCTGAAACAGAAACAATGACATTATTAGCAGAGTTAGGCTCATGGTTGGATGCCGGTAATTTGGCGGAGATGCATTCTATTTCTTATGAAGCGAGAGACGGTCTAATAATTCATGGTTATTTAACATTACCAAAAAATAAAATAGCTGAAAATTTACCGTTAGTTGTCATTCCGCATGGTGGTCCATGGGCTCGTGATATGTGGGGCTTTAATAATGAAGTACAGTTATTAGCTAATCAAGGATATGCAGTTCTTCAAGCGAACTTTAGATCATCCACAGGTTATGGTAAAGAGTTCCTTGAAGCGGGCAACAAGCAATGGGGATTAAAAATCCAGGATGATATTACAGATGGAGTACAATGGGCAATTGATTTGGGCATTGCTGATGCAGAAAAGATCGGTATTTACGGTGCTTCCTTTGGGGGATATGCAACATTGGCCGGTATAACATTCACACCAGACTTATATGCTGCAGCAGTTGATTATGTAGGGGTTTCGAACATCTTTACATTATTGGAAACAATCCCTCCATATTGGGAAACACAACGAAATATGTTCTATGAGCGTGTAGGCCACCCTGAAAAGGATAAGGAACTGTTAAAAGCTGCTTCACCGGTATTCCATGTCGATAAAATTAAAACACCTTTATTTGTAGCACAAGGGGCGAATGATCCGCGTGTGAATAAACAAGAATCAGACCAAATCGTACAGGCACTTAAAAATAGAGGTGTGGAAGTTGAGTATATGGTAAAAGACAATGAAGGACACGGCTTTGCAAATGAAGAAAACCGAATTGAATTTTATAATGCATTGGTAGACTTCTTTGCGGAATATTTAAAGTAAACTATTGCTCACTTCACACCCGCCACATGTTGTAGCGGTCGCTTGGTTGGAGTTAGTTTAATATAAAGATAAAAAAGCGGGGCTATCCTAAGAGTAGAACAACTCTTTTCGGATAGCCCCGTTTCATATAATCATTTAAATTGTAGTTTCCACCGGGAAAAAGTTAGGTAATTGTCGTTCACGTTTATCGAGGACAATTTGTTCTGGTTTGATACCTTGTTCACGTAACACGTCAATGTTTTGCATAATAAACTCGTCGCTGCCGACAACATAAAACAGACCGTCTCGATCAGCGGCAAGTTTTTTCACTTCTTCATAGTAATCTTTACGATTATCAACGTACTGTGATGTGAAGTTTTTAACAGGTGCAGATTCGAAAATATCGGTAAATAAGTAGTCTTTTGTTGAATCAATATTTAGAGAATGAATGCGACTGATGTTGTCAGGACGTTCCCAATAAGAAAGTACAAGCGGTCTAAACGTTGCAAGACCTACACCGGAAGACAATAAGTAAATATTTCTATTTTGTCTTTTCAGCGGTACATTGGAATGGATTTTAAAGAGTGCAACTTTATCGCCGACTTCGAGATTTCTTAAAATCGATTTAAATTCAGAGCACAGTTCTCTAATGCGAGTTGTAATTCCAACAGTCTGCTCATTTGGTAACGTGGAGATTGACATATGACGAACTAAGCTTTTATTTGGCTGATCACCAGCATTGAATCCTTCTAATGCAAGGTGTGTGTGGGCACCTTCTTCCCATGTAAAGCCTTCGGGAAGGTCGAGCAAAAACGTTTTAACTTCAGGTGTTTCATCAATAATTTTGTTTATTTTCGTCCAATATATTTGCATAAAACATACTCCTTAAGTAATGCTTATTTTCTTTATAGTTATAGTATATCATAGATGATAAACATTCTCATTTAAAACTATCCGTAATTACATTAATTTATTGGAAATGCCAGTAGTAAAAAGGGTTATGAGAGCAAAAAAGAAGAACGATTTACTGATATAGAAAATCGTTCTTCTTACTTTATTATTATGCAACGATTAAAGCTTCTCTACATTATGATTTAAGCGCGTAAGAAACTGTTTAAGCTGCTGTAATTCGCTATCTGAAAAATCTTCATAAAGGTCATTCAGAAATTGATCTTTAAACATTGTGCAACCTTCAAGTAATGCTCGTCCTTTATCGGTAATCGTTACAAGAACTTCTCGGTTGTTCTTTGCATTGCGTTGACGTTCCACATATTGCTGTTCTTCAAGCAGCTTTAAATGGCGCGTAATTGCAGATTGATCAATAGCTAAAGATTGTTGCAGAACCTTTTGAGAAACGCTTCCTTTTTTTATTAAAGAAACTAATATTTCATATCTCGTTAAACTGACTTCTGTTCTTTTTTCAAATATTTGTGTTACATGACGGTCTAATCTTTTTAACATCATGATCATCTGTTTTTTATCATCCAAACAAACTTCCATACTATACCTCCTTACATTGATTGCTTTTCGTTCCAAGTATCCCTATATGGTAGCATTTCCGTTCATTCGGATAAAGTCTAAAAAATTTTAATTGAACATGTCAGGCAAAGGCTCCTATAAGTCCATTAGCTAGAAAAACGAATAATTTGGTCGAATGGTAAACGAGATGAATTACGTGCTGGCATAGCAGCTTTTCCGATAGCGATTAATATCATCGGAACCTCATTTGCAGGCAACTCATATCTTTTAGCGAATGCTGCTTTATCAAAGCCGCCCATTATTACTGTGTCATAGCCCATGTCCTTCGCTAAAAGTACGATTTGCATAGAAATTAAACCTGAATCTAAATGTGCAATATTACTGCGTTCAGCATCCGAAAAATTGCTGTACGATGCTTCAGAATTTGAAATCATCATATCTGCAATTTCACGTGGCATATAGCCTAACTCAACATTTAAATCATTAATTTGCTTAGCATTTTTATACATTTCGATATCGCCAATGACTGCAATTATTGCAGATGATGTTTCGATTTGTTCCTGATTAAATCCAGCGATGCGCAACTCTTTCTTTTGCTCCTGATCGTCAATAACAAGGAAGCGCCAAGGCTGTAAGTTACTTGATGAAGGAGCTGATGTTGCTTGCTGTAAAATATGTTGAATTGTCTCACGGGGAATCGTAACACCAGGTTCATATTTACGAACTGATTTACGTTCATCCATTAATTTTTCTAAAGCTGATTTTTGTTGTGACATTTTTTTCACCCTTCTTTATCGAAATTGGAATAGGATTTCATTTTAGTTGATGAGTCAACAATTGACAAGTCATATGTCTTGGAGAGAGTCTCTGAGGAATACTCAATTTTCCTCTGTCGATAGGCGATGTATTCAAGCAAAACACTAAATCTACCCATATGATAAAAAGAAAATATTATTTTTTGGGAGTGAAAGACGTGTATAACCATGAAAAAGAAAGTAGTTATAATCAGGAATATTTTCCAAGTTACAAAGAAGAAGGGCATTGCAAGGGGAATTGCAATAAGGATAAACATAAAGGCGCATGCGTAGAAGAAATTCTTGAGGCAATTTTAAAAGCACAAAGGAAAGCCGAGAATGATCATGACAAGAAATGTTCTTCATGCGATGAATCGTTTGAAGAACGATTAGAAGAAAAAGAACACAAAAAATTTAGTAAAAACACTATTCCGGTTATTCTGTATTGTGGATGTGAACCATTTAAAGGTGAAGGCGTAACGGCTTGTCCGGCAGGAATGAAGGATAAAAAATTCATCTGCATTACTAGTTTTATTTTCAAGGTCAGAGAAATAAAAGGCAATTGTGCTGAATTGGAACTTTTAACGTTTAAACCAAAAAGAGATCGGTGCAATAAGTTCATGAGCCCTTGTGAACAAATTAACCATCAATATGTTAGCGACTTAATGAAAACAGGAATCTGCATTACTGTAGACTTATCCTGTTTCTGTGCAGTTACTACTTTACCAGCTGTACGACTATAGAAACGTGGTAGTGTTTTAATAATAGGTGAACTCTCCCCTAAAGTTCACCTATACAATTTACCCTCCAAAAACATCCAGAATATCATCGACTTCCTGTATATCTAAATGAGTTGAGTTTGTTTTGACCTTTCTCGTTGGAATGCTTGCATATACATTATTTACTTGATGTCCCTGCAGCAATTGCTTGATTTCGACCAAAGCCACTAAAATATCTTCATTTGGCTGGATTTTTTTAGCTGGATGAAAATATTCATTAAGTGCTGATAATAATAAATGATTAAGTGTCTGATTTTCGGCATGGTATTCGATTTGTTTTAAGATTTCTTTTGAAACCCCCACTGTTTCTCCGCTTTTAACATCGATAAAATGTGATGGAACTGTTAGTGCAGTCTTATTGAAATAGTCTGTATATAATTTAGACATATCCATCATCCTTAATTTCTCACAGAGATGAGGTTTTCAGTTTCTGTTTGAGCCTTAATTTGCTTCATTTTTGCAAGAATCATCAAGCCATGAACATTCAATTTTTCCATATTTTCGGGGAATGTCAATTGAATTGGCCGTCCTCTATCTGCCCAACGAACAGCTACTTCCTGTATTTGCTTCTGTGCTAGTTTGGCAGCGCCTCCGACAGCGATATATCGCGTAGCTCCTTTAATTTCGCTAGAACTGCTTCTAACCCGATCAAAATGTTCCAAATACTTGATGGCCAGTGATTTTAATTGTGGAACAATATATTTACTTATATCTTTTCTGACACCTGCAAAAGGCTCCACATACCATTCAGATTGTCCGGCAGCCAGTTTTTCTTCTAATTCCGCCCGAGAATCAAATTTATAAAATTCATTTTTACTCACCTTTTGAATAATATTATCGAGGAATTGATTGATGCCAAATGTTTCGCCTTCTACAGAAGCAACTGGTTTATTATTCTTGATTCCGACAAAATCAACAGAATCTCCACCTAGATCCCCAATAATTATCCCTTTCTGTGAATCCTTGACAAGCTCATCATCTTTGATTCCCAGTGTCTCTTGATCTCGTGTTAATCCGAGGTAAGCACAAGCACCTTCCGCTCCAATAATGACATCTTCTACATATAATTTTACAGTTATTTCTTTTGGATCTGAGACACCTGGTACCTTATGAAAAATAACTGTATGTGTCCCTACTAACTGTTGTCTAAATTTTTCCTTCATTTGCTTATATTGAGTAGTTGGCAAAGATACCGCTAATTGATCAATGTGATAGTGGATTTCGGTTTCCTTAGGGTTTATGCATATCGCATGGAAAGCAGCTAAACCAAATAACAGAATATAAGTGCGATCTTCGGTAACCTTTTGATTATTGAATCCGGTTAAACTTACATCACGTTGTTTAGTGGCTGCCTTTCCTATATAGAATATTTCCCTTTTGTCGATAATGGCATGACTTTTGAGTTCAATGATCAGATTTTCTTCAAATTTAATATCTTCCTCATCATAAGGTTTTTCATGAAATTCCTCATCGTACAAAGAGATTGCGTTTGGTATCTGATAATCCCCATAATATCCGTCATCAGATGACAAAGCTTTATACCAGCTATTCCCGCAATCTACCGCAAGAAGGTTTTTCCCTTCCATATTTCACTCACCTCTCATTTTTAATTGTATGCAGAACAATGGCCCACACGTGCCTGTACTTATTAATTTCCTGCTAAATACGATTTTAGGTATTCGCCCAGAGGGTGGGCATTTAGCCCGCATATGATGCACTAATTGATATTTAGGAGGGGCAAGATGTTCGAAGATAAAAAAAGTGATGTATGTAAAATCTCGTCAAATTTAAATGAGTGTGATAATAAACCTCATAACCCCCATGTAAGTATTGGGAAAATATATACAAGAGTTCCGGTAGTATTGGCTGAACTTACAGTACAAGTAAACTTAGATGCCTGTATTAAATTCCCCAAGCCTGTCTTGGAAATAAAAGATGTTAAAAAACAGATTAAACTAGTACAATGCAGATTGCTTCTGCCGACAAATAAATTATTTATTAAAGGGTTTGTGCGAAAAA
The DNA here is from genome assembly GCF_038003445.1 of Solibacillus sp. FSL K6-1126. NCBI lineage: Bacteria > Bacillati > Bacillota > Bacilli > Caryophanales > Caryophanaceae > Solibacillus > Solibacillus sp. FSL K6-1126. The sequence continues at coordinate 3,770,858 of NZ_JBBOPD010000001.1, read as the reverse complement.
ATATTCAATATGCGACTCCGATGACAGAGCCGGAATGTACATTAAAAACCATTTCATCCAGCATAAATTCCTTAACGGTTGATGTTCCTTTTAGTTGTGTAACGGAAATCAAACACTATTTGAGAAAACCTGTTCAGCCTGCACTCAACACTCGGAGTGAGTTCGATTTTTTAATTGCAGATACATTGCCAAGCGGCTTTCCGGAAAAAGATGAATTTTTATCAAGCGATCTTTCTCAGTTTCATCAAAACTCCACTCAATATTATAATGAATTACCATTCTGCGAGTTAGTATCCAGTAATATTATTGAATGGGATGAAGCGATTGATCGAAAACATTTATCAAAGGATGCTCCTATAGGTGAAGGGGTTTTTACTCAAGTTGAAGAAAAAATGGTTGTTGATATAACGGTAAAAGTACTTCAAAACCAACAAATACGTGTATCTTCAACAACAAATGATGATTGTGATGACTATTGTTAAAGATTTTAGATTTAATTGACTGAAAAGAATCTTTAACTTTTCGTAAGGAGGGGAAGGGAGGGGGTGCGTAGGAGCATTCCTTCCAAAAGCCATGAATAATTTCCGGAATCCATATGTAGACCCCGACACATATCAAGGTAAGATTCATGATTATTATAAAAATCCAACAACCTCGAATAGTATCCAATTTTCTTTAAACAATCATCAAGGATTTGAACAGAATGAAACTCGACATAGTCAAAAAAACAATCAGTATGAAAAAACAAAAAAACATCCCATCTATTTAAATGATCGGTTAGGAAAAAGAACTGATTCAAAACCAGTTCTTTTTTCACCACCTAAAGTTGACTCGGTGCAAAAGCCTTTGAATGAAAATTCAAAAGAAAGGTTACCATTCGTTATTTCTGAAAGCAAAAACAGAGAAAAGGACAAGGAAGAAGTAGTTTCCACTTTAGCGAAGGAATTCTCTCTCATGCTTGATGATACGTCTTCAAAAAATGAAGGATTTGCAACTCTTCCAGAAAGTGAATTTGAGAACGATTCCTTTTTTAATTCGAGTGAAAGTCTACCCATATCTGAAAATAAATACGGTGATGAATATTCCAATGACGAGGATAATAAAAATGTTACTGAACATAAAGTTCTTACAAAAGGCGACCATTATTCTAACATGCTATTTGACGAGTTTGAGTCTGGGCGTCATTCATTAAATGAAAATACGAGCATTTTGGAAGATTTTTTCTCCGAAATACTTTCAGAAAGTGATGAACTGCAGGAAGAAAAGGAAATAGATGAATCCCATGAAGAAATGCGAGGCATGAATGAAGAATACGTTGAAACGTATAATGACACGACAGAAGATAATTTCTTCACCTTGTTTTCAAAAATCGATGAGCCGCAGGAAGAAGAACAAGACAGTACCAAGATTGAAGCAGATACTGAAAAGTTGGATGGAAATACCGAAACGCCTGCAGATAAATTCTATATAATGCTTTTAGAAAACGACGATGAACTGCAGGAAGAACAAGATGCCAATATAATTGCAGAAGAGATTGATGGGTCGAATGAAAATACCGATACGCTTGCAGATGAATTCTATACCATGCTTTTAGAAAACGACGATGAACTGCAGGAAGAAAGCGATGGCAATATGATCGCAGAAGAGATCGATGGGTCGAATGAAAATACCGATACGCTTGCAGATAAATTCTATACCATGCTTTTAGAAAACGACGATGAACTGCAGGAAGAAAGCGATGACAATATGATCGCAGAAGAGATTGATGCGCCGAATGAAAATACTGAAAAGCTTGCAGATAAATTCATTACAATTCTTTCAGAAAGCGATGAATTGCAGAAAGAAAAACAAAACAGTTCATTTACAAACTTTAGGGAGACAAAGTCTGTTGAAAGAGAAGATTTTTCAAAGCATGAACTTCAACTATGTCAAAAAAAACCTTCTATCGAAAAGAAGAGAAGAAATTATTATATTAACAAAAATAACCCTTATCAAATAGCGGGTTTTAACGAAGTTGACGGTGATCAGCTTCTTCAAAAAAATACTTATTTTAACGATTCTGTCGAAAACAAAAAAAAAATAACTGTCAAAATGCCCGTATTGCTGACTGAATTGGAAACAGATATTGATATTATTGAAACAATTGATTTGTTATTGTCGCTTGATAATATATTAAAAGTAGAATGGTCCGTCCAATCGCTTGATTGTAATGTTGTATTACCTTCAAAGACAGTGTTTTTAAAAGGTGAATTCATTGCAGAAATTGCATTTAGTAACAAAGAATTAGAAAATAATATCCAAACGTTAAAAGTCACTATTCCATGGAAAAAAGCTGAAAATATTCACTGGTTAACCTTACCTGATACACCTTTTCGCAAACAAGAAGAATTTATGTTCCAAGCCCATCATGAACATGATCCCAATTACCACTATGAAGCTAAACAAAAATTTGCAGAATCTATTCAAAGTCAATTAAAGCAAGTCCATTTTGTTTGGCACCAAGAACTAAATTCAACGGAAAAACAACTTCAAGTTAACGGGTTCGCTCAATTATCTATTCATTTTTTGCAAGAACAATTTGTTGACCTGGATTGCTACTCGAAATAATCATTGAGTAGCATTTTTTATGGAAATAAGGAGGACACGCTTTTTTATTAGCAAGTAGTTATGCTTAAAAGGCTGAAAATTGAAATTATATAGAAAAAATGTTTTGAAATTGAATCATATGACTATTTTACTAGCCTATAACATAAATACATCATTACATATGTTAGGAATGTAGAGTGAAACTTTGGCTCTAACAAAAAATGAAAGAGGGTTTAGATAATGGATCAAAATTATTCAAAGAATGATGGCTATTCAATGAATGATGGCTATTCAATGAACGATAACTGCAAGCCAGCCAAAAATCATAAGCAGGCGGAGGATCATGGGGTCAAATCTCAGCAACAAATTCCTGTAACTGATTCAGGCCTTGACTTTACTTTAACACCTCAAGCTGCTAGATTTAAAATTCCAGTAATCCTTGCAGAAAGAACGCTTCAAATTGTCGTAGAGTCAGATATTTCCCTTTATCCGCCGGCAACTGAAATTAAACGAGTTAAAAAACATGTATTCTTAGATCAAGTAAAACTAGTACCGGTAAGATTCACACGAATTGGGACTACTGACTATTTCAGAGTAACAACCGCTAAATTATTTGTAGCAGGGCATATTCGTAAAAATATTGAATATGCTTCAGCAGATTACAATGCACCACTTCAGGATCGAATTGCAAATGTTCGGTTTTCAGGTTTTGCAGAATTATCAGGAACTGATTTCGTAAGTGCTCCAATTATTGGTATTTCAGAAAATGCAGAAGCTAATTTCCTTAACGAAAAAACTCAAATGGACGCTCGTTTGGATAAATATTTCTTCCAAAATCTTGTGAAATACAATGAGCAGCCATATGGTGAGTTAGTTGCTGCCAATTTCTATGAACTTGATTTTTCACCACATTCCACATATCATGATGGTTCATTCCACACTTTACGTGAAAAAATTGTGCTAGACCTTACTTTAAAAGTATTACAAGTACAGCAAATCAGATTAGGTACAACAGCACAAGCACAAGTTCCTAACCTGTTTGCTTTAACTCCTCCTCCTACTGTAGCTGCTGCAGAAGATACTACAACAACAGAAGAGTAAAAGTAAGTTAGTTTGTTCAGTAACTATTAAGAGGCATCCAAAATCGTTTACTCGATTTTGGATGCTTTTTTGGTCGGAAACCTTATTCAAAATTGGCTTTTCCAAAGAAGACTACAATGAAAAGCAGGGGATGTGATTACCTCGTCCTAAAATTATATTAAACATTATTTTCGCTATAAAAATCGGTTAATTGACTGTCCAGGCGTTCTAATTGAATGCTTTGAGAATGTGGAAATCCATCCAATTTCGTCTTTTGAGAACACATCCGGCATGAACAATGGATTTTTCCCTTTGCAAAATACCCTGTAAAACGAGCATGCCATCCAATTTGTTCTGCAATTTTAGTTTTACGTTGAATGACTCTTTTTCGATGATGTCGATAATAGGTTCGACTTCGGTTTTTATTGTGTTGCTTCATTACCATCAACTCCTTGGGCTAAGGCTCAGCCTGTAAAAGTCCCCCAAAGAATAAATTGGACCGTTACAGGCTGAGTATGAAGGCAATAAATATGTTGGAAAGATCCAAGTCAGTCACCTCGTGTAAAAGTAATTCCTCTTATTATAAGGGAAAAGTGTTGCCAAAGTGATTTTGAATGAGTATTGTTGGGCATCTAAATCGATAATAAAATTGCATGACTATTGCTGATGCAATCATATCAGACATAGCCAATGCCTCTGTCTCAATTTGATCAAACGCCTCAATATCGGCCTGGTAATTTTTTTGAATCATTGTCACGGCTTCGTTTTCAGTTAACTCTAAATGCTTATAGAACATTTCCTGCAGATCGTCTTTCCTTAAATATGGATTAATATTGCTTAAAAATAAGACAATGTCATCCGCATTTTTATACCATTCTTTCTCTTTAGCGTTCACTGTGTTTGTATCACCTTTCACAGCCGCTGTTACAAGTTCGGCAGCAATGACTAGGTGATCTTGAATGAGTTTGGCATAATGATCTGCAATTTGGTCACCATAAAAAGGCCTTAGATAATTGCCTAAATCGGTCGCATTTTGCAGTAGACGCTTCTGTACAAATGGTAAGTCAGGCAATTGGAACACAATGCTTGTAATTGTCATCCTCGTCCAGTTGACATGCTCCATCCAAAGCAATCGATTCATCGCCATATAATCGGACTCGGTTTTACTTATACAACGTTGATCCAAATAGCTTTGCTTTTGAGTTAAAAAATGCCGAAGCGGTGCAGTGTATTGTGAAAAAGGTTGGGGATATGAAGCACTGAGTGGATAGGTGAAAATACCATTTGTATAATAAGGATACATTTGTTTGTCATTCCTCTCTATTTTCATTCGAAATTAGACTCTTTTACTAGCATACTCAGGTACATTACGGTTGGTGAAAATTTGGTCGGAAATAAAGAGAATTTACATGATTTCACAATGAAGCTTAATTAGACAATGCGGATAGAAAAATTATTTCAACACACACTGTTAGTGGAGGTGAGTTGGAATGGGGAACAATAAACACAAAAACAATAAAACTCAGGATAACAAAAAGCAGCAGAATCAAAATCAAAATGCTAACAGACCACGTGAAAACAGAGAAGAATTTGCTGAGGAAGTAAACTTCAACCAAAATCAAAACCAAAAACAGAATAAAAAAGACTGTTAAGATTTTTATAACCCAGCCCCGATATTCATTAATAATGTTTATTGGGGTTTGGTTTTTTTTTATTTACTGGCATCGGTTAATTTATCGGCATATAAAGAGGAGGGCATTGTGTGAAAGGTTGGTTATTCTCAGGTACAAACAAACCGTTAGAATTGATTGAGAAAGAGGATCCAAAAGCAATTCCGGGTCAGGTTGTGATTGATGTAAAAGCTGCCGGCCTATGTCATTCAGATGTAGCGGCATTACAGGATCCAGGGTGGATGCCACTTTTCCCTAACGGCCCTGTTATTATGGGACATGAGTTTGCCGGGGTTGTAATTGAAGTTGGTGAAGGTGTAAAAAATATTGAAGTTGGGGACCGCGTTGGCGTTAACCCGATGGATAGGGCCACGAAAGTAACAGCCGGATACAACTATGATGGTGGGTACGCAGAAAAAGTGCGTGTACCTGAACATCAATTTTTAGTTATTCCCGAGGGCGTGTCCTTTGTAGAAGGTGCTGCTTCAACAGATGCCGGAATCACAGCTTATCGAGCTCTTTTTAGTATCGGGCAAGCAAAAGAAGGAACAAAATTAGGAATCATCGGAGTCGGCGGACTTGGACAATTTGCTCTACAAATGGCATTAATTAAAGGATGCAAAGTATATGCTACCGATGTTTCTCCAGACGCGCGTAAACTTGCTGATGAACTGGGTGCCCATAAAGTTTACGATACGATTCTTGATATGAAAGAAGCGGAATGTGACGTCATTGTTGACTTTGCCGGTTTCGGACAAACAACATCTGATGCATTGGAAGCTGTAAAAGTACAAGGCACAGTTGTAATTGTTGGGATGGGGAAACTGGAATCCAATATCAACACGTATTTAATGATTACAAAAGAAATTAAACTTTTAGGAAGTAATGGCGGATCAGTCGAGGACTTACAAGGTGTATATGATTGTTTTGCTACTGGAAAAATGAGCCCGAATCTGATTACAATTCCATTTGAAGAAGTCGACAAAGGTATCGAGAAACTGAAAAACCATGAGGTAAAAGGTCGTTTAGTAGCTGTATTTGAATAGTAATTTAGATCATAGAAATTCTTCTCTTCGATGTATTTACGACATATAAAAAGCAGTTCAAATTTTAGTTAAAATTTGAACTGCTTTTAATTTTGAAAAATTGCCTATTACTATCTTACTGTTGACTAGAGCTTAAATTTAGAAACCGACTCAGTTAATTTTTCAACCTGGTTATTTAAATGAGTAGCATGCATCGTTACTTCAGAAGTAGCAGACGTTTGTTCTTCAATTGAACTTGCAATTTCTTGAGTCTCTGCTGTAACTTCTGTTGTCATTTCATTAACAACTGCAATTGAAGATACAACGACATTTTTTTGCTGTTGCATTGTTGATACATTTTCCATCGTGTTTGATATTGATACTTTCATATTTTCCAATGTATCGGACAGCTGTTTAATAGCATTATCTACAGTATTAACTGCTGACTTCTGATCTTCGCTAATCTCATTTGTTTGCTTCATTACTTGAACGAGTTGCTCAGTATCTTCTAAAATACTTAGAATAATTTGCTGAATATTAGTTGTTGCCGCTTTAGAACTTTCTGCTAAGCTTCTTACTTCATCTGCCACAACCGCAAAACCTTTACCATGTTCACCTGCTCGAGCAGCTTCAATTGAAGCATTAAGTGCAAGTAAATTTGTTTGTTCAGTAATTTGAGCAATTACATCCGTTACTTTTGAAATGGATTTAGTTTTTCCATCTAACTGTCCGGTTACAACCGTTACTTCATTGAACGCTCGCTCTAAATTCGCATAGGATGTTTCCAATTGTTGAACCTTACCAATACTCGAATGCACTTCAACCAATGCTTCGTCTGCATCATTTACCATTTGCTGAGTTTTTAATTCTATAGATTCTATACCATCGGCCAATACATGAATAGCTGTAGAACCATCATGCATTTTTTCTGCTTGTGTGCTTGTATTCATAGCAATTTCTTCAATGCTGTTTGAGACATTATTTAACGCTTGCTCATTTTCCTTCGCAATAATCGCTAAACTGTTTGAAGAATGTTGAATTTGTAATGAATTTTCATTTACTTGGTTAATTAAATTGCGGACCTCATCAAGCATTTTGTTGTAGTGATTTGCCAAGTCTGCAATTTCGTCATTTGACTTTGTTTCAAAACGTGAAATAAAGTCGCCACTCGCTGTTTTTTCGAATACTTTTTTAAAGTTATTAAAAATCTCTACTAATTTTCGTGCCATGAAATAGGCAATTAAACAACCTATTATTAGCCCGATTACTAATGATATCCAACCTGCAATTGTTAAATCTTTTAACTGCTGTGCATAACTATTAGCATCTACTAATGAAACAATTTGCCAATTATTTTTCTCGATTACCTGAACTTCACCTGTATAATTCACTTCATTCCATTCAAACTGTTCAATTTTATTGCTTCCATTTTTGGCATCGGAGAGCCATTTAAACTCTGCTTCTAATTTGGCAGTATCTAATAAATCCGTAACCCCTTCAATTTTACCGGAATTATCCGCAATAATATTTTTCCCGTCCCCATCTTCAATAAATGAAGATATAATCAATCCATTTGGATCGACAATCATTAATTTTGAAGATGATTTGGCTTCAATTCCTTCACGAATTGTACCAATTGTTGAGAAATCAATATCATAGCCGACCGCACCAACAAGTTCATCGTTTTTAAATACCGGGGCGATAACAGAAGTCATCAGCTTGTTTACACCAGTATCCAAATAGACATCCATCCATTGTAGGTTGGGGTTTGCGTTCAATTTCGCGAATGTTTGAGAATCACGTACATCCCATTCATAATCGATTTGAGGTGTGACATGTAATTTTCCGGTATTAAAGTCCATGTAATATACGGATAAATAATTTTTATTATTCTCTTTCAATGTGCGGGTAATTTTATCGATTTGTAAATAATCAACCTGTTCATTTTGTAAAATCGTTTCGATAACCTGACCGAACTGCAGAAGATTTGTTTCATAATTTTCTAAGCCTAAGGACACTTGATCAACAGCATTTTTTGCATTATTAGAAGAAGTTTGCTCATTTTCTTCCGTTAAAATATTTCGTACTGTCCACTGACTAAAAATAACTGTGATGACGACTGCTAAAATAACAGCGAGTGAAATGAACATCATCCACTTAGTTTTTATAGTTAAATTACTGAATATATTCATGTTTTACATCTACCTTTTACCTATGTATTTACTTTCATTCCCAAAATGAGGGGTTTGAAGACGAATTAAGGATATATTATCACGGGACTTTTGTCTATTAATTTTTCAGTAAATTATAATATATATTTAAAAGTTATAATTTTTTGATTTATTTTACTATTCATTAAATATTTTATAGAAAATTTTTTACTAAAGGATACTTCTGGTTTTTTGGTTCAAAATATCCAAGATAGGGCATAAAGAATTATTGATGTTTTTTCTATATAAATACTGGGAATTTAATGAAATTAGAAACAAATTAAGTGGGTGAAAAAAAGTGGATGTATTGGATTGTATTATTATCGGCGGCGGACCGGCAGGATTAAGTGCGAGTTTAGTTTTAGGTAGAGCTAGGAGAGAGATTGTATTAATCGATGATAAAACGAATCGCAATCGCGTGACAGATGAGGCCCGTGGATTTATTACGCGGGATCGGACAAATCCACAGGAGTTCAGAGAAATGGGATTGCAAGAATTGGATAACTATCCATCGGTATCCTATGTGAATGCAACCGTTACTGAAATAATTAAGGACACAGATAATGAAAGATTTACTGTCAAAGCGTCTAACAAGCAGGAGTATGTGACAGAAAAAATTATATTGGCTACAGGAATTCAAGAGGTTTTTTTCATACCGAGCATAAGAAACTATTATGGGAAAAGTTTATTTAGCTGCCCTTACTGCGATGGTTGGGAACAGCGGGATAAACCTTTAGTTGTGATCGCGGAAAAAGAAGATCATGTAATGCATTTAACTAAACTAATTTATAACTGGTCAAAAGATTTAGTTGTTCTAACGAATGGCCTTAAACTATCGAAAGAGGCGGTGTCGCAGTTAGAAAGACGAAAGATCAAAATAATAGAGGATCAAATAAAAACTTTAATTGGTAATGAAGGCTATTTAGAAAAAATAGAATTTGAGTCAGGAGAAACAGTAAAGCGTTCATATGGTTTTGTAGCGCCGACCTATTACCGTCCTAATAAACTAGTGGAAATGTTAGGGTGTGAAATACATGAAAATGGAAAAGTTATAACAGATGGCGTTGGCAGAACATCTGAAAAAAATGTTTATATTGCAGGAGAAACCGAGACAGCCCGACCGTCTTCCTTAATGATTTCGGCTGCCAGAGGAAATAAAGCGGCAGTTTCTGTAAATGTTGATCTTACTGAGGAACGTTTTTAAATTAGAAGTAGAACAAAAAATTATGAGTACTAAAATTACAAAACGAATTTTTGAAAAAGAATTCGTTTTTTTCTATTGAGCATGTCATAACAAGGTAATGCTAATCTAACTCTTACATATAAATATAGTAGAGGTTCAATTAATCTATAAGTAAGTTTATATTACAGTAATAACTATAGATAAAAATAATAAGTACGCAGAAATGGCTGCGTAAAGTGGAAGGTGTATACGATGAGAAAGATTATTTTATCAACTGACAGTGGAGCAGATTTACCGAAAGAACTCGTTGAAAAATATCAAATTCAAGTAGCTCCCATGCACATCATTATGGATGGAAAAGATTATTTGGACGGAGAGCTATCTGTAGAAGAAGTTTTTGAATATTATAATCGCACTAAGAAAATCCCATCTACTGCAGCAACTAATGTACAGGAGTATCATGATTTCTTTTCAAAAATCAGATCGGATTTTCCGGATAGTCTCATTATTCACATTGGTTGTACATCAAAAGCATCCGTCACTTTTCAAAGTGCGGTCATTGCTGCAAAAGAATTTGACGACCTTTTCCTTGTTGATTCATTAAATATAACAGGGGGATTAGCTGCAATCGTCATGTATGCGGCCATTTTGCTTGAACATGAACCTTCCATTGACCATAATCGTTTAATAGAGAAAATAGAATCCTTTGTTCCGAAAACAAGGCTTGCGATTCTTCCAGGCAGTCTCGACTTTTTGAAAGCGGGTGGAAGGGTAAGTAATCTAGTTTATCTTGGTGGAGCATTGTTGAAAATAAAGCCTTGTATTGAATTAAAGGATGGGAAACTTGTTTCAATAAGAAACTATCGCGGGAAGATGAGTATTGTAGCAGAAAAGTTTATGCGGGATTTTTTAAATGAATATAATATTGATAGAAAACTGCTATTTTTGATTTACTCTATTGGACTTGATGAAAGTATTAAAAATCGGATGGTTGAAATTGCAAGAGGGAAAGGATTCGAAAATGTGAAATGGATGCAAGCCGGAGCGGGAATATCTACGCATGCTGGTCCAGGCGGGTTTGGGGTTGCCGGATTAGAACGTTAGTAAATGTTTCGATTGTTGAGGGGTAGATACAGTATGGATAAAATTGTATGGTTATCAGCACTAACTTATTTTCTTTTAATCGCTTTACTTATTTTCAGCTATTATATAAGTAAAGGACTTTCCAGAATGATAGTCAGCTTCATCGGTATTGCAGCCCTTGTATTATTAACGTGGACATTAATCGATAATAAAATTATGGATTATCAGGATGCGAATATCGGGTTGGGATTAGTATTTTTTTTAGTATGGATTATCACTTTTTTTATGTTTTTATTTGCGCTTATTATGTTTTTTCGGTCAAAAAGACAGGGTTAGTCCGAATATCAAAAGAACGAATCTTCCAGTGGACTCGTTCTTTTGTTTTGAACTATAAACTTATAGTAATGATTTATGCTGGAAAGGGCATTTTCCTTGAATTGGCACGATGTCATCACCGATAAAGGATTGTTTCCATTCGTTATGTGTCGGATCTCCAAAGTGGCCGATATCAGGATGCTTTGGTAGCTGATCCCAAACTTCCACACGTTTCCGCACTTTCTCCCTCGACATAATCCCGCCTTTTTCAGTACCCTCTAAACCTTGGAATATTTTACGGGGCTGAAATCCAAGTACCATTGCATTTCCTAAATGGCGGGTTTTGCGCTTCTTATATGCAGGAGCATTTCCAAACACAAAGATCGGCTCTCCAGCGAAATGAAAATCCCACAAGTAATGATCCGGATCACGAGGACTGTTTTCCGGCCATTCTACTTTATCGACCGTATGCAGGTACTGAAGGATATCCCAAAACTGTTTGCGGTAATCATCTAGAGCACCTTCTTGTTCAAAAGGCTCCACAAAAACAAAGAGACCGTGTCTTTTATAATTGGGCTGTTTAAACAAATCTAAAAAACCTTCAACTGCTTGAGGCAGATTACTCCAGTCGTCCTGTGTAATATACGCATAACGGAGTTCGCCTTTTAGTTCGCCGCTCATCCCAAAAAAGCATGGGAATGTTTTATCCGTTACTGTATTATGAAAAGTTTCATATTCGCTATACAGCCAACTTGGCAAGTCTGTTCGATTGTGGAAATCCTCTTTTGTTAATAGTGCCTGCCCTTTCGTAATCATATAATCTCCTCCATTGATGTTCTTCGCCTAATTTTAATTTTTATTGTTAGTCCATACCCCAACGGAAAATTCCTGAAACAACAGCATTCACCTAGTAATAATCGGAAATAGTTTATGAAATCGAGAAATTAGGGAATGGTATAAAGGTGAATTGAAAATTTGGAGGATGACTTATGGTTAAAACAGTTTCAAATAAATCTAACGTACAATGTCAAAGTGAATATGGAATTTTAAAACAAGTCGTATTATGCGAGCCTGAATATATGGAAATTAAAGAAGTGATAAATGATGTTCAAAAAAAATATGAAGATGACAATATTGATCAAGAACTTGCCGTTAAGCAGCACCGAAACTTTGAGCAAGCGTTACGTAATGCCGGTGTAGAAATAATTAAACTGCCGCCTAGTAAAGACCATCCGGAACAAGTATTTACAAGAGATATTGGTTTTACAATTGGAAATCACTTGTTTGTTTCTGAAATGGCCAATCCCATCCGTCAAGGTGAAGAGGAAGTATTGGCTCAATGGCTGAGCAACAATAAAATTGCTTATAAAAACCTTTCTTTACATTCCATTGAAGGTGGCGATGTGATTGTTGATGGCAATAGGGTCTTTGTCGGAATTAGTGATCGTACATGCAAAAAAGCAATTCAAAATTTACAAAAAGAATTACCCGATTATGAAATTATTCCGATACCGTTTAACCCAAAATATTTACATTTAGACTGTGTATTCAATATTCTCTCATCAGAAGATGCTCTTATTTTTCCGGAAGCGTTCGAACCAAAAATAGTCAATCTTTTGTCGAGTATGTATCATTTGATCGAAGTAAGTGAAACCGAGCAGTTTTCAATGGGGACGAATGTGCTTTCTATTGGACAAAACCGTGTGTTGAGCTTGCCGGTTAATCGTGATGTGAATTATCAAATGAAACAGCATGGTTATGAAGTGCTGGAAGTTGATTTCTCAGAAATTATTAAATCTGGCGGCTCATTCAGATGCTGTTCGATGCCAATTTTACGGCAATAAAAATTTGATGCCTTCCAATTATCGATGCGAATAGTCTTATTCGCACTTCGTTTTTACTATATGTCATTTATACAACACTCATTCTAAAAGTTGTGCTTCCCGCACTTCCTTTTTAGTGTATATTTAAGGTGAATACGCAAAAAAGATTGCAGCAGTGACTGCGCTTTTGAAAGGAAGGTACAATGAAGAGAATTATTTTATCGACTGAGAGTGGCGCGGATTTACCGAAGGACCTAGTTGAAAAACATCAAATTCAAGTAGTACCGATGCACGTTATTATGGAAGGAAAAGATTATTTGGATGGTAAGGTATCTGTAGAAGAAGTTTTTCAATTTTATGACCGGTCGAAAACAATTCCCTCTACAGCTGCGACGAATGTCCATGAATACCATAATTTGTTTACAAATATTCGATTGAAGTTTCCTGAAAGCATTATTATTCACATTGGCTATACGTCAAAAGCATCTGCTTCCTTTCAAAGTGCGGTAATTGCAGCAGAAGATTTTGACGATCTTTATCTCATTGATACGTTAAATGTAACGGGTGGATTAGGTGCAGTGGTGATGTATGCAGCAAATTTGCTTGAAGAAGAACCTGAGATTAGCCATGAGTACTTAATTGAAAAAATCAATTCAATCGTTCCTAAAACAAGACTGGCTTTCTTGCCAGGAAGTTTAGACTTTTTAAAAGCCGGGGGACGGGTGAGTAATCTCGCATATATCGGTGGCGCATTGCTTAAAATAAAGCCTTGCATCGAGTTAAAAGAGGGTAAACTTGTTTCAACTAGAAAATACCGTGGCAAAATGGATAGTGTGGCAGAAAAGCTTATGAACGATTATTTCAATGAATACAATATCGATCGTAAACAGTTATATTTAATTTACTCGATAGGACTTGATGAACGTATTAAAGAACGTTTGGATGAAGTCGCGAAGGAAAACGGCTTTGAGAATGTAAGATGGATGCAGGCCGGAGCGATGATTTCAACTCATGCAGGTCCAGGTGGATTTGGTATTGCAGGGATAGAACGTTAGTGAACAAACTAAGAAAGAACCTGGATTTTTAATTCCAGGTTCTTTTTATGATTATCACTTTTGCTCCTCCATGACACACTGCCTCGCTTTCAGATTAAATTTTAGATTGCTCCAAAAATATTCTGTTTAAGCATATTCAGTTCTTGATGGTCCTTTTGAGATTGATCATTCGCACTCATCGGGTTAACCCTCCAGTCACTTAGATTTGAAGTGAAATCTTTAATAGTATAGGCCGTATTTAATTTTTTAAACGTTAATCGAAAAAGTTTTTTAAAAAAATATGATGTATCCCATCTGTCACACTTGGTAGGGCAACTTTTAAGCAGAAAAATAAGAAAGAACCTGGAGTTTTAATTCCAGGTTCTTTTTTTGATTACCACTTATGATCCTCCATGACACACTGCCTCGCTTTCAGATTAATTTTAGATTACTCCAAAAATACTCTGTGTAAGCTTATTCAGTTTTTGTTGGTCCTTTTGAGATTGATCTTTCGCACTCATCGGGTTAACCCTCCAGTCACTTAGATTTGAAGTGAAATCTTTAATAGTATAGGTCAAATATTTTTTTTTATACAAAAAAGTTTTAATATTTTCCCGTAAAATTATCTGGATACAAAGCGCTAAAAATTGTCTTCATATAAATAAATTGGTGTTTATTTGATTACAGCATACATTCATTAATTTTACGCAAAATAAATAAGAATCCAATTCGTTTTCGGAGGTGAAATAAGTTGGCGAAAAAAAGTAAAACAAGCTTCAAAAAGGATAAAAAGGAAACAAAGGATACGAATCGTCGTGAGGAGTATTCAAAAGAGTTTAATCAAGTAATTCATAATAACCCGCCGCAAGAAGTAACAAAGCATAGAGGAACATAAGGATGTGGTGCACCGGGATATCATTTTGGTACCCGGTGCATGTGATTTTCCTAACTTATTGTTATAATATGTGTAAGAAATATGAATACATAAAGGAAGATGAATATGACATTTGAAGAGATTCTGCCGCGTTTAAAAAATGGAGAAAAAATAATCCGTAAAGGCTGGGGCGGTGCTGAACTATATGTAAAATATGTGCCGGCGACTACATTGGATGACTTGGACATGAACCCGTACTTTGTTATTAATGTAACTGGTGAAGGATATACAATGTTTACACCGACAGTTTGTGATATTTTAGCGGATGATTGGGAAATTGTTCTATAAGAAATTTACGCTGGCTTGTTTTATACAAGTCAGTTCTTTTTTTGGAGGGAATACAGTGGGAAACCGATTTGAAAATAAAGTGGTCGTCATAACGGGGGCCGCATCCGGGATTGGTCGTGCACAGGCAGCTGCCTTTTTAACAGAAGGGGCCACTGTTGTTGGTATCGATATTCAGAAAGCAGCTATAACAGACGATAAGTATCATCACTATGTAGGAAGTATAGCGGATAACCAATTTATTGAAGAAACGATTGGACAATTAAAGTCTATTGATATTTTATGCAATACAGCCGGCGTACTTGATGGTTATGCTCCGTCACTGGAGACAGAAGAAGCACTATGGGACAAAATCTTTAACGTGAATGTAAAAGGGATGTTCTTTGTAACGAACGCAGTATTAAAGAAAATGCTCAAACAAAAGCGCGGTATTATCGTAAATATGGCGTCCATCGCAGGAATGGTTGCTGGTGGCGGGGGAGCGGCATATACTGCATCCAAACATGCTGTAATCGGTTATACAAAGCAGCTTTCCTATGATTATTGTAAGGAAGGTATACGTGTGAATGGAATTGCACCGGGAGCGATTGAAACACCAATGAATGCGGCCGATTTTGAAGGGTCAGGAGAAATGGCGAAATTAGTTGCAGAGCAAACACCGGCTGGTCGATGGGCAAAGCCGGAAGAAGTTGCAAATGTTACGTTATTTTTAGCGAGTGAAGCAAGCGATTATATGCATGCAACAATATTACCGGTCGATGGTGGATGGATGAACAAATAAAGTATTGCCATTATTTAATATTTACTCCATAATGAATTGGTGCAAAATCACACTATGGCACTTTGGCAGGGTACTAGCACCCATGCTCCTTTGGTCATAGTTATCAGTAAAATAGCAACTAGCTATTTTATAAAGGAGGAAATTAAATAATGGAAAATTCTGTTTCATCATCACGTGTCAACGTGCATGAAACAGCTAAAGTTGCGATCGTTGCTTCTCTTTATGTAGCAGTGACGCTTGTTTTGGCTGTCATAAGTTTCGGAGCCGTGCAATTAAGGCTGTCGGAGATGTTTAACTATTTAGTTCTGTTCCATAAACGTTACATAGTAGCAGTAACATTAGGTGTGGTCATTGCAAACTTCTTTTCGCCGATGTGGTGGGTTGATGTACCGGTAGGCGGGATCGCTACACTGATTGTGTTAATAATTTGCCGTATCGTTACAAAAAATATGAAAAACTTAGTGTTAAAAATTATTGTAACCGGAGTTATTTTTACGGCATCCATGTTTACAGTGGCAGCACAGCTGATGGTCGTTTTTGATATGCCATTTTGGCCAACGTACGGAATGGTAGCAGTGGGGGAAGCCTTTTCAATGCTAGTAGGCGGCGTCACAATTTATTTATTACAAAAGAAAATTGATTTTACTAAATAATAATTAAAAAACCGTTAAATATAAGAAGCAGACAGTTCAAAAATGAATGTCTGCTTTTATTTTTGCATTAAGTAAAATATTCCAGCTTTGCATTTGGAAAGAATTTTTCCATGTAGCTGTAGAGTGTTTCTTTCATTTCATCTTCTTCGTCCTTTTGGTAAATATACTTACTGATTCCGTATTTCCCCCACTTCACACGTCTTGCTGATTCGTCCAGCTTTAGCTTCGTCTTCGGGTAGTTTTTATTAATCACATTTTTAGCAGCCTTTGTAAAACGGTGCTGAATAAATTCGAATGTAATATCTTCCCGAACGTCTTGCGGGAGTTCGGCGTCAAGTCGTTTAAACATATGATAGTAACCTTCCTGCCAACCGTCATGAAGATAAATCGGTGCTACGATAAACCCAAGAGGATAGCTCGCTCTCGCTACTTTCCCGGCTGCCTCAATACGCTGGGCAAGAGAGGATGTACCTGGTTCAAAATTTCTTATAACATAATCCGCGTTAATACTAAAACGAAATCTCGTATGACCATTATGTTTAGCATCGAGTAAATGATCAACATGATGAAACTTTGTGACAAACCTTAACCTGCCCAGCTCGGTTTGACCAAAATGCTCTATCGCCTTCTTTAATGAATGGGTTAAGTGATCCAAACCTACTATATCGGAAGTACAGGCTGCTTCAAACCTTGTAATTTCAGGTGCACGTTCTTCAATATACCGGTCAGCCGCTTCAAATATTTCCTCGACATTCACATATGTGCGAATATACGGTTTGCTTCCCATTGTTGTTTGTAAATAGCAATAATGGCAGTGCCCCATACAACCTGTAGCAAGCGGAATAGCATATTCTGCGGAAGGCTTGGACGTATCAAATTTCAACGTTTTGCGAATACCAACGACAAGAGTGGATTTTGCAATTCGATACTTTTGCAAATCATTATCACCGGGAAAGTCTCGTATTTGATTATGGGAAGTTGTATACCGTATCTCAATGCCTAACGCTTCAAACTTTTCTTTTAGTTCTTTGCCAAGCGGATAGTCCAATGCTTTCGGTTCAAAATAAACAAGCTGAGGGATGAAAGGTTTATTCATGTTTTTTACACAACACCTTCTCTTTATTTTGGTTTAGTTTGTCTTAAGGAGAGGGATTTTATGAGGTGGGAATAATTGCAGCAGATAGCAACGGGAAGACATTTACGTATGTTCGTCCACTTAGATTTTATAAAAAAATAAGACCCCTTAAAATTGGTAACAAACATAAACTAACCATTTTGCGACATGTGTTAGATTTGTTGGAGGTAGGAGTCTTATTTAAATGGAATATAAATGAATTGAAAAATTCAAATTATTTTTTTGTGAAGGGTAATTCCAAAAGGGAAGTATATTTTTGTTGGATTGTGTTATATTGTTTTACTGGCTCTAATTCGTTTTTTTCAATCATTATGATGCGTTCTAACAGGTCATCTGTTAATTGTTGAGAACTTGTAGAAACGACTAAGTGCGGTAACCCTAATAATGCAGCGAAATCAAAAACTTTAAACCGATAGCCTAATGGGATAGAGGGGACATTTGCTATCAGAGATAGAATGTTGGCATATAGCTTGAAGTTAATCGTTGCTTTACACCTTGATAATTGAGTGATCAATTGCTGTTCGGTATAAAGGTTTTTGTCTAGTACTACATTGTTCGGATCATTAATTTTATTGTAAAGTCTTTTGCAATGTAGGATATCGTCATTCCACACTGTGTAAATCAATATTTTATACCCTTTGTTAATTAATCTCTTCGCCGTTTCAACCAACTGTTCTTCTACTGATTCTTCATTTGCGCCGTATAAACGATTAAATGTTGTTCCCCAATTGATACCAATTATTTTTTCTTTTTCTGGAGTTTGCAATAAATGTGTATTTTGCAATAGTAAGGCAGGATCGCCAATCACTTTTACTTTTGCAGATATCTCATTGCCCACCATAAGTTCAATGGCCTTTTTAGTTAAGGGACCTCTAACCCCTACAAAAAGCGCATGTTCTATAACCTCTTCTAGTACATCCACATCTTTTTGTGTAAAGCTTGGGTTTAAGGAAATCAATTGATCATTTAACAGTAAGCCTAACGTTGGTTCTTCAATCCAATCTATTCCTGCGCCCCAAATGAGTACTGATTTTCCTCTATGAATGGCGTCTTGGAGAATTTGAAGATAGCCGGGCAAGAAGAGGGAGCCTCCACCTAATACAACCATATCAAATTCATCAAGATTTTTTAAATCAGTACCTGGTAGTGATGGCTTAATTGTGAATTTTCCCATGTCTAAATATTTGGCACATGTATCTTTAAACATATTCCACAATAGTTCATCACCCAAATTATTAAAGCCGATCCAGCCTATATATAATATATTTTTTATTCCATCCCACCTTATTTTCGTTTGTTGAGAGTAGATTTTTAAAATCTTTTTTACAATCGTCTGAATGTTAAACATTTCCTCGATAATCTCTCTGGCTTTTATTCCATTATGTCTGAGTTGCTCTGTATCTCTTAAAATTTTTTTTAGATCATCACTTAATTGATGTCTATTGCAAACAGCCTTTGAACCGTGATCTCCAAAATAATGACTCCATGCTTCTTGAAAATTGTTAGTATCCACAATACCGAAATAACCATGGTTCCCTACTGCAACCACTTGCTTTTCCGAAGCCATCGCCTCTAATGCTACTCGCCCCGTGCCAACGACACAATCTGCAATTGAATAATAGGGGTGCATATTATTTTGTTCTCCTACTATATGGATAAAAGCCTCACCGCAAATTCCCTCAATTGTTCGAGCCAAAGATGTAATTTCATCCAACTTGTTTCCATCGCCTACCACTATGACATGAAGGTTAGGAATTTCACCTACTTTTAAATCCTTGCAAGCTCTTAAAAAAATGGAACAAACATGCGCCTTAGCCCATGTAATTCTACTTGCATACAGAAGAATGGTGGCATCTTCCGGTATTTTCAATTCATTTCTTATATCTCTTTCAGCGAGATCTATGGGATAGTCTTCTAAGTTGATTCCATTTGGTACTAAGAAAGGATGTTCTACACCGAATGTTTTTACATAGTCACATAATGGAGGGCTTACACAGATGACTTCATCTGATAATTTGAGAAGTTCCTCTATCTCATGATTTGGATAATACGTCCCATGTATTGTTATAATTGTAGGAATGTCTCTGTTTTTTGCTGCCTTTCCAGCCAAGTAGCCAGATGAAGTTTGATGAATATGAACATGGGATATTTTTTCTGTTTCAATAATTAGTTCAATTTGTTTTATCAATTCCGTCTCATAGGTTTTCTCCAAAGTAATGGATTTTGGAAATTCAATATGATATATGGGACAATTCAATGCCTCATATGAATTGACTAAATTACCTGTTTTATTAGCAACGATTGCCACAAAGATATTATTTTTAATAAGTTCTTTTGCCAAACTTAATACATGAGTTTCAGTTCCGCCGATATAGAAGGCATCAACGGCAAGCAAAATCCTTTTTTCAGTCACTCTTCTCGCCTCCATAAAACGTCTTGGAGCGTTGCTGATCATGATTTCGATAGTAATAGAGAACATCTGTAAGATTATCTATCTTTAATTTTGCATTCAGAAATTTTACGATAAATTCATAATCTTCTGCACCGTTAATCCTTCGTGTGGGACCACCTATCATGTCAAAAACCTTTCCGCGAAATAAAATCGTTCCGTGACAGACACAATGACCTCCAGCCGCATAACATTCTTGTATAGAATTTCCGTATTGCAACCAATTAGATTTTTGTCCATCTTCTATTGAATCTGCGTTATAAAATACTTTGTAGTTTGCTCCAATTAAATCATAGTCTGGATTTTCCAGGAGAAAGTTTACCTGTTTATTTAAACGTAACGGGTGCGAAATATCATCGGCATCATTTACTGCAATATATTCGCCCGAGCTCATAAAATAGCCGACAGTAAGAGCACCGGCAAACCCTGTATTCACAGGAAGATTACATATAATAGTTTGAAAGTGGGGATTTGAATTTTCCAGCCACTTTTCAACTACGTCTAGTGTGTTGTCAGTAGAAGCGTCATTAACAATTATTACTTCAATTTTATCGTGTTTTTGACACTTCAGTCCATCTAGGCAATCTTCTATAAATTGCGCTGCATTATAGCATGGAATTACAACACTCACTAATCCTTCCTTCCTTTCCTTCATAGTTATCACCTCCCAATTATGATATGAACCTTATTTAATACCAACTGTGCGACATGCTTATATTTTATTGGGAATTATGGAAAATTGAATCTTTACCCAGAGAAGTTTCTGCAGTAAACATATCATTTAACATACCAACATAAAGGGGGGTGCAATATGGGGCAACTGCGTGCATTTCTTAATTCTTTGAAAGGGTCAAACCTTACAGTTACAACGGAATATTCAAAGGTAACCGGTATTTTAGTAGAAGTGGACTTGGACTTTATAACACTTAGAATGAACACGCATTTTCTATACATTCCATTAACCAGTATTGAAAATGTAGCTTATTAAAGAGGAGGTGGTGTAATGAGCCGCAAATTATTGAATACGCAGCTGGAGATGTTTTTAAAAAGGGAAATTACAGTAGCAGTAGGAGAAGACCTGATTACAGGAACATTGGAAGCGGTTAAACAGGACTTTCTAATTTTAACTGAATCTATTAATACCTACGAAAGGGAAAGTATAACAAGAATTATCGTTTTATCACAAATAAGCTATATACAAGTCCCACTGTAAGTAGAGGGGTATTAATCAAATATTGACCAAAAGGGCGGACTGTAATTGAATTTTTGGATCACAACTGTAAATGGGTTTGTACTACGCTAAAATATCACTTTTAATAAAAAGTGATATTTTAGCGAATATGAAATTTTTCGTACAGGTTACGAGGTTTAAAGTACCCGCAGTGCTACCTCCATCGTTTTCCCAGCGATTCATGTCACTGCTTTCATCATTTTCAATGTAATCTGCATGTTTGTCGTTTGGATGGGTATTTCCGCAACATTTCCGCAACTTCATTTTATTCATCATCCTTTTTATAATCATTCTTATTTAGTTTATGCAATAAACCCGTTTTAGTTAATGACTGAAGAAGGAGTGATGAATGTACCTACCAGGATCATCATCTATCTAATTATTTTAGGTTTATAAATGTACATACAGCCTCTACATATTCTTTTTTAGGATAATTGAAATATAATTCGCTCGCTAACCGGACGGGATCGCCAAAGAAGAAACGCTCGTATTGTGTTTGCCTAGTTCCAAATGAACTCATCGTTAAATCCCAAGCTAACCGGAATATTTTTACCCGTTCTTCAGCAGGTTTAGTTGCGGCTTGAAGATATTGATCTAAATCGCTTCTTATAGCAGAGTGAAATGCCTTTTCAGTTGGGAGTGTAATAATTCCGCTGGCACCAATGAGCTGAATGATTTCGGTGAGGCGGGCATAAATTTTCGAAAACGTATAACCGGCAACTTTCAATGGTAAAATTGCAGGTCGTAAATAGCCGTATTCATCTAGTGCTGCATCATTCTCCGATTTCTCCAATAGTGCTTTCATCGTTTCCAATCCAACAATAATTTCCGACATTTTTTCATGGATATGCTGATATTCATAAACTTTAATCGTATTGATGAGGAGTTCGGCAATTCCTAAAATAAATTCTGTTTTTACAATCTGCCTAATTAAAACTTGAGACTTGGCAAAATGATGAAAACCACTTTGCATAAGAAATTTTTCGGCAACCTCGACATTGTTGTAAAAAAAGACACGTTCCCATGGTACTAATACATTGTCAAATACCACAATGGAATCCATTTCTTCGTATTTTGAGCTTAAAGGATGATCAAATGCAGACACCCCGCCTATAAAAGAATCTCTGCAAATAAATTTTAAACCTTCTGTATTCGATGGGACGGCAAAGGAAAAAGTTTCATCTTCACCAAATACAAGCTTACCAACATTAAATACAAATACTTCATCTGTTAATCCGCCTTGTGTTGCTAAAAGACGTGCGCCTTTTATGATGATGCCTTCTTCAGTCTCGGCGATAACCCTTGCCGAAATAGGTTCGTTCGTGTTTTCAATATAACTTTGAGAACGATTTACTTGAGGGGTAATAAACGTATGGGTAAGCGATAAATCATTTTCCCTTACTATTTCAAAAAATGCCAGAAGGTTTTCCGGGTAGCATTTTTCCTGGCCTTCAAGCATTGCAGCAGAGGAGGTGAAGCCCATTAAAACAGAGTTCAAGTAATCGGGACTTCTTCCTAAAATGCCATGTGTATGTCTAGCCCAATGTTCCATCATTTTTCGCCTTTTTATTAAATCCTCTTTCGCTTTGGGCATCAAATAAGAAAGGCCGACACGTTCTCCGGTAAGGGGGGATACGAAGGTCATTTCATCTTTTATTTTAGGATTGTGCTGTAAATCATAAAGGGAAGCTTTCGTCTGAATAAGTCCTTTAAAAACAGGGTGTTCAGATATCAACCCTTCCAACTTTTCACCGTCCAACCATATTTCATTATTTAACGCATTTAATCGGTTAATATAATTTTCACCATTAATTGCACCCATTCACCCACTCCTTAAGTTTCATGATCATCGTCCAGCCAATTACTTACTTATATGCAAATGTAGGCTTGAACTAAAACAAGGTAGCACTTTGTATGTTTGTATATACGCAACATATGTAAGGACAGGTTTTAAAGTGCTTCGTAATATGTGAATTTTTGAAAGGAAGCGTTAAGTAAATGCTGTATTCATCTATTTAATAAATAAAAAAGCATCCGGAAAAAACGCGTTTTTACACGTCCGAACCAGATGCCTACTATAATTTTAAGGGATAAATATTTTAGTTGACTTAGAGCAAAATTTCATTTTAACCTAACGTAAAATAATATGTCAATAAAATTTTTGTAATTTCTATAAAAAAATGTTATAATAGTCTTACAATTGTTTTCGGTGCGTATTATGTATTCTTTGTTCTTTTTGAATTCATTATTAAGGATACGTATTTATGTACTTTTTTTATTCACGAGAGCAAAAATTTTAACAGTTGTCTAAGCTCTAAACTAGAGTTAATTATTGGCTGACGATTGAACGTAACTGTGTTTTTATTTTACAAGGAGGATTTAAATAATGAATCTAATCAATAAAAAAGTTACACATAAGCATTTCGGAATGGGTAGTATCGTTAAACAGAATGAATCAAGCATTGAAATACATTTCGCATCGGAAAGTAAAAAGTTTGTTTTCCCTGATGTATTTGGAAAGCATTTAGTACTTCACGATAAAGATGATGTGCAAACGCTAGAAAAAATCATTCAGAAAAAAGAACTTGAGCGAAGAGAAGAAGAATGGCAAAAAGAAGAGAAATTAAAACTCCAGCGTAAAAACCAGGAACAACGATTAATTCATGAAAAACATATGAAAAACTTTAAACTTCATCCAGAATCACAATTGGTTTTCTGGTGTGACACTGAAGAACAGCAAACAGCTTTTTCAGATTGGAAGGTTTTTTCGGGATTAACGAAGAGCGGTGTAAATAAAGGGAAGCCTGTAAAACCAATTCGTCTGCACCTGAACAGTGCTGTGTTGTTAACGGCAGTGGATGAAAATTCGCCTGAAAAGGAACGACGCATTTTAGGTGTGTATATGGTAGAAGAGAATTTTATCGGGAAATTGAGTGAAGATGGATATATTCCGGCACATTCAAAGTACAGAATTCAACTGACAGAACAGGAAGCTGAGCAAATGCTGTTCTGGAACTATTATGTAAACGAGAAGTTCACTCATAAAATGACGTGGAATACAGGTAAGCATCGTTATTTTGATAATGTATGGATGGCTCAAATTTTACGTGATATTGTTTCCTTGAAAACAGACCCTCAGGAAAAAGAGCTGGCTCAACAATTCTTTACACATTTCTGTAAAATGAATGAAATAACAGCGCAAGAATTACCACAGCCTAATGGTGCCTTGAAGCGTATTTAATTATATAGATACTTGTAAAAAAGAACGAATTCCAAAGGGAGTTCGTTCTTTTTTAGTTTTAACTGGTGCTTTAATCAAATATATAACGGATTACTTCAATTGCCTGATCAACAGTTTCCACTGTCACATTTGCTTTGTTGGATAACTCTTTTAAAGGGTGAATTAATGACTCGGGACGGATGATGATTGTCGGTTTATTCAATGCAATCGCTGTACTTACATCCATTGCGGTATTCCATTGTTTATACTTTTCACCGAATAATGCAATGACGACATCCGCTTTTTGCATTAACACCTGTGTCCGGAAATTATTAATATCAGAAGCAGCATTGTCCTTATAATATGCAGAAGGCTGTATGCCTAAAATCTCCTCGCCAATATTATCTGAACGGTCGTGGTCTGTCTGTGGTGCTACAAAGTGTAGCGGAAGATTTTTTACCTTCGCCTTTTGTGCGATTTCTTCACGCCAATTATCATGTATCTGTCCTGCTAAATAAACTGTTAGTTCCATACGAATGCCTCCTCTAATTTCTTGCCTTATATTCATACTAACGAATTCATCTATATATTTGAAGTAAACCCTCTGTTAAAGGATGGGAGAATGCATTGCTGATATTATGATATGGTTGTAGAAGAGTACAATTGAAAATAGAAGATGATTTAAAGGAGGTACACAATGAAAATCGGTTTAATCGGCGCGGGTGCAATTGCTCATTTCCTGTTGGAAGAAATAAATGAAAAGAGGCAAGAAAACTTGCGTATTACAAGTGTTTTTGTGAGGGACAGGGAAAAGCATCATTTACTTGAATCCAATTATGGAGTAAAGCTGTACACGGAAATAGATGCATTTTTAGATTCAGAAATTGATATTGTTGTGGAGGCTGCAAATATTGAAGCAGTTCATACATTACTTCCGGCGGCAATCAGGAAAAAGGATGTTGTCTTAATTAGTATTGGTGCATTAGTGGATGAGGAACTGTTGGCAGGGCTGAACACCTTAGCGAATGAATTCAACCGAATACTTTACTTGCCATCAGGTGCAATCGGAGGATTGGATTTACTGCAAAACGCTCATGTGCTTGGTACAGTTACATCCGTTTCACTGACAACGCGTAAACCGGCAAGCTCTTTAATTGAAGAACAGATCGAGGAAGAGAAAGTGATATTTGAAGGGAGTGCGACAGAAGCGATCAGACGTTACCCTAAAAATATGAATGTATCGATTGTGCTTGCGCTGGCTGGAATTGGATTTGACGAAACGAGTGTAACTTTAGTGGCAGACCCGAAAATTGATAAAAACATTCACCAAATTGAAATGACAGGGGATTTTGGGGAAGCAACATTTACAATTAAGAATAGTCCGCTACCTGCAAATCCTAAAACGAGTTATTTAGCAGCGATGAGTATTTTAGGAACACTTAAAAAAATAAAACAGAAACTGCTAATTGGTTAATGAAGCAAAAAATCAATCTATTTATTAAAAGACAGCTTTTTAAATCATCTGCTTTTACTTTTCTGCACTATTTACGCTAATATTGTTAGAGGAAATTTAAAAGTAAGAGATGATTGTTTGTAATGAGAGGAATTGAACTTAACATATGAAAGAGAATTTTTGGCAGGAGCTACCGAAACCATTTTTTGTACTCGCGCCGATGGAAGATGTGACAGATTTAGTTTTTCGGCATGTAGTGGCTGAAGCAGGAAGACCAGATGTATTTTTTACCGAGTTTACTAATTCGGAAAGTTACTGTCACCCTGATGGAATTAAAAGTGTCCGTGGTCGCTTAACATTTACAGAAGACGAACAGCCGATTGTTGCACATATATGGGGAGACAATCCCGACAATTTCCGCAAGATGAGCATTGGTATGGCAGAATTGGGCTTCAAGGGAATTGATATTAATATGGGATGCCCAGTACCGAATGTTGCAGGCAGAGGGAAAGGCAGCGGTCTGATTTTACGTCCCGATGTGGCAGCAGAGCTAATCGAAGCTGCTAAAGCAGGTGGTCTGCCGGTCAGCGTGAAAACACGACTAGGTTATAAAGAAATAGATGAGTGGAAAGAGTGGCTCACACATATTTTAAAACAGGATATTGCAAATCTTTCTATTCATTTACGTACACGAAAAGAAATGAGTGCTGTTGATGCACATTGGGAGCTTATTCCGGAAATTAAAGCGTTGCGAGATGAAATTGCGCCAAATACACTGTTAACAATTAACGGCGATATTCCGGACCGTCAAGTTGGTTTAGAACTTGCAGAAAAGTACGGAATTGACGGGGTAATGATAGGACGCGGTATTTTTAAAAATCCGTTTGCTTTTGAAAAGGTTCCAAAGGAGCACAGTCCAGGAGAGTACCTTGACCTTCTAAAACTGCAGCTTGATCTGCAGGACAAGTATGCCGAAGAACTGCCACGTTCAATGTCAGGTCTTCACCGCTTTTTCAAAATTTATGTAAAAGGCTTCCGAGGTGCCGGTGAACTGAGAAACCAGTTGATGAATACAAAATCTACGGATGAAGTACGTTCATTGCTTAATAGCTTTGAGTTGAATAAAGAAGAATAATAATAGGCTTGATTCCGGTAAATGGAATCAAGCCTATTTTTCACCGTTTTTGTAAGCAGCTATAAAGTGGATACAAAACTTACCTCCGGTTGCTTATTTAAAACCTGTTAAAAGAGCGAATGCACGTTAATTTCTGGAAAAAAGAACTGAATTCCTATTAAGGGAGTCCGTTCTTTTTTATGCATTTCATAAGGATTTCTAATTTTGAAAGAAATAAATATTTTCTTATAGAGAGTAAATTTATTTGTTTTGCTATTAATATTTACTTTTTTAATATAATATTAAAGTGTTATATAACAATGCTTTATGTATAAAAATACTATTTACATCGATTAAATAGTGGGATTTTTTGTATATTCTCCTCTTAATATTCATTTGTATACTTAAATCGAAATATTTTAAATACTATTGCTTTTTTTCTTAACCTAAGTAAAAATGTAAAAGGTAATAACAATATAGCATCAAAAATAGGTATAAGGCTATTTATAATCAAATTTTAGGGGGTAAGGAATTGTTTTCAACAACTTGGAATCGGTTATGGGAAATGCATGATCAAGTAAAAGACATGTTTACTTTTTTCATAAAACCAAATTCTTCAAAGGTCGTATCAAAGGGTGTTACCGGAAAGTCTGGTAACGAAAACTCAGGTAATGGTGGTGGATATACGCCTCGCAGTTATACAACAGCGCAGATGATTGGTCTATTTTTAGGTCCACTGCTTTTTGTTTTAACATTATTGTTCTTCCAGCCAGAAGGTCTCTCAACAGAAGCAAGGGGAGTATTGGCAAGTACTATTTGGATTGCGACATGGTGGATTACGGAAGCGATTCCGATTCCGGCAACATCGTTATTGCCGCTCGTATTGTTTCCATTAACGAATAGCTTGGATATGAAGGTAACAGCATCTTCTTATGGGGATGAAACGATTTTCCTGTTCATGGGTGGATTTATTATCGCTCTTGCAATGGAGAAATGGAACTTACATAGACGTATAGCAATTTCAATTATTTCAATGGTCGGTACAAATATGGACCGAATTGTTCTAGGATTTATGATTGCAACAGGATTTTTATCGATGTGGATTTCTAATACCGCTACAGCGATGATGATGATTCCAATTGGACTTGCCATCATCAACCAAGTTGCAGACGGATTAAAAAATGACCCGTCGATTGATACATCTCCACAGCGTTTTGCATTTGGTAAAGCATTGATGCTCGGAATTGCATATTCTGCCTCACTTGGTGGAATCGCCACATTAATCGGTACACCGCCAAATACATTGCTTGCTGGAGCGATTAATAAAATGTATGGCATTGAACTATCATTTGCTGGATGGATGCTGTTTGGTGTACCATTTGCATGGATTTTTATTTTTGTGACATGGATTTACCTTGTAAAAATTGCGTTTCCATCAAAATTAAAAACATTGCCTGGTGGACGTGCTGTTATTGATAAACAGAAAAAAGATCTTGGAGCTGCATCAATTGAAGAAAAGCTTGTATTTGTTGTCTTTGCATTAGCGGCATTTTCTTGGATTACGCGTACATTTTTACTGAGCAAATTTGTCGACGGTTTAACAGATGGAATGATTGCTGTTATTTTTGCGATTGTGTTATTTGCGATACCTTCAGTAAACCGTAAAGGCGACCGCTTAATGGATTGGCAAACAGCAGTTAAATTGCCATGGGGCATTCTGCTTCTATTCGGGGGTGGCCTTGCAATTGCTTCCGGTTTCGTAAGTACTGGCTTGTCAGAATGGATAGGAGCACAACTTATGGGACTTGAAGGCGTAAGTGTTATCGTCCTGATTTTCCTTGTTGCAGCACTTGTACTTGCTTTAACGGAAATTACTTCAAACACTGCAACTGCTTCTATGATGTATCCAATTATGGCATCTCTTGCTGTTGCATTAGGTGTTCATCCATATGCTTTAATGATTGCTGCTGGTGTAGCTGCATCATGCGCATTCATGCTACCAGTGGCCACACCGCCAAATGCGGCAGTTTTCGGATCAGGTTATATTAAAATAACTGACATGATGAAGGCAGGATTTGCATTGAATGTATTCGGTGTAGTATTCATCACACTGTCCATTTATTTCCTTCTTCCAATTATGTGGGATATTGATCTGAATTCAGTACCGGAAATGTTTAAAGTAATGAATAAGTAATTTAAAAAGGTGAAATCGAAAAGATTTCACCTTTTTTTGCTTTAATTATCGTTATATACGGTCATTTTCTTACTTCCAATTAAATAGATGATTAAAATAAGAATCATAAGTACCGCAGAAATACTGAAGGTCATACCGTAGCCAACTATACTTGCTATAAAACCTAATCCTACTGAACCAATAGCTAAACCGGAATCGATAAATATAAGAAGCATCGAATTGGCTGTTGTCTTTTTCTCCGGTGGAACAAGTGTTAATGCCCAAGCTTGAATAATGGGATGAAGAATAGCAAAAGCAATTCCGAACAGTACACCTGACAGTAAAACCATAATCATGTTAGTTGAAAAGCCTAATACAACCAACCCGACAGCACCTGAAACAGCAGCCGGAATAATGAGAATTCTATGCCCGAACTTATCGAAAATTCTACCGGAAAAAGAACGGATGATTACCATTGTAATTCCTTGAGCTATAAAAAACTGTGATATGCTTGCCCCTACATTAATTTCTTTCCCCAATGCCCCCATAAAGTTCACAATCCCTGCAATCGTCATATAATTGAATGCTACTAAAATAGACGGAAGAAGAACACGTTTATCAAACATATATTTATAGAACGGCTCTTTATTTCTCACATTTGGATGTTCCTTTTCAACTTTCGTATTTTTTGTAAAAAGACTGCACACAAATGAAAATGCCATAAGACCTAATGTTAGTACCATCATAGACTGGAATGAAAAATTTGCTAAATAGGAAATAGCAATAAGAGGCCCTATTGTTGTCCCGAGGCTCGTAGACATTGCAAAGAAAACAATTCCTTCACCTAAGCGGGATTTTGGCACAATAGTACTGGATATAGTAAACACCAAATTTGTAAGCATGCAAAATCCAATCCCTTGAAGAGCTCTAATGACGATTAAAAATCCGATTGAATCATTGACGAAAGTGAGGGCGATTGTTCCTATAAAATAAAGCAAAGAAATAATCAGCAGCAATTTCATATTAATTTTTTGGATAATTATACTAGCGAAGAAGCGTGTAATCAGGGATGCAGTCATTAAAGTTGTCGTCATAATTCCTGCAATTGCAGGGTTTTCACTAATCGTGGCTACATAAATTGGAAAACCTGCTGTAATCATATAAAAAGAAACGAACATTATTAAAGACAGTAAAATAATTATTAAGTATTGGTTTGTCCATAGTTTGACTTTTGTATTATTCATGATGGAAAAACCACCTTTCAAGGCAATATGATAGCAATATAAATTACTTTGCCCATTTCAAAAAAAATTATTTCAGGCCAGGATTTGTTATTAGCGGCATACATTCATAAAGTTCAAACCATACTATTCTTTATATAATTAGTTTGAAGGTGACACGATGAAACGAAAATTAATAGTTGCAGCAATCTTTGTTGCTGTTATCTGTGCTAGTTTTTTATTAGCGCTTTCAATTTCCCCATTAAAAAAACTGGAAGGTCAAATAATGAAAGACCCGAATAAACCTGTAGTTCTCATTGTCATAGATTCCTTAATGAATGAACCATTGCAAAAAGTGATAAAAGAAGGTAATGCACCTGCTTTAGTATATTTAATGAACAACGGACAGCTGCATCAGGAAATGATTAGCTCTTATCCGACGATGTCAGTCACGATTGACAGTACGTTACTAACGGGTACATATCCAGATCAGCATCAAGTGCCGGGATTAATCTGGTTTAAAGAAGATGAAAAACGAATGATTAGCTACGGCAGCGGAATCGGCGAAATCTGGAGTAATGGAGTTAAAAATGTTGCTCTTGATAGTGTTGTCCATTTGAATAGCAGCCATTTAAGTAAAGAAGTGCAAACAATCCATGAAGAGCTGGCTCATCGGAATCTTTCTTCAGCTTCGATCAACGGTCTTTTATATCGTGGAAATTTTCAACATCGCCTAAATATACCTAAATTAATTACGGTAGCAGATTTTTTGCCGGAAAATATTGATGTTAATGGTCCTGCAATATTTTCACTTGGAACGTTATCTCAATATAATTCAGAAAATAATCGTTATAAATTTGTATGGAATCGTTTAGGTGTCAATAACCAATTTACTGCGAATGAACTGAATTACTTGATTGACCAAAAGATGTTACCGCCCTTTACACTTGCCTATTTACCGGATGCAGATGCTTCTATACACAAACACGGGCCTGAAGATTTAAAGGGAATACAGAAAGCGGATCAAGCAATACAAAACATTCTAAATCGCTTTCCATCATGGGAAGAGGCTATACAAGAAGTAACTTGGATTATACTGGGCGATAGTGGTCAATCGATTGTAACTGATGATAAAGAAACGGCATTAATTGATTTAAATCAGTTATTGAAGGATTGTACTTTTTGGGAAAGGGAAAATCCGAATGCCCAACTTGCCGTCGCTGTTAACGAGCGTATGTCATACATTTACTTAATTGACCCTCAAGTTGAGCTATCGGAAATTGTAAATGTTTTAAAAGAGGATGAGCGAATTGGCTTTATCGCATGGAAGAGTGGACAAACAAACTATGTTGTCAGCCCACAAAGTGACGGAGAGTTAGAATTTTCAAGAGAAGGTAACTTTATTGATGAATATAATCAAGCATGGCGAATCGCTGGCGATGCCTCAATTTTGGATTTAAATATGACGAATGAACAACGTATTGTATATCAGGATTATCCAGATGCACTTGCAAGGCTGCATGGAGCGCTTCATTCACAGGAAGGGCGTGTTATTATCGTGGATGCTAAACCATCTTATGAGTTTATTGAAAAGCATAGCCATGACCATGCGGGTGGCGGCGCACATGGATCTCTTCATAAAGTAGATTCGATTGTTCCGATTATAGTGACTGGGGAAAGTGAATTACCTGAATCTGATCGAATAGTTGATTTGAAAAAGTGGATACTTCAATTACTGGGTGAATCATAACTATGAAAGCATCCAGTTTTTTATTGGGTAATTTACCAAACTGGAGACCAGGTTTTTAAAAATTGAATTGTCCGCTCTTTTCCGATGCCCATTAATTTATTTTTTGTCGCTTCATCTAAATCAAATTGGGTTGCACTATATTCTTCAACAGGAATAAAGATAATATTTTTCTCGTGTCTTCGAGAAATATACCGATTATCATGAGCATTTTGCATCGTACTAAATAAAGCTTCAAATAGTTGAATTCCATTATTAATATCATGAGGCTTCTTATCCTCGCTTGAACTGCTAAGCTTCATTCCAAGAACGGGCCGTTCTCTATTTCCATTATCATAAATCCACATTGGGAAATTACTTAAAACACCACCATCTACAATAACAGACTCCCTTCTCCCATTTTTTAAATAGACAGGCTCAAAGAAGAATGGAAGACCGCAACTCATGCGTAAAGCGCGGGAGACCGGAAAATTTTTTGGATCTATATTATAGTGATGCAAATCATCCGGGAGAACAAGAATCTTGCCGTTTGTCAAATCGGAGGCTACTAGTTTTAAGATGCCCTTTGGTAAATCTCCGAATGTGTAGATGCCTTTTGTCGCAAGTTTTTCGAGAAACCAGTTTTCCAAGGATTTACCACGATACAAGCCCATTCTTTTATATAAATTAAGCCATTTTAAAAACGGTAACTCGATTATGAATTTCGGGGGATCGAGTAAAACCTTTAAATTTAGTTCATCAAAAATTTCTTCAAGTTCCTTTGTATTAAATCCCGCAGCGATAAAAGTTGCCAAGATGGCTCCGGCACTTGTACCGGCTACACGTTCGAACTTCACGCCCTTTTCTTCGAGCGCCCGAATGGCACCTACATATGCAAAGCCTTTAATACCGCCGCCTGAAAAAACTCCGTCTACAATCATTCGTTCTCTCCTTCCTTATATTCATTTAGATCGTTCAATACATTTCCGGCTAGAAGTTAGTAGCTTTGGTATTTTTATAATGATTTTTTAAATTTGATGTCATAACAGTATATGATATTAAAATTAAAATGGGCTTATTAATATTAAACAAAATTGGATATTAAGAATTACTATCCCGAAAGTTTAATTGTCAAAAAATTAAAAAGAAATTTATTACCTGAAAAAGCGTATTGAGTCCTTATATAACAGCATTCAGTACTATCGAAAAACACTTTACATTTAAAATATTCTAAATTTTACTATTGAAATGAAAGCACTTTCAATGTAAGATTTGAATAATTCAAATTACTAAACCGGTTTAGTAAAATATTTAGCTTAAAAGTTTTCTCAAGGAGGAATAATTTTGACTACAAATCCAACTGTTTTTACATTAGGAGATGCATTAGTTACGTTTAACCCATCCGAAACAGGTCCGCTTCGTTATGTGCAAAGCTTTGCTAAGAAAGCGGGTGGGGCAGAGTTAAACTTTGCT
Organism: Solibacillus sp. FSL K6-1126; assembly: GCF_038003445.1. Classification (NCBI taxonomy): domain Bacteria; kingdom Bacillati; phylum Bacillota; class Bacilli; order Caryophanales; family Caryophanaceae; genus Solibacillus; species Solibacillus sp. FSL K6-1126. The sequence goes on along the minus strand of NZ_JBBOPD010000001.1, from coordinate 3,737,002 downwards.
ATTGGTTGTGCCCGACTTGGATTGCAGTCGAAATGGATGAGTCGCCTAGGTAATGATGAATTCGGTAAAGGCATTTACAAATTTGCTCGCGGAGAAGGCATTGATGTATCGGAAGTTGAGTTCGTTGATGGGTATCCGACATCTCTGAATTTTAAAGAAATCCGCGAAGACGGTTCCGGAAAAACGTTTTACTACCGCCATCAATCTCCGGTATTAACAATAGAACCGGAGCATATTACGGACGAATTGTTGAATGGCGTGTCGATTGTCCATTTAACAGGTGTATTTTTGGCAATCGCACCAAAGAATCTGCAAATTGTACTAGCTGTACTAAAAAAGGCGAAAGAAAAAAATATAAAGATTTCATTCGATCCGAATATTCGACTAAAACTATGGACGATTGAAGACGCTCGTAAAGCATATGAGCAAATTTTCCCTTATGTAGATATTCTGCTGGCAGGGATGGAGGAAGTAGAGCTTATTCAACATGATGTAAGCAAACCAGCACTGGAAGCTTTCGCAAAGCAGCACGGAATCGGACAATTTGTTATTAAAGACGGAGCCAATGGTGCAAAGCTTTATTCAGAAAATATGTGGCATGAAAAGGAAGCTTTCAAAATCACTCCAATTGATACAGTAGGTGCCGGAGACGGGTTTGATGCAGGCTATATATACGCAGCTCTTCACAATTATTCACCAATAGAAAGTCTTACGTTTGCGAATGCGGTGGGTGCGCTAGTAACGACTGTAAAAGGTGATAATGAAGGATTGCCGGAACTACAGGAAGTGCTCGACTTTATGAACAATAAAAAAGCAATTGAACGTTAATCATATAAAAGGGAGATGAACATATGGTAAAGGCTGAAACATTAGCAGCGATTACAAGTTCGAAAGTAGTAGCAGTGATTCGAGGAAGTTCAGCAGAAGAAGCAATCGCTCTTTCTAATGCAGCGATTGAAGGGGGCATTCATTTAATTGAGCTCACTTATACAACGCCAAATACGCAGCAAGTACTGGAAACATTCCGCAATTCTGATGCAGTAGTAGGTGCTGGGACGGTGCTTGATGCGGAAACAGCTCGTCATGCAATTATGAATGGAGCAAAGTTTGTTGTAGGTCCACAGTTCAGCAAAGAAGTAGCAAAAGTATGCAATCGCTACGCTATTCCGTATTTCCCTGGTTGTATGACGATTCAGGAAATGGTATCGGCACTTGAGTATGGCTGTGATGTGATTAAATTATTCCCTGCAAATAACTTTAAGCCATCGTTCATTAAGTCTGTTAAAGGTCCATTACCGCATGTACAGATTATGCCGACTGGTGGCATAAATACTGACAATATCGGTGAATGGCTTGATGCGGGAGCAATCGCAGTAGGGATTGGCAGTGATTTAAATAAAGCTTATGCAACAGGCGGACATGCAGCAGTAGTAGAAGCGAGCAGAAAATATGTAGAAGCAGCAAAACAAGGAGAGGTGTAAAAGATGAATATTACATTTCGCTGGTACGGAAGAAACAATGATACAGTAACGCTCGACCATATCCGTCAGATTCCGAATGTTAAAGGAATTGTTTGGGCATTGCATCAAAAGGCAGCAGGCGAGCTTTGGACGAAAGAAGAGATTAAAGAAGAAGCAGAGTATATACAGTCAAAAGGTTTCCATATTGATGTTGTTGAAAGTGTCAACGTTCATGAAGATATTAAGCTCGGTCTTGGTAATCGCGATTTATATATTGAAAATTATAAACAGACAATACGGAACTTGGCGGAAGTAGGCGTTAAAGTAATTTGTTATAATTTCATGCCGATTTTCGACTGGACACGTACAGATATGTTCCACCCGCTTGAAGATGGGTCGACAGCACTTTACTTCGATAAAGAAAAAGTACAAAGTCTTGATCCGCAGCAGCTTGTAAAAACGGTTAGTGAAGCTTCTGATTTAACTTTGCCAGGTTGGGAGCCTGAACGTATGGCCCGTATCGCGGAACTTTTCGAAGCGTATAAAGAAGTGGATGAGCAAAAGCTATGGAACAACTTACGTTACTTTTTAGATGCCATTATCCCTGTCGCCGAAGAGGTTGGAATACGCATGGCAATCCATCCAGACGATCCGCCGTATTCGATTTTTGGCTTACCGCGCATCATTACAGGAGTTGCAAGCTATGAAAAATTAATTGAGATCAATGATTCTTTAGCAAACAGCTTTACATTCTGCTCTGGGTCGATGGGTGCATCACCGGATAATGACATGGTCGCAATTGCTGAAAAATATGCATATCGTTCACCGTTTGCCCATATTCGTAATGTGAAAATCTATGAAAATGGCAGCTTTACGGAAACTTCTCATTTTACATCAGATGGTTCAATTGATATTAAAGGGATCGTTAAAACATTGCATGAACAAAATTATACAGGCTATGTACGTCCGGATCATGGACGTCACTTATGGGGAGAAGTTTGTCGCCCTGGCTACGGTTTATATGATCGTGCACTCGGTATTATGTATTTAAATGGTTTATGGGATGCTTACAGCGAACAAACAGGAGGCAAATAATGATTCCAATACACGAAAATTTAGCAGATAAAGTAGCAGTAATTACAGGTGGCAGCGGTGTTCTATGCTCAAAGATGGCACAGGAATTGGCACGCCAGCAAGTAAAGGTGGCGATTATCGGTCGTACTGAGTCAAAGGTCGAAGCAGTTAAAGAGGAAATCGTTGCAGCAGGGGGGAATGCTGTGGCAATAACTGCTGATGTACTTAACAAAGATTCTTTACTTGCAGCAAAAGAGCAAATTCTTGAGCAGTTTGGACGTATTGATTTTTTAATTAACGGTGCAGGCGGAAACCATCCGGATGCGATTACCGAAAAAGAATATTATGAGGCGAATTCCACTGGTCTTTCATTTTTTGACTTGCAGGAAAATGGCTTTTCCGATGTATTCTCTTTAAATTTCACAGGAACATTCCTGGCATGCCAAGTATTTGGAGAGGCACTTTTACAAGCAGAAAATCCAGCCATCATTAACATTTCATCGATGAGCGCATACACACCATTAACGAAAATCCCTGCGTACAGTGCAGCAAAAGCGGCGATAAACAACTTTACAAGTTGGATGGCTGTTCACTTTGCTGAAACAGGCTTACGTGTAAATGCAATTGCACCTGGTTTTTTCATTACCCAGCAAAATAAAGATCTGCTCGTTGATGCAGAAGGAGAGTATACAGCACGTTCAAAAAAAATTATTGAAGCAACACCGATGAAAAAATTTGGTGAGCCAGATCAATTATTAGGGGCTCTGCTATTTTTACTGGACTCTTCTTATTCTTCGTTTATTACGGGTACAACAATTGCAGTAGATGGTGGCTTTAACGCGTATTCGGGGGTGTGATATTTGAAAAATGTCACGATTTCCGATGTCGCAAAGCATGCGGGGGTTTCTAAAAGTACTATTTCACAATATTTGAATGGCCGCTATGAATATATGAGTGAGCATACCCGAAAAAAAGTGGAATATTCCATTCGTGAGCTTAATTACCGACCAAATATTATTGCTCGTAGTTTGTCGCAAAAATCTACTTTCACTGTTGGGATTATTGTCGCGAATATTCTACATTCATTCTCCACTCATATTATTCGCGCAATTGAATTGAACTTTAATAAACACGGCTTTCATACAATTGTATGTAACGCTGACGATGAACCTGAGAAAGAACGGCAGTATATCGAAATGCTCATGGCAAAACAGGTGGATGGGATGATAATCTTTCCTACTGGCGACAATTTGGATTTATATGAGCAAATGAAAAAGAAAAAATATCCGATTGTTTTCATGGACCGTACGATAGAGGGCTTAGGAATTCCCTCTATTTTACTGGAAAATGAACAGGCGGCAGAAGTGGCGGTAAAGGCATTGACCGATAACGGGCATAGCCGGATTGCCATACTGACCGCACCGATAACACGTAATATTACACCACGGCTGGAGCGAATTGAAGGTTATAAAAAAGCTTTAGTGAGTAGAGGCATACAAGTACGGGATGAATATATACATAGTGTCGAAGTCGAAGAAATGAAAGTATCTCTTTGTAATATGTTTGAACTGGATCAGCGGCCGGAAGCGATTATCGCAGGCAGTGACCGTGTATTAGTCGAAATCTTAAACTTTGCAAAAGAGCATCAACTTGTCATTCCAAAAGATTTAGCTGTTATTGGAATAGATGATGTGTCATTTGCAAACTTGTTTACACCCCAACTTACGACCATTTCACAGCCAACAACAAAAATGGCGAATAAAGCCGTGGAGTTATTATTACAGCAAATCAAAGGGGAACAAAAGCTGTCTAAAACAATCCGCTTTGGTGGCCAACTAAATATGCGTCAAAGTCATTAATACAATAAGCTGTGTTGATAGATAGACTGGATGTACAGCTATTAACCTAGGGGGAAAACATGGATTTCATAGTAGACTATTTACCGATCATCTGGGTCGCACTTGGTGTCGGTTTATTATTATATTTAAACATCGTTGTCAAATTAAATAGTGTATTAGCTTTACTTATTGTTGCAATTCTTGTTGGGGTTTTAAATGGTTTATCATTAACGGATGTTGTGACATCTGTTAAAACAGGCTTTGGGAGCACACTTGGAAGTTTAGCGATTATTATCGGGATGGGTGCAGTTCTCGGAAAGTTAATGGTCGATTCGGGAGCTGCACAACGAGTTGCCTCGACATTGCTTAAAAAATTCGGAGCAAAAAATGTAGAATGGGCAATTTTAATTGTCGGTGCAATTTTCGGTATTTCCGTTTTCTATGAAGTGGCATTTATTATTTTGGCGCCTTTAGTTATTTCAATTGCAATTGAAGCAAAAATGCCTTACTTGCGTTTAGGGATTACGATGGTTGCTGCCGCTACGATGGCGCATAGTATATTCCCGCCACAGCCTGGTCCAACTGCACTTGTAGAAGCATATGGTGCAGATATGGGGATGGTTTACCTGCTGGGGATTGTTGTAGCTGTACCTGCGATTATTGCTGCGGGGATTATTCTTCCGCGGGTTTTAAAGAATTTGGATTTGCCAATACCTCCATTATTGAAGAAATCTGAAGAAGTAGATCTGGACAAGGCACCAGGGTTTGGAATTAGTTTATTAATTCCATTATTACCTGCAATTATTATTACAGGTGCTACGATTTACAATATGATTTTCGATAAAGAGTCGGCAGTCGGTCAATTCATCAACTTTTTAGGCAGTGCTGAAATTAGTATGATTCTGGCAGTGCTGATCGCAATTTATGTATTCGGTATCCGTCTTGGCCGTACGATGAAAGAAGTAATGAATTCGTTCGCGGGTGCAATAGAAGGTATTGCAATGATTATCTTTATCGTCGGTTCCGGTGGGGCGTTTAAACAAATCATTTTAGATACAGGCATTGGTGATCTCATTGCAGGTGTGATGCAAAATACGTCCATTAACCCATTAATTATGGCATGGCTGATTACAGCAGTTATTCGTATTGCGACTGGTACTGGGGTTGTGTCGGCAATTACAGCTGCAGGTATTGTAGGACCGTTAATCCATACGTTTGATGTCAATCCAGTCCTGATGGTTTTGGCAACAGCAGCGGGAAGTAATACAATTACACATGTTAATGATGCATCTTTCTGGCTGTTTAAAGAGTATTTTAACTTATCGATTAAAGATACATTTAAAACATGGGGTCTTTTACTATTCACGACATCGATTGTCGGCCTTTGCGTAGTATTAATTTTGGATATATTTATTTAATAATTTTGATTATGGCATGTCCGAAACTTTGTTTCGGACATGTTTTTTACTGTTCCTGTATAAACAGGACCTGCTCAAAGCTGCACTCTTTGCAAACAAGTAAATGCGGGCAAATTTCATCTTTTGCGGTATTAGGGTAGCCATCCCCAAGCTTAACGGTGTTTTCATCATTATAATGTCCATATGGATCCGAATAATCGGCTACCTTTCCTCCATCCTGCAGCGGACTATTGCAAGAAGGACAATCCTTGCTGACTTTTTCTAATGCATTGCACAACGGACAAATCGCCATAAACACACCTCTATTTTTATCGTATGTATGCAATATGTCTCTTTTCCACCATTAATTAAACACAATTGCCCGATGAAGTTACTTTTAAAAATGCCTTACTAACATTGCGTCCCGTTTTATAGAATCTAGGCGAATACCATGAAAGATTAAAATATATATATTGGTACTAGGCGCTCACAACCTTTCTTTTTTCTCCATATGCTAAGTAAAAAAGGAAAAGAGGTTGGAGTATGGGAATTGAGATAACAGCTCTCCACTGGATCTATGTTGTTTTTATCATGCTGATCATTATCTTTATGGTGAGGCGCCTGGATACAACATTGATCAGTATTGTGGGGATTTTTGTTATTGCTCTCGTCGCAACAGGGGATTTTGTAGCGTCAATAGGCGGTGTATTTAATAGCTTTATTTATGCAATTACCGAACTTTTATCTACTATTTTAATTATCTCAATTATCGTCGCCATGAGTCGGGTACTAACTAAAACGGGAATTAACGAAGTAATGATTGCACCTTTTACAAAAATCATAAAAAACCCGACACTAGGATTTTGGACAATCGGGATATTAATGATGATCATTTCCTGGTTTTTCTGGCCATCTCCTGCAGTAGCTCTGCTCGGAGCTGTATTATTGCCTGTAGCAATACGGGCGGGGCTGCCGGCATTAGGTGTGGCTATGGCGATGAACTTATTCGGTCACGGGATTGCGTTATCCAGTGATTTTATTATTCAAGGTGCACCAAAATTAACGGCTGATGCTGCCGGTCTTCCAGTTGGGGATGTCGTGATGGCAAGTATACCGCTTGTCATAACGATGGGGGTTGTAACGACAGTTGTCGCATTTTACTTTTTGAAACGGGATATGAAGCGTGGCACTATTCCTTTAGTAGGAACGTACGATAATAGTACGGAGCAAGAGCTGGAGCAAACAGAAAATCTATTATCGATGACTCAGAAAAAATTGTTTGCGTTGCTCATTCCGGTTGCCTTTGTATTGGATGTTGTTGCAATGGCTATTTTTGATCTCCAAGGGGGAGATGCAACAGCACTGGTAGGAGGAACTTCTGTATTTATCCTGCTTATTCTTTGTGTTATTGCTTTTAAAAAGAAAGGGCTCGACCAAACGACAAGCTACTTTATTAAAGGGTTTCAGTTTGGTTTTAAAGTATTTGGACCGGTCATCCCGATTGCGGCGTTTTTCTATTTAGGGGATGCAGGTTTCCTTACTATTCTCGGAAATCATCTGCCTGAAACGTCACATGGTATTGTGAATGATCTTGGGATGGGACTGGCGGCACTCGTACCATTAACAACCGAAATTGCAGTTGTAACACTGACGGGCGTAGGAGCCATTACAGGGCTGGACGGATCAGGGTTTTCCGGAATTTCTTTAGTCGGTTCACTCGGAAATTTATTTGGTACGGCAATTGGAGAAGGTACGGCCACATTGACTGCTCTTGGTCAAATTGCGGCTATTTGGGTAGGTGGCGGGACACTTGTTCCATGGGCGTTAATTCCTGCAGCGGCCATTTGTAATGTTAGCCCATTTGAACTGGCACGAAGAAATCTTGTACCGGTAATAATCGGACTAATCGTAACGACGATTGTAGCGCTTTTCATTATCTAACATGTTGCACGGATATAACAAACCACTCGCTGCAGTATGTTTGCTGTCCGGGAAACTTGAATAAATGTCGGATTTCAAATAATGTGGAACGCCTAATTATATAGAGAATAAAATAGAGTAATAAAGAATGAAGGATGGGACAATTTGAAAATTAATGATCAGCCGGTGAACCCAGCAGATCCTGCTACAATATCAAAATTTGAAGATAAACTCGTTATACCGCGAGTTGCAAGATCTAAACCAAACAATAACTATCCGCCTAATTCCTATTATGAAATCCAGATGCTTAAAGCAAGGCATCGATTTCATAAAGACTTTCCTTATACTGATGTGTGGGGCTATGATGGAATCGTTCCTGGTCCAACAATTGAAGCAAAAAAAGATGTTACGACTTATGTGAAATATTTAAATAAACTTCCCGATAAACATTTTCTGCCGGTAGATTACAGTCTACATGGAGTAAACAATTCTGCAGAAGTCCGAACAGTAGTTCATTTACATGGGGCGAATGTCGCTTCTGCAAGTGACGGGCACCCTGAGGCATGGTATACAAAAAACTATGCTGCTACAGGACCACTATTTAAACAGGAAGTGCATGCATATACGAACCATCAGCCGGGTACGACTATGTGGTATCACGACCATGCGATGGCACTTACAAGATTAAACGTTGTGGCAGGATTGGCAGGATTTTATTTGCTTCGTGATTCTTTGGAGGAACGATTAAAACTGCCAAAGGGAGATTACGAAATACCATTGCTCATTCAGGATCGCTCCTTTAATGAAGATGGTTCTATCTTTTATCCAACGAAACTTGATCCCCCATTTCCTCTACCTGTACCTGACCAGCTTCCACTGCCGGATCCGACTGTTACGTTAGGCTATGTTGGAAATACAGTTATTGTAAATGGGAAGGTATGGCCATATTTAAATGTTGAGCCGAGAAAATATCGCTTCCGAATATTAAATGGCTCAAACCGTAGAAGTTACAAACTACGTCTCTCAAATGAAGAAGAAATGAACCAGATTGGAACAGATGGCGGATTTTTAGCTGCAACAACGAAAATCATCACAGCTGAATTAAATCCTGCTGAGCGTATAGATGTAATTATTGATTTTAGTAAATTTGCGAATGAAGAAATTTTTCTGATGAATGATGATGAGGAGTTTGCAGATGAACATACGAATGTCATTATGAAATTCATTGTGAACTTACCTCTAAGGCGAGAAGATACAAGCCAAATACCTACATTGTTGGAACCAGCGATGGATTTACACGAGCATCATGCACATACCATTCGTAATCTGCCTTTAACATCTTCTCTAGACCGTTATGGCAGGCTTATGCTCATGCTGGATAATAAAATGTACCATGATCCCGCAACAGAAAAGCCTTCGTTAGATAGTATAGAGATTTGGAACTTTATAAATACGACACCAGTCCATCATCCAATCCATCTCCATTTAGTACAGTTCAAAATATTGGAGCGTAGACCGTTTAATGTAGATCTATATGTTTCGGAAGGGAAATTAGAGTTTACAGGTGAGCCGGAAAAACCGAGAGATTATGAAAGAGGTTGGAAGGATACTGTAAAAGCGGACATTGGAAAAGTAACGAAAATTATTATGCATTGGAAAGAACATACAGGGGATTATATGTGGCACTGTCATTTTCTTGAGCATGAAGATCATGATATGATGCGACCGATTCGCGTTATTAACGATGCCCATCCCGTGCAGCCACCGCATATTGATGACCATTAACTAAATTGAAAAAAATGTACTATATTTTGAATGTAAAAATATAGTACATTTCACTTAACTTTAACCGTTAGTTGCCAATCTGCCGAGCGGGCCGGATTCGTCGATAATATCAGCCAAATCAAAAACAGAAATCGGAAACATTGGCAGACCTACGACATATGGAGTAATCTCATATAATTGAAAATAAATAACGAGTGTTTTATCTGCAATATAAAAATCCTGATCTGGACTTATACCCCGAAAATCTCCTAATGTCGGGAGGTCCCGCTCCTGTATTTGAATATCGACAAGAGCAGAAAGTCTTCTAACATAGTTGCTGCCCGGTTTAAATAAATCTTTAAGTGTACATAGCTTCTTTTTTTCAATATCAAATGTCAGTGATTGGATTGTCGTCATCCCATGCGCGGCCTTTTGATGATACGTATAATTGGAAAGACTCAAACTTAGCACTTGCCGCTGATTGTTTTTTATTTCGTATAGCCCCAGCATTTCTTCTACTGTTGTCGGCATTTCACCAACTTGCTGTGCAATTTGCTTTTGTACTTGCTCCTTAATCGCCTCATTCATCTCGTTTTCCCATAAATGATCCCACTTGTAAGAAACATGAGGATAATATACCAATTGATTCGGTCCACAATCTAATCGAACAGTACTAACAGGCATTGGACCAATTTGAAGAATAGTTTCACTTCCTTCATTCATTTTTTCTTAAATAACAATATGCATCTTACCCTGCATACTGTTATTTATATGTAGTGTATATAACTTTATGAAAGTGAAGGCTTGAAAAGATAACATGCAAAGTTCTTTCATAAAATGGATAATGATAAGGAACTCGTAATTTAACAATTCAATGTGTAAAGAAAAACATTATGGGAGTCGTGATCATTGGAAAAACAGAACAGTAAGTACAGATGGGTAGTATTTGTTTCGGTATTGCTTACGTATTTGTTAATGGCTAGTCAGCGGACAGCGCCTGGATTGATTACTGATCAATTAATGAATGACTTTAATATCACGGCCACCACAATCGGATTAATTACAGGTGTTCAATTTTTTGTTTATACAAGTCTTCAAATTCCAATGGGGATTTTGGCGGATCGCTTTGGACCAAATTTTTTTCTTATTTTTGGAGCAGTCCTTGCCGGAGTGGGAACGGTTCTTTACAGTGTAGGAACGCATGAATCGTTATTATTTCTTTCGCGAATTTTTACCGGAATAGGGGATGCGACCATTTGGGTTAATATGATGCTCATATTAGGACAGTGGTTTTATAAAAAGGAATTTGTCCGTTTAGTTGGTTTTGCCGGTATGACAGGCAGTTTAGGGTTCTTGTTGGCGACTGTTCCATTTTCGGCATGGATTGGGCTCCTTGGATGGAGAGGGGCATTTTTCTCATTGGGACTTCTTGTAAGCATATGCGGAGTACTATTATATGTTGTCCTGATAAAACAAGCAAAAAAGGCTTTCCCGCAAATTACGCCTGTAGTAACTGAGCCTGTCCAACGCGAAAAAACAGCTGGCATCGTAAAAAGAGTCTTTTCCAGCCGTCAAGCATGGGCATTATTTTTATGCCATTTTGGGGTAGTGGGCGGCTATGTTGGATTTATCAGTTCGTGGGCGGTGCCGTACGGAATGGATCTTTACGAAATGAGCCGGTCACAGGCGAGTCAGTTAATTATGGTTGGGCTCGTTGGTGCAATTATTGGTGCGCCTTTTATGAGCTGGGTTGCAAGTATGTATGAATCGATTAAAAAACCTTATATAGCAGTGCAAACGATTGTTTTTGCAAGCTGGTTTATGTTTCTTTTATTTCAAGGATATCCGTCACTGATCGGAGTTATTGTTCTTTTCTTCCTCATCGGCTTCGGATATGGAGCAAGTGCATTGACATTTGCTGCTGTACGGCAGTCATTCCCAATGAAAGAGTCTGGCATTGTATCGGGATTTGCCAATACAGGAGGCTTTTTAAGTGCCGTCCTATTGCCGATTTTTTTAGGTGCAATATTAGACTATGTTCAGGCAAGCTCGTTAAATTTACAAAATGGGTACTTTTACGGCTTTAGTATTCCAGTTATTTTTTCTTTAGTCGGTTTAATTGGAATTATGTTATACAAAGAAGGATCTGTTACGGAAACAATGTCGACTTGAGCGAGTAATTACATAAACAATTGTTCATCGCACATCCTAGTAATTGAGGAGGTGGATGAATGAACGAGAAAAAATTCACAGAAGCAGGAACAGATGTTGACGAAGTAAAGAGATTGAATGCAGCGTCCGGTCTTTCTTATAATGACACGCTTGCTTTACTTGCCAAGGAACAGGAAGTAAAGACAACTGATGAAATGCCGCTTCGACCATTAACAGAAAATCTGGAAGTCGACAGCAGTACTTATAAAATCAGTGAGGTACCTGGTGGGCAATTAGGTGGCAATGGTCCGCATTAAATTTTTATGAAAAAGGAAGCTGTCTTGAAAGTGTATACTTTCTAGACAGCTTCTTCAAAATTAATTAGTGCTGCTTATCTTTTTTAGAAATAAACGTTTTGCAGCAAGTGTCGCTGGACGACTTCGCTTCTTTTTGTTTAGGGGCTTGCAAATCAAAATCAGAAGCAAACTCCGTCCGTTCTTTTTTGTTGGTTATACCTTCCATATCAATTTCTATTTTTTCTGCCCCACAAAAATTTCCCTTTGCATGGAAAAAACAATCTGATACAGTACATTTCACCTCTAAAGTTGGCATTAGCTTTCCTCCTCTTTGATTTAGCAATAATGAAGAAAAAGGCGCTTGATCTTGATTGCTTTCCTTTTAAAATCTTCATCATTAATTTGTCCACTCTGAATGTTTTTATGTTCAAATAAAATGGATGTATTAACTTTATTTGACAACTAGCTTATCCAAAATAAACGTATACCATTCGCGGAACCTAATAAATAATTCAATTTTCATTAGTTGAAAAAAATAAAAAATGAAAATATTGCATTAGGCAGCTATAAATTGTTAAAATTTAGAATATTAAGATATTTATATACTAAGGGGGATGTTAAATGACGGTTTTACAGGCATTAGTTGACCAAGCTCTGGAGACACCGAATGCAACGGCTATTCAATTTGAAAATAAAGTATGGACATACAATGAACTTCTGGATAATTCCCGGAAAATTGCCGGTTATCTAATTGAAAAAGGTTTTCAAAAGAATGATATTGTAGCAGAGTTTGCCCTAAACTCCCATTTATTTATGGCTGTTTATTATGGTGTGCAGCTCGCAGGCTTAACCGTAATGCCTGTGAATACAAAACTTGCTCCTCCTGAAGTCGATTTTATTTTTAAGCATTCAGAAGCGAAAGTGTTAATTTATGATGAAAAACTGCAAGAGACGATTGATCTCACGACACATGGTTTTCAGGAAATTCTTTCACTATCACAAATCAAAAACATTTTAAATGAACAAAGTAATTCTCCAACAATGCCGGAGTTAGAGCTCGAGGACACGTCAGTTGTTATGTATACATCCGGAACGACGGGAAAACAAAAAGGGGTTATGCTCAGTCACCGGAACATTTTAGAGACGGCGCAAATCTGGTCTGACTCAATAAATATGACAAGTGAGGACCGCATGTTTATTTGTACACCTTTATTCCATTGTGCAGGCAGTCATGTATTTGCAGTGCCGACAATTTATAAGGGGGGGGCAGTTCTTATTGAAGAGGCATTTTCACCAGACCAGACTTTGAAAAATTTAGTTGAAACAAAGGCATCTATTTTCTTTGGGGTACCGGCAATGTATACCATTTTATTAAATAAACCTGAGCTGCAGTCCTATGATTTTAGTGAACTGCGCCTGTTCTGCTATGGGGCTGCACCAATGCCGTATGAGCTTGTGAAGCGTCTAAAGGATACATTCCCTAATGTAAAAGTACAGAACTTATATGGGCAAACGGAAAATTCACCCGCAGCCAGCTCATTGCTGGATGATGCGGCACTGTTTAAAATCGGTTCAGTAGGCAAACCGTTAGCACGGACTGATATTCAGTTACGCGATGCGAATGGTGAAATTGTGCCACTAGGGGAAGTCGGTGAAATTTGTGTGAGAGGTCCCCAAGTAATGAAGGGATATTTGCGCGCACCGGAAGAAACAGCCAAGTCGATTCAGGATGGGTGGCTGTATACAGGAGATTTAGGCCGTTTTGATGAGGAAGGCTATTTATATATTGTAGATCGCAAAAAGGATATGATCATTCGTGGAGGCGAAAATATTTACCCAATTGAAGTGGAAGAAGTACTGTACCAAATGCCTCAAATTCTGGAAGCCGCGGTCGTAGGGATCCCACATGAAGTTTACGGTGAAGTTCCTAAGGCGTTTGTTGTATTAAAGGAAGACAAACAACTAATGGAACAAGATGTACTGGACTATTGCATGACACAGCTTGCAAAATATAAAGTTCCATTTGAAGTTGACTTTATCGATCAACTGCCACGTAATGCTTCCGGTAAAGTACTGAAGCATACATTAAGACCAAAACAAACCATATAAACAAACGTAGTCTCGATTTTTGTCGAGGCTATTTTTCATGAAAAATATAAGGATCATTTTCCAATCCTTTGCAATGAAGGAGAGAGAAAATGGTAGAGAAATTGGACCACTATAATGGAAAAAGCCGAGTACTCAATTTGGATACTCGGCTCTCTATTTATAACCAGCTGGCAAGTTGCTGTTTTGTGGCAAATACGAAATGCCCGGGACGTGCTTCTAAAGTCTCCGCATTTTCTGGTGTTTCTTCATGCTTGTATGGAATACGAACACGTTTACGCTCATACTCAGGGTTTGGTTGAGGTACGGCAGAAAGTAAAGACTTTGTATAAGGATGAATCGGATTGTTGTAAATCTCGTCCGCATCACCTAACTCTAAAATTTTCCCGCGATACATAACAGCAATACGATCCGAGATATACTTCACCATCGATAAATCATGGGCAATGAATAAATATGTTAAACCGCGTTCTTTTTGTAGCTGCTTTAATAAGTTAACGACTTGAGCTTGAATAGATACGTCTAGAGCAGAAATTGGCTCATCCGCAATAATGAAGCTTGGATCCAAGCTCAATGCGCGGGCAATCCCAATACGTTGACGTTGACCGCCTGAAAATTCATGTGCATAACGGTTTGCATGCTCACGGTTTAAACCAACAGATTCTAACAGTTCTCCAATTTTTTCTTGACGCTCTTTTTTATTTTTGTGAAGGCCGTGGATATCATAGCCTTCCGCAATAATTTCACCAGCTGTCATCCGCGGGTTTAACGATGCGTAGGGATCTTGAAAAATCATTTGCATGTCGCGGTTGAATTGCATCGATTCCTTTCGTGAAGAATAAGAATTCACGTTTTTTTGGTTAAATAAAATTTCACCTTCTGTAATATCATACAGGCGAATAATTGAACGTCCTGTTGTTGATTTACCACAGCCTGATTCACCCACTAGTCCAAGTGTTTCGCCTTCATAAACGTCGAAGCTAATGCCGTCAACCGCTTTAATAGGCTCTTTAGCAGTACCGAAATATTGTTTTAATCCTTTTACTTCTAAAATCTTTTTACGCATTAGCTGTGCCTCCTCTTGCCATTTCGATCCGGCGAGCAACCGCCTCAGGAAGTGGAATTTTTGGAGCGTTCGGATGGAGTAACCAAGTTTTTGCATAATGAGTGTCAGAAACTTGGAACATCGGTGGCTCTTCCTCATAGTCGATTGCTAAAGCCAGCTCATTACGAGGGGCGAATGCACAGCCGATAGGTGGATTAATCAAGTTTGGCGGCGAACCAGGTATTGCACGTAATAACTCATCTGTAGAGTTGTTTAAGTCGGGCATTGAACCTAGCAGCCCCCAAGTATAAGGATGCTTAGGATTGTAGAAAATGTCCTCTACTGTGCCATACTCAACAATTTGTCCGGCGTACATAACGGCAACACGGTCAGCCACGTTTGCCACGACCCCTAAATCATGAGTGATAAAAATAATCGAAGTATTCGAACTTCTTTGAATGTCCTTCATCAATTCTAAAATTTGCGCCTGAATCGTTACATCAAGTGCTGTTGTTGGTTCATCGGCAATTAGAAGCTTAGGATCTGCAGCAAGGGCAATTGCGATGACAACACGCTGACGCATCCCCCCCGAAAGCTCGTGTGGATAAGAAGCAAACCGTTTTTCAGGAAAAGGTATACCAACCTGATTTAATAATTCAATGGAACGCGTTTTCGCAGCCCCTTTACTGGAAACTTTTTTATGCTTTAATAAAACTTCCATGATTTGCTTGCCGATACGCATTGTTGGGTTTAGTGCAGTCATCGGATCTTGGAAAATCATTGCCACTTCATTGCCCCGGATAGATAACATATCTTTTTCAGAAAGAGGAATCAGATCACGACCGTTAAATTTTATTTCGCCATTGGCATAAATACCGGGTGGCTCAGGAATCAGCTTCATCAAAGCATTACTCGTAACACTTTTACCTGAGCCCGACTCACCTACGATAGCCAATGTTTCGCCTTCGTATAATTCAAAGTTTACGCCTCGTACAGCCTGGACAATACCGGCGTACGTTTTGAAGTGAATATGTAAATCATTAACTTCTAAAATTTTCTTCTTCATCTCATACACCCCTTTCTACTTACGTAATTTCGGATCTAAAGCATCGCGAAGACCATCTCCAACAGCGTTAAATGCGAAAATCGTTAACGAAATGAAGAGGGCAGGGAACATTAATCGCCAAGGTGCAGATTGGATTGCCTTATTTCCTTCTGAAGCCATTGTGCCCCAACTTGCAAGCGGCTGCTGTACCCCTAAACCAATATAGCTTAAAAATGATTCTGTAAAGATTGCAGCTGGAATAGTTAATGTCATTGTTACTAAAATAGCGCCCATTGCATTTGGGATTAGGTGACGTTTAATTAAATGCCATGAACCAGCGCCTAATGTGCGAGAAGCTAAAACAAATTCACGACTCTTAATTGAAAGTACCTCAGCACGAACGATACGTGCCATGTTTACCCATCCCGTAAAGGATAGGGCAATAATCATAGGAATTAATCCTTTCTCCATAACGACTAGTAAAATGATAACAACTAATAAATAAGGAATCGCTGTTAACACATCAGCAATACGCATCATAATATTGTCAACGCGTCCACCAAGCAATCCTGAAATACTTCCCCAGAGAACACCAATAATTAAATCAATCACAGCTGCGGCAAGACCGATGAATAACGAAATTCTTGCGCCAATCCAGACACGAACGAATAAGTCGCGTGCAAGGTCGTCTGTACCGAACCAGTGGGCAGCTGAAGGGGCTGTATTGTAAAGACCCGTATTTTCTTCATAACTCCAAGAGGAAAACATCGGTGCAAAGATAGCCATAATTGTAATAAACGCTAAAATAACCAAGCCTATAATTGCTAGCTTGTTATGTGAAAACCGGTACATTACCTCTTGCCAAAATGAAATTTGCTTTTTGTTTAGAGAATCCGCATCACTTGGACGGGCGCCTACAATTTCAAAACGCTCCGGAGCGATTTGTTCATTAAATTTATTTTCTAAAGTCATTATTTTTTCGCTCCTTTCAATTTGATACGAGGGTCAATGTAGTGATACAAAATGTCTACAATTAATACCGCAAAGAGTAAAATAATTGAATAGAAAACAGTTACACCCATAATCGTCGTATAATCACGATTCGTAATAGATTGTACGAAGTGACGGCCAATACCCGGTATGGCAAAAATTTGTTCAATAATGAAACTTCCTGTCAGTACGCCTGCAGTTAAAGGTCCTAAATAGGTGATAACCGGCAACAACGCATTACGAAGCGAGTGTTTAAATACAATTGTCCATTTTCCGATTCCTTTAGCACGTGCAAGCTTTACATATTCACTGTTATTTTGTTCCAGCATACTGGATCGAGTTAGCTTGGCAATAAATCCAACATGTGTCAGGGCAATAGCGACTGCAGGTAAAACCGTGTAGCTAAAGCCTTTCCATCCAGTCACAGGGAACCACCCCAATTTTAGTGATAAATAGAGCTGTAATATCGCTGCAAGAATAAAGGAAGGGACAGAAATTCCTATAACAGCGATGACAGTCGACACATAGTCAGGAAATCGATTGTGATAAAGTGCAGAAATAACACCTAGTAAAATTCCAAAACCTACTGCTAGGAACATTGCCTCTAAACCTAGTACTAATGAAACAGGGAATCCTTCGGAAATCATGTCGTTTACTGAACGTCCTTTATATTTCATGGATTCTCCAAAATCAAATGTAAGGGATGAGATTAAATAATCTTTATATTGGATGTACCATGGATTATCAAGTCCGTATTTTGCATTAAGTTGCTGTTCGATTGCTGGTAATAACTCACGCTCACTGGCAAATGGGCTACCTGGTGCAAGCTTCATTAAAAAGAACGTTGCCGATATGATGAAAAATAATGCTACCAAAATATAAATTAATCGCTTGAAAATGTAGTTAAGCACTAAACAGACCCCCTTTTTGTTAGAATGAAATGAATATTCTGAAATATATAGAAAGACTGCCCTAAATCACATGGATTCTGAGCAGCCTTTCATGTAAACATACACAATAAGTTGTGTTGATATGTTAAAAATTATTTGTTGATATCAACATTTTTAAGTGAAATATTACCTAATGCATCTGGCTCCATGCCTGTTACATAATCTTTTACGATGTAAGGGTTAGTATAGAAGTAGATTGGCGCAACTGGAACTTCTTCAGCCATAATTGCTTCTGCTTGTAACATAATCTGAGTACGTTTGTCTGGATCTGTTTCAGTAACTGATTGTTTTAATAGGTCAGAGTATTCAGCATTTTCCCAACCAGTATCGTTGTTTCCGTTTTCTGCAGAGTTATACATTTCCAGGAATGTATAAGCATCGTTGAAGTCAGCAATCCAACCTAAACGACCTACTTGATAATCTAAGCTAGAAAGTTTATCTAAATATACCTGCCATTCAGAGTTATCAAGTTTTACTTTAATACCTAATTCTTTTGTCCATCCTTGTTGAACGAATTGGGCAATTGCAGCATGAGCTTCAGAAGTGTTGTGAGAAACTGTAATTTCTAATTCAGAAGGATCTGATAAACCAAGTTCTTCTAAACCTTTTGCTAAATACTCTTTAGCACCTTCGAAATCAGCATCTTTGAAATAACCTTCATCATCACCAAATCCATCTACTGAGTTTGGAACATATCCTAATGCAGGTTGTTGTTCCGCCTTCGTAATGTTGGCAATTAAGCTTGCACGGTCTATTGCTAAAGTTAAAGCTTTACGAATATTTACGTTACTTGTCACTTTGTCTGTCGTGTTGAATTTATACCAGTAAACACCAGAGTACTCTGCTACTTTAAGCGTGCCTTCTGATTTTAAGCGATCGATTGCATCAAGGGAGATCGAACCATAATTTGTTCCTAAGAAGTCAACTTCCCCAGCATCAAACATGTTCATTTGAGAAGCTTCAGATTCAACGATTGCTACGTTTACCGTATCAATTTTCACGTTCTCTTTATCCCAGTAATTTTCTGATTTAGTGAATACCAAGTTACCATTGTGAACCCACTCCGTTAAAGTGTAAGCACCATTTGATACGATTGTGTCTGCCTCAGTGTACCAGTTAGCATTTGCTTCCTGAGTAGCTTGGTGAATTGGTGAAAATGTTTTGAAAGCAGTTAATTCCAAGAAATATGGTGTTGGAACTTCTAATGTTACTTCTAAAGTTTTGTCATCCACAACTTTAATACCTAAATCATCGGCAGAGCCAGTACCTGAGTGGTAAGCTTCAGCGCCTTTGATTGGATATAAAATTGAAGCATATTCAGAAGCGTTTTCTGGCGTTAATGCCCACTTCCAAGCAAAAGCAAAGTCGTTTGCTGTTACAGGGTCGCCGTTAGACCATTTTGAATCACGTAATTTAAATGTATAAGTTAATAAGTCATCGGAAATTTCATAGCTCTCTGCGGCAGCTTCAACCGGAACGCCGTTTTCCATTGTCATTAAACCTTCAAAAATGTTGTTGATTGCTGTACTTGATGTAGTATCAGATGCTAAACCCGGGTGTAAAGACGGTGGTTCAGACATAAATACTAAGTTAAGCTCTTTTGGTTCTGATGAAGTGCTTGTAGACCCTTCATTGTTTGTTTCACTACCTGTAGAACCTTCTGATGTTTCATTGTCCTTACTGTCGTCTCCACCACATGCAGCAAGTACTACAGATAGTACAAGTGCCATGATAAGTGTTAGAAACTTGTTTAATTTCATCTTAAAACCCCCCATTTTGTGTAAAAACATGATATTTTTTGCAAATTAATGCAATATAACTATAACAAAACTTAAAAGAATTATAAACATATTTTTTGTCATTTGCGTAAATATTCTGTCTAAAGCAAAAAATTACTTTTTAGCGCTGTATTACTCTATGTGGAAATTAGAGAGTTTTATACATCATGGATACTTGATTTTATTGAACGGAGACGTCATAAAATATACGCTAAAAAGATATAGAAAGTTTAAGTGATCATGCTAACGTTCCAAGTCCAACCTTTGATATAATATTTGCTAGCAAAAGAAGTATGGAGGGTATTATGGATAACAATGATATTCTAATCCGAACGCGTTATGCTTTGGATTTGAAAAATAGAGAAATGATTGAAATTTTTAAGCTTGGTGGTATAACAGTGAAACCAGAAGACATGCCAAAAATGTTAACGAAGTCATTGGTGAAAGATGAGGAAGTGCCAGCTGACTACGATCAAATAAAAGTTAACAACAAAACATTAGAAGGATTTTTCAATGGCTTAATTACTCATAAACGTGGTCCAATGCCGAAAAAGGAAGGCCAAGCAGCGCCAGTACAGGAAAAGCCGGATCATATGAATAATATGGTACTAAAAAAATTAAAAGTAGCATGTCAATTAACTGCAGAAGAAATGCTGGATGTGCTGGATGATGGTGGAATTGCCGTTTCGAAAGGTGAACTTGGTGCAATTATGCGTAAGCCAGGGCACCGCAACTACAAAGAATGTGGCGATAACTTCACAAGAAAATTCTTAAAAGGGTTATCAGTACGATATAGAGGATAAAACGGAGGATGCCTAATTTTAGGCATCCTTTTGAGTGCGTAAGCACATTTATATACAACTACTTGAACAATCGAGAAGTCGCCAACTTCCTTTTTGCTGATAAAATTTGATACAATGAACAGTATTGTTTAATTTCTTTCATCATGTATTCAAACACCTACTGAAAGAAGTTAGGATCTCCAGCAAATTAGAGGCAATGATGCAAAGGTATAATTGAGATAAAATAAAGGAATGGTGAACGAGCGTTGAAAACTTTTAAGAAAGTGTATATCGAAATTACAAGTGTATGTAATTTAGCATGCAGCTTTTGTCCACCTACAGAGCGTGCAAAAGGATTAATAAAGGTAGAGCAATTTGCTCATATTTTAGATGAAATTAGCGGCTATACAAAATATATATACCTACATGTAAAAGGGGAGCCTTTATTGCATCCGCGCATTGGGCAATTACTTGATATTGCACATGAAAAGGGCTTTAAAGTCAATATTACGACAAACGGGACGTTAATTAAAAAGAACCGTGAAAAGCTTTTAGGCAAGCCTGCACTCAGACAAATAAATTTTTCGCTTCATAGTTTTGATGGACATGAAGGCTCTGAAAACCGCGAAAAGTACTTAAGTGATATTTTGGAATTTGTACGGGATGTACGAAAACATAATGTCATTATTTCTTACAGGCTATGGAATTTGCAGCGCAATAATGTTTCCGAACTGGCAAACCGTAGAAACCGCGAAACACTTGAAATTCTCGAAAAAGAGTATGAACTGGACTATGAAATTCAAGAGCGGGTAGAAATGGGCTCAGGAGTAAAAATTGCAAAAAACATCTATTTAAACCAGGATCATGAGTTCCGCTGGCCGAGTCTACTTGAAAAAGCGGATGAAGGAAAAGGGTTCTGTCATGCATTGCGTACACATGCAGCTATTTTAGTAGATGGTTCTGTTGTTCCTTGTTGTTTGGATGGCGAGGGTGTCATTAATCTAGGGAATGTCCACGATCAAAAATTCGGCGAAATTATTACTACCGACCGTGCACAAAACTTAGTAGATGGTTTTTCTCGTCGTGAAGCAATTGAAGAACTTTGCAAAAAATGCGGTTTCCGCCAAAAGTTTGGCATGGATTCAGAACTGCCGGATGTTTTGTAATCGGCTATATAAATAGATTAAAAGGCTGCCCTGAATTTACTTCAGGGCAGCCTTTTCCTATTGCGCCTGCATAAAAGTGACCGTCATTTCCTCACTGTCATATAGGCACCATTCTTTATTATCTACGACAGGACCGACATTAATCTGGTATTGTTTTTTTCCAACAGCCAGAGGGATATCGTAAGGGACAGATTGTCGTTGCCCATCCTTATAGATGGCTGCTTCATGACTATGTCCAAAAAACAGCAGTGGCGTTTGGATGTTAGGGAAGGTAGGATTGAATGTCTTATCCCACTCTATTTGGTGCCCGTGAATTAAAGTTGCATGTTCAATTACAAGTGCATTTTTATATTGGAGAAAACGATTATCCCCTGTTACAAGAGCAATCCGTTCTTCCTGGTTGCCGATGATAGAAGGGAATGTTAAGAGGCTCATAAACTTATCATCAATAATTGCCGCATCTTTTAGCTTTGCATGACGAACCATTTTCGCCTTTTTCTTGCCGATTTTACACTCGAATAAATCCCCTAAGCCAATAATCTCTGCATTTGGTGCTACTTGCTGTATATGGTTTAACACCTTTTTAGTATTTTTATAATGCGAATGTAAGTCACTTAAAATTGCATACTTCATTAAGAATCACCACCGTATAATTGAATTTCTACAATAGTATAGCAATAGTCAATTAATCGATAAAATAAAACATTTATTTCCTTTTATTTTCAGAAAATTTAAAATAAAATCTTGACGACTAGCAATATAGGTTTTATTATGGAGTTAAATTTCATATATTTTATATTAAAAAGGAAGTTTTACAACATTTTGTTTGAGAGTAGGTAATGAATTTGGAAAATAGTATTGAAAGAATACGTTCGGGGATGGAATTGCTGAAACCTGCAGAAAGAAATGTAGCTTTATATATTTTAAGTCACTTAGAGGATGTTATTCGCATGCCGATTGCAGTGCTGGCAGAAAAGGCTAAAACAAGTGAAGCAACAATAGTGAGAATGTGCAGGGCATTAAACTTTTCCGGATTCAAAGATTTAAAACTCAGTATTGCTACAGCACCTACTCTGGAAATTCAAAACAACCACAATTTTGAACTGGAAAAAGATTCGACCATATTGCAAATGATACAGACCATTGAAATGCACAATATCGATGCAATCCAACGAACGCTAATGATTAATGGCGAAAGGGAATTGGAGAAAATTATTCACCAAATTAATAATGCAAGAAAGATTATCTTTATCGGCATCGGGGCCTCAGCAATCGTTGCGCAAGATTTTGAACATAAATTGAAACGGATTAATAAAAACTGTGAAACAATTTTCGATAGTCATGGGCAGCTGATTGCAGCAGCACATGCAACGAGCGAAGATGTTGTATTCGCGATCTCGTACTCAGGTGAAACGAAGGAAGTTATTAATGCACTTACCGTTGCAAAAGAGAATCAAGCAACGATTATTACAATGACACAAAACAAGCGAAATACAATACAAAGCTTTGCAGATTCTGCTCTGTACGTCGTTTCTAACGAAGCAGATATTCGTAGTTCGGCAACCGCATCACCCAACTGACATTAATTGATATTTTATATACAGGAATCGCAACATTAAACTATGATAAATCGATTGTTGCGTTAAATCGCACACTCGAGGTAATTAAGGGTTTTTCTCGTTAATATTGGTGCTGACTATATTCATATAGTTAACATAATGAAAATGAAGGGGTGTAATGTATGTTTGTTATCAAAGAGAGAAAGCAGACTTGGTTTTTAGTAGCATTAATGAGTTTAATGCTATTGCTCGTAGCGTGTTCGAATGACGAGGAATCAAACAGCGACACTGAAGGAAACAGCAGTACAGAACAATCAACGACTTCATCGGATAATACTTCTACAGAAAGTACAGGGGATGGGTTATCAGGAAAACTGGAAATTCAATATTTCGTTGGAGGATATGGTGACGGATGGTGGAAGCAAGTTATAGGGGACTTCCAAAAACAGCATCCGGATTTAGAAATTGTAGAACATGCAGGTCCGAATATTAATACGGAGATGAACACACGCTGGATTTCGGAAACACCACCTGATGTCGTCTATATCGATGGAGCAGGAGCTAGTGAAACACAAATGATCGCTGAAGGTCAGTTAATGGATATTAGTGAATTTGCAAAAGGAATTAAACTTGAAAATGGTACAGCATTATTAGATAGCTTTATCTCACCGGCAGAAGAAGTAGATGGCGGGAAAATCTATAGTTTGCCATTAGTATTCGATACGTGGGGAACTTGGTATGATGCGAAGTGGTTTGAAGAAAACGGATGGGAAGTACCAACAGATTTTGACAGCTGGATCAGCTCTATGGAAAAAATTAAAGCCGATACGAAAATTGCACCATTTGTAACGACAGGCCAACATACACAATACTTCCACCGTGGCGTATTGAATCCGGCTTTTGCTGCTGCAGGCGGTGAAGAGTTATTAAATGACTTAAATAATGGTGTAGTAGAGGCTTGGAAAAAACCTGAAACGCTTGAAGTATTGAAAAAGGTAGAAAAAATTGCTAAAGCAGGACTAATTGACAGCGGTTTTGCTGCCTACAATCATACGCAATCACAAATGAACTTTTTAATGCATAAAAATGCCTATATTCCAGTAGGTTTCTGGTTACCAAATGAAATGAAAAATGATACGCCGGAAAGTTTTGAATTCGGCTTCACACCAACACCGATGAATGATTCTGGTAAGCCATTAGCACTTGTACCGGATATTCGTACAATTGCAATTGCTGAAAAATCGCAAAATCCGGAAGCTGCAAAGGCATTTTTGGAATTCATCTTTACGGAAGAATATGCGCAGGCATTTGCTGAATCAACAGGTGCGATTATGAACATGAAGGACGTTGATTTATCTTCGAATACAAATGTTCAGGATTTCTTGAAGAATATTAATGAAATGATTAACAATCCAGGTGCTGTTCATACGTACAAACGTTACACACCAGATGCTGAACTGCAAAAAATTGCAGTTGAAATTACAAATGAAATTAAATTATTAATTATTGATATCTTACTTGGTGAAATTACTGCTGAAGAATTTGTCGATAAGATGGTGAAAAAAGCAGAAGAGCTAAGAAAATAACGAGAGAGTCACTTTGCAAATAAGTGACTGCAGGAAATGAGGTTGCTAAAAGCTTTTTAGCAACCTTATTTAATCAGTAGAGAAAGGAGTAATGAACAATGACCTTTTCTTCCAAAAGTAAATATTTGTTTTTAGCATTTTGTTTACTGCCGACTTTTCTGCTCTTTTTAATTTTTACTGTTTATCCGATGTTGGGCGGATTGTATTACTCATTTTTTGAGTGGTCCGGAACAAGTGCAAACAAAACGTTTATCGGCTTAGATAATTATATTCGTCTATGGAATGACTCCATTATTAAAAAGGCGATCATAAATGACTTTTTCTTCGTATTTGTAAAAGTTATTGGGATTATGACGCTCGCTCTATTTTTTGCTGTGGCATTGACGCAGCTTAAAATTAAAGAAGCACCATTTTACCGGATTGTATTTTTCTTTCCGAATATTATGTCGGTTGTAGTTATAGGGATTTTATGGCAATTTATTTATGATCCGAATATGGGGATTGTAAATAGCTTATTAAATCAGGTTGGATTAACTGAATGGGCCCGCCCTTGGTTAGGTGATAAAACATGGGTACTTCCTAGTATTGCCATTCCTGCAATCTGGGCAGGGATTGGATTATTTATGCTACTTATTATGGGTGGTATCTCGAATGTTCCGAAAAGTTTATATGAGGCGGCAGATATTGATGGGGCATCCGAGTGGCAACAATTTTGGCATATTACGGTCCCACTCGTTTGGCCACAAATAAAAACATCCATTCTTTATATCATCATTACTTCTCTGAACGGTTCGTTTGTCCTTGTGCAAGTAATGACAGGTGGTGGACCGGGAAGCGCTTCAGAAGTAATGGGGTCATATTTATACCAGCGCGCTTTTGAAGATTTTCAATTTGGCTATGGTGCAGCGATTGGTGTTCTAATCTTGGTCGTGTCGCTCATTACCGTTCTCGTGTCACAATTTATTCTGAAAAAAGAAAAAGTCGAATATTAACGGGGGAATTGAGATGAAAGTAGTTTCACAAATTTTAGTACGTATCCCGTTAATCCTATGGGCGTTTATCGTAATTTTCCCGTTAATATGGATGTTTATGGGTGCGTTTAAATCGAATGCAGAAATCTTCACGTCACCTTGGTCAATGCCGACTGATTTTAGTTTTACAAATTTTGAACGAGCATGGAACGACTATAATATCGGGCGTGCATTTTTGAACAGTTTTTTTGTAACAGTGCTTGGCTCTTTTTTAACACTCATTTTATCGATTCCTACGGCTTATGCGCTGGAACGTGTTCGTTCAAAATTTGGTGAAGTGCTGATTAATGTTTATTTGGCTTCAATGATGATTCCATCCGTTTTAGGTTGGATTCCTCTATTTTTCTTATTAATGAAGTTTAATTTATTAGATAACTTGTGGGCATTATCGCTTGTATATGCCATTTCGCATGTACCGTTTACAATTTTCATACTTGTTGGATTTATCGGCAATATTCCTAAAGAGCTTGAAGAAGCAGCGGTCGTCGATGGTATGAGTCCATATGGAATCCTGTTTAAAATTGTGACACCGCTTATAAAGTCAGGAATTATGACCGTGACGATTTTGAATGCCATTTCTTATTGGAATGAATTTTTCATGGCGTTAATTTTACTGCAAACAGAAAGCAAAAATACGTTAGGTGTTGCGATGAACTTACTGAAAATAGACGCACAATACGATAGTGCATGGGGTGTCTTGTTTGCGGGATTATGTATTGCTGTCATACCGGTAATTGTTTTCTATTCGATCTTCCAACGCCATATCGTAAAAGGTATGACAGAAGGTGCCATCAAATAGGAGGGAGATCATGGCTTTTTCACGAGTTGAACAATTTATTGAAACAGCAATCCAAAATAAAGAACTGCCCGGTGCAGTATTGTCTGTGGCAAATGCAGAGGATGTCCTTTACTGTAAAGCATTTGGGATGGCACATACAAAGCAGCAAATTCCGATGTCGGAACAGACGATATTTGATTGTGCTTCATTAACGAAAGTAGTAGCAACGGCAAGCTCGGTTTTATTATTGCTTGAGCAAGGGGTTATTGATTTAGATGATTCCATTAGTTACTACTTTCCGGAATTGAAGGAAATGCATGAAGAAGTTAGGATTCGTCATTTATTAACACATACAAGCGGCTTTCGGGCAGAAATCAAGTTCTATAAAGAAGAGGTAGCTTATGCAGATGTCATAGAACGTATTGCAAAGGAAACAGGACGGAAAAGTGTAGAGCAGCAGGTGATCTATAGTGATGTAAACTATATTTTATTAGGGAAGCTGATCGAAAAGGTTACAGGTATCTCATTGGCCGACTATGCCAGTAAAACTATTTTCCGGCCGCTTTGTATGCACAATACTCTATTTAATCCGCCTGTCCAGTTACAGGCTAAAATTGCGGCAACTGAATTTCGTACTTATTTACAGAAACATCAGTGGGGTGAAGTGCATGATGAAAATGCTCTCCATTTTGGCGGAGTTAGCGGTCATGCAGGGTTGTTTTCGACTGCTGAGGATTTGACGAAGTTTGCTCAATCTTTTATGAAAAATAACGATTCTATTTTTCGCGAGCATACTAAACAATTAGCAAAGCAAAGTTTTACAGAGCAGCATGAGGAACAGCGTGGCTTAGGGTGGCAGTTGTATTCTTCGCCTTCATTTTCCGGCCAATATTTGCGAGACGGTTTTGGGCATACCGGTTTTACGGGCACTTCAATTTGGGTATCGGATGAGAAGCAATTAGCAATTATTTTGGTAACAAACCGCGTTCATTTTGGACGTGGTTGCGAAATTCAAAGGTTTCGAAGAATTGTGCACAACTTAGTTGCACTTGAAAATGAATAGATAAGGTGAGTAAATGGCAGGGAAATTATGGATTGGTATAGATGGTGGCGGCACGAAAACAACCGCTGTAATCGGTGATAAAAACGGACATTTACTTGCAGTTGCTAAGGGAAGTTCCGGCAATTTAACAGCGATTTCAATAGATCAGTTGTACACACTTATAAATAATTTGATCGACCAGTTGTTCATACAGACAGGTGCGACATTATCGGACGTTGAAACAGTATTTGCTGCAATGGCAGGTGCAGATCGACAAGCTGAGCAGCAGAAAATATATGATGCATTTAAGCAATCACCCGTTCTGGAAAAACTTAGAGTGCAGAGTGATATCCATGCCGCATTAGCAGCGGGAACATGGGGCAGAGAAGGTACTTTACTTATTGCTGGAACCGGAGCAATTATATTCGGTTATGAGCAGCAAAAAACATTTCGTGTCGGAGGCTGGGGTTATTTATTAGGTGACGAAGGAAGCGGCTATCACTTAGGTAAGCTGGCCATTCGTTCTGTATTAAAGGCGCATGACGACAAAATGCCTTTGAAGCTATTTCAGGAAAAGATATTGTCCCATTTTAATGTACAGTCACCTGATCAGCTCATTACAAAAGTTTACGGCAGTACGAACTCCGTGGCCACTATTTCTTCTGTGGGCAGGATTGTGCTAGACGCTTTTGAGGAAGATCTATCAGCAAAATCCATCGTTAGCACAGTTCAAGAAGCATTATTACAACTTATTGAAAGTGCCTATTCACGAATTGATCGGACAAAGCCGGTAGTTTTACATGGCGGATTATTTTCGAATAAGCCATTCTATGAACGGTTTACCGTACGTTTTTCATCGCGATTTCCTGATTTGATTGCTTTGAAGCCACCAATTTCGGGGACAGTTGGAGCTTACTTATTAGCATTACATGAAAGTGAAATCGAAGTAAGCGATCCAGTTAAACAAACGATTCAACAAACATGGCGTCTATTGGAAGGTGAGATAACATGAATTACGATCAATTAACGACTGAAAAGCGGAATGACGAAACATTGAAGTTGGATGTAATGCCTATCACGGACATACTGCAAATAATGAATAAAGAAGATATGCATGTTGTGAAAAGTGTCGAACAAGTTTTGCCTATTATTGAGAAAGTAATTAAAAGAGTGGTTGAAAATATAAGTAACGGTGGACGCCTTTTTTATATCGGAGCGGGGACTAGTGGTCGTTTAGGTATGCTTGATGCATCAGAATGTCCCCCTACTTTTATGACCGATCCGGAACTTGTGCAAACGGTCATGGCAGGCGGAAAGGAAGCCTTTTTCCAGGCAGTGGAAAATGCTGAAGACCGTTTGGAAGACGGAATAAACAAATTAAAGGAAAAAAACTTAACGAAATTCGATTCTGTTATCGGTATTACGGCAAGCGGTACAACGCCATTTGTAATTGGTGCTTTACAATATGCGCAATCTGTCGAGGCTTTTACGGTAAGTTTGACGAGCAATATTAACTCCGAAGTAAGTCGCTATGCGGAAGAAGCGATTGAAGTCGTCGTAGGTCCCGAAATATTAACAGGTTCAACAAGATTAAAAGCGGCTACATCACATAAAATGATTTTAAATATGATCAGTACGGCTTCGATGGTGCAGCTAGGCAAAGTGTATGAAAACTTAATGGTCGATGTACATGCCAGCAATAAAAAATTAATAGAGCGGGCTAAAAGAATTGTCATCGCTGCGACGGATTGTGAATATGTGGAAGCAGAACAAATGCTTGAAAAAACAAAATTTGCTGTTAAGCCTGCAATTGTCATGCTAAAAACAAATCAAAATTATGATCGGGTAATCCATGCGTTAGAACAAGTAGATGGTCATACGAGAAAAGCTATTTTACTGTTAAACAATAGTTAATAACGAGAGTTGTCATGAATATTTCTGGCAACTCTTTTTTTGTTTTTTTACTTGAATTTCTGTATAGTGCAATAATATTTCTTATAAAACCATTGTTTCCATTTTTTGTGCCTGTTAATATTGAAGTGTACTAATATTCAGAAAAAAAGGGGGCGGAGAAATGGGCATTTATACAGAAGAGCATGAGATGTTTAGAAAAGCTTTACGAAAAATGCTGGATAAAGAGGCGTATCCTTATTTCGAGCAATGGGAAAAAGAACGCGATATTCCACGGGATTTTTGGCTGAAGCTCGGGGAGAATGGCTTTTTATGTCCAATGGTCAGTGAAGAATATGGGGGGCTTGCGCTCGATTTTGGCTATTCTGCTATATTAACGGAGGAACTAGAGCGTGTTGGTGCAGGGTTAGCAAGTGGGATATCGCTTCATTCCGATATTGTGACACCTTATGTTGAAGCATATGGGACTGCTGCACAAAAGGAAAAATGGCTTCCTAAAAGCGTTACAGGCGAATATATTTCGGCTATTGCTATGACGGAACCCGGTGCAGGATCTGACCTCGCAGGCATTCAAACGATAGCGAAAAAAGATGGGGATTTTTATATTTTAAACGGAGAAAAAACCTTTATTACGAATGGCATTCATGCAGATTATGTAGTTGTCGTTTGTAAAACAGATCCGCAGGCAATTCCGGCATATAAAGGAGTTAGTCTGTTAATTGTGGAAAGCGGTACACCTGGTTTTAAGCGCGGAAAAAAACTAGATAAGATTGGCATGCATAGCGCAGATACCGGGGAGCTGATTTTTGAGGATGTTCGTGTACCAGCTGAAAACCTTTTAGGGGAAGAAAACCGTGGCTTCTATTATTTAATGGAAAAACTGCAGCAGGAACGACTGATTGTCGCACTGGAAACACAAATCGAGGCAGAATGCTGTTTAAAACTGACGGTTGACTATGTAAAAGAACGTAAAGCATTCGGCAGCCGCATTGCCGATTTCCAAAATACTCAATTCAAGTTAGCTGAAATGGCAACTGAAATTGACCTTGGCCGTACATATGTCGATAGTTTGATTGCCAAACATATTACAGGACAGGATATCGTAAAGGAAGTGTCGATGGCCAAATGGTGGATTAGTGAAATGGCAAAGCGTGTCGTAGCAGATTGTCTACAGCTGCATGGTGGCTACGGTTATATGGAGGAATACGAAATCGCAAGACGATATCGTGATATTCCGGTAGCTGCGATTTATGCGGGTACTACCGAAATCATGAAGGGGATTATCGCAAAGCAAATTATTAAATAGTACTGACAAAGGGGATAGAATAATGAAAAACGTATATATCGTAGACGGGGCACGTACAGCATTTACAGCTTTTGGAGGTTCTTTAGCAACAACAGATGCAGTACAGCTTGGCACAAAAACAGCAGTGGAAGCGTTAAAGCGTGCAAACGTACAGCCTGAGCAAGTCGACCATGTCATTTACGGGGGTGTAATTACAACTGGTGCAAACTCAGCATATTTAGCCCGTCATATCGGACTTTATGCTGGCGTGCCAAAGGAAGTGCCGGCATTAACATTAAATCGTCTATGCGGATCCGGTATGCAATCGGTCGTATCGGCGGCACAGATGATTCAGCTAGGTGAAGGGGAAGTCGTACTAGCTGGGGGAGCAGAAAATATGTCACAGTCGCCATACTCAAATTTCGAACAACGCTTCAGCGGTTCCAAACTTGGCAACCTGCAGTTTACAGATATGCTTCAAGCGACATTAACTGACCAGTATACTGGCTCAGGAATGGGCTTGACGGCAGAGAAACTTGCTGAACAATATACGATTTCCCGCGAGGAGCAAGATGCATTTGCACTTCTATCAAACGAACGTGCGGCAAAAGCACGCGAGAACGGTACGTTTGCAAAAGAGATCGTGCCTGTTGCAGTAGCTACAAGAAAAGGCGAGATTTTAATAGATCAGGATGAACATATTAAAGAAGGTGGCACAATGGAAAGCTTGGCAAAATTACGCCCGGCATTTAAAAAGGACGGATCCGTTACTGCTGCGAATGCTTCTGGAATCAACGACG
Organism: Solibacillus sp. FSL K6-1126; assembly: GCF_038003445.1. Lineage (NCBI taxonomy): Bacteria > Bacillati > Bacillota > Bacilli > Caryophanales > Caryophanaceae > Solibacillus > Solibacillus sp. FSL K6-1126. Next base: position 3,705,248 of record NZ_JBBOPD010000001.1, on the reverse strand, counting down.
GGGCAGCTTCTGTCGTTGTTGCAAGTGAAAATTTTGTAAATGAACAAGGGTTAAAGCCGTTAGCCCGCATTGTATCATGGGGAATAGCAGGCGTTGATCCGACGATTATGGGAATCGGCCCGGCTCCGGCAATTCGTCAAGCATTGGAGCGTGCAAATTTAACAATTGAAGATATGGATTTAGTTGAAATAAATGAAGCTTTTGCAGCTCAATATATTGCAGTGGAAAAGGAACTTGGTCTGGACCGTGAGAAAACGAATGTAAACGGTGGTGCAATCGCACTTGGTCATCCGGTTGGTGCAAGTGGAACAAGAATCATCTTATCCGCTGCATACGAACTGCAACGACGCAGCGGAAAGTATGCGGTTGCAAGTCTATGTATCGGTGGCGGCCAAGGAATTGCTTTAATTATTGAGAGAGTGTAGATGCTAGAAGCTAGGCGTGCTGGAAGGTAGTTTCCGGCATGCTTTTTTTGTTGTAGGCGTTTTTATTAGAACAATGGAGAGAGTTATTAGAAGAAATGTAGATGTTATTAGAAGAAATGGTGAGGTTATTAGAACTTCGGTTGATGCCTGAAGTTCGTGGACGATTTTTTAGTCTAGATCATGTGGAAAAGCACTCGGTTTAAATTTTATTAGAACAATGATACGGGATATTAGAAAATGTACGAGCTTTATTAGAAAAAGGCAAGATGATATTAGAACAAAGCGAACCGATATTAGCACAACGGAAGGATATATTAGAAGATCGCCATTTTATTAGAACAAATTTAAATATATTAGATGATTTCCGAATTTATTAGAAAATCCCCCAGCTTCCACGCGCCATTTTTCAATTGACACATAACCTCCCTTTTTCTCTGAAAACAGTAACTGACAACCCGCCAAATTTCCGCATTAATAACGGAATATGGTACACTAAAGCCAACGAATAAAAGGTGGTAAAACAATATGTCAGCAATTAGCTTATTAAACGAAACACTTCAAAATAAATGGTCGTTTGAAACAACAATGAAAATACAAGAGGAAATGATTCCTGCGATGGTTGAAGGAAAAGATATCGTAGCGGAATCACCGACAGGTTCAGGGAAAACACTAGCCTACACATTACCGATTTTAAATAAAGTAGACGGTAACAAGAAACAAACTCAGGCATTAATCGTTGCACCTTCACAAGAGCTTGCGATGCAGATTGTTGAAGTAATCCGTGACTGGACAGCAGGGACAGACATCACTGTTCAGCAACTAATTGGCGGAGCGAATTCGGCACGCCAAATCGAAAAATTAAAGAAAAAGCCAACGATTGTAGTCGGGACACCAGGACGTCTAAATGAATTGGCACGCCAAGGTAAATTAAAACTTAAAGAAATCGAGACGATTGTTTTGGATGAATGCGATCAGCTGCTTAGCCGCGAGTACCGTGTTGTCGTAAAATCATTTATCGAAAATGCTGCATTCGGCCGTCAAGTCGTTGTTGTATCGGCTACGATTACAGAAGAGATCAAGCTTGTAGCGGAACGATTAATGTTTGAACCGATCAGCATCGAGATCAAACCGGAAGATATGGTGAAGTTCGGTAAAGTTGTGCACTCTTTTGTAAAAGTAGAAGAGCGGGACAAAACAGATATGCTTCGTCGTTTAGCTAATATTGAAGGATTGCGCGGATTGGCATTTGTTAATAACATCGACCAAGTACTAATGAAACAGAACAAGCTGGAATACCGTGATGCACCGATTGTAGCACTTCACTCGGACATGAAAAAAGATGAGCGTAAAAAAGCGTTGGACGCGTTCCGAAAAGGGGAAGCGCGCATTTTAATTGCGACAGATATTGCAGCACGAGGTTTAGATATTTCAGGTTTAACACATGTTATTCATGTTGATGTACCACGTACAATCGAGCAGTATACACACCGTTCAGGACGTACTGGACGTGCCGGTGCAGACGGAGAAGTATTGACATTACTATCTTACAAGGACGAAAAGACATTCAAAAAATGGTTGCGTGATCTTTCCTTAAAAGGTGTTCAAAAAGTTTGGACACAAGGACAACTTGTCGAGGGAAATGCTAAGACAGTAACTTCAAAAGCGGCACCCGCAACAAACAAAACATCAGAGAAAAAGCCGTATCAACCAAAGTCCAATAAAAAAGGCATGACTTTCAGTAAGAAAAAGGAGAAATAATTCATGACATTCCAAGAGAAGTTAGAGCAATTTGCAGATTTAGCCGTTCGAATCGGAGTAAATATTCAAAAAGGACAATATTTATTAATTAACACATCTACGGATACGCTGGACTTTACACGTATTGTCGTTAAAAAAGCATATGAAGCAGGCGCAAGCCGTGTTCATGTTAACTTAACTGATGCCAGCTTTGAACGTGCTTATTTTGAAAATGTTACGGTGGAAGAAACAGCTAATTTCCCGAAATGGGTTGTCGCACAACGTGAAGAATTAATTGAACGTAAAGGTGCACTTCTTTGGATCGATGCGGAAAATCCTGATTTACTGGCAGGTATTGATTCTGAAAAGATCGGAGCACAGCAAAAAGCAGCAGGTACGGCATTAGTTAATTACCGTAAAGCTGTTATGAATGATGATATCGCTTGGTCAATTATTGCTGTTCCTTCGCCGAAATGGGCGGCAAAAGTATTCCCTGATTTACCGGAAAAGGAGCAGGTTCCTGCACTATGGGATGCTATTTTCAAAACAGTACGTATTGGTGAAGGGGATGCAGTAGGAAACTGGCAAACTCATATTGAAAACTTACATGCACGTGCAGATCAGCTGAACAAGAAAAAGTATGCGAAGCTTCACTACACGGCTCCTGGTACAGACTTGACGATTGAACTACCGGAAAAACATTTGTGGAAAAGCGGAAGCAGCGAAGCACCTGATGGCACGACATTCATCGCGAATATGCCGACAGAAGAAGTCTTTACGCTGCCTGCAAAATATGGTGTAAACGGCTATGTATCCAATACGAAACCGCTCGTTTATAAAGGGAATATTATTGATGATTTTAAGCTGACATTTGAAAAGGGTAAAATCGTTAATGTTGAGGCAAAAGTAGGTCAGGACTTATTAAAGCAGCTAGTTGCTTCCGATGAAGGTTCTTCATATTTGGGAGAAGTTGCATTAGTACCGCATGAGTCACCTATTTCTTCATCTAATATTTTATATTACAACACATTATTCGATGAAAATGCCTCTAACCATTTAGCAATCGGAGAAGCATATCCGACGTGCTATGAAGGTGGCAAGGAACTTGAAAAGGGCCAACTGGAAGCACTGGGCATTAATACGTCGATTACACATGAGGATTTCATGATCGGCAGTGCGGAAATGGATATTGACGGGATTCTGGCAGATGGCACAACAGAACCGATTTTCAGAAAAGGTAATTGGGCATTCTAACAAAAGAAGTGGGGTGAATAAATGCGAAAAATAATAGGGATTCTTATTTTTTGTATTGTCCTGTTTCCAACGGGAGCATTAGCCAATGAACGAGAAGTTTATATTGCACTTGGCGACTCTTTGGCAGCAGGGCAAACACCTTACAGTCAAATTGATGCAGGATATACGGATTACATTGCTTTGCAGCTAGAGCGACATGGTAAGCTCGCACATTTTTCAAAAGAGCTTACTTTCCCCGGATACCGTGTTGGAAATGTAATGGAAACAGTTCAGTCCGAAAAGGCAGCACCATTACTAAGTGAAGCAACATTGATCACACTGTCAGCCGGAGCGAATAATTTACTGCCGCTCATTACACATAACCCTCAACAGGGAACACTCGCTTTTAGTCAGCTTAACGCCAATTTCGCTTTAAATGAAGTAAGGAATCAGATGAGAGAGCTGCTTTCAATAATTAACGAAAAGGCCCCGAAAGCGACAGTATATGTACTTGGCTATTATTTCCCTTATGTAAGTGTTCATAAAGAACAGGTAGACGGAGCAGTAGAAGCGGTGCAGCTTTTAAATGCGATATTAAAGCAGGAAACAGAAGCGGCAGGCCATATATTTGTAGATGTTTATGAAACATTTGACCAGCAGCGTTCAACATATTTGCCGAACGTGGCGGATGTGCATCCAAACCAGCTTGGGTACCGTATTATGGCTAATGAAATGCTGAAAAGCTATAGTGGTAATGAGGCACTTATATTGCCAATCGATGCAATGCCAGCACCAAATCCGAAAACATTTGAAGAAATGCTGAGGATCCAACAAAATAAGTTAGCAGTAGAAGACGTACCATTTATAGCAATGCATAATCTTGATCGACCAATCCCGATCTTAGTATAAAAAGCATTCCGACAATATTTATTGGAGGAGACCACATCGTACGAACGAATATTCGTACGATGTGGTTTTTTTATTTTTCCTCATGTACACTTATAGTTAGAAGATAGGAGGCGGTATTCATGAAAATTTTTCATACAGCAGATTGGCATTTAGGAAAAATAGTACAAGGTGTATCGATGACAAGAGACCAGCAATTTGTGCTTGAACAGTTTATCGAAGAAATCAGAAGAGAAAAGCCGGATGTCATCATTATTGCCGGGGATTTGTACGATCGATCTGTCCCACCGACAGATGCAATCCAACTATTAAATAAAACGTTGAAAGAAATATTAGTCGATGAGAAAACACCGATTTTAGCAATTGCTGGAAATCATGATAGCGCTACACGTTTAAATTTTGGCAGTGAATTTATGAAGGCGAGCGGGTTACATATCGTTGGTCATTTAGAACAGAATATCGATCCGGTCATAATGCACGATGAATACGGAGAAGTTCATTTTTATTTAGTTCCATTTGCAGAGCCTTCAATTGTACGGGCAGTATTTGACGATCAATCCGTTACAACTCATGAAGCGGCGATGGCGAAAATCATTGAACAGATTAAACAGACGATGGACTGTACGAAACGTAATATCATTATCGGCCACGCTTTTATTACAAAAGACGGGATGGCGGAACCGAATACGAGTGACTCTGAACGCAAGTTGACGATTGGCGGGACGGAGTGTATCAGTTCAGCGTTGTTTGAACCATTCTGTTATACAGCGTTAGGCCATTTACACCAGGCCCACTTTGTCGCAAACGAGAAAATCCAATATGCAGGATCACCACTTAAGTATTCAGAATCTGAAGTGACACATAAAAAGGGATTTTTGATTGTTGATTTAAATGAAGATGGGTCAGTGACGATTGAAAAAAGAATGCTTACCCCAGTACGGGATATGCGTATCGTGACGGGAATGCTTGAGGATATATTGCAGCATAAAGTAAACGACGATTATGTATTTGTAAAATTACAGGATGAACATTATGTAAAAGGTGCTGCCGAACTTGTCCGCACTGTTTATCCAAATGCTTTGCATATTGAAAGAACGGTTGTGTATGAACAGCTTGAACAGCATGCGACAACAATGAACCGTGTTCAGATGAATGATTCGGAACTGTTTGAGCTATTTTATACGGAAATGACAGGCAAGCCTTTAAGTGATGAAATAAAAGAGATTTATACAGATGTTTTAGAGCAGCTAATCGAAAATGAACGTGAAAAACAGGAGGTGCTGTAACGATGAAGCCAATAAAATTATCGATGACAGCATTTGGACCATATCATCAAAAAGAAGTCATTGATTTTACAAAACTCCATGAACATGGAATTTTTGTCGTTTCCGGGGCAACGGGCGCGGGAAAAACGACTATTTTTGATGCGATTACGTTTGCGCTTTATGATTCTGGAAGTGGTGAGGATCGGGAAAAGTCGCTGTTTTTGCGCAGTGATTTTGCGGATGAAACAGTTGATACGGAAGTCGAACTGGAATTTGAAGTACGCGGTCGCCTTTACCGTATTTGGCGGAAATTTGGTCATGACGGGGCAAGTGCAAAGCGCGAGTTTTTTGAAATTACGGATGGGGTCATTGTGCCCGCTGTAGAGAAGTTTCAAGTGAAGCTCATTCAGTCGAAAATTGAAGAACTGATCGGCTTAACACAGTCCCAGTTCAATCAAATCGTCATGCTGCCACAAGGAGAATTTCAAAAGCTCCTCACTTCGGAATCAAAGCATAAAGAAGAGATTTTCCGAAAAATTTTTAAAACGGAACGCTTTACGAAAATGGTGGAACTGCTGAAAGAGAAAAAGAATATTGCTGAAAAGCATTATGAACAAGCAAGGATGCAGCAGGATAATACGATTCATGATATTCGGTCCCGCCTCCCGCACAGAGAATCGGAACTGTTTACAGCTCTGAACAATGATGTCATTAATCTGTATCAAGTAAAAACGGCATTGGAAACAGAACAGCAATTTTATGAAGAGCAATGTGCTGCATTAAAAGGACAATATGCAGCCTCAAAAACGCATTTACAAACGTTAGTTAAATCATTAAATGAGCAAAGGCTGTTAAATGAGCGAATTGAAAAGTTTTTAATCAGGAAAGCCCGGCTCGATGAATTGCTGCAGCAAAAGGATAAAATACAAGCAGAACAACAGAAACTTGTACTTGCAAAAAAGGCTAATCAAATAGAACCTTTAGAACGTGAATATGAGAAGGTAAAACGGCAGCTTGAACAAGCGGAAGTTTCCTTACAGAAAGCAAAGGCTGACTATGAACGTGCACAGGTACAACTTCTGCAGGCGACAAATCACTATCAGGAGCAAAAGCAGCATGAGCCACTGTTGGATGAATTTACGAAATCAATTTCACAGCTTGAACAGCTTGTCCCGATTTATCAATCGATTAATACGCAGCGGGAAAAGGTGGCAAAGCTTTCAGAAAACCAGAAAAACGCAAAGCAATTATTTGATAAGCTCCAAAAGGAAGCAGCTTCTTTAAAAGAAAAACACCAACAGCAGCAGGCTATTATAAATGAGCTGGAAGATGCGACAGTGACGTACCATGAAACGTATGAAGCACAGGCTGTATTAACACGAAAAATTGAAATGGCAAAAGAAGTGGCTGCAATACAAATGAATATAGAAACTTTAGTGAAACAGCTTGCTGATAAGAAACAAATTGCCGATGGAGCGCAACAGAAGCTGCAAAATATGGAGCAGCAAATACGCAGCAATCAGGCAGCGTTTCTAGCGGCTTCATTACATCATGGGGAAGCATGTCCTGTATGTGGGAGCACGGAGCATCCAGCCATTCATAATAGCGAAGCGTTTACCATTGATGAAAATGCACTGGAACATCTTCGTCAAGAAGGCGACCGTGCTATGCAAAGCTTTTACCAGGTCAACTCGAAATTGGATGTAGAAAAGGCAGCATTGGAACAGAAAAGAAGTGCTCTAGAGTTACTGAACGTTGAGCTTTCACAACTACATTATTATGAACAGCAATTGGCCGAACTGACTGAGCAATTGACAAAGCAAAAGCAGCAGCAGGCACAGCTCATCACTGAAAAGAAAACGATGGCACAGCTTATTGAAAGTAAAGAAGTGCTGCAAGGCCGTATTGAAAAAGGGCAGCAATATGTAGTCGATATCGATAAACAATATGCACAAGAAAAAGGGAAGCTTGAGCAAAGTGAGCAGTCATTATTGCCTCAGTTTTCTACATTGGATGAAGTAACACAAGAATTGGCCAGCCAGCAGCAAAAACACCGCCATTTAAAAAGTGCAATTCAAAGTGCACTGGAGGCAATGCAAAAAATCCAATTAGATGAAAAATCTTGTGAAGTGAACCATCTACATGCACAAAACCTTGTAACAGAAAAACAGCAGGAGACTCTTTCAGCGCAAAAAGCGTTTGATACAGCATTGCAGCAAGAAAGTTTTGACTTGGAAACATATAAGAATGCGTTACTGCCATTAAATGTTCAGCAGCAAATTCAGGATGAAGTTGAAGCTTACAAGCAAAATGTTCATACATTATCTGTTCAAATTGCCGAGGAAGAACCTTTGCTCGAAGGAAAAGAACGGGCTGATTTAACGGCAAGTGAGCAACAGATTCATGAGCTGAATGAGCAAATCGAGGCACAGTATTCTAAAATTACATTAACCCAGTCCTATGTGGAGCAATGTGAGGAAACCCTCGAAAAACTTGACCAATCTGCACAGCAGATCGAAAGCTATAAAGCGAAACTGATGCAGGTGGAGCATGTTTATAATTTAATCCGCGGACAAAACGATTCGAAAATTTCATTTGAGCGGTTTGTGCAAATTGGTTATTTGGAAAAAGTAACCCATGCGGCAAATGAACGTTTACGTGTCCTATCAAATGGTCAATACTTCCTAAAATCGACAGGTCGTAAAGAAGGAAATGCACAGAGCGGGCTCAGTATCGATGTATATGACAGCCATACAGGACAAACGCGGGATGTAAAAACATTGTCCGGCGGTGAAAAATTCAATGCCTCACTTTCATTAGCATTAGGAATGGCCGATGTTATTCAAAGTGTTCAAGGAAGTGTGCATATCGATACGATGTTTATCGATGAAGGCTTCGGTACATTGGATGAGGAGGCGTTAAGACGGGCAATCGATATTTTGATCGATCTTCAGCAAACAGGCCGCTTAATCGGCGTCATCTCCCATGTGGCCGAATTAAAAGCAGCAATGCCTGCCATTTTACAAGTCCAAAAGCTTAAAGAAGGCTACAGTAAAACCGAAATTATTATTAAATAAAAGACAACAAAAAACACATTTCACACGAGTTTTAGTGCGAAATGTGTTTTTCTGCGTTAACGTTTTGGCGTTCGTCGTGTAGTTGCTGGTTGGGGTGCAGATTTTTTATCCATCATTTTTTTAATGATCGGGTACACGATCGGTCCATATTTAATTGCGGTTTTAATGAGTTTATTTAATTTCATGATATACACTCCTTAACGAATACATTTCGTATAAAAAATATACCCAAAGAAGGAGCTATCATAAACATTAACGTAAAACTTTAATCGCTTGGACTAGATTCCAAATCGCCAGAATAAACGTAATAAGGACTAAAAGAATAAATCCGATAAAATGTGAACTAATAAAGAAATCCTGCACGCTCACTGTCAAAGTGTTATTCCAGGAAAGAACGGAAGTGAAAAAGTAAATCATGTACAAAATCCCTAACAGTATTGGAATAAGTTGAGAAATAAAAGCTTTTTTAGAATGGCCTTTAACGGCTTCATCTTTCGTAACGATAAATATAATTACCGGTAAAATAAACGGTGCAAAATAAAAGCTCAAATAGCTTAGTGCACTTAAACCTTTCGATTGATCCATCATTTATCACTCCTTCGTATCTATTATATGTAATTCTAGTACGTTTCAAAATAATAGCTGTTGAAAGTTGTAGAAATATTCGTTACAATGAGCATGTTCAAACAATAAAAATTTAGATGTACCACAAGGGGTGCCGAGAAAGTCGGCTGAGATTGTGCACGGGATTGCACTGACTCTTTGAACCTGTAAGTTAGCACTTGCGTAGGGATGTGGATAGAATCCGACTGTTCAAACGATAGTCAGGCTTTTGTCCTGATTATCGTTTTTTGCTTTTTCTAAATATCTAGAAGAAGTAAAAGTTCCATTCTATCCCTCTTCACTTTTGTTACATCGGAGAAAAGAAAGGGGAATTGTTATGGACAGAAAAAAATTATTGATGATGGTGGAGATAGCGATATTTGCTGCCATCGGACTTGTATTGGACCAAGTATCTTTTAAAATGTGGGCACAGGGCGGGTCAATCAGCTTTGTTATGGTACCGATTATGTTAATGGCCATTCGTTGGGGACTAACAGCAGGACTTGCAACTGGCTTGCTGATCGGCGTTATGCAAATGATGTTCGGCGCTTACATAGTACACTGGCTTCAGGCGATTTTAGATTACGGTCTTGCATTTACAGTAGTAGGGTTAGCGGCAATTGTAAGAAAGCCATTATTACAGGCAACACAATCACTCAATAAACTAAAAATGGCAATTTATATCGTAATAGGAGCTCTAATAGGCGGAGCTTTAAGATTTGTTTCGCACTTGCTCGCAGGTGTCGTGTTCTTTAAAGAGTACGCAGGCGATGATAATGTGTGGATCTACTCAATAATTTATAACAGTACTTATATGGTACCTGCAACAATAATTACAGCGGTTATTGCAGTTATATTATTCACATCTGCACCCCGTTTACTCCAAAAAGCACAAACACCATAATGAATTGAAAACTCAAAGCTTGCAGTAAGGGATTATTTTCCCGTTGCAAGCTTTTTCTAATTTCTATTGTACAATGTCGTATTAATTTGATCATAAATCCAAATAATTTTAAAATCCTTGAACAATTACAACCGATATTAAGTATGCTATAGTTAAGGGTAGACATTGTTTAAGAGGAAGGAAGTTACACATGATTGTTACTACACAAGAAGAAATAGAAGCGTTTAAAAAAATTGGACGCATTTGTGCTGAAATTCGCGAGGCAATGAAAGCTGCGACAGTACCTGGCGTGACAACGAAAGAATTAGATGAAATTGCAGGCCGTATGTTTGCGGAAGCAGGCGCGGTTTCTGGTCCTAAAGGCGAATACGATTTTCCGGGATATACATGCATTTCAGTAAATCACGAAGTTGCACATGGCATTCCAGGGAACAAGGTTATTCAGGACGGCGATATCGTAAACATTGATGTTTCGGGCTCTTTAAACGGATACTTTGCAGATACAGGTATTTCTTTTGTTGTTGGTGAAGGTTATGAAGATAAAGAAAAACTTTGCTCTGTAGCAAAATCAGCATTTGACCGTGCGATGACAAAGGTTAAAGCAGGTTCGAAATTAAATCAGATCGGTAAAGCAGTAGAGCGTGAAGCACGTGATCACGGGTTGACGGTAATTATGAACTTAACAGGACACGGCTTAGGTAAATCATTACACGAAGAACCAAACCATGTATTGAACTATTACGATGCTTGGGATACGACAATCATGAAAGAAGGCATGGTGTTGGCGGTAGAGCCGTTCATTTCGGCGAAGGCTGAGCATATCGTAGAATCAGGTGACGGCTGGACATTTATTACACCGGATAAATCATTAGTTGCCCAGATCGAACACTCGATTATTGTAACAAAAGATAAACCAATTATTTTAACAACATTGGAAGACTAAATTATAACCGTGGGTGCATATATAAGTGCGCCCGCGTTTTTTTGTTCTATTAAAACAGGATGCCAACATAAAATAATCAAATGATTCAAATAAATAACCGCAACAATTACCAATTCCATACACTTTCGAGTAAAATATACATAATAAATGGAATAGGGGAGGCAGCACTATTTGAAAAAGCTACAAGATGTGGATTTATCGCAAAAACTGGAGAAGGAAATCTATAAGAAGCAATTGAAAGCTTTGCAATATGAAATGCTAAATGCCCAGCAATTTTTATTTAATAATAAAATTGGCCTTATTATTGCATTTGAAGGAATGGATGCAGCAGGAAAAGGGGGAGCGATTAAGCGTTTAACAGAGCGTATCGATCCGCGTGGGTTAATGGTATGGCCAATTTCTGCCCCACAGCCCCATGAGATGCGCTATCATTATATGCAACGCTTTTGGAGAAAGTTGCCGCAGCATGGCCAGATTGCGATTTTTGATCGCTCTTGGTATGGTCGGGTGCTGGTGGAGCGTATAGAGGGTTTTGCTGAAGAAGCAGAATGGAAGCGTGCTTATGAAGAAATAAATAGTTTTGAGAAGCAATTGACAGATGAAGATTATATAATGATAAAGTTTTGGATTCATATCGATTCGGATGAACAGCTTAAACGTTTTAATGAAAGAGCAGCTGATCCATATAAATCATGGAAATTGACGGCTGAAGATTGGCGGAACCGTGATAAATTTAATTTATATTGTGAGGCAGCCGATGAAATGTTTGAAAAAACTGATTCGGAAAACGCTCCTTGGCACTTAATTCCGGGGAACGACAAAAACTATGCACGTGTTCAAGTACTTAAAGAAGTAGTTACCCATATAGAAAAAGAAGTTACAAAGCGCGGATTAAAGCTCACGAACATTTTCGAAAGCGGTAATAAAACAACTGCACATAAAGAAAAATCGGAATTTATAGATATAATACCAAAGCCTGTAAAATCAAAAAAGAAAAAGTTGAAAAAACGGTAGCAAGCTTTGAAATGAAATGTAGGTGGTTCAATGAAAAGCTTATTCAAGCTATTTCACAAGAAGGAGGGTCCAATGGTTCAACTTATTGGGCAACAATGTTCGCTTCGTACGTTTACCCCGTCGGATGCGAAAGGATTGGCAAAATTATTAAATGACAATAAAATGTATTGGTCCGAATTTGAGCCATTACATCACGATGAATTTTATACAGAACAAGTACAGTACAATAAAATTTTAGAAAGCATACATTTGCTGCAGTCGAACAGGGAGTTTTCATTCGGCATTTTTTATAATGCAACAGGTCAGTTAATCGGGCATATTTCTCTCTATTCAATTAAACGTTTACCTTATTCAAGCGGTTTTATCGGCTATTCGATGGATGAGAAGTTTACAGGTAGAGGAATTGTCACTGAAGCAGTACGTCTAATAATGGAATTCGCTTTTATTACTTTAAATATTCACCGGATTGAGGCATATGTCGCCCCGCAAAATTCTGCTTCTATTCGTGTATTGGAAAAGTCGGGCTTTACAAGAGAAGGATTATTACGAGAGCTATTGTATATAAACGGAAAATGGGTGGATCATTATATGTACGCCATTTTACAGCGGGAATATAAAGGGGCCACATTATAAAAAATAGCGGCAGTGCTCATTATATTGAGTGCTGTCGCTAATTACTTATTATCTATTTTTGTTCAACTGTGCCGTCTGTTACTAAATCAAGTTTTCCTGTTGCAGGATCGATGATAAGACCATGTACTGGAACGCCTTTTGGCATTAATGGATGTGTTCTGACTAAGTCCACACTTTTTAATACACTTGTTTTAACATCCCCAAAACCGCGTAACCATTCTTTTAAATCAAAACGGGCATAATTGATGACATCAATCGTTTCCTGTTTAACCCCGCGTTCAAGCATATGGCCGATCATTACGTTCGGATCAACTGCACTCATTCCACAGTCATAGTGGCCGATAATATATACTTCATCTGCCTGTAATTCATAAACGGCTACAAGTAAACTGCGCATAATCCCGCCGAATGGGTGATTTACGATTGCCCCTGCACTTTTTACAACTTTGACATCCCCATTGCGCAAGTTCATAGCTTTAGGTAGTAATTCTACTAAACGTGTATCCATACAAGATAAAACTACAATTTTCTTATCTGGAAACTTCGTTGTGGCATATTGTTCATATTGTTTTTCTTCTACGAATTTTTCATTAAATTCTAAAATCGTTTGCAATGCAGACATTGTTCTTCAAACCCCTTTCGATTCTTGTTTTATTTTAAAATATTTTTTAGATAATTCAAACAAATGCGCACTAATAAAGTTAAAAATAAAATAAATAAAGAAGAAGTGATGTATTAATATCAAAAAAACAACCACTCAATAGAGTGGTTGTAAAAAAATTTAATGATGATGGTGACCATCCAATGATTTTTCGTTTGGCGCAAATGTGTTTGCCTTTGAATCTACTATAACAGAGTCGTGTGATTGTAAACCAATACGTAAGTACATAATAAACATAAATAAGAATACAAGAAGTATAACCGTAAACCCTAACACTAACGTATAGTAGTCAGATAAGAACGGATAATGGTGATCAAACATTATAAAAACTCCTCTCTATTTAGTAATAACAATCATTAACCAATTATACCCTATTAAATTGGAACATTGTAGGGTAATTTAGTTAGTTAATGTAGAAAAAACTGTAAATATGGCGACATCTTGAAATTTTATTTATCGGTAAAGCCGGAAGTGAAACAGCGGTTAAAATGCCCAGTTCCCATTACGGAAAACTGGCTCGCTTTGCCCATCAGCTGTAACACCATCAATATTCATCTGTTCAGAGCCAATCATGAAGTCGACATGTGTAATGCTCTCATTTAAACCGTGAGCTTTTAATTCATCAGACGACATTGACTTGCCGCCTTCGATACAAAATGCGTAGGCGCTGCCAATTGCCAAGTGATTTGATGCATTTTCATCGAATAGTGTATTGTAAAACAAAATATTCGACTGTGAAATTGGAGAATGGAATGGAACAAGCGCCACTTCTCCTAAATAATGTGATCCCTCGTCTGTAGCAACAAGATTTTTTAATACTTCTTCACCTTGTGCTGCCTCTACTTGAACGATACGACCGTTTTCAAATGTAAGTTTAAAGTTATCGATAATATTACCACCATAGCTTAATGGCTTTGTACTAGATACATACCCGTTTACACCATCTTTATGTGGTACTGTGAAAACTTCTTCTGTCGGCATATTTGCCATGAACTCTTCGCCTTTTTCGTTAATACTGCCTGCCCCGCACCATAAATGTCCTTTAGGAAGCTCGATCGTCAAGTCCGTCCCTGGAGCTGTATAGTGTAATTTTGCATAGTTTTTATTGTTTAAGTAATCAACTTTTTCATGCAAGTTGTCATTATGCTGTGCCCATGCTTCTACCGGGTTATCCAGATCCGCACGTGTTGCTTTAAAGATGGCATCCCATAATGCCTCTACTTGCTTTTCTTCCGGCAATTCAGGAAATACTTTACGAGCCCATTGTTTAGATGGAGCTGCAATGACCGTCCAGCTAATTTTATCTGACTGAACATATTGACGATATTTGTTCAATGCAGTGCCTGAAGCCTTTTGGAATGATGCAATACGTTTTGAATCAATGCCTGACAGTAAATCGGGGCTTTGGGATACGATGCTCATAAATGCCGCACCTTCTTCAGCAAGCCATTCACGTTCCTGTACTTTCCAAGGCGGGAAGAAATCGAAAGAATCCGCCGGTGCCAACTCATATCGAGTACGTGTAATTTGATCATCTGTATAATCTACAAATACTTGTTTGGCTCCAATTTCATAAGCGATTTTTGTCACTACTTGTACAAATGGTGCCGATTCGATAGAGGCTGCAATATACAAATATTGATTTGGCTGAATATTGACACCGATTTTTACTGCTAGTTCTGCGTATTTCGTTAGCTTTGCTTCGAACGTTGAATTCATTGATTCATTCCTCCAATAATTATCTTAAAAATTAGTTAATTCTTAACCTATTATTACTCATATTCCAGCTCAGAAAAGAATAATAATGTGTCAAAAATAAAAAAATCTTCTTATAACTAGTGTAAAGGAAGTTAATAAAAATTTAAATATACCGAAATAAGAAAAGACATCGTAATTTGGAGGTACTACATATGGATATTTCATCAGTTGTTGGGGTTATCATCGCCTTTATCGCCCTGTTATTCGGGATGTTTTTAAAGGGCGTTACACCGGAAGTGTTAATAAACCCTGCTGCTATTTTAATTATTATTTTTGGTACGATTGCTGCAGTTACAATCGCTTTCCCAATGAAGGAATTAAAAAGAATTCCAAAGCTTTTTAAAATTTTATTTTCAGAAACAAAACTCGCGAGTGATATCGACTTGATCAAAATGTTTTCACAATGGGCAGATTTAGCTCGTCGTGAAGGGCTATTGGCATTAGAAAGCAAAGCAGCTGAAATTGAAGATCCATTTTTAAAAAATGGACTGACATTAGCGATTGATGGACAAAACGCAGACTATATTCGCGATGTTTTAACAGAGGAAGTTGAAGCGCTGGAAGACCGCCATGCAAGTGGAGCAGGCATTTTTTCACAAGCAGGTACTTATGCACCGACACTTGGGGTATTAGGTGCTGTAGTAGGCCTTATTGCTGCATTAAAAGATATGTCTGATATTGATAAATTAGGACACGCCATTTCAGCGGCCTTTGTTGCGACATTATTAGGTATCTTTACTGGGTACGTATTATGGCATCCTTTTGCAAACAAGTTAAAACGTAAATCCGCTGTAGAAGTTAAGCAAAAGCTAATGATGATTGAAGGGATTTTATCCGTACTTGAAGGTGAAGCACCTCGTGTAATCGAGCAAAAGCTGGCTTCATATTTAACAATGGAAGAACGTAAGCAAATTACCGAAAGCGGGGCGGGTGGCCTTGGCAAAGAAGCGTAAAAGACATAAAAAGCATGAGGAACATATTGACGAGTCCTGGTTAGTACCTTATGCAGATATATTAACGTTATTACTAGCATTATTTATTGTACTTTTTGCATCAAGCTCAGTGGATGAGAAAAAATTGGAGCAAATGTCTGCAGTATTTAATAATATTTTTACCGGTGGCACAGGTGTAATGGACAACTCATCTATCATACAAACACCGGATAACTCTACACCAACAGGTATCTCTAAATATATGGAAGATCAGCAACGCCTACATGAAACGCAAAACCGTGTGGACGAGTTTATTGCGATTAATGAGCTGGAAGACCAGTTTGAAACGAAAATGACAGAAGAGGGATTATTAATTACCATCCGGGACAGTATTTTATTCGATATGGGACGAGCAGATGTGAAAGCGGAATATGCAACAATTGCTGACGAGCTTGCTCAATTATTAATGTTTGATCCACCGCGTAATATTGTAATTACTGGTCATACAGATAATGTACCGATTAAGACACCGGAATTTGATTCCAACTGGGATCTGTCTGTAATGCGTGCAGTAAACTTCATGAAAGAAATCGTTTCGGGAAATGAACAACTTGATTCCAAATACTTCAGTGTAAAAGGTTTCGGAGAATTCCAGCCGATAGCTACGAATGATACTAAAGAAGGCAGAGCCAAAAACCGCCGTGTTGAGGTGCTCGTACAGCCACGTATAGCAGAAAATGGCGATGTAATAGTAGAATAGCAAGAAAGCTGTTTGGAAGGGAAACTTTCCAAACAGCTTTTTTATTATGTCACAGCTCATAAAAGAAGAAAGTACTTCCATACTACGCAAGACGAAAAATTTAATATTAATTTGACATTACGTAAACAAAAGTTTATAATTATAAACAAATGTTTGATTAGAGGTGATAAAGTTGAATGAAAAGGAAAAATTGATTTTCCAATTAATAAAGAAGAATCCCTACTTATCACAACAGGAAATGGCAGAACAACTGGGAATGTCCAGGCCAGCGCTTGCTAATATAATCTCATCGCTTATAAAACGAGGGGAAATTTTAGGACGTGCCTATGTTTTGCCAGAGAAAAATCAAATCATTGCAATTGGTGGTGCCAATATCGATCGTAAATTCACTATTGAGCAAAATGTCCAATTAGGGACTTCCAATCCTGCTTCTGTTACAGAATCGGTAGGCGGTGTTGCCCGCAATATAGCTGAAAACTTAGGGCGGTTAGGTAACCGTGTTTCCTTAATTACTGTAATGGGTGAAGATCATGATAGTGCATTTATTGAACAAAATTGTAAGAGTATGATGAATGTGGATTTAGTAGAGAAATTAAACGATTATAATACAGGTTCTTATACAGCAGTACTTGATAATATGGGTGAACTGGTAATATCGATGGCAAATATGGCGATTTATGATCAGTTGTTGCCGAGTATTTTAAAAAAGCACGAAGCGATACTACAAAATGCCAGCTGTATTGTCATTGACTTAAACAGCCCGTTAGAAACAGTAGAATATATTAGGAATTTCGCAATAGAGCGTAATATCGCATTGGCGGTTATCCCTGTTTCTTCACCTAAGATGAAAAATATGTCGCAGGATCTGCACGGTATCCGTTACTTTATTTGCAATCGAGATGAAGCGGAAAGCTATTTAAATGTGAAGCTGGAAACATATAGCCAATATGAAAAGGCTGTTAACATGTTGTTGCAAAAAGGAGCGGAGCATGTTGTGCTCACTCTTGGCGAACATGGAGTAATGGTGGGGAACGAAGGTAATATAGTACACTACAAAGCCATTGCAACTAGAAATATAGTAGATGTTACAGGTGCCGGAGATGCTTTTGTTAGTGCATTTTTACATGGTGTATTAAACGATGAAGAGCTTGAAGAAGCAATCCAGCTCGGGTTGGTAAATGCATCGAAAACATTGCAATCGGATAAAACAGTACGTGAAGATTTAACAAAAGATAATTTAATTGAATGGAGGAATTTATAATGAAACAATATTTATCATATTCACAAGAGGTATTAGAAGCTAAAGAGAAAGGCTTACCAATCGTAGCGTTGGAATCAACGATTATTTCACACGGTATGCCATATCCTCAAAATGTACAAACAGCTCGTGAAGTAGAACAAATTATTCGTGATGGCGGTGCAGTACCGGCAACAATCGCATTAATCGATGGGAAAATTAAAATCGGCCTATCTGATGAAGAATTAGAAATGTTCGGTAATGCTCAAGGTGTAGCAAAAACAAGCCGTCGTGATATTGGCTATTTACTTGCAACAAAGAAAATCGGTGCAACTACTGTAGCGGCAACAATGATCTGTGCTGAGCTAGCTGGTATTGAACTATTCGTAACAGGCGGTATTGGTGGGGTTCACCGTGGCGCTGAAACTACAATGGATATTTCTGCAGACTTGGAAGAACTGGCAATGACAAATGTGGCTGTAGTATGTGCAGGTGCCAAATCAATTTTAGACATCGGCTTAACATTGGAATACCTTGAAACTAAAGGTGTACCGGTAATTGGTTACGGAACAGATAAATTGCCTGCATTCTATGCACGTGAAAGTGAATTCGATGTAAATATTCGCGTTGATTCTGCAGAAGAAACTGCTGCAATTCTACGTGCTAAGTGGGATTTAGGTTTACGTGGCGGTGCATTGATCGCAAACCCGATCCCAGTAGAAGATGCTATGGAATCAAGTGTTATTGACGGAATTATTGACAATGCATTAAATGAAGCGAAAGAACAAGGCATCGCAGGCAAAAATGTAACGCCATTCTTATTAGGTAAAGTGAAAGAGCTGACAGAAGGTAAATCACTGGATGCCAATATTGCCCTTGTTAAACATAATGCCCGTGTAGGTGCAAAAATTGCTGTCGAATTAAATAAATAATTAATATTTCCTGGGGAATAGGGAATAAAAAAAGAAGCTTGTCGAATTAATCGATGAGCTTCTTTTTCACACTATGCTATTGATGTTATTTACGAAGGGCGCCTAGTTCAGCTACGATGGCATTCATTTCACTTGGGCTAAATGAATCGCGTTTCATAACCATTTCGTATAAATATTGTAGATCTTCGTATTTTTCTTCATCAAATGCAGAAGACTGCATAGCATCAACATTTACCATACGAAGTTTTTCTTTAATTTGCTCGATCATATAGATGACATTCTGTTGCGATGGGTTGGATAAGTCCATAATTTTTTGCCCCTACCTTTCAATGTTTACAAAAATATCATTTCATGCAACCATCAACTTGTCAACAGGATAAAGTTGACTGAGTACTTTTAATAATATTGGATATTCGTTAAAATACATATAGATAAGTTTTATGAAAAAGTATTAGGGGAATACGAAAGCATATAGTAGGAGGAGAAAACTAATGAAAAGTAAACTATTACCTTTTATAGCAATTGGAGCAGTAACAGGTGCAGCAATTAGTATGTTGGATAAACAAACACGTGAGCATACTGTAGAAACAGCAAAGAAAGCAAAAGATACAGTAGCATACTATGCTGAAAATCGTGATGAATTAGTGGCGTTAGTAGAAACTAAGATGGAACAAGCACAATCTTTGTATGGGACAGTAAATAATGGTGTCCAATCAATTATGCAAAATGAAAATGATATTAAAGAGTTACCTGCTACAATTCAAAGTATGGTTTCAGAAACGATTCAGGCTTTCTCAAAAAAGGATGAACAAATCGGGTAATCGGATGTCCATGATATCCACTGAATCAACATAATGTGAACAGGTGGTGGCAGCATGGAAGAAAAGGGAGAACTAAAAGAAAAGATTTCGCTAGTTAAATCATATGTTTCACCGGATCGTAGCCAAATAGATATACTGACGACAAAAGGGTTTATCCAAGATTTAATTTATCGAACTAAAAATGTGGACATGTCAGGCATGGGGGCACAGTTGGCCTATTTTTTCCTGTTATCATTTTTCCCTATGCTTATTTTTATGGTAACGCTTTTACCTTACTTAAATTTGGAACAAGGGCAAATATTCGATTTTTTAAGTGATGTTATGCCTGAAGAAGTATATGGACTGATCGAAACGACATTAACAGATGTTCTGAACAATCAAAACGGCGGTTTACTTTCAATCGGTATTATTGGTACACTATGGTCTGCCTCTAGAGGTGTAGATGCACTGATGAAATCATTAAACCGTGCCTATGATGTAGAAGGAAGAGCAGGATTTTTAAACCGTTTATGGTCACTTGTTTTTACAATTGCATTAGTAGCAGTTATTTTAATAGCACTTGTATTCCCGGTTTTTGGTCAGCAGATCGGCAATATCGTATTCGGCTATTTAGGTGTAGAGGAGTCATTCGCAAACGTTTGGACCTTTGTGCGCTGGATTACGCCGCCAACACTTATTTTCATCGTAATATCAGTCATGTATTGGATTGTCCCGAATACAGATCCTCGGTTAACGATGTTCAGTGTGATTCCGGGTGCTGTTTTTGCAACTTTGGGCTGGCTTGTATTAACGTACGGATTCTCATTCTATATTAATAATTTCGGCAATTACAGTTCAACATATGGCAGTATCGGCGGGGTCATTATTTTAATGCTTTGGCTATATTTCACAGGAATGATCATCATATTAGGTGGCTTGCTTAATGCGTCATTCCAAAAAAGGCAACTTGCTAAAGAAAGTAAAAAGCAAGCCAAATCACCTGTTTTTTAGGTGGAAATTAGATAATCCAGAAATGCTATTTTTCTCAAAGAGAAAAATAGCATTTATTTGCTGAGCGTTAAAAATTGATTTCCATTCCGGGACGCTTTCCGCGGGCGTGGCCTGAGCCTGTAGTCTCAGGCGTCACGCTATTCCCGCAGGAGTCGCCCTCCATTCCAATCAATTTTACAAAATATCCGTTCTTAATAATGTTTTTCTTCTTATCCATCGGTACTTCTACCTCTATCCCTACCTCATTTTTTTATAGGTTCAGTCCTTCACGATGCCATAGTGCGATTTGCAGTTTTAATGCATCATGAAACTCCGCAGGATTTAAAAAGGTTTGCTCTTTAATTTGAGAAAGCCGGTAAGCTAACGTATGTCGGTGTATTTGCAATTCGTCGGCAGTCGCTGAAGCTGACTTATTATTATTAAAAAAGCATTGCAATGTAGCAACTAATTTATCATCCAGTTGATTCAATGTTTTTATACTGTAGTGATGGGCTACCTCTGGATTAAATAAGGTGAATACTTCAACTTCCTGATGGTAGATTACTTTCGAGATGGTATGGTGATGCTTTAATGCTAACTGCGCTGTTTTATAGGAATGCGGTAACCGTTCAAGATTTTCAACATGTTCACCGACAGCAATTTTAATACTGAATTTGCTTTTTATATAAGTATTAAATGCTTCCACTATTTTTGTTAAAGTTGTTTGATTCAATTCTGTAGTTAAAATAAAGTATTCATCTAGCTGAAAGTGTCCAAAGATAACGGGTTTGTTATAAAAGAAATCATCGATATATTGTATAAGTGTCCGATGGGAACCAGTCTTTTGTTCGGCCTTTAATAATATGATGCAATAGGGGGCAATAAAGGGTATGGCCAGTTTATTTATCCGTTCTTTTACAAACCGATTTATAGAAGTGCCACTAATTAGTTCCTCAAAAATATGTACACTCATTTTCCGCTGCCATTCGCTTTTAGATTCAATAAGAGCCTGATGGACTAATACCTCTGCTGTTAACTGAACTAATGAAGAAATATTTAGCAGTTCCTCATCGACCACACCGGTAATTCCAATAATACAAACGATTTCCTCCTGAAAAAAGATCGGCAAATTTATCCCGTGCTTAGTTTGCGGGAAATCATGAATATTGTCGTCTGATATTATGAGCGTTTTCTTCGATTCTGCTACAAACTTCGCGCCTTCATGAAACTTTTCCACCCGCTCCTTATCACCGGAAGCTAATATAATGCCGTCAATGCTCATTACATTTACATTACGCTTTAACCGCAGCATTGTTTGTTCTACAATTTCATTTGCCAGTCTTATTGTTAACAATTTATACACCTCGTATAAAAATAAAGTAGTAATTAATAAAAAATTATACAACAAGTATAAAGTAAATTCAGAATATTACTACTATAATTTTTGTAAGCGCTTTATTCATGTGAGGGAGGAATCAAATGAAGATTATTATAAGTCCGGATTCCTTTAAAGGGACGTTGTCTTCCGGAGAGGTTACATCAGTGATAAAGGAAGCAATTAAAAAGGTGGACAATAAGATTGAAACAATTTGTTTACCGATTGCAGATGGCGGCGAAGGAACCCTTGACGCATTAGTCAAAGCTACAAAAGGAAAGTATTTGACAGCGTCGGTTCAAAATCCTTTAGGGAAGCGGATTGAAGCAAAATATGGAGTACTGGGTGATGGGAAAACTTGTGTGATAGAAATGGCTCAGGCGTCAGGGTTAACACTTATAAATGAAGAAGAAAAAAACCCACGCTTTGCAACAACATACGGAACAGGTCAATTAATCCAACATGCAATGGATACAGGTTATCGTCACTTTATTATCGGTATAGGAGGAAGCGCTACAAATGATGGTGGCCAGGGAATGCTAAGGGCACTTGGAATGAAATTCATAGACAAAGATGGTAATGAAATTTTAAACGACGTATATCAATTTAATGCACTTAAAAAAATCGATTTGTCTAATTTTGATTCACGAATTTCTGAAAGTACATTTATGATTGCCTGTGATGTAGATAACCCGTTAATAGGTTCGAATGGAGCTACAGCTGTATTTGGGCCGCAAAAAGGGGTAGAGCCGCATGATATTAATATATTTGATCAAAATTTAAATCATTATATTACTATTATCGAATCACAGCAAAACGTAAAAGTCCGTCATCGTGCAGGAGCTGGCGCGGCTGGTGGAATTGGCTCGGCGTTTATGGCCTTTTTTCCGCACCAATTTAAGCCTGGTGTAGATATTGTGCTGGAAGCAGTGCAATTTACAAATCACCTGGAAAAAGCGGATTTTGTCATTACAGGTGAAGGGAAATCGGATGAGCAAACACTTTCCGGAAAAGCGCCAATAGGGGTTGCTAAGCTGGCAAAAGAAAAAGGTGTGCCAACAATTTTAATTTCGGGAATGATTGAAAATTCCAGTATTCTAAAAACCTATTTTCATCAAGTTGAAAGTATTGTCGGTAATGATATTTCGGCGGAGCAATCATTAAATAATCCAAGTTATTATTTGGAACAAAAGGTTACGGATTTAATAAAAAGATTAATATAAGGAGTGGGGAGAAATGTTGTTTCTAATTATTCTGATTGGTGTGTTGTTCATTGTCTTTGCAACGGCAAAACTTAAGCTGCATCCTTTTCTTGCATTATTAATTAGTTCATTCTTTGTTGGGATTGCAGCGGGTATGCCTTTGTTAACAGTTGTAGAAAGTATTAACACAGGGTTTGGAGGGCTGATGACGAGCATTGGTATCGTCATCGTAGCAGGTACGATTATTGGAATTATATTAGAAAAATCCGGCGCTGCATATCGTATGGCTGAAGTCGTATTGCGGGTAATTGGACCAAAACGACCGCAATTAGCAATGTCGATCATTGGCTACATTGTATCCATTCCGGTATTTTGCGATTCAGGCTATATCATTTTAACGAGTTTAAAGAAAGCGCTGGCTAAACGTGCAGGCGTAACAATTGCTTCAATGGCAGTTGCTTTAGCTACGGGTTTATATGCAACTCACGTACTCGTACCGCCTACACCAGGACCGATTGCGGCTGCTGGAAATATTGGTGCAGCAGATTATTTAGGCACAATCATTTTAATAGGATTAATCGTTGCTATTCCAGCAACAATCGTAGGCTATATTTGGGCGACGAAAGTAGCATCGAAAATTCGGGTTGAGGCAGATGATGAGCCGGCATTGGATTACGATGAAATTATTAAGTCGTTTGGTAAAATGCCTTCTACATTCAAGTCATTCTTACCGATTGTATTGCCGATTGTATTGATCGGGGCAGGTTCTGTCGCTGCATTAGTAGGTGACCCGGAATCGGGAGTTAATACATTCTTCAGATTCCTCGGTTCACCGACAGTCGCACTAATACTAGGGGTATTTGCTGCATTTTTACTATTGCCTGAACTGAGTGAAGAAACATTATCAAACTGGATCGGTGAAGCTTTAAAAGAAGCAGCGCCAATTTTATTAATCACAGGTGCTGGTGGCGCATTTGGTACGGTTATTAAAAATACAGGTGTCGGTGATAAACTTCAGGAAATGGATTTAGGTGCATTAGCAACAGGCGCATTATTTTTATTAATTCCGTTTTTAATTGCCGCTGCTCTAAAAACAGCGCAAGGTTCATCAACTGCAGCATTAGTTATTACATCTTCTTTAATCGCACCGATGCTACCGACTTTAGGAATCGAAGGGGCAGTGCCGTTAGCATTAGTCGTTATGGCAATTGGTGCGGGATCTATGACAGTTAGTCATGTAAACGATAGTTTCTTCTGGGTAATTACTCAATACAGCGGAATGAAAGTTACGGATGCATATAAAGCGCAAACGATGGCAACATTGCTGATGGGTTTAACGACAATTATCTTCACAATGGCATTATGGTTTGTACTAGTTTAATAGAGAAAGCAAAAGGTGCATCCTGTTGTTGGGATGCACCTTTATTATTGGACTAAACATTTTTACTCAGCATACGTAATCCATTTAAAATAACTAAAATTGTACTGCCTTCATGACCAATAACGCCTAGAGGAAGGCTGATTGCTTGGAAGAAGTTCGAAATGATCAGCAGAGCAATAACCGTTAATGAAAAAATAATGTTCTGTTTCACGATACGCTGCATTTTTCGCGAAAGCTTAACGGCATGGGCAATTTTAGATAAGTCGTTTTTCATTAATATTACATCCGCTGTCTCTAGTGCGACATCTGTACCACCACCCATTGCAATACCGACGGAGGCAGTAGCAAGGGCAGGGGCATCATTGATACCGTCACCAACCATGCCGACATGGCCGGATGTTTTTTCGTATTGCTTAATATGCTCGACCTTCGTTTCCGGCAAGCACTCCGCCACATAAGTCGAAACACCAGCTTCTTTTGCAATTGCTTTTGCGGTTGTTTCATTGTCACCAGTCAGCATGGCTACATTAATACCTAGCTCTTGCAGTGCAGCTACCGCCTTTTTTGCCTCTTCCCGAACGACATCTTTAAGGGCGATAAGTGCTGCAATGCCTTGGTGATCTTTAAGAAATACAACTGTTTTACCTTCATTCGCTAATTGTTCGAGCGCGCCATCAGCAAATTGTTTTGCCAATTTTGCTCCAACAAAGTCAGGTTTTCCGATTATATAGGATTGTTCATTAAACTGCGCTTTCATTCCGTAACCAGGAATATCTTCTATGGTAATATTTTGCTCGTTGATGACACCCTGCTCTTTTGCGAATGCGTTAATCGCCTGTGCAAGGGGATGGTTTGACTGTCCTTCAATCCCTGCTATTAAAGCTAACGTCTGCTGTTTGTCTAAATCATCACGAACAATAAAATCTGTCACAACAGGTGTTCCTTGTGTTAATGTACCAGTCTTATCTACTGCCAATACGCGGATCGAGCTTAAATTTTCTAAATGCACACCGCCTTTAACAAGTATCCCGTTTCTCGCGCCATTGGAAATCGCTGAAAGGGTAGCCGGCATAATAGAAGCAACTAATGCACAAGGAGAAGCAACAACAAGTAATACCATTGCGCGGTAAAGAGTTGTCGTCCAATCCCAGTCTAATAAATAGTGCGGTAAAAACATCATGAGTGCTACGGCCAATAATACTGCTTTTACATACACACTTTCAAAGCGTTCAATAAACTGTTGGGAAGGTGATTTTTCGCTTTGTGCAGATTGAACAAGTGTAATGATTTTTTGGAACAATGTTTCGGAACTAGGCTTTGTTACTTTTATAGTTAACACACTGTTTAAATTTACTGTACCGGCAAAAACTTCATTACCTGCTTTTTTCGTAATAGGCATTGATTCACCGGTAATCGCTGCCTCATCAACTGTTGAAATACCTTTATAAATTTCGCCATCTGCCGGTATACGTTCACCTGGTTTTACTAATATATGATCGTTTACCTTCAAATCTTTTACGGAAACTTTAATCGGTTCAAATCCGCCTCGTACAAGCCATGCTTCCTCTGGCTGCAGGTCCATTAATGAAGAGATTTCACGATTGTTTTTATTCATTGCATATGTTTCAAGTGCGCCGCTTAAGGCAAATATAAAGATTAATATAGCACCTTCCATCCAGTAACCGATAATGGCAGAACCAATGGCAGCAATAATCATTAAAATTTCTACATTTAAAGACTTGCTTTCTATTGTATCTTCAATACCTTCTTTTGCTTTTGCATATCCACCGATAAAGAATGCTGTTAAATATGCGATTACAGCGGCTGTCGTTTGCTCTGTTGACTCCATTCGCCACGCGAGCAAAATGATAAAGCCGGATACTAAAGCTGCAATTAATTCTTTGTGTTCTAAAATTTTCTCATTTAATGATAAGTTTTCTCGATTAGAATTAATCATAAATACCTCCTTGATAATGATTATTACTATTGATAAGGACTGATAATGAATTTCAATTAGATTAGAATTATTTCTTATTTATAATAATTATAATATAGGTCATTTATTTTGTAAATAACATACAATAGAGAATTAAAAAAAATAATGCCTACTTGACTTATAAGGATTATAGAGTAATATAATGAAGTACATTTATAAAATTGGAGGAGTTTACTTTGAATTTCTACGTATTGCTTAATATTGCTTTGCTGCTTATTGTCATTGCTTTTTTATATTTCCTTAAAACGAAGCATGTTAAGTTTTCAAATCGTGTTTTTATCGCCTTAGGTTTAGGTATTATACTTGGGGTAGGATTACAATTTGCATATGGGGTAGGGTCGGATGCCATTAATGAAACTGTGCCATGGTACAACATCGTCGGAACGGGCTATGTAAAGTTACTGCAGATGATTGCAATGCCTTTAGTATTCATTTCGATATTAGCTGCATTTACAAAAGTGACATTTGGTAAAAACTTAGGTAAGTCAGCAGCGGTTATTTTATCAGTTTTAATCAGTACAACTGCTGTTGCAGCTGGTTTAGGTATTGCATCAACAGTGTTATTTGACTTAGATGCATCTCAAATTATGCAAGGTGAGGCTGAAATTGCACGCGGTGAATCATTGGTTGAACGTTCGGCAGAAGTGACACCTTTACCTGAACAGATTTTATCAATGTTTCCTGCAAATCCATTTGCGGATTTAACAGGATCTCGTGCAACATCAACAATTGGGGTTGTAATTTTCGCGGCATTTTTAGGATTTAGTTATTTAACACTCCGTCGAAAAGAAGAAGAAACGGCGGCAAATGTTAAAAAAGGTGTCGATGCACTTTACGGTTTAATCATGGGTGTTGTACGTATTATTTTACGTTTAACTCCATATGGTGTAGCTGCCATTATGGCACGTACCGTTGCAACGAGTGATTTAGGGGCGATTATGGATTTAGGTAAATTCATCTTAGCTTCTTATGTTGCATTGATCGCTATGTTCATTCTGCATTTAATCATTGTGGCATTAACAGGTTTAAGTCCATTAACTTATTTGAAAAAAACAGCTGAAGTACTGCTGTTTGCATTTACTTCACGTTCAAGTGCAGGAGCATTACCGTTAAATATTCAAACGCAGACAAAGCGTCTTGGTGTTCCGGATGGCATTGCCAACTTTGCTGCTTCATTTGGTCTTTCAATCGGGCAAAATGGTTGTGCGGGTGTTTATCCGGCAATGTTGGCCGTAATGATTGCACCGACAGTAGGTATTGATCCGTTAACACCTGGCTTTATCGCAACATTAATTTTAATTGTGGCGATCAGTTCATTTGGTGTGGCAGGTGTAGGTGGTGGTGCGACATTCGCAGCCATTATCGTCTTATCTGCAATGGATTTACCGATTGCGTTAGCAGGTGTTTTAATTTCGGTAGAACCTTTAATCGACATGGGTCGTACAGCGCTTAATGTAAGCGGGTCAATGGTTTCAGGTGTCGTATCAAGCCGTGCAACAAAAGAGCTCGATACAACAGTCTACAATGAACCAGCCGATACACAATTAGTTCAATAACATGAAAAAGTAAAGCAGCACAGACAAATTCTGTGCTGCTTTTTTTAACCAAACAATCGATCTCGCATAAAAAAGCATGCGCTGAAAAATAGCCAAAGCATTAATGAAAGATATAGATATATATATTCAAAGGTTACGTAAGGGAGAATAATAATCACATAAATTGTATACGAAAGGGCAACAAGAAAGCTGCGTCTATACTGATATTTAGTACTCACGTGTATTTGGGCAGCTATAAATAATGCATTAATCAATATCTTAATATAGAGCATATAACACCACCTATACCTTATATAATAAAATAGTATAGCATACCAATAAAAAGAATAGTTAGAATTATATGTAATTTAAAATGCGGAATTAAAAAACGACTTCAACCATTTAGGAAGAAGTCGTTTTTCATAACTATTAGAATACGCGCTCTGCATGCAATGCTAGTTTATCTAAAGAAGATTTCTCTACATCAGCATGTAATGAGTTACCATGAGAGTCCATCGTTACTACTGCAGTAAAGTCTTTTACAGTTAAGTGCCACATTGCTTCTGGAATTCCGAATTCCATTAAGTCTACACCGTCAACTGATTTAATACAGTCTGCGTAGTACTGAGCTGCACCGCCGATTGCATTTAAGTAAACGCCACCGTGTTCTTCTAAAGCTTTAAGAGTTTTTGGTCCCATACCGCCTTTACCCATAACAGCACGGATACCGAATTTTTTCATGATGTCGCCTTGGTATGGCTCCTCACGAATTGAAGTTGTTGGACCAGCAGCTTTTACGACCCAGTTGCCTGCTTCGTCTTTCGCCATTACCGGACCACAGTGGTAAATAATTTGACCATCTAAATCTACTGGTGCTTCTACACCTTCACCGATTAAGTGGTGATGGATTGCGTCACGACCTGTGTACATACGGCCAGAAATTTTTACTACGTCCCCAACTTTAAGTGAACGGATTTTTTCTTTAGTAATCGGTGCAACCAATTCAACTACTTTGTTGTCCGAGTTTTCTTGTTTTTCTTCATCACGGAAAGTGATTTTTTCACCTTCTTGGTAATGCCAGTTTGTGATTTCGCCAGTCGCCGGATCGATATCGATTGCCATACGACGGTAAGCCCAACAGTTGTAAGCTACAGATACGAAGAATGAAGCTGGTAAACGGTCCATTACACCAATTTTACAACCTAGTAATGTTGCTTCACCGCCGAAGCCCATTGTACCAACACCGAATGTATTTGATTTTTCTACAATATACTGTTCTAGTTTTGCTAAGTCTTCAATTGGATTCACATCATCAACATGACGGAATAATTGCTCTTTTGCAAGATCATAACCTGAAGAGCGGTCACCACCAATACCAACACCGATGAAACCAGCAGAACAGCCTTGTCCTTGTGCTTGCCATACAGAATGTAAAATACATTTACGGATACCGTCTAAGTCACGACCAGCGCGGCCTAAACCTTCTAATTCTGTAGGTAAAGAATATTGGATATTTTTGTTTTCACAGCCGCCGCCTTTTAAAATAAGCTTCACTGTAATATAGTCATTTTCCCATTGCTCAAACTTTACTACTGGAAGTCCAGCACCAATGTTTGTTCCAGAGTTTTTACCAGTCAATGAATCAACTGAATTCGGGCGTAATTTTGCATCACCAGTAGCTGCAGCAATTGCAGTGTGGATTGCTTTTTTAATTTCGATTTGGTTTACGCCAACCGGAGTATATACTTTAAATGTTGGTAGACCCGTATCTTGACAAATTGGAGATACATTATCTTCTGCCATTACAATATTTGTAGTGATTGTGTCTAAAGACATTGCTGCACGTGTACCAGCATTTTCTGCTTCTTTTGCAGCTTTAATAGCACGACGAACGTCTTTTGGTAAGTTAGTAGATGTTTCAGTTACTAAAGAATAAAGACTTTTTTCTAAAGTTTCTAAGTATGCCATCTTATTTTTCCCCCCAGAAAAATATGTGTATTTTGATCAATAAAATTGATATAAGTTAGAACAAAACTTTCACGAAGAAATGAATGTTATGTCTTTCTTAATAAACCATCTTACATTATAACTCTTTTAATGTGGAAAAAAAAGAGCGCTTACATGAATGTTTGTCAGATTAAAAGAAAAAACGGCGAATAATAGCAGAACTAGTCAAAAGAATGAAAAAAGCAATACCCAGTGTACAGGTATTGCTGAATTTTCTATTTATCTTCGCGGGATTGGAATTGATCCATTTTTTCTTCTAAATCATCCATCATTTGAATTAAGCGATCAATATCTTCAATTTCCGTCGTTTCAGGATCGATTGCATCAAGCACTTCAAGGAAAATTTCCAGGCGTTCTTTTAAATATGTTACTTGCTGTTCTTTGTTTGTAATTGGCTTCATAATGTATGATGCTCCTTTTGTATTGACTTATTAATATTATACTACGCTATTTTCTAAAAGTTAAACAACAACTTATAGTATATATCGGACTAACCTATTAAATTAACTTTAAAAAATAGGAAATTGTATAGTACTTGTTAATTATTTTAACATTCTGTTAATTTTGAATATTTACATTAATGAAGTGTTATGATAAAGTAAATTCATATTTAAATACGAAGGAGATGGTCGGAAAAAACATGTATAGACAAACTCAAGAAAAGGAGGAAGTTTAAACATTTACGGCTATTCGCCGATACGACTGTTTACGCAACGCAGAAATGGAATATAGTGATATTTAAAACCCCGGTTAACTTTTAGAGATAAAGTTAGCTGGGGTTTTTGAGTTTACTTTTATTTCTCCTAAAAGCTGTGATACGATGAATTGTATGAACTAAGGGAGAAAATTGAAATGAGTTATGAACAGCGCAGGTTTACGATTTTAGTTATTATTGTATCAATTTCAGGATTTTCGCAAGGAATGCTTTTACCTCTGATTTCGGTGATTTTTGAAGGGGATGGCGTATCCTCAACGCTCAATGGTTTGAATGCCACAGGTTTATACATAGGAACATTATTGATCTCGCCGTTTATCGAGCAGCCATTACGCAAATATGGGTATAAACCTATTATCCTATTTGGTGGGGCACTCGTTTTCATGTCACTGTTTTTATTTCCATTTTGGAAAAGTGTCATGTTTTGGTTTATACTCCGGCTGTTAATTGGCATCGGTGATCATGCACTGCATTTTTCAACACAGACTTGGATTACATCAACTACAGCTACACATAAACTCGGTAAAAGCATGTCAATATACGGCATATCTTTTGGAGTAGGCTTTGCTGTTGGCCCATTGTTTGTCCCGCTAATTAAAATATCGGAAAGCTTTCCGTTTATTATTTCGTCGGCATTATGTTTATTAGCGTGGTCGTTAATCTTTTTCGTGAAAAATGAAAAGCCGGAAGCGTTGGCAGGAGATGCAAATGAATCAGGTATCAAACGTTATAGTCTAGCTATAAAATACGGATGGATTGCCTTTTTGCCGCCGTTTGTTTATGGCTTTTTAGAATCGTCACTGAATGCTTTATTTCCGGTGTATGCTTTACGAAAAGATTTTGACGTAGCATTTGTATCCATTATTTTGGCTGGCTTTTCGATCGGAGCGATTGTTATGCAATTTCCGCTTGGTGCATTAGGTGATAAAATTGGTCGCCATAAAGTCATTGTTTCAGGGCTCTTTGCCGGAAGCATATTTTTCTTAATAGGCAATTTCTTTGAGCATTCGGAACTGTTTGTAGCTGCTGTCTTTTTTTGTGCAGGAATGTGTGTCGGTTCGATGTTCTCACTCGGTATTACATATATGACCGATTTGACTCCGAAAGAGCTGCTGCCGACAGGGAACTTGCTTTGTGGTATATTCTTCAGTTTAGGCAGTTTAACTGGTCCGCTTTTAGGCGGTTTATATTTGGAAGTTTTCCCGAGTAGCGGATTTTTATTTGTTATTTCGGTCATGCTGCTGACAGTTGCAGTGGCCATACTCTTTTTTGGCAAATCGAAAAAAATAGCTATATAAAAAAGCAGACGTTCTCTTAATTGGAACGTCTGCTTTTTACTGAAAAGAAGACTATTGCGGTAAAAATCATTGCTAAAATTATGTAGATGAACACATTTAAATAGTTTACACCACCAAATGTAACAGCAGCTTGAAGTGAGCTTGCTGAAGTTGCTGAATTTTCATCATTGCTTGGGAAGATGAGGCCTGCAAAAGATGAAATCGCCCAATAAGAAATAATAAAAGTGATCACTACAAATAGAAAATTCTTCATATTAATACCTCCTGGCGATTTCTATTTTACATGAAAAGTAAAGAAGTGGGGGAGGTTCTTCTAAAATGATTCTTTTCTATAAAACGAAGGAACCTTATATACAAGGTTCCTTCGTTTTCATGTTATTTTGCTTCCGGATCCGGTTGATGTAGACCAAATATATTATTTTCAGTATCAAGAAAATATCCTTGCCAAGCCATACCTGGCAGCGCATATTTCGGCATTGCTACTTTACCGCCATTTGCTAAAATTTTTGCTTCGGTTTCATCGTAATCACTTACGCCTAAAGTACATACTGCAGAATTGACACTTTGTCCTTCTGCAGGGGAAGGGCCTTGACGCTGCATTAAAGCACCATTAATACCTGGATATTGGTCGTCGCCAGTAATGGCTCCAAAATACGGCATGCCAGCATATTCACTATAATCTTCAAAACTCCACTCAAAAACAGCCTGATAGAAATTTTTTGCGCGTTCCATATTGTCTACATGAATTTCAAAATGAATAATTCTTCCCAAATAGATCCCTCCGAAAATATATTTGATTTAATATTGCGTTAATTGAAGTGTATATGCAAGTTTTTACCAAGAGAAAAAACCTACACAAAATTTTGTGTAGGCGTATGGAACATCTTATTTTTTTAATGTCAGTTTCACGACACATTCAACCTGTGCTGTTTGCGGGAACATATCGACTGGTTGAATATATTCAACGTTGTAACTCTTTGATAATTCCTTTAAATCACGCGCTAGTGTTGAAGGGTTACACGATGTGTAAACAAAACGCTTTGGTTTAATTTTTAATACAGTTCTAATAAAGCCTGGCTCTAAACCTGTGCGAGGCGGATCCACACAAATGACATCTGGACGGTAATCTTCTTTTGACCAGCGGAAAAGCCATTTATCTGCAGAGCCTGGGAAGAAACGTACATGCTGCAGATTATCGTTTGTACGTGCATTATACTTCGCATCAGCAATTGCTTCGTCGACATTGTCCATACCGCGGACTTCACGGGCACCTTCTGCGAGCCACATACCGATTGTTCCAACACCGCAATATGCATCGACAACATTTTCTTTCCCTGTCAGTGCTGCAGCTTTTTTAATTTCATTATATAAATGTACTGTTTGTTCAGGGTTAAGCTGGAAAAATGCACGAGTTGATAAATCAAATGCAAATTCACCCAACTTTTCATGAATCGCTTCTTTTCCGTCTAAAATAAAAGTTTCAGGTCCAAATATAAGCGATGTCTTCTCGCGGTTGACGTTTTGTGTAATGGAAACGATTGAAGGATCAATCTTTTTAATACGTTCAATTAACTCTTCTTTATGCGGAAGCTCACGGCGAGTTGTTACAAGACATACTTGTGTTTCGCCAGAGCGCATACCTGTACGAACAACAATTGTTCGAACTAAGCCATTTAACGTTTTCCCATCATAAATCGGGATATTTAGTTTCTGTAAAATTTTACGAGTAGCAACTGTAATTTTAGAAGTTACAGGTTGCTGCACAAGACAATCATTAATATTTAGAAGCTGGTTAGTTCCTTCAGTAAATAGACCTGCATATACACGCTTGCCTTCTTTACGTACTTGGAACTGGGATTTGTTGCGGTAATGCCACGGATTATCCATTCCGATCGTTGGGCGGATTTCAGCAGTTTGTCCAATTTCTTTGGCGTATTTTTCGAATGCCTGTACGACGATATCACGCTTATTCATTAACTGCGCTTCATAAGTCATATGCTGTAATTGACAACCACCACATTCAGAATACACAGGGCAAGGTGCTTCTTGACGGAATTCACTTGCTTTACGTATTGCCAAAATTTCCGCTTCAGCAAATTTCGGTGATACTTTTGTTAATTTTACTGTTACTTCTTCTCCAGGAATCGCACCTTTTACGAATACGACATTGCGTTTATAAAAACCGACACCTTCACCGTTAATGCCAAGGCGTTTTATCGTTAACGGGAACTTTTGCCCGACTTCCATTTTTAGTTCACTCAAGTTTACACGTCCTTTAAATAGAGTAACTCGCACCAAAATTTAGTGCGAGTCACTTCCTTTTCTTCATCATTTCAGTATAGCGGAAAGTACAATGAAAAGAAAGGAACGCTACTTTTCTAATACGGGGAAATTTTTTCGTATTCAAGCACCAGATCATCCAGAGAGCCAAACGTGTAACCTTGTGCTTTAGCATCTTTTATGAATTGAGGTATCGCTTCGGCATTATCCTGAGCTACCGTATGCATTAAAATAATTGCACCTGGATGTAGCTGGTTCATTAGTGCATCATAAGCATATTTTGCGCCGCGTCGTTCATCTTTTAGCCAATCTTTAAAAGCGATGGACCAGAACATATGGCGATAGCCCACTTCATTGCCGACTTTCAAAACTTCTTCATTAAAGATACCTTCTGGCGGTCGGGCATAATAAGTCCGTTTGACACCAGTCAATTCATTTAATTTCTCATCAAACCGTTTCCATTCCTTCTTCATTTCTTCAGCGGACAAACGCGCCATATTCGGGTGCCCATAAGAGTGGTTTCCGATAATATGGCCATCTTTAACCATCGTTTTTACTAAATCGGTCGCGCTTGTTAAATAATGACCGGTCAAGAAGAAAGTGGCCGGAGCTTTTTCTTCCCGCAAAGTATTTAAAATACTCTCGGTATAGCCATTTTCGTAGCCGTTATCGAATGTTAAGTAAACGATTTTCTTTTCTTCATTGCCTTTATAAATGGCACCGTATTTACTTAACATAGATTCAAGCGGTTCACCTATTTCTACAGGCTCGCCATTACGGCTTGGCTTGAAGCCCCAATGAAATTCCTCGGCTTTTGCAACAGTCATAAAGGATATAAATGTGGCGACTAACACGAAGCTAATCCCTAAAATATGTTTTTTCAATGAAAAAGCAACCTCCTTTTACAAGGTAGGTTGCGTGAAAAGCATTGTTTTATTCATATAGATCACGAATTGCATCTTCCACAGAAATAAACTTGAATTCAAAATTTGCGTTTAACAATTTTTCGGGTAATACATGCTGCCCTTCCAGTACGAGCATACTTTTTTCACCAAGAGCGATCTTTAAAGCAATACTTGGAACCGGGAACCAATGTGGACGCTTCAATGCATGACTTATTGATTGCCCGAATTGCTTCATTCGTTTTACATTTGGTGTTGTAAAATTAATTGGCCCTGATAATGTATCGTTTTCGATTGCAAAAAGTATAGCACGTGCTACATCCTCTACATGAATCCAGCTAATCCACTGTCTGCCTGATCCAATTGTTCCGCCAACACCAAGCTTATAAGGAAGTACCATCATCGGCAATGCACCTTCGCCTTTTTCCAAAATAACGCCAAAACGGGTTAAACAAGTGCGAATGCCTAGTTGTTGAGCCTGCATTGCTCTTTCTTCCCATTGGACTACAACGTTTCCTAAAAAATCAGATGCTTTTTCAGGAGCTTGTTCTGTATAAACAGCTTTTTCAGAAACAGGATAAATACCAACAGCACTCGCATTAATAAGTACTTTTGGTTTATCCATTAAATTTTGTAGTATACGGATGACTTCATCGGTAGATTCGATTCGGCTTGATAGTATTTTTTGTTTTTGTTCATCTGTCCATCGACCTTCATTTAGTGATACTCCGGCTAAATTTACAAATGCATCAGTATTTTCCATGAAAAGCTCGGGTGTCGAGTCATCGTTTAGCCATTGTACATAGTGGATATTATTTTTAACTTGCTGCTCTCCCCGAGTTAAAATTATGACTTCGTGACCTTTTTCAAGTAATAGCTTACTCAACCTTCTGCCAACCATTCCTGTCCCACCTGCAATTGCAACTTTCATACAAACACCGCCTTATTTCATTTCATTAGTATCAGTATACCGTTCGATGAAACTATAAGTAAAAAGATGTATACTAGAATGTACATTGTTATTGTGAGGTGTACACGGTGCAAGTGCAAATTATTACGAAAATTGGTCGACAAAAAAACAATCAAGAGCGCTACAATATTTATTTGAACGAACAGTATGCTTTTGCAGTTGATGAAGGGACACTTATTAAGTTCGGTCTGCAAAAAGGCAAAGTACTTGAGCAGATGGAAATAGATGAAATACAATATGAAGATGAAATTGCAAAAGCGTTTAACAAAGCGCTCAATTTTCTTAGCTTCCAAATGCGCAGTGAACATGAAGTGAAGTCCAAGCTCCTGAAAGCAGGGCATGGGGAAGCAGTTGTACAAGAAGCTATTCATAAATTAACGGGCTTAGGTTTTTTAAATGATGAAAGCTATTCCAAAGCACTGCTTGAAACGAGAAAGCGTACGACAAAAAAAGGACCGGCTGCAATTCGGCAAGACCTGATGCAAAAAGGGATTGATAAAAATTTGCAACAGAAAGTATTGGCGACATATGATCATGAGGAGCAATTAAAGCTTGCAATGGAACTGGCGGAAAAAGCTGTGCGTTCCAATACAAATAAAACTCCGACACAAGTGAAGCAGAAAATTCAGGATGTGCTGTTGCGTAAAGGGTATTCCTATGAGATTGTTAAAGAAATACTCGAGCAGATTACATTAGACCGTGACGAAGATGAATGGTCCGAATTAATAGAAGCTCAAGGTGATAAAATTTGGCGCAAATATGCAGCCAAATTAACAGGATCTGATCTTCGGCAAAAAGTAAAACAGGCGCTTTATCAAAAGGGCTTTCCGATAGAGAAAATTAATGAATATATTGAACAGAAGGAGCAACAACAAAATGAATGAATTAACATATAGTGCAATGTCTGAACCGGAATTGCGTCAGGAAATTGCGAATTTACGTGAACGTGCGAGAAAAGCAGAGCAATTGGGGATTGTTAATGAATATGCAGTTTATGAGCGTAAAGCATTACTGGCAGAGGCATATTTAGTTGATCTTTCAACAATTATTCCGGGCGAAATCTATCGTCTAAATGGATCGCCGGGTGAGTTTTTCCAAGTAGATTATTTAAAAGGTCGCTTTGCATGGGGACACCGATTAGGTTCGGAACGTTTTGAAGAAGCATTACCTGTTTCTATTTTACGTCCTATGAAAGAAGGGAAGTAGCATGGAAGAATTATATCAAAGATTAACAGAACAATTATTAGCGAAAAATCCTAAATTACCGGCAGGTCGTGCCCGTACATGGGTGGAATTATTATGCAGCGATTTCGAGTCTACATCTGCCAAGGCAGGGGCGGATTACCGCGGTGCCGAATATACAGCTAAATTAGTTAGTCAGTTAATTGAAAGCTATGGGGATAAGCTTCATTTATTTGCGGCACAAAATCCGAAATATGCGCATTTATTAAATGACAGTGATGATACGTTAAATTAAAACCAATCAGCTTTAGTGTAATTTTTTTATTTACAGCTGATTGCAGCATAAAACCACCAGTTGTGGCTGGTGGTTTTCCGTCTTTTTATTTAGTCATTACCGGCTCCTATTTGCAGTCGTTTCTGCAATTTTTCTTCTGTAAAAATCCAGCCGGTATAAGAATTGACAATGTTAAGCTCTTCATCTAAATGGGCGACTGCAACGAATGGATAGCGATCATTACTTCGGTAGCGTAAATCGATTAAACGCAGTTCTGTCACGCCGCTTTCAAGCTCTGAAATTTCCCACCGGTAAAGTGGTGAAAACGATAAAAAGGCATCTAAATTTGGATCTTTTAACGCTTTTTCAACGAGTTCTGTTTTTGGGATAGGTTCAATCTCGAACTTATCGTAAATATTGACAGATCTGCGATAGGCACGGCCAACATAGAAATGCGTTTTAGATTTAGCGGCAACTTTCCAATGGAAAAAGCGCATTGTCGGAGCGACAATTACAAACTCTTCGTCCTGCAATTCATGATGGACAGCAGTTTTAACCGCCTTTTGAAGAGCAAAACGTAAAATATAATAGAAGAAAATAATGATATACATGACCGTAAATGTGAAGACGGGTTCCGTCCCTAATAACCAAAGTAAAATACCAATACAGTGCATCGTAAATATTAATGGATCGAATGTATTAATAACACCGAGTGCAACCCACTTTTTTGAAAAAGGGCGCAATGCCTGTGTGCCGTATGCATTAAAAATATCTACAAAAACATGTAAAAATACGGCGATTTGAGTCCATAGCCAAACATTGAACAGATGGACATCAGGTAAAATAAGGGCGAGAACACCTGTTATTAATAGAGGCCATAGTAAAACGGCTGGTATTGAATGTGTAATCCCTCGGTGATGGCGTATATAAACCGCATTATTACGAAGTTTTAAAACCGTATCAATATCCGGTGCCTGTTGTCCGATAATCGTTCCTGCCATTACAGCCGTAAAGGTCATAGAATGACTTGCGACAGTCGGGTCTACAAGTGCTAGGCCTCCAATAGCAATCCCCATGACGAAATGTGTGCCAGAATCCAAATGTATCAACCCCTCGATCTTAAAACCGTTCGAGAACGGAAAAATTTAGCAATCGTATCCACATTATAATATACCCTTTTTTAAGGAAATAAAATCGAATTTTTGGAGGACAATGTGAACTATCAATATACAAAACAGTTTCGCCAAGCATTAGTGCAATGGTTTTTGGAAGAGCAACGAGATTTGCCTTGGCGTCGTACGAAAGAACCCTATCAAATTTGGGTGTCTGAAGTCATGCTGCAGCAAACAAGAGTTGATACAGTCATCCCATATTACAACCGTTTTATCGAAAAATACCCGACAGCGGAAAGCTTAGCCTATTCACCGGAAGAAGAGCTGCTTAAAATGTGGGAAGGTCTAGGATATTATTCCCGTGTACGTAATTTACAAGCAGGTGTCCGAGAAGTAGTCGAGGTGTACGGCGGAAAAGTGCCGGATAACCGCGTTGATATTTCAAAGCTAAAAGGTGTTGGACCTTATACTGCAGGTGCAATATTAAGTATTGCTTACGGGAAGCCGGAGCATGCTGTAGATGGAAATGTCATGCGTGTTTTAAGTCGCGTATTAAATATTGATGCCGATATCGCTTTGCCAAAAACAAAGAAAATTTTTGAACAAGCGGTAACAGAGCTGATTGATCATGAAAATGCATCTGCATTTAATCAAGGACTGATGGAGCTAGGTGCGTTAATTTGTACACCAACTTCACCAAAGTGCTTATTATGCCCAGTGCGTGATTACTGCACGGCTTTCCATGAAGGTGATCCATCCAGCTTACCGGTTAAATCCAAAAAGTTAAAAACAAAAAATATCGAATATGATGTTTATATTATCCGTGATCAGCAAGGACGTTTTTTAATGGAAAAACGACCGGATGCAGGTCTTCTCGCGAATATGTGGCAGTTTATTATGATTGAACGCCAGGCAGATGAAAATAGTTTAACCAAAGTGGAAAAACAATATAACGTTACTTTGGAGCACAATTCTAAGGAAACAATTTTAAGTTTCAGCCATGTTTTTTCTCACTTGAAATGGCATATTGACAGCTATTTGGTCGATGCAGTTGAAACGAATGCAAATCCGGAAAATACAGCATACTTTACAAAAGAGCAAATTGCCAATTTACCAATGCCTGTGCCGATGTTAAAAATATGGGGGAAAATAAATGCATAATTAATTTGCCACCAGACCACAATAATGGTCATGGAGGTGACAAAAAATGAGTCGCAATGAACAAAACCGCAACAAACAACAAAACCAAAACCAACGTAACAACCAACAAAACAACCGTGAAGAGTTTGGTCAAGACCTAAACTTCAACGATTTCAACCAGCAAAATCAAAACCAAAACCAGAATAACCGTCAAAACAATAACCGACAAAACAACCTTGAAGAATTCGGCCAAGACGAAAATTTCAACGAGGTTCAACAACAAAACCAAAAACAACAACGTGAACAAGAGCAGCGTAACGCACAATTCGCGAAACGTAACAATAATAACTT
The DNA here is from genome assembly GCF_038003445.1 of Solibacillus sp. FSL K6-1126. Lineage (NCBI taxonomy): Bacteria > Bacillati > Bacillota > Bacilli > Caryophanales > Caryophanaceae > Solibacillus > Solibacillus sp. FSL K6-1126. The sequence continues at coordinate 3,664,718 of NZ_JBBOPD010000001.1, read as the reverse complement.
CTAATGAAGTGTAGAAAGATGTTCTGAAAGTGCAAACTTTCAGAGCATCTTTTTTTGTTTTAAAATGAAAGAGCGGGGAAGTTATAAAAGAAGTGTCACATACTACTAATTAATTCTTTGTTTAAAACGTGCAACATTAAGGCATCGTAATAATTTTCACGCAAAATTGAAAATAATTGTATTCGAACTACAAGTTTTGCCAAAGCATTGTTATAATACAATAAAGACTGCTAGAATTTTTAGCTGAGACGAAAAGGTGGGCTTTATGATGGCATTACCGGTTGAAGGAGAAAAAATCCAAATACATAGTTATAAGCACAATGGTAATATCCACCGTGTCTGGCAAGAAACGATGGTATTAAAAGCAACGAAAAATATTATTATCGGTGCGAATGAAAAAACACTTGTTACGGAATCAGATGGTCGCACTTGGCTGACACGTGAGCCCTCGATTTGTTACTTTCATGCAGAGCATTGGTTCAATATTATTTGTATGCTGCGGGACGACGGCGTGTACTACTATTGCAACATCAGTTCACCGTTTGTGTTTGATAACAATTGCTTAAAATATATTGACTATGATTTGGACGTAAAGGTGTTTCCTGATATGAGTCATGCATTATTGGATGAAGATGAATATGAGCAGCACAGGTTGGAAATGAATTATCCCGAAGTCATAGATAAAATTTTACAGCGTAATGTTAAAACATTGGTAAGCTGGATTGAACAACGCCGTGGACCATTCGCTCAGGATTTCATAGAGTCTTGGACGAATCGTTATATCTTATTGAGTGAAATTCAGGCAAATAAAGAGTAGTGGGACACAAGCAGCTTTTTAGGTTGCTTGTGTTTTTCTTTTGGGTAAAGTACATGTGTAAATGTTAAATGGGGAATTATGATATGATAATTGCTGTTGCAAAATTTCTGAGGGGAAGTGTTTTTTGCATTGGATAGTATTAAACGTTATATGCGGTTCGTCAAGCCGTATAAAATGCTTTTATTTTTAACAATCGTAATCGGCATATTAAAATTTGCGATTCCGTTATTTTTACCGTGGCTCCTGCAAATAATTATTGATGATATATTGTTGAAAGATGGCATGACTACAGAGGAGAAGACAAAGCAATTATTTACATGGATCGGAATTGCACTTGTACTGTTTTTTGTTATTCGTCCACCAATCGAATATTACCGCCAATACTTTGCACAAAACTTGAGTAACAATATTTTATTTGATATACGAAAAGAATTGTATGGGCACTTGCAAAAATTAAGCTTAAAGTATTATGCGAATACCCGAGCTGGAGAAGTAATTTCGCGTGTCATCAATGATGTTGAGCAGACGAAGAACTTTGTTATGACAGGATTGATGAACTTATGGCTGGATTTAGCGACGATTTTAATCGTGATTGCCGTCATGTTTGCGATGGATGTGAAGCTGACGCTTGTTTCGCTTATTGCTCTGCCATTTTACGCATTTAGTGTAAAGTATTTCTTCGGGCGACTACGAAGTTTAACGAAGGAACGGTCACAGGCTCTGGCTGGTGTTCAAAGTTATCTGCACGAGCGTGTTGCCGGTATGAGCATTATTAAAAGTTTTACATTGGAAAAGCATGAGCAGAAAATTTTCGATGAAACGAATGGAGAATTTCTTAATAAAGCATTGGACCATTCACGCTGGAACGCCAAATCTTTTGCTGTAGTTAATACTATTACGGATATGGCGCCGCTGATCGTAATTGGCTATGCAGGTTATCAATTTTTACAAGGTGACTTATCCATCGGTGTACTTGTTGCATTTTATGCCTATATTGAACGCTTATATGGACCGCTTCGCCGATTGGTAAGCTCATCGACAACATTGACTCAGTCAATTGCGTCAATGGACCGAATGTTTGAACTGATGGATGAAAAATATGAAGTTCAAAATAAACCTGACGCGATGGTGTTACCCGCAGCAAAAGGGAAGCTTCAATTTGACCGAGTTACATTCAAGTATGATAAAGGTGGAAATACAATTTTAAATAAAGTTGATTTCACGATTGAACCTGGACAAACTGTTGCCTTTGTAGGTATGAGCGGCGGGGGGAAATCGACAATCGTCAGCTTAATTCCGCGCTTCTATGATGTGACGGAGGGAGCGGTGAAAATTGATGATCAAAACGTTAAAGATGTTACGATTGAATCATTACGCTCGCAAATCGGGATAGTATTACAGGATAATATTTTGTTTAGCGATTCAGTGAAGCAGAATATTTTAATGGGGAATCCGAATGCGACGGATGAGGAAATAGTTGCTGCTGCCAAAGCGGCGAATGCCCATGACTTTATTATGGGTTTACCGGAAGGCTATGACACGAAAGTGGGAGAACGTGGTGTTAAACTTTCAGGTGGGCAGAAGCAGCGTGTAGCAATTGCACGTGTATTTCTAAAAAATCCTCCAATTCTAGTATTGGATGAGGCAACTTCTGCACTCGACTTGGAAAGTGAAGCACTTATCCAAGACTCGCTTGACCGTTTAGCACATGAGCGGACGACGATCATTATTGCTCACCGACTGTCTACAATTACCCATGCTGACAACATTTTCGTTATCGAACACGGTGAAGTTGTAGAATCCGGCACACATCAACGACTAATGGAGCAACAAGGAGCATATTATAACTTATTCCAAGTACAAAAATTAGATTAAATTTGAGTGACTATGTTGAAAAAAATCAGCATGGTCACTTTTTTTATGTATATTTTAAAATACATTTTTTTACGATAATGTTGTAAATTAGTAGATGTTATAATATCATATTTTCAAATACTTTTAATCTTCAGAAAACTGAGGTGTTTAAATGAGTCGAAAAGCTGTGCTTGAAGTGAGAGAGTTAGAAACGACATTTTTTTCAGACAGTGGAAAGGTTGCAGCTGTCGATCGGATAAGCTTTTCAATTCATGAAGGGGAAATTCTCGCTATCGTAGGGGAATCTGGCTGTGGTAAAAGTGTTACTTCCCTCTCTATTATGGGGCTGGTACCGAGTCCTCCCGGAAAAATAACAAATGGAGAAATTTTATTGAAAGGGCAAGACATTTCGAAGCTTTCAGATAAGCAAATGCGCAAAATTCGAGGCAATGAAATCGCGATGATCTTCCAGGAACCGATGACTTCGCTAAATCCTTTGTTTACAATCGGGAATCAATTGATCGAAGCAATCCGAATCCACCATCCAAAATGGTCGAAAAAAGAAGCAAGTGCACGAGCGGTGGAAATCATGAAGTTGGTCGGCTTGCCGCGCGCGGAACAGTTGCTTAAAGATTATCCTCATCAGCTATCAGGAGGAATGCGGCAACGTGTAATGATTGCAATGGCCCTTGTATGTAATCCAAAAGTTCTTATCGCCGATGAACCGACAACAGCCCTCGATGTTACAATCCAAGCCCAAATATTAAAGTTAATGCGGGATTTAAATGAAAGGCTGAACACTGCTGTTTTACTCATTACACATGATTTAGGTGTTGTTGCGGAAACCTGTGAGCGCGTCATTGTCATGTACGCAGGACAAATCGTTGAAGAAGCGCCGGTCAATGAAATATTTAAAAACCCGCAGCATCCTTATACGAAAGGACTCATCCAGTCTGTACCCGATATGCGTTATAAAAAGGATACGCTTTATTCAATTCCTGGGAATGTTCCGAAACCGGGTTCCATTTTGGAAGGCTGCCGTTTTGCAGCACGATGTGAATACGCATTCGACCGTTGTTTAACAAATAATCCTCCGCTATATGAATCATCCGGTACACATAAAGCAAGATGTTTCTTATTGGATATGGAAGAAGGGGGAGTTACACATGTCGAAAGTGCTGCTGAAAGTTGACAACCTAAAAAAATATTTTCCGATTCGACATGGGATGTTTGCACGCCATGTCGGTGATGTAAAGGCGGTCGATGATATATCGTTTGAGCTTTATGAAGGGGAAACATTAGGTATTGTCGGAGAATCCGGCTGCGGGAAATCTACTACTGGCCGGGCGATTATGCGATTGCATGAACCTACAGATGGCCAGGTGACATTTGATGGCATTGAGCTCACTGAGTTAAACAGCGAGCAAATGCGAAAAGTTCGACGAGAGATTCAAATGGTATTTCAGGACCCGTATGCCTCATTAAATCCAAGACATACAGTTGAAAAAATTTTAGAGGAACCGTTAATTGTCCACGGAATTGGGAATGCGAAGGAACGAAAAAAGAAAGTCCATGAATACTTGGAAATCGTCGGTTTAAGCTCCTATCATGCGAAGCGTTATCCTCACCAGTTTAGCGGCGGACAAAGACAGCGAATCGGTATCGCTAGAGCCTTAATGACTAATCCGAAACTGATTATTGCAGATGAACCGGTATCTGCACTGGACGTATCCATTCAGGCACAAGTTTTAAATTTAATGCAGCGATTGCAGGAAGATTTGAAACTGACATATATATTTATTGCACATGATTTAGGGGTTGTGCGACATATTAGTGACCGAGTAGGCGTGATGTACTTAGGGAGGCTTGTCGAAATTGCGGAAAGCGAATCGTTATATCATGAGCCATTACATCCTTATACACAGGCACTATTATCGGCTGTACCAATTCCGGATCCGCAGTTTGAACGGGAACAGCTATTGCTGAAAGGTGATATACCGAGTCCGTCAAATCCGCCGACAGGATGCACATTCCATACACGCTGTCCTTTTGCGATGGATAAGTGCAAACAAGAAATTCCGATGCTCCAGCAAGTTAAACCAGGTCATTCTGTTGCGTGTCATTTATATGAAACGCCGCAATGATAATAGATTAAAAAGTCTAGGGGGTTTTTTTATTGAGGAAAGGTAAATTGTATTTAGTAAGTCTAATGATGCTATTAATAATGTCATTATTTTTAGCTGCTTGTGGTGCTGACGATGCAGAAACGTCATCATCAGAAACAAATAACGATTCAAGTACAAATACAGACAGCAATACGACAGACAATTCAAGTTCTTCAACACCTCAAGTATTAGTATTTGGTCGTGGAGCAGATTCTGTTTCACTTGATCCAGGTATCGTAACAGATGGCGAATCGTTTAAAGTTACACAAAACGTATTTGAAACATTACTAAACTTTGGGGAGCAAGATACAACAATCAACCCTGGACTGGCAAAAGAATGGGAAGTAAGTGAAGATGGTTTAACTTATACATTCCAGCTTCAAGAAGGCGTCAAATTCCATGATGGCACAGACTTCAATGCAGACGCGGTTATTAAAAATATCAATCGCTGGAAAGGTGGAAAAGAGGAAGATTTCTACTATTTCAACTCTATGTTTAAAGCAGAGGGCGAAGATATTATTAAAGATGTAACGGCAGAAGGGGATCATACAGTTGTATTCACACTTTCTCGTCCGCAGGCACCATTCCTTAAAAACTTGGCGATGAGCCCGTTCGGAATTGGTTCGCCAACTGCATTTGAAGCAGCAGGCGATAAATTCGGCGACAATCCTGTAGGTACAGGTCCATTTAAATTTACAGACTGGAAACGTAATGACTCAATCACGATTGAGAAGTTTGAAGATTACTGGCAAGAAGGTTTACCGAAATTAGATAAAGTTATCTTCCGTTCAATTCCGGATAACTCTGCTCGTTTAAATGAATTAATGGCAGGCAATATCGATTTAGCTGATGGTATTAACCCTTCAGACGGTAAAACAGTGGAAGGTGATTCTACTTTACAACTGATTGAACGTCCATCAATGAACATTGGTTATTTAGGTTTGACGAATACACGCGCACCGTTTGATAACAAACTGGTACGTCAAGCAGTTAACTATGCAATCGATAAACAGGCGATTGTTGATGCGTTCTTTGAAGGACGTGCAGAAGTGGCGGCAAACCCGATGCCATCTTCAATTAGCGGCTACAATGATGCAATTTCTCCATATCCGTATGATCCGGAAAAAGCGAAATCTTTATTAGCTGAAGCTGGCTATGACGGAAAAGAAATTGAGTTATGGGCAATGCCGGTTCCTCGTCCATATATGCCGGACGGAGCGAAAGTGGCGGAAGTTATTCAGAAAAACTTAGAAGATGTTGGAATCCCATCGAAAATCGTTACTTTTGAGTGGGCAACATATTTAGAAAAAGCGAAAAACGGTGAAGCAGATGCATTCATGCTTGGCTGGACTGGTGACAATGGAGATGCTGACAACTTCATTTACACTTTATTAGACAAAGATAATATCGGTTCAAACAACTATGCATTCTATTCAAATGAAGAAGTACATGAGCTATTAATTCAGGCACAGTCGGAAACAGATGAAAATGTGCGTAATGAGTTATACAAAAAAGCACAGGAAATCATTCATGATGATGCTCCATGGGTTCCGCTTGCTCACTCTACACCGTTATTAGCAGCAAAAGCAGGTGTAAAGGACTTCAAGCCTCATCCAACAGGGTCTGATAAATTGGATAAAGTTTCAATGGAGTAATAGAGAATTCTTTGAAAGGGGAGGAATATTCCTCTCCTTTTTTCAACTAGTAGAACCATACATTCATAAAAGGGGTGAAGAGCATGCTTCACTACATTGGCAAACGTCTACTGCATTTAATTCCTGTATTACTTGGAATGACTTTTTTAGTATTTCTTATTATCCGTGCCATTCCCGGGGATCCAGCACAAGTCATTTTAGGACAGCAAGCTACTGCTGATGCAATCGCGGCACTTCGCCTGAAACTTGGCCTTGATAATCCGTGGTATATTCAATATTTCGATTATTTGAAAGGGATTGTAACGGGAGATTTGGGAGAGTCATTAAGAACGAGGCAGCCGATCTCTTCTGAAATGTGGCCTTATTTAGCAGCTACATTTGAACTGGCATTTTTCGCGATGATTATCGCAATTATCGTTGGAGTAAATGCAGGGATTATTTCATCATGGTTTCAAAATTCATGGTTTGATTACTTAGCGATGGTGATTGCTTTAATCGGTGTTTCGATGCCGATTTTCTGGTTAGGTTTAATGGAGCAATGGGCATTCGGTATTCAGCTGGGCTGGTTACCGACATCGGGACGGGAAGAAGTGCGGGATCCTGTTATGGCCATTACCCACTTTTACTTGATTGATACATTATGGCAAGGCCGGTTTGATCAATTTATTGTTGTGTTAAAGCACTTATTATTACCTGGCATTGCACTTGCAACAATTCCGACGGCGATTATTGCACGAATGACAAGAGCCTCAATGTTGGAAGTAATGCGTTCTGATTTTGTTCGTACAGCGCGGGCAAAAGGTCAAAAAATGTTTGTCGTTGTTTATAAGCATGCATTGAAAAATGCGTTGATTCCTGTATTGACGGTAGTCGGCTTACAAACGGGCATGCTGTTAGGCGGTGCCATCTTAACGGAAACGATTTTCAGTTGGCCGGGAATTGGCCGCTATATATACGAAGCGATAGGATTCCGTGATTATCCTGTCATCCAGTCAGGTATTTTAATTGTTGCCTTTTTATTCGTAATGATTAACCTGATTGTTGACCTTTTATATACGGTGATTGATTCGCGCATTAAATACAACTAGAGAGGAGGCGCATAGCATGGCTGAAATTATACAAAATCGAGTTCAGCGAATTGAAGAAGAACGAGTAAAAGGACCATGGCAAGAGGCGTGGACGAATTTCAAGAAAAGTAAGTCTGCGCTGTTCGGCAGTGCAATTGTGTTATTTTTTGTGCTTCTGGCAATATTCGGCCCTTTGTTTGCACCACAAGGTATAAATGAGCAAAATTTAAGTATGCGTCTGCAGCCTCCATCTGCTGATTTCTGGTTTGGAACAGATGATTTAGGCCGTGATATATTTTCGCGAATTTTACATGGGGCCCGTATTTCGTTAACAGTTGGTTTATCGGCTGTGTTAATCTCTGCAGTTGCCGGCAGTTTTTTAGGGATTATTGCAGGCTATTATGGTCGTTGGGTTGATACGATTATTTCACGGATCTTTGATATTATGCTTGCGTTTCCAAGTATTTTATTGGCGATCGCAATTGTATCGATTTTAGGCCCATCATTGCAAAATGCATTAATTGCGATTGCGGTTATTAATATACCGAACTTTGGCCGACTGATCCGGTCGCGGGTGCTTAGTATAAAAGAAGAAGAGTATATTCATGCCGCAAAAGCTATCGGTATGAAAAACTCTCGGATATTATGGAAGCATATTTTGCCGAACTCGATGACTCCCGTAATTGTTCAGGGAACATTGGCGATTGCGACAGCGATTATCGAAGCGGCAGCACTCGGGTTTTTAGGACTTGGTGCAGAAGCTCCTCAGCCGGAGTGGGGGAAAATGCTTGCAGATGCGCGGATGTTTTTAATGAACGCACCATGGGCGATGATTTTCCCGGGACTGGCAATTATGCTCACAGTAATAGGCTTTAACCTTATGGGTGACGGATTACGGGATGCACTTGATCCGAAGATGAAAAGTTAAAAGAGGGTGGGACATAACCCAAAAATGCCATTTTTCTCTTAGAGAAAAATGGCATTTTTTTGCTGAGCGTAAAAATTGATTTCCATTCCGGGACGCTTTCCGCGGGCGTGGCCTGAGCCTGTAGTCTCAGGCGTCACGCTATTCCCGCAGGAGTCGCCCTCCATTCCAATCAATTTTATAAAATATCCGTTTCTTAATAAGGTTTTCTCCTTAGTTTATGAAATTTCTACTTCTGTCCCAGCCTTTATTTAATAAAACTCTGATTCCAAGTCGAGGTTTTTTTCTTCACTGTGGAAGCTACGATAGGAAACTATCAATGTATCAAGATGCTCCAGGTTTTCTTCGTAATCTAAGATACGCGATAAAATATAGAGCAGATGATAGCTCGAAAACTGTTCATCTTCAGCGGCCTCTTCTTGAGCAAGGGCGATCTGTTTGATAAACTGCTCCATTAGCTCACTGCCTTGCAAATATTCCTCGTGACGTGTCCATTTTGAATGTTCTGGCCTCAGCTTCCCGGTATACTTCAATAACAGTTGTTCATGATAGGTTAACAAGAAGTCTAAACGTTCTTGAATAATTACTTGAAATTTACTTGGTAACTTCCCGAGCTCATTTTCATGTTTATGCAGACGAACGAGCAACTCATAGCTTTTTTTCGAAGTTAATAACATTTGGCGGTAAATAACCAGTTTTCGGGCTTTCACATACTTCCGGTTTTTGAAATAGCTGCGTTCTTCTTTGAAAAAACCATACATTGTATCAATTTCATTTAGTCGGGACTGCAATTTACTTACAGCCATTTTTGTTGAAGTATGTTCACTAGCCTGGCGAACGGCTAAACGTGTCCAGCGAATGATATCATCCTGGACAGAGTTAATCATTTTAAATAATTTTATTTCGTATTTAGGCGGTACAAATAACATATTGACAACGAAAGCAGCAAAAACACCCAGCATGACAGTACTAAATCGGATTAAACCAAACATTAGAAAATCATCGCCCGGTACTTCCATAATGGCAATCATCGTTACGAGTGCCAGTGAAACGGATTTTTCGAGCTTTAGCTTCATCATAATGCCAAGGACAACAATAGCGGCAATACCGACAGCCACGATATGATGTCCGAAAATGAGACCGAATAGGACAGCAATGGTAGCGCCGATTATATTACCCTGTATTTGCTCTAAAATTGTAAGATAAGAGCGGTAAATAGAAGGCTGGATTGCGAATACAGCAGCAATTGCAGCAAACACAGGTGAGGGTACATTTAGTATTTGAGCTAAAAATAAGGCGAAAACAATTGCAACACCCGTTTTTAAAACGCGTGCACCTAGTTTCATGTTCTTTTCCTCCTTTCTGAGGGAGTCAATGAAGAGAAGCCGCTATAAAATATATAGCGGCAGTTTTTATTAAAGTTGAGAAAATGCGTAATCTACTGCTTTTAATGTTTCTTCTACATCTGCTTCTGTATGTTCTGTCGTTAAGAACCATGCTTCATATTTTGAAGGGGCTAAGTTGATGCCTTGAGATAACATTAATTTAAAGAAGCGACCGAACTTTTCCCCGTCCGTATTTTCCGCTTGCTCATAGTTTTCCACTTTTACATCAGTAAAGTAAATAGCGAACGCACCTTTTAAACGGTTTAATGTAATCGTAACATTATGTTTTTTGGCAGCAGCTAAAATACCTTCTTCTAGAAGAGCACCTAAGCGATCCATTTCTTCATAAATCCCCGGTTGCTGTAACACTTCAAGACATGCAATCCCTGCTTGCATACTTGCAGGATTTCCAGCCATTGTACCTGCTTGGTATGCAGGACCTAGTGGAGCGACTGTTTCCATTACTTCTTTACGACCACCATATGCACCGATTGGCAGACCACCGCCGATTACTTTCCCCATTGCGACTAAGTCCGGAGTTAAGCCGAGCATTGTATGTGCTGCCCCGTAGTGGAAACGGAAAGCTGTGATAACTTCATCGTGGATTGTTAAGGCACTATACTCTTTTGCCAATGCATGTACATGTTCCAAAAATCCTTTATGCGGTTCAACAATTCCAAAGTTACCAACGATTGGCTCGATTAAAATCCCTGCAACATCATTACCCCATTTTTCCATTGCTAATGTGAATTGTTCCTTATTGTTAAAAGGAACTGTAATTACTTCCGTAGCGACAGCATGAGGAACACCGGCAGAGTCAGGCGAACCTAATGTTGCTGGACCTGATCCCGCAGCAACAAGTACTTGGTCGAAGTGACCGTGATAGCAGCCGGCAAATTTAATGATCTTTGTACGGCCTGTAAATGCGCGTGCTACACGGACACATGTCATCACGGCTTCTGTACCGGAGTTGTTAAAACGTACTTTATCCAATGTAGGAATTGCTTCTTTTAACATTTTTGCGAATTTGATTTCATGCTCTGTCGGTGTACCGAATAATACACCTGTTTCTGCGGCATGGGCGATAGCTTTTGCGATATGCGGATGACCATGCCCTGTAACGATCGGTCCATAGGCTGCTAAATAATCGATGTAACGATTATCGTCCACATCCCAAAAGTATGCTCCTTTACCGCGGACCATGACAACAGGTGCGCCGCCGCCCACTGCTTTATAAGAACGGGATGGACTATTAACCCCGCCAACGATATGTTCGAGTGCTTCTGCATGAAGCTGTTCAGATTTAGTATGATTCATAATTTATTCCTCCAAAATAGGTTACATGAAATGATTTCATATCTATTGTAGTATGTAATGAAAGGGAACGCCAAAGAAATTGAAGCAACGGGCATTGTTTTGTATCATAGAAGAAAATTTGGAGGGAAAAGACATGACATTAGAAAAAGTACAAGCACCAGCATTTACATTGCAAAACGAGGAGGGGAAATTGATTTCGCTGGAAGACTATAAAGGCAAAAATGTTATTCTCTATTTTTACCCGAAAGATTTAACACCGGGCTGTACAACACAGGCTTGCGACTTCCGCGACAAATATGAGGACTTTTCAGATTTGAATGCTGTAATTTTAGGTGTGAGTTTGGATGATGCAGCGAAACATACCAAGTTTATTGAAAAGCACGGATTACCGTTTTCGTTATTAGTGGATGAGAACCATGAAGTTGCGGAGAAATATGGTGTATGGACATTGAAGAAAAACTTCGGAAAAGAATATATGGGCATTGAGCGTACAACGTTTTTAATTAATGAAGAGGGTATTGTTGAAAAAGAGTGGCGAAAAGTACGGGTGAAAAACCATATTGAAGATGTGTTAAACTATTTAAAAAATGGCACAAAATAATATGTGCACAAAGGGGGATCACTGATGGTAACGATTTATTTTACATTTGAACCACGCGAGGATCTGAAACAGCCGCTTCTGGCGGAGTTTCCTCAAGTAGATTTTTTATTTGATACGAAACTGGATGTGGAGAAACTTGCTCAATCAGAAATTTTAGTAACCTATGGGGAAGACTTAAAGGAAGAGCATTTGCAGCATGCAGACAAATTGGAATGGATTTTTGTAGCATCTGCTGGAATCGAAAAGATGCCGGCAGAAGCAATCGCGAAACGTAATATACTCGTTTCGAATGTGCGCGGGATACATAAGAAGCCGATGACTGAGTCAATTTTAGCTCATATTTTATCCTTGAAACGTGTATTGCCGTTTATTTACGAGCAACAGCAGAAGAAAGAATGGAATAAAAAGGCGCGTCCGACAGAGTTAAATGGAAGTACAGCCTTAATTATCGGTCCGGGTGCAATCGGTGGAGAAGTAGGACGGATTCTGCAGGCATTTGATGTTCATACAATTGGCTGTAACCGCTCAGGCAAAGAAGCACCGTATATGAATGAGACGTATAAGCTGGATGATTTAAAAGAGCAGCTACCAAAAGCGGATATTATTCTTTCAATGCTGCCATCTACAAAGGAAACGAAGCATATGCTGACTCGAGAGCATTTTGAACTGATGAAGAGTTCTGCTATCTTTATGAATTTCGGGCGGGGAGACTTAGTAGAAACAGATACACTTGTCGGTGTTTTGCAAGACAAGCTAATTGGGCATGCTGTATTGGACGTATATGAAATTGAGCCATTACCGGCAGATAACCTGCTATGGGACTTGAACAATGTAACACTTTCACCACATTTTTCTAGTCATTCATCGCGTTACTTAGAGCGCAGTCTCGATATTTTTAAACCAAGCCTGAAAAAATGGTTGAACGGGGAACGTGATCTAGAAAATAAGATGGATATTCTAAGAGGGTACTAATTGAGAATACTATATGAAAGAATAAGCCTTTAATCGCTTTCATTTTCAATTAGCCTTTCTATCAAATACTTTTATTTCGATTGGAATAAGCAATTGTTGACAATGCATGGACAAATTCGCTACACTAATTATAACAATTACAAATTAATAATATGTATGAAAAGGGGTGCATGACGATGTCTGAATTGCATTTGAAGGATGCGCTGGACACGTTAAAGACTACTGGTGTACGAATTACTCCTCAGCGTCATGCGATTTTGGAATATTTAATTCAAAGTATGATTCACCCAACAGCTGATGATATATACAAGGCGCTTTGCGATAAGTTTCCTAATATGAGTGTAGCAACAGTTTATAATAATTTACGTGTCTTTCGTGAAGTAGGCTTAGTAAAAGAGCTTAATTATGGAGATGCAGCGAGTCGTTTCGATTTCGTAACGGGCGACCATTATCACATGATTTGTGATGGCTGCGGTAAAATTGTAGACTTCCACTATCCCGGATTAAATGAAGTGGAGCAGTTTGCTTCGCAAGTAACAGGCTTTCAAGTTAATTCGCACCGTTTAGAAGTCTATGGTACATGTCCTGACTGTATTGCAGTCGGTGCAACAAAAGTTCAATAATAGTTTAACCTAGTAACGGTTGTTGCTAGGTTTTTTTATATGAAAAAAGCTGGAGCAAAAAGTTTGAATACTTTTTCTCCAGCATTGCCGAACATTTAATTTTTATTGTACTCTTGATTGAATTCTTTTCCTTCCAATGCAGGATCTAAAGTGAGTGGTTCATTGCAATACATGCAAATATCCACACGACCTAAAACTTTTGTCCATTTCCCGCATTCCGGACAGACGACTTGCACGGCCTTTGTAGACAGCAATCCTATCCAGCCGTATACAGCTGTACTGCCGATTATACAAAGAAGTCCAATTGTCATGAAGATTAATACAAGTATTTGATTATTTTTGAAAAAGATTGCACCATACATAATAACGAAGCCGATGAAAATAAGGGATAATGCAAAAGAGCGGATCTTATTAATTTTACTATTATATTTTTTCATTTCAATTGCCTCCTAATCTAAAATATACTATAACATAAATTGGATATAAATTAGTAGACAGGAAAGAATTAGGCGGCTTTTAAATATCCTGTAATACTATTTAAAATGTTTAAATGAAGGGTTTTTATAAACTAATGGCGAAAGAAAAAATAACGAGATTTCTATTATTTAATTTAAGGAAATGATGGACTTTCAGCATGGTTGAAAGTTTATCGACGTTACAATAGTTAATTTATCTTATAGCATCTACAATGACAGTATATAGAAGGTAAATTTTATAGGGGGATAACAATGGAACATATTTTAAGACCGATTTATCAGGAACGTGCAAGTCAGCCGGAAACGCTTGGAGTAATATTGATAAACAAGCGTGAAGGTGCTGAGAATATGACCGATACATTTGATTCGGTTCTTTTAATTATTGTAAAAGAAAGTGATAAGCCTATTTATTCGAAACACTATTCATATGGTGAAGCAAAAATGGTGATGCATATTTTAACGGAGGAACGGTTGCGTAAATGGATTTTCATTGGTTCAAATAAGCGCTTGGTCGATTGGCTTTTCCACGGAAAAGTTATGTTTGACCGCAATGAGTTTCTATATAAGCTGCGTTCTGAATTGCAAGAGTTCCCATTCTTCGGTCGTAAATTAAAAACAGGTATACAGTTTGCCAAGTTAATCCGCCGTTATAAAGAAGGAAAAGAATTATTTGAAGATGGTCATTTTTTAGATGCTTACAATCATGTAGTTGCTTCATTGCATCATTTAGGGAGATTATCGATTATCGATAGTGGGCATTACCCGGAAGTTACAGTATGGGCCCAGGTAAAACGAAATGATCCAGCCATCTATAAATTATATGAAGAATTGATTATGAGTAACGAAAGTCTGGAAAAGCGT
>NZ_JBBOPD010000001.1:3145000-3647500 GCF_038003445.1 Solibacillus sp. FSL K6-1126 | reverse complement strand
TTGGTTAAGTTAATAAGGGCGCACGGTGGATGCCTTGGCACTAGGAGTCGATGAAGGACGGCACTAACACCGATATGCCTCGGGGAGCTGTAAGTAAGCTTTGATCCGGGGATTTCCGAATGGGGGAACCCACTATCTTTAATCGGATAGTATCTTCACGTGAATTCATAGCGTGTTGAAGACAGACGCAGGGAACTGAAACATCTAAGTACCTGCAGGAACAGAAAGAAAATTCGATTCCCTGAGTAGCGGCGAGCGAAACGGGAAGAGCCCAAACCAAAGAGCTTGCTCTTTGGGGTTGTAGGACACTCTATACGGAGTTACAAAAGAATGAATTAGACGAAGCGACTTGGAAAGGTCCGCGAAACAAGGTAAAAGCCCTGTAGTCAAAAGTTCATTCCCTCCAGAGTGGATCCTGAGTACGGCGGAACACGTGAAATTCCGTCGGAATCCGGGAGGACCATCTCCCAAGGCTAAATACTACCTAGTGACCGATAGTGAACCAGTACCGTGAGGGAAAGGTGAAAAGCACCCCGGAAGGGGAGTGAAATAGATCCTGAAACCGTGTGCCTACAAGTAGTTAGAGCCCGTTAATGGGTGATAGCGTGCCTTTTGTAGAATGAACCGGCGAGTTACGATTACGTGCGAGGTTAAGTTGAGAAGACGGAGCCGCAGCGAAAGCGAGTCTGAATAGGGCGAATTAGTACGTGGTCGTAGACCCGAAACCAGGTGATCTACCCATGTCCAGGGTGAAGGTGAGGTAACACTCACTGGAGGCCCGAACCCACGCACGTTGAAAAGTGCGGGGATGAGGTGTGGGTAGCGGAGAAATTCCAATCGAACCTGGAGATAGCTGGTTCTCTCCGAAATAGCTTTAGGGCTAGCCTCGTGATTGAGAATACCGGAGGTAGAGCACTGTTTGGACTAGGGGGGCATCTCGCTTTACCGAATTCAGACAAACTCCGAATGCCGGATATTTATACACGGGAGTCAGACTGCGAGTGATAAGATCCGTAGTCAAGAGGGAAACAGCCCAGACCACCAGCTAAGGTCCCCAAGTAATCGTTAAGTGGAAAAGGATGTGGCGTTGCTTAGACAACCAGGATGTTGGCTTAGAAGCAGCCATCATTTAAAGAGTGCGTAATAGCTCACTGGTCGAGTGACGCTGCGCCGAAAATGTATCGGGGCTAAACGATTCACCGAAGCTGTGGATGCATACTTAGAGTATGCGTGGTAGGAGAGCGTTCTAACAGCGTTGAAGTCAGACCGGAAGGACTGGTGGAGCGGTTAGAAGTGAGAATGCCGGTATGAGTAGCGAAACATGGGTGAGAATCCCATGCACCGTATGACTAAGGTTTCCTGAGGAAGGCTCGTCCGCTCAGGGTTAGTCGGGACCTAAGCCGAGGCCGATAGGCGTAGGCGATGGACAACAGGTTGATATTCCTGTACCACCTCCTCACCGTTTGAGAAATGGGGGGACGCAGTAGGATAGGGTAAGCACGCCGTTGGTTGCGCGTGTTCAAGCAGTAAGGCGTGTATGTAGGCAAATCCGCATACTTTAACGTTGAGCTGTGATGACGAGCTCGTATGAGCGAAGTTCCTGATTTCACACTGCCAAGAAAAGCCTCTATCGAGGTGAGAGGTGCCCGTACCGCAAACCGACACAGGTAGTCGAGGAGAGAATCCTAAGGTGTGCGAGAGAACTCTCGTTAAGGAACTCGGCAAAATGACCCCGTAACTTCGGGAGAAGGGGTGCTTCTTTGGGTGCATAGCCTAGAGAAGCCGCAGTGAATAGGCCCAGGCGACTGTTTAGCAAAAACACAGGTCTCTGCAAAACCGTAAGGTGACGTATAGGGGCTGACGCCTGCCCGGTGCTGGAAGGTTAAGAGGAGCGGTTAGCGCAAGCGAAGCTGTGAATTGAAGCCCCAGTAAACGGCGGCCGTAACTATAACGGTCCTAAGGTAGCGAAATTCCTTGTCGGGTAAGTTCCGACCCGCACGAAAGGCGTAACGATCTGGGCACTGTCTCAACGAGAGACTCGGTGAAATTATAGTACCTGTGAAGATGCAGGTTACCCGCGACAGGACGGAAAGACCCCGTGGAGCTTTACTGTAGCCTGATATTGAATTTTGGTACAACTTGTACAGGATAGGTAGGAGCCAGAGATCTCGGAGCGCCAGCTTCGAAGGAGGCGTCGGTGGGATACTACCCTGGTTGTATTGAACTTCTAACCCATGCCCCTTAGCGGGGTAGGAGACAGTGTCAGGCGGACAGTTTGACTGGGGCGGTCGCCTCCTAAAGAGTAACGGAGGCGCCCAAAGGTTCCCTCAGAATGGTTGGAAATCATTCGTAGAGTGTAAAGGCATAAGGGAGCTTGACTGCGAGACCTACAAGTCGAGCAGGGTCGAAAGACGGGCTTAGTGATCCGGTGGTTCCGCATGGAAGGGCCATCGCTCAACGGATAAAAGCTACCCCGGGGATAACAGGCTTATCTCCCCCAAGAGTCCACATCGACGGGGAGGTTTGGCACCTCGATGTCGGCTCATCGCATCCTGGGGCTGTAGTCGGTCCCAAGGGTTGGGCTGTTCGCCCATTAAAGCGGTACGCGAGCTGGGTTCAGAACGTCGTGAGACAGTTCGGTCCCTATCCGTCGTGGGCGTAGGAAATTTGAGAGGAGCTGTCCTTAGTACGAGAGGACCGGGATGGACATACCGCTGGTGTACCAGTTGTCTTGCCAAAGGCATCGCTGGGTAGCTATGTATGGACGGGATAAGTGCTGAAAGCATCTAAGCATGAAGCCCCCCTCAAGATGAGATTTCCCATTACGCAAGTAAGTAAGACCCCTGAAAGACGATCAGGTAGATAGGTTCGAGGTGGAAGTGCGGTGACGCATGCAGCTGACGAATACTAATCGGTCGAGGACTTAACCACATTTTATTGCTCAATTCAATGAAACGTTTATCCAGTTTTGAAAGAATGAAAAATTATTATATAAATACTTGACAAATAAGAAAAGTATGATACAATAAATAATGTCTTTCGATTAAATAGTCTAGTGATGATGGCAAAGAGGTCACACCCGTTCCCATACCGAACACGGAAGTTAAGCTCTTTAGCGCCGATGGTAGTTGGGGGCTTCCCCCTGTGAGAGTAGGACGTCGCTAGGCTGTTATAGAATTATTCCGAAGTAGCTCAGTTGGTAGAGCATCCGGCTGTTAACCGGCAGGTCGCAGGTTCGAGTCCTGCCTTCGGAGCCATTAAATCTTGGAGAGTTGTCCGAGTGGCCGAAGGAGCACGATTGGAAATCGTGTATGCGGGTAACCCTGCATCAAGGGTTCAAATCCCTTACTCTCCGCCAGGCTTAATTTATAAAGAGGCCCGTTGGTCAAGTGGTTAAGACACCGCCCTTTCACGGCGGTAACACGGGTTCGAATCCCGTACGGGTCACCAAAAGATACATAAGTAGTATCCAGCATTGGAGGATTAGCTCAGCTGGGAGAGCACCTGCCTTACAAGCAGGGGGTCGGCGGTTCGAGCCCGTCATCCTCCACCATTAAACAAATAGTATTATCGCGGGGTGGAGCAGTGGTAGCTCGTCGGGCTCATAACCCGAAGGTCGCAGGTTCAAGTCCTGCCCCCGCAACCAAATGGTCCCGTGGTGTAGCGGTTAACATGCCTGCCTGTCACGCAGGAGATCGCCGGTTCGATCCCGGTCGGGACCGCCATTTTTTTAAAAAATTAATTTGTGGGTTTGTAGCTCAGTTGGTAGAGCATTAGATTGAAGCTCTAAGTGTCGGCGGTTCGATTCCGTCCAAACCCACCATATTTTTGCCGGTGTAGCTCAGTTGGTAGAGCAACTGACTTGTAATCAGTAGGTCGAGGGTTCGACTCCTTTCGCCGGCACCATTACCTGGAGGGGTAGCGAAGTGGCTAAACGCGGCGGACTGTAAATCCGCTCCTTAGGGTTCGGCGGTTCGAATCCGTCCCCCTCCACCATCCTTTTGATAGGGGCATAGTTTAAAGGTAGAACTACGGTCTCCAAAACCGTCAGTGTGGGTTCGATTCCTACTGCCCCTGCCAAATAACTTAAAAATACTTAAAATAATATAGTGGCGGTTGTGGCGAAGTGGTTAACGCACCTGATTGTGGTTCAGGCATTCGTGGGTTCGATTCCCATCAGTCGCCCCATTTTTATTTAGGTTTAAGTGTTAAAATTATAATATAGTGGCGGTTGTGGCGAAGTGGTTAACGCACCTGATTGTGGTTCAGGCATTCGTGGGTTCGATTCCCATCAGTCGCCCCATTCTATATCATAATTTAAATATTTGGGGTATAGCCAAGCGGTAAGGCAACGGATTTTGATTCCGTCATGCCCTGGTTCGAATCCAGGTACCCCAGCCATTTTTTTATTTTGCGGAAGTAGTTCAGTGGTAGAACACCACCTTGCCAAGGTGGGGGTCGCGAGTTCGAACCTCGTCTTCCGCTCCAAATATGGCGGCATAGCCAAGTGGTAAGGCACAGGTCTGCAACACCTTTATCACCGGTTCAAATCCGGTTGCCGCCTCCATATTTTATTTAATCGGAGAAACCGATTTTTTTTTACCTTATTTTGCCGAGTTGGTGGAATGGCAGACACGACGGACTCAAAATCCGTTGCCGCGAGGCGTGTGGGTTCAAGTCCCACACTCGGTATCTGAAAAAAAGACTTCACAGTTCATACTGTGAGGTCTTTTTTTATTTTTATAATCGATATATAAAGTCCCATAATCTTTTTAGAGAGCATAGAATAGATTATAGAATCCGACTTCAACAGTGGTATTTATAAGTGAAATTAGGAAAGAATAGATTCATCGATTCTTTTATATGATAATGAGAAAAATAAAGTCTGCGTACGGAATATTGGGAAATTAGTATGGGAGAATATCATATTATATACAAAGGAAATTAGTATGTTTTCCAGAAAATCCTGCACGTTTTTTCTGGCGTATTAAAATTATTTACTATAAAATTAACATAGTGATGTTAGGAATGAATTTTAAAAAAACGCATTTTATTTAAGTGATATAAATTATGGAATATAGCGAGGAAGTAGGGAATTAAACAAATGAATGTAGCAACAAATTTTAAGTGGATTGAAGCGGCAAACTATGGTGAGTTGAGTAAAATTGCTGCAACAATTTTTATAGATCAATTAAAAAAGGATAGTTCAACGGTATTTGGAATGGCTACAGGAGGTACCCCGGAAGGCTTTTATAAAAAGCTTGTAGCTGCGTATAAGGCAGGCGAAGTATCTTTTAAACAAGCCAAGTCTTTCAACTTGGATGAATATATCGGTATTAATCCGGCAAATGAAGCGAGCTACCATTATTATATGGACTATAACCTGTTTAATCATATCGATATGAAACGGGAAAATATTTATTTACCAGCTGGTAATAAGTCGAATTTAGAAAAAGCTGCCGCTGAATATGATGCATTGATTAATGCGGCGGGAAATATTGATATACAGCTTTTAGGAATTGGTGTAAATGGACATATCGGTTTTAATGAACCTGGAACTCCTTTTGATTTAGGTACAAATATTGTAGAGCTTGCACAGTCTACACGTGAAGCGAATCAAGTCTATTTTGATTCAATTGATGATGTGCCGACACATGCCATTACAATGGGAATCAAAACGATTTTAAGTTCTAAAAAGATTGTATTATTAATTTCAGGTGCATCAAAACAGGAGGCATTTGAACGTTTACGCAGCGGTGTCGTAACAGAAGATTTCCCTGCGAGCGCACTGCACAACCATCCAGATGTGACGGTTATTTATACAGATGTAAAATAAGGTAAAGGAGTGCATACATTGTGCACTCCATTATTTGATCGATGAAATAAATACTCCTGTAATTACCGCAATGCCTCCGATTACTTGAGCGATGAGGAGTTGCTCATTTAAAAACAGTACAGCAAAGATTGTGGCAAATAGAGGAATGAAGTTTAAATAGATTCCTGCTTTGTTTGCTCCTAATGAGACAACGCCATTGTTCCAGCTTAAAAAGGCAACTATCGAAGCAATGATCCCTACATAAAAAATCGCCCCAATTGTCGAAGCGTTCCATACGATTGCTTGTGATGTTGTTAGTAGTTCATATACTGCGAACGGAAGTAACATAATAGCTCCGATTGCAATCGTCACTAAAAACGTTGAATAACCCGGCAGCTTACCTGCGTACTTTTTAATGAGTAATGAATAGAAACTCCAGCACACTACCGCAATCAAAACGATTAAGTCCCCTTTGTTGAATGAAAATGAAAGCAGGCTTTGTAATGAGCCTCCGGATATAATAAAGAGCACTCCGGCTAAAGAAAGCAGTGTGCCGATCATTTGGAACTTCGTTAACCGTTCTTTTAAAAAGATAAAGCTCAGTATGTATATAATAATCGGTGTTGATGAATTCATTAAAGATGCATTAATGGATGTTGTATCATGCAAGCCGATGTAGACGAGTGTATTGAATGCGGCAACTCCTGTTATTGCTAAAATGATGACAGCACCCCAATGCTGTTTCAGCGCAGGCCATTCTTTTTTCGTCCGGTTGTAAGCGATTGGGAAAAATACTAGAAAGGCGACAATCCAACGTAAAAAGGCAAGTGTAATCGGAGGAATATCTCCTGAAACAGCTCGTCCAATTACAAAGTTGCCACCCCACAATAAAGTAGCCAAAATGAGCAGTAGCTGTGGTGGAAATTTCATTATTGAGCATCTCCTTATATTGGAAATTGATTTTATCTATTATAGGGACAACCACATGGAATTTGCAATGCGCTTTACATAAAACGCTATGATACAATAACGACAGAAGCAAAAGGAGGTCATTGGCATGAAAATTCGACCAGCAAGGTTACAGCATGGCGATACAGTAGGATTAGTTAATTTAAGTAGTCCGCTTAATATAGAATCATTAGGGGATAAATTAGCGTTTTTAGAGGAATTAGGTTTAAAGTATAAGCTTGGTAATACGGTACAGGCATACGAAGGCTATTTGGCAGGTTCCGACGAGGAGCGGATTAAAGACTTCCACCAAATGATTGTTGATCCGGAAGTGAAGGCAGTCTTTTTAGTGAAGGGCGGCTACGGAATCTCAAGAATCATCGATAAGATAAGCTATCCATTAATCGAGGACAATCCGAAAATAATTTGGGGCTTTTCCGATGTGACGACTTTACATACACAAGTAAACGAGTTTGCAAATTTAGTGACATTCCATGGTCCGATGCTGTCTAGTCCAAAAGGGGAACTGGACCCTCTTTCTAAAAAAATGTTCCAGCAGCTATTCCAGCCGATTGAAATTCAGTATACAGAAAGCATTTCACCTCTTACGACAATTATACCGGGAGCTGTACGCGGCGAATTGACAGGCGGAAATTTAAACCGTATTGTCAGCACACTTGGAACTAAATTTGAAATTGATGTGCGCAATAAAATTTTACTACTTGAAGATTTAGGTGAAACAATTGAGCAAATTGATTTAATGCTGAATCAGCTGCGTCTTTCAAGAAAGCTGGAGCTTGCAGCAGGCTTTGTAATAGCAGACTTTAATATGCCGGATGATACATACAGCTATGAAGATGTGCTGAAGGTAATAGAAGGGTATTTGAAGCCGTTTAACAAACCGGCAGTAGCAGGGTTTAAAATTGGCCACTGCGAGCCTAATATTGCGATTCCATTAGGTGTGGACGTATTATTAGATGCAGATGAAAAGACATTAAGCATTTTACCGGGTGTAGAGTAGGATTTAGCTGAAATAAAAAGCAAAGACACCTTTTCACGTGTAAGTGAGCAGGTGTCTTTTAATAACGGGCGAGCAAAAATACTCAATTACGATTGTGTTAGCTTTTACTATAGTTGGTTATGTGTGAAAGGTAACAGTGTAAACGGTAAAGGGTCATCGGTTTGACCATTAGTTGGGGATGCCGAAGCAAAAATCGCCCGTTATTACCTAGTTTGGAGTCTCACCGCCCTAGGTTTAGAAATAGTTACTGTCATCAAATTCAATTTCAACTTGATAGTTTTTGGCATTAATTAAATTGGAAAGGCGATGTGCTTCCTTTTCAAGCTCATTTGCACGGTTTCGGTATGTCATTGGATCATACAATGCTACACGGTAAAGTATGGCATCACCGGAATTATGGTAGAAAGCCTCTTTTTCCTCAGAACCAAGGTTTTTGCAAAATTGTGCTTCTGCACGTAATTGACTCGCAAGTTCAATCGCCTCTACAATAGGCATTTCCTCATCTTTAAACACAATAGTATTGTCGATATTAGCCCGGTAGATCAGGGCATCAAGTTTACGTGAATCATAACGAAGCTCTTTTAACTCGGCTTCAAGCATTTCGAGTGTATAATCAGGTGTTTTCGGCTGTTCGCCTTTTTCAATGATAGCATGTGTTAATGAATGCACTTGTATTGTTCGTTCCTGGATTCTTTTCGTAATGATACTTTTTAGTTTTACTGCCTCAGCTAAGTTTATAGTCAAACGATTTCACTCCTTAAATATGAACTTTTGGATTTTCCCTTGAAAGAATATGTACTTCATATTCGCCACCGCTAATTTGTGTAAACATGTTTCCTGCACTGCCTAGTATTTCAGCAGCTTCCTTTCCACTGAGGGAAGGGCGTAAATAAAAGATTTGCAGCGCATTTGTCGTAGCTTCTGTCACTGCCGTTCTTTTTGAATCAACAAAGGGGCTGCCGAATGGACCGGTTGCATCTTTGGCGTGGATGATGTTATCCAATGAATTAAAGCGTCCATTAATTCCTTCATAGCCTGTCGATGCATTGCCGACATTGATTTCCACATTACCATCAATACTTTCTGCATCATAAATGCCAACAGGAATTTCGTATTGCAGGGAGAAGAAGTTATTTAAATCAACAGCCGAATGGAA
This sequence comes from Solibacillus sp. FSL K6-1126, assembly GCF_038003445.1. Classification (NCBI taxonomy): domain Bacteria; kingdom Bacillati; phylum Bacillota; class Bacilli; order Caryophanales; family Caryophanaceae; genus Solibacillus; species Solibacillus sp. FSL K6-1126. Next base: position 3,638,560 of record NZ_JBBOPD010000001.1, on the reverse strand, counting down.
CGGTGCTAAATATTGCTGTTTGGCGATACGGCGCATTAAGCTTTCCGCAGAGTGACGGTACCGGTTCGGGTCCCCGCCAAAAGCCTTCCAAAGCTGGCGCCACTCTTTAATACCAGGACGTTCTGTCACAGGTGTTTCCTGTAATTCCAAATATAGATTTTCCTGATAAAGTTGTGTGCGACCTTTAATCATTTGAGGAGATTCTTCAACGATAATTTTGCTATAATGGATAAGGCCAATTTTTAATTGCTCATTGACAGAAAAAAGAGCTTCATTTATTGAAATATTCATGAGAACACCTTCTTACATTGTTTTTAATGGGAGAAATACTAAAATATGTAATACGAAATAAGTTTATAATTATTGTATCATTTGAAAGGAGTATGTGAAATGAAAGTTCATCAACTTCAAGAAGATTTAGTGAAATACGCAGCATCTATTGGTGTTGATAAAATCGGATTTACGACCGCTGCTCCGTTTCATGAATTGAAAAACCGTCTGCGTCGTCAGCAACAATTAGCATACCAATCAGGCTTTGAAGAAGCAAATATAGAGCTGCGTACAGAGCCTTTAAAATTATTAGATGAAGCAGAAAGTATTATTGCGATCGCGATTGCCTATCCTTCACGCATGCAAGATGCCCCGCAAGGAAAAAAAGGGGAGCGCCGCGGTATTTTTTGCCGTGCTTCATGGGGGATTGACTATCATACAGCTGTTCGTGAACGTCTGCAGCTCATTGAAGCATGGCTGCATGAACGTGTGCCAAATGTAAAGGTGAAATCGATGGTCGATACTGGGGAACTAGTAGATCGTGCAGTTGCAGAACGGGCAGGTATCGGTTGGAGCGCAAAAAATTGTTCGATCATTACACCGGAGTTTGGTTCGTACGTCTATTTAGGCGAGATCATCACAAATATCCCGTTTGCCCCTGACACACCGATGGAGGATGAATGCGGAGACTGTACATTATGTATTGATGTATGTCCAACTGGAGCGATCGTTGCACCTGGGCAGCTGAATTCACAGCGATGCATTGCCTTTTTAACTCAAACGAAAGGATTTTTGCCCGATGAATTTCGTGCCAAAATCGGAAACCGGTTGTATGGTTGTGATACATGCCAGACAGTGTGTCCGAAAAATAAAGGAAAGCTAAACTGGATTCATGATGAATTCACGCCGGATCCTGAAATCGCAAAACCGTTACTTCAGCCGCTTTTATCGATTTCCAATAAGGAATTTAAAGCAAAGTTTGGACATGTATCCGGCTCATGGCGCGGCAAAAAGCCGATTCAGCGCAATGCCATTTTAGCGCTTGCCCACTTTAAAGAAGAAGCGGCAATGCCTGACTTAGTTCAAGTATTGCAAGAAGATGAACGCCCTGTATTAAGAGGGACGGCTGCATGGGCAATCGGAAAAATTGGAACAGATGGGGCAGAGGACATTTTATTGGCTGCCAGAAAAACAGAGCAGGATGAAGAAGTGCTGGCCGAGATTGAAAAAGGGCTGGCAATGTTAAATCATTAAGAGAGAAGGATCAGAAGTGCCAAACCATATTGTATTATATCAACCAGAAATCCCAGCAAATACAGGCAACATTGCCCGCACTTGTGCTGGAACGAATACATCATTACATTTAATCCGTCCATTAGGTTTTTCAACAGATGACAAAATGTTAAAGCGTGCTGGATTGGATTATTGGGAACATGTGAATGTCGTATACCATGATTCTTTAGAAGATTTTATCGAGTACAGTAAAGATGGCGATGTTTATTTAATTGAAACATATAGTGATGAGCCATTTACGACACATGATTTCAGAAATTCAGAACGTGACCTGTACTTTATGTTCGGAAGAGAAACGACAGGCTTGCCGAAAGAATTTGCAAAAGAACGTGCCGATATGTGTCTGCGCATACCGCAAAGCGACCATATCCGCTCCCTGAATTTATCAAATACAGCGGCAATTGTGATTTACGAAGTACTAAGACAACAAAACTATCCAGGTTTAAAATAAAACAAGGCAAGAAGCGACTGATGCTTCTTGCCTTGTTATTATTTCTTCTTCGTTTTTATCACTTGCTCAAGCTTTGCCTGGATATTGTCGTGTTCGGATAATGTGAGGCGGATGAAGCTTTCATCCATATCGAATGCTTCGGATAAAAAACCTCCAAGTCCGCGTGCACGTCGATCTACCTGCAATAAAATTTCGACTGAGTTTGGTGATTGATGTAAAAAGACAACTTCAAGTTCGTCTAGATACCGGCGATACGTGTTGTTTGTCGGTGTAAACTCAAATTCCTGGACAATCGGTGTTTGGCGGCGTAAATAAGAAGGGGCTTGTTCGTTATCTACTTTACGCAACCGGAAACCCATGTTTTGAATCGCTGTTAACACACCATTCGCAAGACGAGTCGGCTGAATCTCGATAAAGTCTTTATCTTTAGGGTCTACCGCATTTTTAATATCTAAGCCGGTTTGAATCCATACACGCGAGTTGCCCGTCGTTACCGGAACAACAGGGGGCAGGGCGAATGAAAATGGGATTTGGCGTTTTTCTTCTGCCTGAATTGTAAATGGCTCATTTAATTTGTATTTGTGCAGCACCGCTACATCTTTAATCTTTTTATCATCAATTTCGCGGATAAAGTTTGTATGAAGTGTTAGATAGATTGCATCAACCTGCTGTTCCGTGCTACCCCCGATGATTTCGACAACACCTGAAATATTTTCATTTAACGTGTAAGTTGATTTGTGCAATTTTGTATCAACTTTTGCAGCTCCTATACCAACACTTGCTAAAACTTTATTAAATAGTGACAAATGAATTCCTCCGTTAATTGTAATTAATTATGTATACGTTGGATAGAAAAGAAAGTTTCAAAAAAGAGCCCGAAAAATTTTTCGGGCTCGTGCTTTAGGTTATTTTCATCGCCTTATTCACCATCTAATGTAAAGATGATGCGTAAACCGTTTGGATCCACTGTTGAGAATAGCTGAGTACCCCCGTGTGCTGGTGCTTCTGCAAAGTTTTCAACGATGAAGCCGTTAGTTGTCAGGCTTTGTTTTACTTCTTCTGCATACTGCGCATTTTTTAACACGACCGTAAAGGATTTTAAACCGACCATATCGTTTGTTGGAGCATGGCCGTTGTTGCTGTTCCAAGTATTTAAGCCGAAATGGTGATGATATTTACCTGTTGATACGAACAGCGCCTGTGCACCGTAACGAGTCACGACATTATAATCCAATACATTTGTATAAAACTGCTCCGATTTGTCCAGATTTACTACGGATAAGTGTACATGCCCCATAACAGTGTCAGCAGGCAAGCCGTTCCAATTGCCGTCTGCAGCTGCTAAAATCGGCTGGAAATTCAGCTGTTCTGTCACCATATGGACTTGTTCGTCCTGATTCCAAGTCCATTCCGATTCATGACGGTCGATATAAATTTCAATACCATTTCCATCTGGATCGTTTAAGTAAAGTGCTTCTGAAACATCATGATCTGCTGCCCCAATACGAACATTCAGATTAATAAAATGCTGTACGATGTTTCCTAAGTCCTTGCGAGAGGGTAATAGTAATGCTAAGTGGTATAAACCTGCAAAGCCTTGTTTAAGTGGCTGAGCATTTTGTACTTCGACTAGTGATACTAAGCTTGTTTGTCCGTCTGCTGTCAAGTATGCTTCCGTTTCTGTTTGCTGTAATACTTTAAAGCCGATAACTGTTGTGTAGTATTCGATCGAACGTACTAAGTCAGAAACTTTTAATTGAACATGAGCAGGATAAAGATTTGGTTTTTTATGAAAATGTGTAGCCATAATATATGATCTCCCTTGATGGTTATTTTTTATAATCAACTTACTTTATGTAACTAATATAAAATATGCAACAATAAAAGTCAAATGAAAAAGACAACCGCTAATTAACGATTGTCCTTTACTGGAAAGCTAGTGGAATTATCTTTCTTTTGAGAATGGTTTGCTATCATAGCCAGCTGTGAAAATAGCGATTAAAAATGATATGCTGACACCAAGAATTAAAAGTAATTTCATGGAAGAATCCTCCTCATGTTTTAATTATCTCTTTTTTCAGTATAGCATAAATTATTTGAATGAATACTTTATTTATGACAGAAATCAGTCAAAATTGGAAAAAAATAATACTAAATTAATTTGGAGGGATTTATATGAAAAGAGAAGAAATCGTTAATGGAAATATGGCTAATACGATGGATGAGCTGAAAATTCTCGGGAAGCAAATGGAGAACTTGCGAGACGGTGGACAATTGGAAGAAGCGGAACGCATTTCAGATCCGCAGCAGTTTGATGATGAAGAGGATGAACAGCAGGAAGAGGGAAAATAAAAAAGTTAGTTTGGGACATAATCCAAAGACGCCACTTTTCTCAAAGAAAAGTGGCGTCTTTTTGCTATGCATAATAATTGATTTCCATTCCGGAACGCTTTCCGCGGGCAAGGCCTGAGCCTGTAGTCTCAGGCGTCGGTGCTCCTGCCGCTTCGCTTTCGTCGCAAAATAAATTTTGCTCATCCCGCAGGAAGCTTGCTTGTAGCGAAAGGCGTAGCCGTCAGCTAATGTTTTCACAGTGCGAAAGGTGAAACCGTCAGCACGAACACTCGCCCTTCATTTCAATCAATTTTATAAAATATCCGTTTCTTACTAAGATTTTATACTTTTTCTAGTTAAATTTGAACCTCGTAGTCTTTTAATTGTTCCCGCAAAGTTGCTTTTAGAAATTTGCCGACAGAAGTTTTTGGGATTTCGTTTAAAAATACAACATCATCCGGAAGCCACCACTTTGCAAACTCCAGTTCAATTGACTCGATGAGCTCTTCTTTAGATGCCGTTGCACCTTCTTTTAAAACGACACATGCCAACGGACGCTCCTGCCACTTTGGATGGGGGACCGCAATTACGGCTGCTTCGAATACAGCAGGATGTGACATGAGGGCATTTTCAAGATCAACGGACGAAATCCATTCACCGCCCGATTTAATAAGGTCCTTTGTGCGGTCGGTAATTTTGATATAGCCTTCTTTTGTATATACCGCAATGTCACCTGTATAAAGCCAGCCATCTCGGAATGCTTCTTTTGTCCGCTCATCATTATAATATTCTGAGGCAATCCATGGACCGCGGACACGTAGTTCACCCATTGTTTTGCCATCCCATGGAACCGGACCGTTTTCGTTCACGACCTCTGTTTCAATTAGCGAAACCGTCAATCCTTGGGATACACGAATGTTTAACTGTTCATCATCTGTATAGTCGTTCATCTCACTTATAAGATGCGACATACTTACAAGCGGTGAAGTTTCCGTCATACCGTAAGCGTTGATATACGGAACACCGAGTTTTTCATTGTAAGCTTGAATTAAACCTTTCGGGGAAGCGGAACCACCCGAAATGATTAAACGGACAGAAGAGAGATCGCGGGGCTGTTTTTCCTGTTCGGAAAGTGCACCAAGCCAAATTGTTGGAACACCAGCTGTAATCGTTACTCTCTCTTGTTCAATCAGATCCAAAACTAAGCCAGGTGTCATCATCGGTCCCGGTAAAATAATATTTGAGCCGAAATTCAATGCAGCAAACGGGAAGCCCCATGCATTTGCATGGAACATCGGTACAATCGGCAGGGCAGTATCGCTTTCTTTAATGGCAAAGGATTCAGCAAGACCTAGTGCCAAGCTATGCAGTACGATGCTTCGATGTGTATAAACGACACCTTTTGGCATACCCGTCGTTGCTGAAGTGTAGCACATCCCAGCCGGCAAATTTTCATCCAGATCTGTCGGAAACTCGAAATTTTCATCCGCTTCCTGAAGAAGCTGTTCATAGCTATATACATTCGGAAAACTGGATTGTGGAGCGCTCAATTCATCCCCCATGACAATAATATGCTTGACCGTTTTCAAGTGGCCTAGTGCAGGCTCGACTAATGGGAATAAGTCGCTATCAATCAATAAAATTTCATCTTCGGCATGATTAATAATATAAACAATATGTTCTGGGGCAAGTCGGATGTTAATCGTGTGTAAAACTGCACCACTGCTCGGAATCGCAAAATACGCTTCGAGATGACGATGATGATTCCAGGCAAATGTACCGACTTTTGTGCCGCGCTTCATCCCAAGCTTTGTTAGGGCATCCGCTAATCGATGTGTTCTTTTTACATAGTCATTGAATGTAATACGATGTGTCTTAGTGGGGCTTGTACGTGAGATAATTTGTTTGTTCGGGAAATACCGTTGTGCACGCTTCAAAAATCCAGTCAAAACTAGTTGTGTATCCATCATAGTTTTTCAGCTCCTCCAAGAGAATATATTATAATATATACTCCTGTATCTGGAAGATTATTCTGGTAATGGGAATATAGTAGATAATAAGTTTACTGGCCAGTAAGCATTAACAATTGATAGCGATTAATAAACGGCAAATAATTAGAATGTTATAATAAGTACAATCAAATTTAAGAGGTGAACAAAATGAATTTACACTCAACGAAAAAATTAGCCAATGGCGCAGAAATGCCTTATTTAGGATTAGGCGTTTATAAAATGACAGACCGTGATGAAACACTTGAGGCGATTGAAACAGCGCTTGATCTAGGTTACCGTGCAATCGACACAGCAGCGCTTTATTACAATGAAGAAGAAGTAGGGGAAGCCATTCGCCATTCTTCTGTACCGCGCGAGGATCTCTTTGTTACAACAAAAGTTTGGAATAGCGACCAAGGCTATGACAATACTTTACGTGCATTCGAAACATCATTGAAAAAGCTTGATATGGATTATGTGGATCTTTATTTAACACATTGGCCGGTCGAACATAAATATGTAGATACGTACCGTGCAATTGAACGCTTGTATGATGAAAAACTCATCCGTGTAACGGGAGTATCAAACCATCATGAACATCATTTAAAGACAATTTTGGCAACTTGCAACGTCGCGCCAATGGTTAACCAAATCGAAGCCCACCCGTATTTAACCCAAGAACCACTACGTGCATTTTGTGAACAGCAGCAAATTGCGGTAACAGCATGGTCACCGCTTGGACGCGGAAAAGTTTTAAACGATGAAACGATTATTCGTATTGCAGATGAATATAATGTATCACCAGCTCAAATCATCTTACGTTGGCATTTGCAAAACGATGTCATCATTATTCCGAAATCTGTTACAGCTTCACGCATAAAAGAAAATAGTGAACTATATCATTTCGAATTAACGAATGAAACGATGCAGCAGTTAAATGCATTGAACCGTAATGAACGTTTTGGACAAAATCCTGATAATTTCAAGTTTGATTTCTAACATCGTTTTTACTTAGGGGGAGTGAAACTGTGTTTAAAAACTTTTCACCGAGTTTGTTTTTCTCGATGGCTGCAGTAACGATTGTAGTTCTTGCACCTTTTATTATGATTTTCCATCCGATTTTTCAGATGGAGTTTTTCCAGTATAATAACACAGCCGCTACGTTTATTCCGAATCCAATTAATTTAAGACTAGTTCTGGTGGCGTGTTTTGTTGCGATAGTGATGCTGTGGATTTTAGCGTACAGGCGTAATATAAAAGTTTATTTGATTGGACTATTACTCTTTATATTGAGTGTTGGCATTGGGTACTTATCGACTCAAAATTATTTGTTGATTAGCCAGGAACAATTGGAGCGACATCATTTATTTGAGGAACAACAATATCGGTGGGAAGATTTCGATGAAGTTGTTTATGAATATGTAGTAGGCAGTAACAAGGGAGATATCACATTTACAACAAAAACAGGGGATCAGTTTGTCATTAAAGAAAAAGAATTGCACTCAACCGGTAGAAGCTTGATTTATCAATTTTCAAGAGCGAATGAAGTAACTTATATTGAGCGTGAAAAAAGATAGGAAAAAGGGCGTCCGTATTTTAATTACGAACGCCTCTTTTTTAGTTATCTTTCACGATGATCTGCTCGTCTAAAAACGGGTGCATAAATGCTAGCTGAATGGCGTGCAATGCATAATCACCTGACGCGGTTTCACGTGCACCGTACATTGTATCACCAACAATCGGGTGGCCCAGATGCGCCATATGCACACGAATCTGGTGTGTACGTCCTGTCTCAAGAACAACATGGACAACACAAGTACCTTTATAGCGATTCACTACCTCGTAATGTGTCACTGCATGCTGGCCGGTAGGTGATACGACACGGCGAGTATTATGATGGCGGTCTTTACCAATACCAGCGTTGATCGTACCGCTGTCTGTACGAAGGTTGCCCTGAACTTCTGCGGCATACGTACGCACGATTGTTTTTTCTTCGATCATACGGTCGAAAATAGACTTTGCAACCGGATGCTTTGCGACAAGCAGTAAGCCGTTTGTTCCTTGATCTAAACGGTGAACATGCTCCGCATAATGCCCGCCGTTATCCATAATATAACGCATGACATGATTCATGCATGTGTCGTTGTCAGTTGGCTCGTTTGGATGTGTCGCCATTCCTTTAGGCTTTGAAACAATAAGGCAGTGCTCGTCTTCATAGCGGATTTTTACATCGCAGCTGTCCGTTGGAGTATAGTTCGAAGCGGGAATATCAAATGCAAATTCGATTTTTGTCCCTTTTTCAAACGGCTCCTTCCACATAATGGGCTCTCCATCAATTGTTACTGCTTTAGCCATACGTAATTCGTGAACTAGCTTTTTGCCTAACCGCCATTTATCGCGCAGCAGGTCTTCTACGGTTTGTCCGTTTTCGTGAATGATATATGTGAACATTAATTTTCCTCCAAATGAAAAATCGTGCTCGTAAAGAACACGATTTAAATATAGTCTTATTTTAACACAACATCGTTAAAGAATTGACGCGTTGTTTCATCTGGTGCGTCACCTTCCAGACGGGCAACCTCTTTGCCGTCTTCGAAGTAGATAAGTGTTGGTGTTGATGTAATATTATAAGTATTCCATTCATCAAACTCAAGAATGTTTAATTGATCGACTTGAACATCAAGTTCGTCGGCAATCGGCATAAGTTTTGGAGTGTAGTTTTGGCAGTGAGAACATTCTGGACTGAAGAAATAGCCGACAACGCCTTCACCTGACTCGATTTTTTCTGCCAATGCATCTGGTAAAATGATATTTTGATAGTTTTCATCGTCCAATAAGTCGATTGTTGATTGTTTTAAGTTGTCTGTACCGTACGGATTGTTTTCTAGTTTTTCATTGTTTTTCATGTTTGTCAGGACGATAATTGCTGCGAATAATAACACAATTACTGCACCGACAATCGCTAACTTCTTCAAATTATTTCTCCCCCTTTAAAACTTTTAACATATAAAAACTAACTGCCGCAATAATAATAAAGGCAGTAAGCGCCAAAAATGGGATCGTAATGAAGCCCAGCCAGTTAATATACTGACCTGTACATGCTACACGACCACAAGCAGGTGCTGCATCTTGCATAAAAACTAACTTCTGTAGACTATAATGGTATAAAGATGTTGCCGCGCCAATTGTAGAAAAAACGGCTGTTGTTAATGCAATTTTCGCATTTTTCTGGATGTAGGCAATCGTTGAAATCAGCACAATAGGGTACATTAAAATGCGCTGGTACCAGCATAATGTACATGGTTCGTATCCTCGTATTTCAGAAAAATACAATGATCCGAGCGTTGCTGTCAACGATACAACCCAAATAATGAGCAAGGCATTTTCAAGTTTTTTGGACATAGTGCTACCTCGATATTCAAAATTTAACTTCTATCAGCAGAAGTTTTTCATATTTATTCTCATTGATTATAGTTTGAATTCGAGAAAAAGTAAATTACTACGTTTATTGATCGCTATTAAAAGGAAAGTCTATATATGGAGGGGGAGTTTTGCATGACAGATTCATTAGATATGTCCAAATTTGAAAAACCTATGATAATAAGAAATATGACTACAGAGGATATTGACTCGATACTAGAGATACAGCGTATATGTTTTCCGGGTATGGAGCCGTGGGAACGAGCGCATTTATACAGCCATTTAACGATTTTCCCTGAAGGACAAATGGTAGCCGAGCTTGATGGGAAGGTAATTGGTTCCTGCTCGAGCCTGCGCATTAACTTCGATGAATACGATGACCGTCATACATGGAATGATATTACCGACAATGGTTTTATTACTAATCACAATCCAGATGGCTATAATTTGTATGGTATTGAAGTAATGGTACACCCGGAATACCGCCGTATGAAGGTCGGTCAAAGACTATACGAGGCGCGGAAAGATCTGGCGCGAACACTTAATTTGAAATCTATCATTATTGGCGGCCGTATTCCAAACTATCATGTCCATTCGGATGAGATGAGTCCACGTGATTATGTGGATGCGGTAAGTCGCCATAAAATATATGATCCGGTGCTGACATTCCAAATGATGAACGGCTTTATTTTAATGCGTATTAATCCAAACTATTTACCGGATGATACAGCTTCAGGCAAGTATGCGACATTAATGGAATGGAACAACGTCGATTACCGACCGCTGTCCAAGCGTCATTTCAAGACAAGTTATCCAGTGCGTATTTGTGTTGTTCAATATATGATGCGCGCGATTGATTCCTTTGAGGACTTTGCGAAGCAGTGTGAATACTTTGTTGATGTCGGGTCTGATGCAGGCTCGGATTTTGTTGTCTTTCCGGAAATTTTTACGACACAGCTCATGAGTTTCTTAAATGATAAATCACCGTCTCAGGCTGTTCGTAAATTGACGAAATATACACCTGAATATATCGAACTGTTTACAAGTCTGGCGGTCCGCTACAATGTGAACATTATTGGTGGTTCGCATTTCGTTGAGGAAGAAGATGAGGAGATTTACAATATCGCCTATTTATTCAGACGTGACGGAACGATTGAAAAACAATATAAAATTCACATTACACCAAATGAACGTAAGTGGTGGGGAATCAGTAACGGCGATAAGGTCCGTGTATTTGATACCGACTGCGGCAAGATTGCCATTCAGATTTGCTATGATATCGAGTTTCCGGAACTTGCGCGTATTGCAACAGATATGGGCGCGAATATTATTTTCACACCGTTTTGTACAGAAGATCGTCATGGCTATTTACGCGTGCGCTATTGTGCACAGGCACGTGCGATCGAAAACCAGATCTACACGGTTATTTCCGGAACGGTGGGCAACTTGCCTGAAACGGAAAACATGGATATCCAATACGCACAATCGGCCATTTTTGCACCGAGCGATTTTGAATTTGCACGTGATGGAATCGTCGGAGAGACGAGTCCAAACTTGGAAATGGTACTGATCGGGGATGTCGATCTTGAAATATTGCGCCGACAACGCCAAGACGGTACTGTTAAGCATCTTAAAGACAGACGCCATGACGTATACCGCGTGGAATATTTAAAATAACGTAAAGGGAAATTCTGCTATTGTAAACGATAGCAGAATTTTTTCATTCAAAAGTATGAGAGGGATAGCGGTGCGTACTATTTAATTGAAATGGTATGATAGAGAAAAGTGAAGTAGCAAAGGAAGAGCCAGTATGACAAAAGACCAATCTAATATTGCCATTTTAAAAGAAATTGCTGAGCTGTTAAACGAGGAAACAGAGATGATTCCGATGCTAAAGGGTGCGCTGTCGAAATTTTTAAGCGGGACAAAATTCGAAACGGGCTGGATTTTCTTTATCGATGAAAAAGGGAAATCGGAGCTTGTCGTGAAGCAGGATCTGCCGGATGCGCTGAACTATAACGAGTGCCACTATTTAAAGAAGGGCGGATGCTGGTGTGTATCACGGTTCCGCAATGAAGAGTTAAAAAAAGCTTCGAATATTATTGAATGTCAGCGCATCGAAAGTGCCATCGCAGCAAATGTAGGTGATCATAACGAAATTACCCATCATGCGACTGTACCATTGCAATCAGGTCAGGAACGCTTCGGGTTGCTCAATGTCGCTTCAAGAAATACGGTGCGCTTTTCTGATGAGGAGCTAGATTTACTTGAATCGGTTGCCTTTCAGATGGGTTCTGCGATTAAACGTATTTACCTGACAAATGAACAGCAGGAAATTGCACTTGTTCAGGAACGTAACCGGTTAGCACGCGATTTGCATGACTCTGTCAACCAGCTGCTCTTTTCGGTAACACTGACAGCCCGTGCAGGAGTTGAGATGAGTGATGAGCAGGATATTAAAGAAACGTTTAAAGATATTCAAGAGCTTACACAGGAAGCTTTGACGGAAATGCGTGCACTCATTTGGCAGCTCCGTCCAAAAGGGTTGGAAAGCGGACTGATCGAAGCGATTAAAGTGTATGCAGAAATGCTGAACCTGAAATTAACGGTCAATGTTTCGGGGGTCATTCAATTCCCGTCAAGAGTAGAGGAAACGCTTTTCCGGATTACTCAAGAAGCATTGAATAATGTACGGAAACATGCAGGTGTAAAGAATGTGGAAATATATATAAATGTGACCGCTACCGATGTATTACTCGTTGTAAACGATGCAGGCCATGGTTTTAATGTGGAGGCACATCGCCGCATACCATCAATTGGCATGCAATCAATTATTGACCGGGCACATGCAGTTGGAGGAACCGCGGATTGGGTAAGTAAAATAGGAAAAGGAACAGAATTACTTGTCCGTTTACCATACTAGGGGGGGATTTGATGATACGGGTACTAATAGCAGATGACCATCATGTAGTAAGACGAGGGTTATTATTCTTTTTAAAAACCCAAAAGGATATCGAAGTTGTAGGGGAAGCGAAAAACGGATTAGAGGCAGTAGAGCTTGTTGAACAACTTTCTCCCGATATTGTTTTAATGGACCTCGTCATGCCTGAGATGGACGGCATCCAGGCAACTAAAAAAATAAAAAAGAATTGGCCGCATATTAAAGTACTGATGCTGACAAGCTTTTCGGATAAAGACCATGTGCTTCCGGCAATTGATGCAGGGGCTTCAGGCTACCAGCTAAAAGATATCGAACCGGATGATCTAGTTGAATCGATCCGGCAAATTATGCGCGGTGAAAATACGATCCATCCGGATGCGACTTCGCAATTGGAAGAAGGGCTGCGTGAAGATGAGAATAAGCCCCATATTTTAAATCCACTGACACCTAGGGAACAGGATGTATTGGCGGAACTGACAAAGGGCAAGAGCAACAGGGAGATCGCTTCTTCGTTATATGTAACGGAAAAAACGGTTAAAACCCATATATCGAATATTTTTGCGAAGCTTCATGTACAGGACCGTACTCAGGCGGCTTTATATGCAGTAAAGCATAATTTGACTGAGACGAACGAAAGCTAAATAAGGGTAAATAAATAACCGAATTAAAAACCACACTTTTCCTACTGGAGAATGAACTGCACCCCAATTGTTAGACACATCTAACAATTGGAGGTGCAGTTTTTCTATGGCTAAATTTAGTCCTGAGGAAAAGCTCGAGGCAGTGAATCGAGCTTTGAAAGGTAATGAGAGTTATCTTTCAATCGCAAAGTCGATAGGTACGGATAATAAATCAATTCATATATGGGTCAAACAATATGAACATAATGGTGCAGACGCCTTTATAAAACGATATACAAATTACTCAGCGCAGTTTAAACTAGACGTACTAAATTATATGATTGAATACGGTACGTCCTTAAATGAAACAGCGGCTATCTTTGGTATAGCAGCACCATCATCCATACTTCAATGGCGAAAACAGTTTGAAACTAAAGGATTCGATGCCCTTCAATCAAAGAAAAAGGGGCGTACATCCATGAAAAAAGAAACGAACAAACATTCAAAACTAACACCAGTAGAAGGCTCACCTGAAGCGCTTCAAGCGGAAATCAATCGTCTACGTATGGAAAATGAGTATTTAAAAAAGTTGAACGCCTTAGTTCAAACCAAGGAAAAATCACCAAAGAAGACAAAGTAAAAGTCGTCTATGAATTAAGGCATAAATACTCGGTGAAAGCGCTTGTGGCATTCGCAGGCATTCCACGTAGTACGTACTATGATTTAGTGAAGAAGATGGATCGCCAAGATACAGATGCCGAGTTAAAGGCCGAAATTCAAGAAATTTATAACGAACACGAAGGTCGTTATGGTTATCGACGTATTCGTGATGAGCTAGCAAATCGTGGGCAAAAAGTGAATCATAAAAAGGTTCAACGTATCATGAAAGAATTAGGTTTAAAGTGCTTAGTGCGTATGAAGAAATACAAATCATATAAAGGTACAGTCGGTAAGATTGCGCCTAATATATTGGATCGGAACTTTATAGCAGAAGGACCGAATGAAAAATGGGTTACAGATATTACGGAGTTTAAGCTGTTTGATCAAAAGCTCTATTTATCGCCTGTTTTAGACTTATTTAATGGCGAAATTATTACGTACACAATTGGTCATAGACCAACATATTCGCTTGTATCAGAAATGTTGGATAAGGCACTAGAGAGGTTGCCAGAGGAACATCAATTACTGATGCATTCAGATCAAGGTTGGCATTACCAAATGAACCAATATCGCCACGTTCTTGAATCAAGAGGTATTGTGCAAAGTATGTCACGTAAGGGAAACTGTTATGACAACTCTGTCATGGAGAATTTCTTCGGTATCATGAAGTCAGAATTCCTCTACTTAAAGGAATTTGAAAGTGTCGAACATTTTAAAATGGAACTTGAAAAATATATAACGTATTACAACACAAAACGTTTAAAGGCAAAATTAAAACTGAGTCCGGTAGAATACCGAACTCAGTTTACCCAAGCAGCCTAAACGAAATAACCGTGTCTAACTTATAGGGGTCACTTCAGAAAAAGTGTGGTTTTTTGTATCAATTATAGAATTTCCTCGTCTGTCGTTTCAGATGGTGGAAGTTTTGTTACTTCAATATACAAAATGTGGTGACCGTCCAGCTCAGTTACTTTGAACTGATAACCTTCTGATTCAATTATATCGCCTTCTTGAACATCAAAGCGTTGAGTCATGAACCATCCGCCGATTGTATCGATATCTTCATCTTCAATTGTTGTACCTAAAATATCATTCATTTCCTGCAATAACATTTTAGAGTCAAAGATGTAGTGGTCTTCAGCGATTTCCTGAATTTCCGGAATTTCATCTTCATCGAATTCATCTTGAATATCACCGATAATTTCCTCGATAATATCTTCAATTGTTACTAAACCGGAAGTACCGCCGTATTCATCCATTAAAATTGCGAGGTGAATACGTTCATTTTGTATTTTTAATAATAAATCACTGACAGGAATTGTTTCGATTACTCGAATAACCGGTTGCATATAATCATCAACAAGCTTATCGCCATTTGCAGCATCTTTAATATAAGCTGTTAATAAATGCTTCATGTTAACAAGGCCGATGACATGGTCTTTATCACCATCTGTAACCGGATAACGTGTATATTGTTCAATGCCCATTACTTCAAATACTTCGCGAATCGTTTGACCTCTTTCAATACTGATAATTTCAGTTCGAGGTACCATTATCTCCTTCGCTATTCGATCAGAAAACTCAAAAATACTATTAACATATTCGTATTCAGAGTGGTTAATTTCCCCACCTTTAAAGCTGTCTGATAAAATCATGCGAAGCTCTTCTTCAGAGTGTGCTTCTTCAGATTCAGAAATCATTTTTAAGCCGAAAAGCCCAGTTAATCCACGTGCCGATCCGTTTAAAGCACGGATGAATGGGTACATGATGTTATGGAACAGAATTAAAAATCCAGATAGATTTAATGTTACGGCTTCTGCTTTCTGAATAGCGAGAGTTTTTGGTGCTAATTCCCCTACGACAACGTGTATGAACGTTACGAGTGAGAAGGCAACAATAAATGAAAGAACAGTTGTGACATTACCGCTTAAGTTAAAGAACTCAAATATTGGATGAAGAATAATTTCGAAAGTCGGTTCTCCGAGCCATCCGAGTCCTAATGCCGTAATTGTAATTCCGAGCTGACAAGCAGATAAATACTCATCAAGGTTTGAAATTACTTTTTTTGCCCGGATTGCAGATTTATTTCCTTCTGCAACGAGCTGATCAATTTTTGTCGTTCTTACTTTAACTATTGCAAACTCAGTTGCAACGAAAAATGCCGTAGCGGCAATTAAGATAGCAAATGCTATCAACCTAATGGTTAGTTCGATTCCTATGTCTACGTCCAACTATATTCCCTATCTGCGGCGCAAATGAGCGTGGCAAATAAAGAGTACACCTCCTAAAAAAATTTTAATACTACAATCATAAAATATTTGCGTAAAAAAAACAATTTTCCAATTTGAAATTTGAGGAAAAAAATATTGGAGTGAAATTGGAATAGCCATTCGATAATTGAATTTTAATATTGAAGGAATAAATAATTAGTAGATGAGCGTAAATTGATAGAAAATTGAAATTACAATAGATTTATGATACTGTGAAATGGTAGATAATGATAATTTAATAGGCAGGAAAATTAGCAAACGCCAGCAATAATTTCCTGCAGCCAGCTATTAAATTATGATTAACTCGAAACGCGCATAAAAATGGGAGCATCGAAAATTCGATTGCTCCCATTTCTTTTTATTTATTCATAAACGTGAAAGAGCATTAACTCGTGAATCATTTTCTCAAGCTGTTCTTTCTGTTCTTCAGCAGGGCTTTCCCCAAAGAATTTGATGCTTCCGTCTTTATAATATTCAGCTACATAACGTTTCTGCTCATAGAAAAAGCGGATGGACCACCCCGGAATTTGACTGTTTTCAAATAATGGCTTATAGCTAAAATGTTGAATCATGAAACTTCCCTCCCATTTTTATCGTACAAGAAAGTAGTACATTGTTGCAATTTTTCTTTTTTGAAATTAATAATAGAACATAGACATGATGAAGAAAGAGTGAGCAAAATGGGAGAATTTATTTCGCTAATATTCCTGCTGGGTGTTGTAGGGGCTGTCGTTGGTGCAGCGACGAACTATATGGCAATCAAAATGCTGTTTAGACCTTATAAGCCAATCTACTTTAAAAAATGGAAGTTGCCATTAACACCGGGTCTGATCCCAAAACGCCGCGAGGATTTGGCTATTCAGTTAGGGAAAACCGTTACAGAATATTTACTGACACCTGAAACAATTAAGAAAAAATTTTTATCAAAGGAAATACGTGAAAATGTATTAACCTTTGCGCAAAATAAAGTGACGCAAGAAATATTTACAAATGAAAAAACGATTAATGACTGGATTCGTTTGGCAGGATTCACACAATTACCGCAAACAGTCGAAGGGAAAGTGGATGAACTTATTCACGTGCAGTTCCATAAAGTAAAAAATACGTTATCTACAAAAGCCATTCGTGAACTATTACCGAATGATTTGGAGCCTGTATTGGACCAGAAAATCGATGAGGCAGTCGTACAGATTTTGCAAAAGGGTGAAGATTATTTTCTGTCGCCGGAAGGTACGATGACAATCAAAAATATGCTGGATGACTTCTTGTCGACAAAAGGTTCATTTGGCGGCATGATCCAGATGTTTTTAGGAGACTCCACATCACTCGTTGATAAAGTACAGCGTGAACTTATAAAGTTTTTAAAAGCTCCAGGAACAGCTGCACTTTTAAATCGGATTTTCATAACAGAATGGGAAAAAATTAAAAATCGCCCGGCAATGGACTTTATGAATGATGTAAACTTTGATACGATTGAAACGAGTATCCAAAGCTATGCAAAAAATGCATTGGCATTGGAGGCACGCCTGGATAAAGCGATTAATGACTATTGGCCACAAGGAAAAGACTGGGCTACAAATGATCTGCTCCCTAAAATGATGGATAAAACATTTATTGCAGCAGAAGGAAAAATCGAAGACGTACTGAAGCGACTGAATTTAGCGGAAGTCGTTCGAGAGCAAGTAGATTCTTTCCCTATCGCCAAATTAGAAGAGCTTGTACTAGGTATTATTAGTAAAGAGCTGAAATTAATCACATGGCTGGGCGGCATTATTGGTGGTCTTGTCGGGATCATTCAAGCGTTAATCGTCTTTTTGACGAACTAAAAAGAGAAAGTAGGAATATTACATGATTAATATTTATGAAGATATTAATAAACTTGAAGCAACATTCCGCAAGACTGATGAGTTTCAAAATTTAAAGAACGCAGTGGAAACTGTACGTGCAGATGAGGAAGCTAAAGTATTATTCACAAACTTCCGCGATGTTCAATTAAAGATGCAGGACAAACAAAATGCTGGTGAAGAAATTACAGAAGAAGAGTATGTATTTTTACAAAAAACAGCACAGTTAGCTCAGCAAAATCCAAAAATTATTGGTATGCTGGAAGCGGAGATGGCTTTAAGTGCAGTAATTCAAGAAATTAACCGTATTATCACACAGCCAATCCAAGCAATGTACGACGGACTATAAGATTCAGGGGTCACACTATGTGTGGCTCCTTTTTATTTTGAGGATAATGAGGGCAATATCCCAATTAAATTTACTAACAATAAACATGTTTTTTTTCTTCTACCTTAATATTTGTTACAATGAGATAGATTTTTTATTTAATATCATAAGAAGGTAGAGAATAACATGAAAACGATTCATATTAATGAGCAATTCAAAGAAGACTGGACACGTGTTCTTAATCATATAGCCAATTTATTTTACGAGGATTCCGTTATTCAAATCGAGCAGGACGGTTCGGATATGTCGATTGAGTTTAACAAGTCTATCGATGAAAATTTTACGATTTCCACATTTGCCAAGCTTATCGTCGAGGGCCAAGAATATACAAGCGACTATTCGATTAAGTATTCGACAGAAGGAACGGAAAAAGAGCAAAACATCCGCATGAAGCGGGCACTGTCACATGTCATGCTTGATGTACTTGAACAATATTCCGGTATGACTCAGCAGTGGGGGATTTTAACAGGAGTACGTCCGACTAAGCTTTATCATAAATATCGTAAAGAAGGTATGAACGATGAACAGATTGCCGCTGTACTGAAAGAGGACTACCGTATTTCAGATCAGAAAATCGCATTGATGAAGGCAATTGTTGAGCGTCAACTTACGGTTATTCCGGATTTGGACGAGCTTGGAAAAGAAATTTCTATTTATATTGGGGTTCCGTTTTGCCCGACAATGTGTGCTTATTGTACATTCCCGGCCTATGCGATCCAGTCAAATCGTAAGGCGGGTCGTGTAGAAAAATTTATCGATGGCCTGCATATCGAGTTGCGTGAAATGGGCAAATGGCTGACGGAAAAGAATATGCGCATTACTTCGATTTACTGGGGCGGGGGAACACCGACTTCAATCGAGGCACATGAAATGGATGCATTATATAAAACAATGTTTGATGCTTTCCCGAATCCAGAGTCCATTCGAGAAATTACTGTAGAAGCAGGGCGACCAGATACAATTACACCGGAAAAAATAGAAGTGCTGAAAAAATGGGGCATTGACCGTATTTCTGTAAATCCGCAAAGTTATACACAAGAAACATTGAAAGCAATCGGACGCCACCATACTGTAGAAGAAACGGTCGAGAAGTTTTGGCTATCACGCAATTCCGGTATGAATAATATCAATATGGATTTGATTATCGGCTTGCCCAACGAAGGTATCGAAGAATTCGAGCATTCATTAGCGGAATCGGCAAAAATGCAGCCTGAAAGTTTAACGGTGCATACACTTAGCTTTAAGCGAGCATCAGAAATGACGCGAAACAAAGATAAATATAAAGTAGCGGACCGTGATACAGTAGGGAAAATGATGCAGATGGCAACAGACTGGACAGCTGAAAACGGCTATGTTCCATATTACTTGTACCGCCAGAAAAATATTTTAGGAAACTTGGAAAACGTCGGCTATTGTAAACCGGAAGAAGAATCGATCTACAATATTGTCATTATGGAAGAAGTGCAAACAATTTTAGGTATCGGCTGCGGGGCTTCTTCAAAGTTCGTACATCCAACGACCGGCAAAATTACACAGTTCCATAATCCGAAAGATCCAGCAGCATATATCCTGACATTTGAAGAATCGATCGCCAAGAAAATCGCCATTTTAGATGAGCTTTATTCTTAATCGTTAGTCTTCAAACATCACCAAATAGCACAGCCAAACAATTGGTATGTGCTATTTGACTTTTTTTGTGAAGAAGATTTTTATATCAGATTAAATGGGCAGGTATGGTCACCCGCATGCGGAAGTAATCGATATATGGCAACATGTAAATAGTGAAATATTAGTACTGCCGAAGCGGGAACGATTGTGATCAAAGCAGATAGGGTAACATATGAAATAGATGCACAGTCAATTAGTCAATGCGAAAGGGGAAGGTGTAAATGAACTACAATAAATACACGCTAGACCGATTTGATGGGGAATACGCGATTTTTTTAAAACGCTCAAACGAAACGGAGCAGCTCCTGATCCATCATGCTGAAATTCCATCAGAGCTAAAAGAAGGCGATATTGTAAGTATTCAGGACGATGGTTTCGACTATAAGATTGAATTATTGAGAGAAGAAACGGCAAACCAAAAACAGCGTGTCAATAATCTGTTGCAGCAATTACGAAATAAAGAATAAAAGTGCTTCTCATTCTAAATTGAAGTTAACCTCGAAAAGTTTGAAAAGTCAAAAAAGTATCGGAAATTTTACGCTTTAGTATGGTAAAATATATGGGTACATATATTAATTTTAGGAGCGTAACAATGGCTATCAAAACAATTATTTTCGATTTGGATGATACATTATTATTCGATCAACTTTCGGTAAAAACTGCATTTGAAAAAACATGTGACTATGCTGCGACTAAGACAAGCGTCAACTCTCAGCAATTGGAAGAGGCGGTTAGATCAGCGGCACGCAGTCTTTATGAAAGTTACCCTACATATGACTACACAGTCTTAATCGGCATTAACCCATTTGAAGGTCTTTGGGGGACGTTTGATGATCCGACACCACAATTTCAGCAGATGAAAGAAATTGTGCCTGCTTATCGGACTGAGGCTTGGACAAAAGGTTTAGCGGCAGTCGGAATTGAAGATGCAACATTAGGCGCAGAGCTAGGGGAGCGTTTCGTAGAGGAACGTAAAAAAGCACCGTTTTTCTATGACGATACATTTGCGGTATTGGATGAATTAAAAGGGAAATACGAGCTTGTTTTATTAACGAACGGTGCACCGAGCTTACAAAATTTAAAGTTGGAGATTACGCCGGAGATTGTACCTTATTTTGACCATATCATTATTTCAGGTGATTTTGGTAAGGGGAAACCGGATGCTTCTATTTTTGAATTTGTAATGGAAAAAGCACAGGTTACTAAAGATGAAGCGATAATGGTCGGCGATAATTTAATGACCGATATTTTAGGCTCGTCGCGTGTCGGTATGCGCAATGTATGGATTAACCGCGAAAGTAAGCCGCACAATCCGGATATTGTCCCGACATATGAAGTAACTTCGCTTACAGAATTTTTACAGTTAGTGAAAACATTATAAACTAGCAGACGCACTTTAATTAAGTGCGTCTTTTGTATTAAATGAATGAATTTTCTAAAAATTCATGCTATAATAAGTGTATGAAAGGGATGAAAGAGGTTTTTTTATGGTAAATAATAATACTTGTCGCTGTGAAAACTGCGGCCGCACAAACAACTTAGTTCAGATCAATCGGGTTACGATTGACCATCATACAGCATACCTTTGTTTGGCATGTGAACATGTGCTTCATTTACCTGAAAACAAAAAACGATTTTTCAGCCTTGTACGCAGCAAAAACAGAAAACAGGCCAATCCTGAGATGCAAAGAATACACCGTATACTGTCTGCATTTATTGCAGTTGGTGTCTTATTTTTTGTTGCGATTTCAGCATTAGGGGTAGCGCAAAGCACGGAACTTGTCACATTGCCACTTTTTGAAGCTGACTCCATTCTAATAAATGAGCACTTAAGCTTTTTACAATTAAAAGAATATCAATAAGTTAGGGACCTGTTGAAACATTCACCAGGTCCTTTTATTTATTTCCCTAACAGTTCGGAGACGGTCACAAATTCATAGCCTTGTTTTTGGAGTGTAGCGAGAATCTCATCCAATGCATCGGCAGTCGTCTGGTGAATATCATGCATTAATACGATACTGCCATTTTTTGCACCTTCTTTTACTGCAAGTACCGTTTTTTTCGAGTCACGATGCTTCCAGTCAAGTGTATCAATTGTCCACAGCACATTCGGAACATTTAATTGGTCAGTAATCGTTTCGTCATAGCTTCCATATGGCGGGCGGAAGACGGTTGCCCGTTGACCGATAGTCGATTTAATAATTGCATCGGTTGACTGGATTTGCAGTTTTATATCCTCTGGTTGCAATGTTGTCAGTTTTTCATGATTAAATGTATGATTGCCAATTTCATGCCCTGCGTTATAGACCGCTTTTAAAATTTCAGGATGTTCCTTCACCTCTTGCCCCACAACAAAAAATGTTGCCTTTGCATCGTATTTTTCTAGTGTTTTTAAAATTTGTTTTGTCACTTTTGGATGGGGTCCATCATCGAAGGTTAAGGCGATTTTCTTATCGGTTGCTGGTTTAGGAGTGACTGGTTTTACCGGTTTTTCTTTTTCGACAGGCGGTGTAATCAGTCCATTTGTCAGCACATAGCCTGATAATTTATCCGTTGTGACAAATGCCCAGCCTTTTAAATTTGTGAGCATTGTAACAGGGCTGTTTTTACGTAACACACCGATTTCCTGACTCGAAGAACTAGCGATTTCCCTTACAACTAAATCGGCTGAACTTTTGACGATCATTGCTTTTGAAACAGGTTTTACAAGAGCCTGCTGATTTACAAAGCCCGCAAGCTTTCCGTATTTTACGAAAACAAAGTCGGCTGTTGCAGACCCGTAAAGCTCTACAATTGTATTTAAATGGAGTTTTCCTTTAATTTCGCTCTGTAGATTATTCGTCACACGCACAAGTGGCTCTTCTTTCGCTTGTACGAGCATATATTGAGGGGATGCAGACTTTAAATATTCACTTGGAATATAGCCGATCACCGTTTTGTATTGGATTTCAGTCCATCCGTCCGCTTCTGAAAGTACGATAACGGGCGTTGCTTTTGACAAAGTAATCAATTTTTTTTGTAACGTCTCATCGAACACTTCGGTCTCTTTTGTTGTAATTTTAATTGTGGCAGAAGGGGCTGCTGCATGAACACGCTCGTTATTTACTAGAGAAACACCAATGATACAGAAAACAATTAATAAAAAATAAAGTATTTTTCTCAACTAAACTCTCCTTTTAGTTAAAAGTGAGCGAATAGAGTGAACTGTTGATGGGAATCGGGTAGGGTTCTTCACTTTCGCCAAGTTTTATGTAAGATTTTATCCGATCGAAGTTTCAAATAATAAGAGATAAAATCGTCCTTTAAACTTATGTATGCGAATAGAAAATATGTTAAAACAAAAAACTACTGCTGAACGAAATTTCCGTTCAGCAGTAGCGGAAATAATTAAAGTGTGATGGCTTTTACTTCATCGATATTTTCAAGTTGTGCTACAAAAATTAA
Organism: Solibacillus sp. FSL K6-1126; assembly: GCF_038003445.1. Classification (NCBI taxonomy): domain Bacteria; kingdom Bacillati; phylum Bacillota; class Bacilli; order Caryophanales; family Caryophanaceae; genus Solibacillus; species Solibacillus sp. FSL K6-1126. Next base: position 3,614,969 of record NZ_JBBOPD010000001.1, on the reverse strand, counting down.
ATCTTCTGTTGTTACTTCGTTATCAACGACAAGCATCATGACTGCAGAGCCGCCAATTTGATCGCGACCTACTTGCATTGTTGCGATATTAATATCTTTTTCAGCCAACTTAGTAGCAACACGGCCGATTGAACCCGGCTTATCTTGGTTTTTAATGTAAAGCAGGTTGCCGTTTGGAATGACATCAACTACGAAGCCTTCTACTTTAACGATACGGGCACCAAGACCATTTAATAACGTACCAGCTACTGTATGTGTTTCTGTTTCTGTTACGATTTCAACCGTGATTAAATTTGTGAAGCCTTTAGCAGTTGTTGTTTTATGTTCATTAATTTGAATGCCGATACGCTCAGCCAAGTATCGTGCGTTTACGTCATTTACGTGAGAACCGTGGTTCGTTGAAAGCAGTCCTTTAATGGCATTTGCTGTTAATGGACGTACATCAAAGTTTGCAACTTCACCAGCATAAGAAATATTTAATTGTTTGATGCTTTCTTCAGTAACTTGGATTAAAAACTTACCAAGCTTTTCAGCTAATGCGAAGAACGGCTCTACTTCAGCAAGCTTTTCTTTCGGAATAGATGGCATATTTACTGGATTTGTTACAGTACCTGTTTTAAAGAATTTAATAATATCATTTGATACATCGACTGCTACTGATTCTTGTGCTTCTACTGTAGATGCACCTAAGTGAGGTGTTGCAATCACCTGTGGCAAAGTTAATAGTTTATGGTCTGTTGCAGGCTCTTGTACGAATACATCAAGTGCGGCACCTGCTACTTTGCCTTCAACAATCGCATCGTATAGATCATCTTCGTTAATGATTCCGCCGCGAGCACAGTTGATAATACGTACACCGTCTTTCATAATGGCAAAACGTTCTTTGTTAATGATATTACGTGTTTCAGGTAAAAGTGGTGTATGAACCGTTACAAAGTCTGCTGCTGCACATACTTCGTCGACAGTACCTTTTGTAATACCTAATTCTTTTGCACGTTCTTCAGTTAAAAATGGGTCATAGGCAATTACGTCCATACGTTGACCTTTTGCACGGTAAGCCACTTCGGCACCGATACGGCCCATTCCGATAACACCTAATGTTTTGTTTTTAAGTTCAACCCCAACATAAGACTTACGATCCCATTTTCCATTTTTTAATGTATTGAATGCTTGTGGTATAAAGCGGGCAAGAGATGTCATCATTGCAATTGTATGCTCAGCCGCAGAGTTCGTGTTCCCGTCTGGAGCGTTTACAACAATAATTCCGTGTTCTGTTGCGGCATTTAAATCGATGTTATCAACACCGACACCGGCACGCCCGATTAATTTCAGGTTTTTCGCTGCTTCAATGACTTCGCGTGTAACCGTTGTTTGAGAGCGGACAAGTAATACATCCACATCCGCAATACGAGCGATTAATTGTTCAGGTGCCAGCCCTGTATCAACAATGATATTTAAATCTAATTCTGTTTCTTGACGAAGCGGAAAAATACCGTCATCACTTAATGGATCTGCAATAAATACGTTAATTGTTTTTGTCGCCTTTTCGATTAATTGTGTCGCTGTCATAATAATCTCTCCTTAAAATTCACTATTATTTTTAAAAATCTATACAAAAAAAGCCTTCCGTCCCTTACGAATAACGTAAGGGGCGAAAGGCATTCAATAAACAAATCGCGGTACCACCCTTATTCGTTGCCGACTAATAGAAAAAATAGTCATACAACCTTATCAATATGCGTAACGTGCATGGGACGGAATAACTTACTTGGGGTTTTCGGCTATTCTATTCAAGAGTGGAACGTATTTAGTGTATACACTGGTTCACACCGACCACCAGCTCTCTTTGCTATACAAAACTAAACAGTATGTCTCTATCACAATAGTTTGTCGTTTTTAAATTTGATAACATCATAAACCCGATTGTTCATCTTTGTCAACGAAATTTTCAAAATTAATAAATAATTAGTGAATTAATCAGCTAATATACGGTCGTTTTACGAACTATTTTTAAATTTATCAATATTAATGTTCGTAATTTGCAGAAAGTATGAAAGCGCTAACGATATTGATTTAAAGGGATTTGTTTGAATTTACAGAAAAATTACGATTCACCGTATTCATCGGAAAATAACGATTTTACTATTTCGCAAAAATTTTGCCTTAATTTAAATTTTCGATGCTTTAAAGAAAAATTATTAGAAGGGGAAATAAAAAATAACACGAAATTGTATAACAGGTGCACTGACAAAGGGGGAGTAGAAATGCATTATGATGCAATTGTTATCGGAGCAGGGCTGGCAGGATTAACTGCAGTTTGTCAGCTTATAGATACGCAAAAAAAGGTATTGCTTGTTGATCAGGAGCCCGAAAATTCAATCGGGGGTCAGGCATATTGGTCATTTGGGGGACTATTTTTAGTAGATACCCCTGAACAGAGGAGGTTAGGTATAAAAGACAGTAAGGAGCTCGCATGGCAAGATTGGCGCGGCTCTGCTGGATTCGACCGATTAGAGGATGAGGATTACTGGGCATATGAATGGGCAAAGGCCTATGTAGATTTTGCAGCGGGGGAAAAATATCAATGGCTAAAATCACAGGGCATTCAATTTTTCCCGGTTGTCGGCTGGGCGGAGCGTGGGGGTGCTTTAGCAGGCGGGCATGGGAATTCGGTTCCACGGTTTCATATCGTTTGGGGTACTGGGCCAGCAATTGTAGAAGCTTTTGCGAGTAAAGTATTACAAGCTTCGGAAAGCGGTCTAATCGATTACTTACCGCGCCACCAAGTAACGGATTTATTGACGGAGGATGGGGCGGTAACTGGTATTCAAGGAAATATTTTAGAAAACTGTATCATTCGCCGCGGGGAAGAAAGTTCCAGAGAAGTCATTGGCACATTTGAATATACGGCAGATGCAGTCGTAGTGGCTAGCGGTGGAATCGGAGCAAATTTAGAACTTGTCAAAGAAAATTGGCCATCACGATTAGGACTGCCACCAAAAAATATGGTGTCTGGCGTACCTGCATTTGTCGACGGGAAAATGCTCGAAATTACCGAACGAGCAGGCGGGCGGATCGTCAATCGAGACCGTATGTGGCATTATACGGAAGGCTTAAAAAACTGGGATCCAATATGGAAAAACCATGGAATACGTATATTGCCCGGACCGTCATCGATGTGGTTTGATGCAAGAGGAGACCGATTTAAAGCTCCAAATTTTCCTGGATTTGATACACTCAGCACACTCGAAGCAATCCAAAAAACCGGTTATGATTATTCCTGGTTTATTTTGACGGAAAAAATAATCGAAAAAGAATTTGCATTATCCGGTTCTGAGCAAAATATGGATTTGACAAATAAAAGTATAAAGGACGTGCTGAAGCGTGTTTTACCTGGGCCGCCTAAAGCTGTTCAGGCATTCAAAGAAAACGGGGAAGACTTTGTCATTGCAGATAGTTTAAAAGATTTAGTCGATGGTATGAACAAACTGGCAGGCAATGACATGCTTGATTTTATGCACATTAAAGAGCAAATCTTGGCGCGCGACCGTGAAATCGAAAATCCCTTTTCAAAAGATGCACAAATCAATGCATTGCATGGAGCGAGAAACTATATAGGGGATAAATTGATTCGTGCTGCCTCACCACATAAAATCTTGGACCCGAAAGCCGGGCCGTTAATTGCGGTACGTTTAAATATCCTTACACGAAAAACGTTAGGAGGATTACAAACCAACTTAAACGGGCAAGTACTTAATGATGAGGGCAACCCTGTTCAAGGCCTCTTTGCAGCAGGGGAAGTCAGTGGCTTTGGCGGGGGCGGCGTACACGGTTACCGTTCATTGGAAGGAACATTTTTAGGCGGTTGCTTATTTACAGGAATGAAGGTCGGTAAATATTTAGGCACTTTAAAGCCTGTACCGAACAAAGCGAAAGCGATAGAAGTATGAAAAATAAAGGAGATATGAAGGCATTTGTCGAAATGAATGATTATTCATAAATAAGGGGTGTATACAATTGAACTTTGAAACAATTAACTTGGAAATTGCGGAGCGAAAAGCAACATTAACATTAAATCGCCCGAATGCTATGAATGCAATGGATTTTACGATGATGCGAGAGCTGGCGGATTGCTTTGAAGCGCTACATAATGAAAAGGATGTTCAAATTCTTATCATTAGAGGAGAAGGGAGAGTCTTCTCAGCGGGTGGCGATGTTAAAATGATGGTATCATCAGACGACTTTTCTGATTTTGGAACGATTATGGAAGACATTTCACGTTTAGTGAAGGCTTACTATACACTTCCGATGATTACGATTGCACAAATTCATGGTGCTGCAGCTGGTTTAGGCTTCAGCCTGGCACTAGGAAGCGATATCATTGTTGCGGAGCAATCGAGTAAATTAGCGATGAACTTTATTGGAATCGGTTTGGTTCCGGACGGTGCTGGACACTTCTTTATGAAGGAACGTCTAGGGACACCAAAAGCGAAGCAAATGATTTGGGAAGGAAAAGTGTTAAACGGGAATGAAGCGTTAGCATTAGGACTCATTGATTATAACGTGGAAGATGGTCAGGCATCTGTAACAGTGGACCAACTTGTAGGTAAGCTGCTGGCATCACCGATTTTGGCGATGATTGAAACAAAGCAGATTTTGCATAATTCGAATTTGCCTCATTTAGAGAAAGTTTTGGAAGGCGAATCAGCAGGGCAAGTGAAAATGCGCCAAACACAGGACCATTTAGAAGGAATTCAGGCATTTGTCGGAAAGAGAATGCCGCAATTTGAAGGGAAATAGATACATGTCGGAGGAAGCTAGTGAAACATCGCTGGCTCCTCCTTTTTTATTGGGCAATAAAATATTTACTGTACAACATTACCGAATGCTTATATGATAGTGAAAGACGAAAAATGGAGGTACCTTCATGGACCAAATTTGGCTATCAAATAACCGGCGACAAATTGTGCACAATGTGTATTGTCCCAATATAAATGATGCGATTGCAATTTGCGAAATTGAACTAAAACAGCTAGATCAGGAACAGAGTAATTATTTGGAAGTGCCTTTTGAGCAATACCATGAAATACATGCACATTTTAATAATAGCGATATTATTAAACAAGGTGCTTTCACATATGAGCAAGTCCGTCATATATTAGATGCTGGTAATATCCACAATCTAGTAATTGATGAAAGAGGTTGTATCGATTTTAAGAAAGAAATAATCGGAATGAGTACCGCAATTTCTTTCGCCCAAAGTAAATGGAATGGCGCAGAACGAAGTACCGCAGTTGAAAATGCAGTTCTGACAGGTCTAACAGTAATAGGAGAACCGTTTGCTGAAGAAATAATCGAAAAGCAAATCGATAACCTGAATATTGTGGACCATATTGAGCTGGATGAAGGTATTGCTAGTGCAGTAAAGAAAAACGGTGCAAAAGCAGTAGTGAAGAGGATGGCTAGTACGGCGACGAAAAAGGCGATGTACAGCTCTGTGATCGCTAAAAAAGCCATCACATTACTAAATGCAAATGTTGTAACAGGAGCCATCGTAACAGGTGTCATGTCGAGCGTCGATATTATCCGTGCGATTAAAAATCAGATGTCTCCTGCACAACTATTTAAAAATATTTCCAAAACAGCTGCAAGTGTTGCAGGGAGTATTATTGGTTTAATCGTTGGCGGAGGAATCGGCTTATCGATTCCAAATGTTAGTACAACGGTCATCAGTTTAATAGGCGGGATCATCGGTCTTATTATAGGGAGTATATTGACGACAACTCTTGTCAAAAAAGTACTTGATCTATTTATAAAAGATGATGCTGTTAAAATGCTGGAAATTTTTAATGAGGAGCTTGTCAATTTAGTAGAGCAATATTTATTAAATGAAAAAGAGCTTCAACTAGTGTTAAGCGATTTTAATGAAATGTATAATATGCAGGAAGAGTTTCGGAAGATGTATGCAACAGAGGATCGTGTTGCCTATGCTAGAACTATGATCGAAAAGGAATTGAATCGTATCGTTCGGCTGCGCATGTATTTGCAAGTGCCAACAAATGAAGAACTATATGAGGCAATAAAACGTTTAGTATAAAAAAGAGGTGCCCTGAATTTCAGGGCACCTCTTTTTTACCCCAAATTAACGGGGAGTAATTTAGTTTTCTAGATAGCACAGCGGCAGAGGAAGGACCCCCACCGCACGGATTGAAGTTATACTTTATGTACGTTTTTAAACGTGGAATAAAATTAATTTACCAGATGAATTTACTAGTCGGTGAGTTTTTTCAGCAATACCTTTTTCTTCGATTTGCTTTTGACCTTCGATTTTTGCTGCGTCATCGTTTGCGAAATTCCACACTTCATCAAATAATGTTTCCCCAGTTTTTTCAAATGCAGTAAAACGATAATTCTCCATTTAAACCACCCTTTATAAGCAAGATAATATAATTATACTAGAAATTTTCCGATAATTCACGAAACAGCTAACATATTTCGAGAAATATTTGCAGTTTATGAACGGTTCATGAACATTTTAATCCTTCAATATTTACCCGAATCTTTATTTTGTTAAACGCTATTTTGCGAAAAAATTTAGCATTCGTTAGCGGGAGTCGCAATTGATAGTCTTTTAATCGGTAAATAACGCATATACATGTTACAATAAATTGTAATAGAGTTATAAAGGGGCGATTACTTGTGAATGGAATTACAAAACTCCAACCTGGTGAACAAGTGGACCAATATTTATTGATTAAAGAAGCAAAAAAAGGTGTAACGACTGTCGGCAAGCCTTTTATGTCACTAATTTTACAGGATCGTAGCGGCGATATTGAAGCCAAGCTATGGGATACAAACGAGGAACATGAAAATTTATACCGGGCACAGGTAATTGTTAAAGTTGGGGGAGAGATTCACGACTACCGTGGAAAAAACCAACTTCGTGTGAAACAAATCCGACCTGCACGTGAAGAGGAAGGCGTTCAAATCAGCGATCTTTTGCCGACGTCTGCGGTGCCAAAGGAACAATTATTTGAAGAGCTGACACAGTACTTCTTTCAAATTCAAAATCCGAATATCTCGCGTATTACACGCAATCTTACAAAAAAATATCAAGACCAAATTCTGATTTACCCTGCAGCAACTAAAAATCACCATGACTATGCATCAGGCTTACTTGACCATGTTGTATCGATGCTCAAATTAAGTGAGGCGATTTGTGATCTATATCCTACATTAAACCGTGATTTATTGTATGCTGGGGTTATTTTACATGATATCGGTAAGGTCATTGAGCTGAGCGGTCCAGTAGGTACAATGTATACGGTGGAAGGCAACCTGCTTGGTCATATATCCATTATGGTCAATGAAATTGGTCAAGCTGCCAATGAGCTGAAAATCGAAGGAGAAGAAGTGATGCTGCTTAAGCATTTAGTATTGTCACATCACGGTAAAGAAGAGTGGGGCAGCCCGAAAAAGCCTATGATTCAAGAAGCGGAAATTTTACATTATATTGATAATATTGATGCGAAGATGAATATGCTGACTCGTGCCCTTGATAAAACAAAACCTGGTGAATTTACAGAGCGTCTATTCCCGTTAGATAACCGCTCATTCTACAAGCCGACGATTTAAGCTGCCTCGGTTCCATCCTGTGGCTCACGTTTTGTGACCAACTGGTTTTTGTGACCCCGGTCCGAAGAAAAGCGTCCTCCGTAACGGAGAACAACATCTACAAGACAGATATAAAAACAAGGCCGTTCAATTTTACTCAGAGTAAATTTGAACGGCCTTTAATTATGGGGAGGATTATTTTGGCTTTAATTGTTATTGATTATCCTGCTGAAATTTTACCATGAAATCAGCTAGGGCTTTACATGTTTCAAGTGGGACCGCATTGTAAGTAGAAGCGCGGCAGCCTCCTACAGAGCGGTGACCATTCAAACCGACAAACCCGGCTGTTTTTGCTTCAGCAAGGAATTTCTTCTCCAGCTCTTCATCTGCTACACGGAACGTAATGTTCATCAATGAACGAGAATCTTCAGTTGCATGCCCGTAATAGAAACCATTGGAATTGTCGATCACATCATAAATATACTTCGCCTTTTCTTCATTACGCTGCTCGATTGCTTCTAAGCCACCTTCAGCTTTCACCCATTTCAATACTTCACCTAACATATAAATTCCGAAAGTAGGAGGGGTATTGTACAGCGAGTTATTTTTAGAATGTGTTGCGTATTTCAACATTGTCGGGATATTTGAATTTGCTTTTTCAAGAAACTCTTTGCGGATGATGACTACCGTTACACCTGAAGGTCCTAGGTTTTTCTGTGCACCCGCATAAATCATGGCAAAATTTGATACATCAATTTTCTTCGATAAAATATCAGAAGACATGTCTGCAATTAATGGAAGATCCCCAGTAGTCGGGAACGTTTTCCATTGAGTACCAAAAATTGTATTGTTCGATGTTAAGTGAAGGTATGCAGCCTCTTCATCGATTTGGATCTCCGATAGAGCAGGGATATTTTTGTAGTTATTGCTTTTTGAGCTTGCTGCCTCTACAGGTGTCCCGAATAACTTCGCTTCTGCAAAGGCTTTTTCTGACCATGCCCCTGTTTGGATATAACTTGCCTTCTGTCCTTCTTTTAAGAAGTTCATTGGAATCATTGAAAATTGTAGGCTTGCTCCGCCTTGTAAAAATAGTACTTCATAGTTTTCAGGGATATCATATAACTCGCGTAAATTTGCTATCGCTTCATTATGTACTCCTTCAAATTCAGCACTACGGTGACTTAATTCCATTACAGACATACCAGTACCTTTAAAATCTACTAGTTCTGCCTGTGCTTTTTGTAAAACTTCCAATGGTAATGCCGATGGACCAGCATTAAAGTTAAATGCGCGTTTTGTCGTTACTGTCAATGCAATCACTCCTGAATTTTAATATTAGAATATATAAATTGATAATATACCCTTTCGGAACAAATATGTGAAAATTCTTGAAATTATTTTTCTAATAAACATAAAAGAGAAGAACCTATAGAAAATTTATAGATTTTTGTCACTAAGGAAATAGGAATGTTCGTGTTTAGAGCCATTTACTTGTATAACCTTGTTTAAAATAAGGATCTGTGCGAGTATAGAGGGGATGATAGACAGGGGGTATATAAAAATGGAACAATTACCGAAATGCCCGGAATGCGGGTCTGAGTATACGTATGAAGATGGTCAGAATTATGTGTGCCCGGAATGTGCACATGAATGGTCTCAATCGGAGGAAACAGTGGAAGAAGGATTAGTCGTGCGCGATGCAAACGGCAATCTGTTAGCTGATGGGGATACCGTAACAGTTGTTAAGGATTTAAAAGTAAAGGGAAGCTCCTCTACATTAAAAATCGGAACACGTGTTAAAAACATTCGACTTGTAGAAGGCGACCACAATATTGATTGTAAAATTGACGGTTTCGGTGCAATGAAGCTGAAATCGGAATTCGTAAAGAAAAACTAAAAAATGCGAGGCCCATTTGTGGGTCTCGCATTTTGTCCCGTATTAACGGGTAGTAAATCTCGCGCCTCTAAACTTAAGCAAGGCGAAAATGTCAGGCGGGAGATCGACTCCCCGTAAAAGCCCGATTGGATCAACTAACAAATCCGTGGGGATGAAGAACCCCACGGATTGAATTTTCACTTTATATATCAACGATTATTCAGCTTTAATGCCTGAAAATGCGTCTTTTAAATCTTTGTCTTTTACTTTTACATCGGCTTCTTTAATTAACTCTGCCATTTTTGTGTTCCAATCAGCTTTTGTAGCTGCAATTGATTCACGGATTTCTTCTTTTTTGTCTTCAAGTTTACCGTAATCTTTAACATCACGTTTCTCAGTCACTTGAATGATGTGGAAACCGTGCTCAGATTGTACAGGCTCACTGATTTCATCGATTTCCAATGCATATGCAGCATCGTTGAATTCAGGCACCATTGTACCAACTGTAAACCAACCTAAATCTCCGCCTTTTGCACCAGAACCTGGGTCAGTTGAGAATTCTTTTGCTAATTTCGCAAAATCTTCACCGGCATCTAATTTAGCTTTGATTTCTTTTGCAGTCTCTTCATCTTCCACTAAAATGTGACGAGCGTTTAATTCTTGAGATGCTTGGTTATAGTACTTTTCGATTTCCTCGTCTGTTACTTCAACATCTTTTAATGCTTTTTCTTGTAACAATGTGAATCGAATATTTGTTTTTAACGTTTCTTCCGTTAAATTGCTTTGTGCTAAAACAGCTTCATAGCTTTCACCATACTGCTCTTTTACACCTTTTAATTCTTCTTCGATTTCCTCATCTGTTACTTTATATTTATCGTTTAAAATCTGTTCAACTACTACTTGTTGCAGTAATTGATCACCAGCGATGTCCTTCATTGAATTATAAAATTCTTCTTGAGTGATATCGCCAACGCTTGTTGATACTACAACTTCATCGCCTGGATTACTGCATGCAGCTAAACCGATTGAAGCAGCAACTGTTAATGCAAAAATGGTCTTTTTCATTTGAATACGCTCCTAACTTAACTTTAATGCAATTGTAACTATAACATAAACGATTTAAAAACAAAATGGTTGCATGTGTATAGTGCCTAAGTTTTGTAACAACAGGCGCATACGATATTGAGAGAAAGAGAGAAGGGAGGTGTCAATATGGGTGGCGGAGGTTACAATGGCGGCGGCTCAGGCTATGGCTCTGGCTTTGCTCTATTAGTTGTATTGTTTATCTTATTGATTATTGTAGGTGCAGCTTTCATCTACTAAGAAAGCAAGGTGTGTTAAAAGTCTTTACGGCTTTTAACACACCTTTTCCAATTATCGAAGTAAATATGGATAAAATCTATTAACATAAAAAATTTTTTAAACGGCTAGCAGTACTTCGACATACATGCTCACAAGTAAAATCGTAATTAGTACATTAATCGTACGGAAAATTTTTGGTTGTTTTTCTTCTGGAATTTCACGTCGACTGCATAATGCGGCAGTCATTCGATTTATTTGGAATAAGTATATTACTGAGAATAAGATTACAATAAGTAGTAACAAATTTATTCCTCCCCTCTAAAGCATCATTAAAACCTAAATATCAATAGGAACTAAAATTTCATAACCTCTTGGTGTTTCTTCAATTATAGCATTGTTTGGTGCATACATTAAATTTTTCACATATAAAAAATCCATTAGACAAATACAAGAGTGAAAAGCGAGCAAACCACTAAAATAATGCGCATATTCAGGGAAATAAATGCCCCCCGCAATCAATGCTGAATTAATAACAATAAAAGGTGTCACAAGTGCGAAAATATAAGATTTTTTCGGAATACCGTTTTGCAGGCGCATCCGGACAACTGGCATGAAATGTTGAATCTTAAAACGAATGACCAGTGATTTTCTATGCTGAAGAAGAGCGAAATAATGTAATAATTTGTGCATAGGATAAATAAAAGGTATTACTAATAAAACTAACCATAAATGGCGATCGATATGCTTACCGTTAAAATTAAAACTAAATGCAATATATGAAAAGCAAAATACAAGGACGAAAAGAGTGATTGCCAATAGTACAAGTCTTCCCGTACCGTATTCGCGCTCAATGTTGATCGTTTTCCAACAATGCATGTGAGCCCTCCTAAAACATTATGGAAAAGGATGTATTATGCTTTTCCATTAACGAAACAATATTAAACATAAAACTAACTATAATCAATAAAAAAAGAAATGTCATCAATTAAAATTGGCGACATTTCTTCTACAAATTTTATGAAGTTGTTGTGATTGATGGCTTTCCCTTGTCATCAATTGTTTCTTTGAAGTTAAAGAATGAACGTTCGAATATTTCGATGAAATCATCCCCGTAAATATTTCGGATAACGGCCATTACATCTAAAAACTCAGGGAATCTACCGTATAGTTCTTTTAATGGCAATGCACCTGTTAAAATCGTATGTTCTGTATCGTGATAATGATCATACATACGTAAAATGAGTTCTGCGCCTTTATCAGTTAACTCCACATATGTATTACGTTTGTCTTCATCACGTTTTGAGAAAGTAAGTAATCCACGTTCTTCTAATTTTTTTGAAAAGTTGAAAGCGGTAGATACATGCATGACACCAAATTTAGCTACATCTGAAATGGAAGCACCTTTCAAATGATATGAAATCCATAAAATATGATGTTCATTAATATTTAAATCAAAAGGTTTAATCCATGTTTGCCAATCTTTTTCGATAGCTTTCCATAGTGCTTTCGAAAGTTGTGCGACTCTTTGGCTAAATAACATAGCCTCTCTTTGCGAGTATAAATCTTCTGTCAAAGCAATCACCTTCTTCTTTCATTTAACATTTTAAAATTATTATAGCAATAAAAGAAAAGAGTTTAAAGTTAGAAAAATGGAATAATTCAACATTGGTTGATTTATGCTATAAAAAGATAAATTTGGGATTGAATTGACTATTTTTGTTATTTTAGATGGTTCTAAAGTTATAGTGATGAATTTGTATTCATTACTCGTTATTTCTAGTTGAAGGGATATTTTTCTCGATTTCACTTATAGAATTCTGTAATTTCTCTATTTCTTGTTTTAAGTTTATTGCTTCCGGTTCTATCTGAGTTTTGAAATTTGCGAAATTATCCTTTAATTCATTTACTATACTAGGCATACTATTTTGGACTTCTGCCTTTAAAGTTGTGATCGATTGCTTTACATTATTTAGTTCGTATTGAACATCTTGAAGTTTGGATTTGACGTTTTTCGTATTTTCCAACAGGTTTTGTCGTAAAGCCGTCCCGGATTGTGGTGCTGTAAATAAAATGACAGCTGCACCGCTAACGATACCTGTTGTAATACCTAGTAAAAATGATTTTGCTTTCATATTGTTAACCTCGCTTTATTTATATTTGTTATCCAAATCTTTTTCCAAATCCATCTTCCGATAAACATTGGAAAGATTGTGGGAAAATGTACTAAAAGAAAAACCAGCATTTTCACTTATGAAAAAGATGCTGGCCATCGTCTCCTCATACAATTATGTAGACATAACTGAGTGGAGCAATTATAAGTGTGATTTAATTTCCTCAGAAAGTGTTGAAAGCACATCTGGCGGGAATTCCTGTGAACGACCATTCCAGTTGACCACTAGTCCATCTTTTTCGTCATAGCGCGGAACGAGATGCAGGTGGTAATGGAAAACGGTTTGACCTGCTTCAGCACCATTATTATTAATCGTATTCATACCAGCCGGGTTAAAAGCAGCTTTAATGGCATTAGCAACTTTTGGGGCAGCAGCATATAAATTACGTGCCACATCTTCAGACATTTCAAATAGATCTTTACAATGTGTTTTCGGAATTAATAGTGTATGGCCCTTTGTCAACGGGGCAATGTCCATGAAGGCAAAAGTATGCTCATCCTCATAAACCTTAATACTTGGAATTTCACCGGCAATTATTTTGCAAAATAAGCAATCACTCATCTTATTTATCGCTCCTTTTTTATTTTTGATTTTCACCATAAGAAGTTAGAAAATAATGTTATTGTAAGTTGAAAGGCATACAGTGGGTCAGAATCCGTCGGAAAGTGTGCGCCCGCAATGAACATCAACTGTACAACCCCAATTTATGGTGAACATACTATTATTTTTCTTTATTCTATCATAGATTATTTGGAAAACTACTTTCTTATATGAAAGAATTACTTTTAAAACCGTGTTAACGGGTCCTTTAAAGCGTGGCGGCGGAGGCAGCATTTCCCGGAAAAAATCCCCGCTGAATGAAGTTTCACTTTATGTTCTTTGAATTGAGTGTTGCATTCAGTGTTCAATTTTATTCGCTTTTGATAAACTAAATTTTAGAAAAGAGGAGTGACGACTGTGACAATTTTACAACTGCAAAATGTAACAGGTGGTTATACGAGAAAACCTGTGATTCAAGATCTATCATTTGAAATTAACAAAGGAGAGCTCGTTGGATTAATCGGCTTAAACGGTGCGGGGAAAAGTACGACGATCAAGCATATTATTGGCACGCTCTTACCACGCTCTGGTGAAATCCGTTTAAACGGTGTGACGTTAAAAGAGAATATGGACAAGTACCGGTCAAGCTTCTCTTATATTCCGGAAACACCCGTACTATATGAAGAATTAACATTAAAAGAACATTTACAATTAACGGCAATGGCATATGGTTTAGATGAAAAAACATTGAATGAGCGTTCTGAAGTTTTATTGAAGGAATTCCGTATGGAGAAGCGATTAAATTGGTTTCCGTCGCACTTTTCAAAGGGGATGCGCCAGAAGGTAATGATTATGTGCGCATTTTTAGTCGATCCAAGTCTGTATATTATCGATGAGCCGTTTGTCGGTTTAGACCCGCTCGGCATCCAGTCATTGCTTGACCAAATGGACGATAAAAAACGTGCAGGTGCATCGATTTTAATGTCGACACATATTTTATCGACTGCAGAAAAACATTGTGACCGCATCATCTTACTTCATGAAGGACGTGTTCGTGCACAAGGAACAATGAATGATTTGCGCAAAGCGTTCAATATGCCGACTGCGACACTGGATGATTTGTATATTGCAATGACAAAGGAGCAGGACAATGAACAGCATGCATAGTGTATGGGCTAAGCGCTTCGAGCATTACATCGGCGAAGTGATGAAGTATATGCGCTTCGTCTTTACAGGGCATATTGCGATTGTCCTTGTCTTTATCGCAGGGGCAGGGGGATATCAGTATAGTGAATGGCTGAAGGTCGTGCAGCCTGATTTTCCGGCAGAATGGCTCATTGCCCTTGTGATCGGGTTCTTAGTTGCATTAAGTAGACCTGTCACATTGCTGAAAGAACCCGATCAAGTATACTTATTGCCGCTAGAAAGCCAAATGCCGAACTATTTCAAAAAGGCGATGAACTGGACGTTTTGGTCACAGCTATTGTTGCCGGTCGTTCTGTATATTATAACGATTCCGTTATTGAAAGAAGTTACGACACTTAGCGTAGCTGAAATTTGGCTGACAGCTCTATTTATCGCGGTGCTGAAATTTATTAATGTGCGCGCCGAATTCAATTACCGTTATGCAAATCGTGGGAATGCCGTACTAATGGACCGTTTCGTACGGGCAATTGTGTCTATTATCGGAATTCAAATGACATTGGCAGACGGTTTGATTGGCATCGTATTTCTCGTTATGATGGCTTATTATACAGTTACATTGAAGAAAAAAGTGCAGGATAATCCAGTACCTTACGAACATTTCATTAAGCTCGAGCAAAACCGAATGATGCGTTTTTACCGCTTTGCCAACTACTTCACAGATGTTCCGCATTTAAAGGGCTCTGTAAAACGTCGTGCTTGGTTGGATATTGCCTATAAAGCGATCAGCTATAAAAAGGAAAACACGCAAGCCTATTTAATTTACCGTACGTTTATCCGTACAGACGACCATTTTTATTTATGGGTGCGATTAACAGCAATTTCAGCTGTTGTAGCCATATTTATTACAATTCCGTTTGTAACTTGGATTGTTGTCGGTGCTCTGGCATTTGCGACAACGCTTCAGCTTAAGTATGCACTTATGTCAGCAGGGGATTTCCGAATGGACATGCTTTACCCGATTCCCCGTGATACGAGAAAGCAGGCTGTTGCAAAACTGCTTCGTCAATTGAGCATTGTACAGGCTATTATTATGACACTGTGTGCAGTAATGCAGCCACAGTTTTATTTCATTCCGGTTGTCATTATTGCAGTCAGTGAACTGACGATGAGAATGTCAAAATAAAAAATTGTCCACCTTCGATACGAGGTGGACAATTTTTTATTTTAATTATTAAATTTTACCCCCAAGGTACTCCGATTACAACGAATAGTAACCAAGCTGCAAGCGGACCAATTACAATGAAAATACCAGACATTACTAATAGTTTACGGAAGAATGAGCGTTCTTCGCTTGGCTTACAGTTTGATAAAAGTAATGCACCATTAGTGGAGAATGGGCTTAAATCTACTATACTTGAAGAAATTGCAATTGCAGCTACTACACCTGTTGAAGAAATAGTTGGATCTTCCAAAATAGGTGTTACTAAAGGAATAATGGCAGCTAGGAATCCGGTTGTTGAAGCAAAAGACGAAATAATACCACCTGTATAAGAAGCTACTAGTGATGCAACATATGAATTGTTTAAACCGGAAATTAAGTCAGTCATATAGTCGATAGAACCGATAGCATCAAGAACGCCTACATACGTAACGATACCTGTTACCATCAAAATTACTGGCCAAGGAATGGCTTTAACAACTTCTGTTTGTAAAGAAGGACGCATGAACGCTAAAATTAAACCGATTGTAAATGCAGAGAAGCCCATATGAAATTCTAAGAATAATGCCATATAAATTAATACGCCAATACCAATTAAAGTAGCCGCTTTATACCAATCTAATTTTACATTTTCAAAAATATTCTCTTCCTCATCAAATTCCTCATCAGATGCATATGCAGCAGCAGTGCGAAGTTGTGCATCAGAAACATTTTTTGAACTTAACTTGAAGTTTTTAATACCACCTAAAACAACAAACACGATTAAACCTACTACAAAGCAGAATAATAAAACGTTAACCATTAGAATTACAGGTTCATGCGGTAAACCGCGAGTTTCTAAAACGCCTTTAACAATAAGGCCGAATAAGTTTAAAGGTGAGAATGCGCCAGCTGTTAACCCTACGATTAACAAGGTTCCCATCATTAGTGCATTAATTTTAAATTTATAGGCTAGACGTAAAACTAAAGGAGCTAAAATTGAAGCTAATGCTACAACAGATGTTCCAAGCGCAGCTAGTGTTGTGCCTAGGAAGAAAACTACCCATGGAATTAACCCTAAGTTTCCTCTTACTAACTTTAACCCCCAACTTGCGATTAAATCGATTGTCCCATTTTTTTGAACAATGGAGAACATAAACGTAATTCCAGTTAATAATACAAATAAATCTGCCGGGAAGACACCAAGGACAGCTTTAGTTTCCATGCCAGAAACAAGAACGCCAATAACAAAAGCAGCTACAAAACCGAGAACACCAATATTTACTGGGAAGATTGAACCAATGATGAACATACCGACTAAAAAGATAATAGCGAATAATTCCAAACTCATATTAATTCCTCCTAACTAATTTGTTTTTTGTACTGTGGTTGAGTAGTGCTTGAGACGTTATTTCTATATAGTCTTTCTATTTCATCCAACGTATAGCCAATTTCCTCAAGTATTTCGGTAGAGTGTTGACCAAGCAATGGTGGGGGAGAGGTTATTTCTCCAGGCGTATCTGAAAGTTTGATTGGAATGCCTGTTAATTTTAAATCGCCAATTGTTGGGTGAGGAACGGATTGTACCATTTCTCGATCATGGACATGTTCGTCTTGATAGAGTTCCTCTAAGTTATAAATAGGTCCTGCCGGAATTCCATGTGATTCAAATATATCAATCCACTCTTTAGAAGTTTTCGATTTAAATTTCTCTTGTAATATAGCAATAAGTTCAGTTCGATTACGAACCCGATCATTATTTGTTTTATAGTTAGGGTGGTTGATTAAGTGTTTTAAATTTAAAAAACTACACATTTTTTCCCAAAGTGAATCGTTTCCTACTCCGATATTAAAGTAACCGTCTGCGGACTCAAAAGCTTGGTAAGGTACGATTGATTGATGGGCGTTTCCTAATGGTTTTGGATTTTCCCCTGTAGCTAAAAATCCGGTTGCCAAAAATGTTTGCCAACTAATCATTGTATCCAGTAAGGAAGCGTCCACCCATTGACCTTTACCAGTTTGGTTGCGACTATTCAATGCTAGTAAAATACCAATAATGGCCCACATTCCAGAGCCTATATCTGCTACGGAAAAACCTGCTTTTACTGGGGCACGGCCATCTTCACCAGTAACTGACATTAAGCCCCCCATTCCTTGAGCGATAACATCATAACCAGGTTTTTTTGAATAACGCCCAGTTTGGCCAAAGCCTGATATAGATGCTAATATTACTTTAGGATTAACTTCTTTCAACACTTCGTAACCAAGACCGAATTTTTCCATTTGCCCTGGTCTGAAATTTTCTACGACAACATCTGCATTTTTTAATAATTTGATAAATATTTCTTTTCCTTCAGGAGATTTTAAATTAAGGACTAAACTTCTTTTATTCCGGTTAACACTCAAATAGTATGCGCTTTCATTCTCGAGAAATGGAGGACCCCATTTTCTCGTATCGTCTCCTTCAGTGGATTCGATTTTAATAATATCTGCTCCCATATCACCTAGAAGCATGGTACAGTATGGTCCGCTTAATATTCTTGTTAAATCTAGCACTCTTATTCCTTCTAGTGGTTTTGTCATACTCATCCTCCTTAATCATTGAAAATGTTGTTGTTGAGGATGTTACAATAAACAGAATTTTCTGTCAAATGTTAAATTTATTCTCGTTTATTCTTTAATTTTGTTTTATGGATTGCGACGTTTTAGCTATAGTGAAAAAAGATTACTTTATATAAAGGGTTAAGTATATCCAATAAGTAGAAAAGAATGGGGACGTATTAAGCGGATGTTTTATTGATAAAATGTATTTGCAGGTCAGAATAGGGAAAATTTTAACTTTAAAAATAATTTTTTCTACATTTAGTGGCTACTCAAAAAAACATAAAAAATTTTTTTCACCTTAAAAACTTTGAAATGAGGATTTTAATATGGAGCACGGAAAAGAGCAAAGGTCAGAGGAACTTATCGAAAGTAACTTGGAAAATTATGAACATTTAGATGATGTGAAAGAAATGCTGATTGAAATGTTCCTAAAACATGAACAAGACCAAATCATTTTTATTTGTATTGGAACCGATCAATCAACTGGAGATTCATTTGGCCCTTTTGTTGGTAAGTATTTAACTGAATCAGAATTTTCCTTTCCTGTGTATGGTACGATAGAACATCCGGTAGATGCACTTAACTTAAAACAAGTTCTGGAAATGGTAAAAATAAAATATGATAATCCAATTATTGTCGCCATTGATGCAAGTGTTGCCAACGAAAGGCATATTGGAAAAATCTTTTTTAAACAAGGCGCATTACGTCCGGGAAAGTATGCAATGAAAATTTTACCCCTTGTCGGAGATTATCATTTATCAGCTGTAGTAAATGTTCGGGATTCAATCATCAGATTAAAAAAATTACACGAGACGCGATTACATTTTATCTTGCAATTATCCTTGAAAGTGGCCTCTCTTATTCTAGAAGCGAATTATTTAGCAAAAACAATCAATGACAAGTAGAGAAAACTACTTGTCATTTTTGATTTTTTTGAAGAGGAACGCCGTATTAAATACAATAAAAGTGAATTTTAAAGAAAATTTTGAATTATTTGTTGTAAAATCTAAAAATGTATAATAGTATATTGTATACAGTATACAGTTTGGTGGTGTTCATAGTGAGAGATTATTTTAAATCAGATCAATACAATCCTTTAGCTAATTCCATTGCGCAGCAGTTATTTGAACAAATCTTATTGGGTGAATTAAAACCGAACGAAAAGATTGTAGAGACGACTTATGCAGAAAAGTTTAATTTAAGCAGATCGCCTGTCCGTGAAGCTTTTTATTTATTGGGTACGGAAGGAATAATTGATCGTATTCCTCGAAAAGGAGCATATGTAAGAGAATATAGCGAAATTGAAATACAAGACTTGCTGGATGTACGTAATCAGATGGAGTATATGGCTGCTGAGAAAATCGAAAATCCTAGTAGCAATGAAAAACTTTTAGAAAAAATGAAAACGATTACAGAACAGATGGCTGTGTGTAAAGACATTATCGAGTATACGCATTTAAATTTCGCCTTTCACAGCATTTTGATTGAGTTTTCAGGAAGCACCATTATTCGAGATGTATACGATAAAATCAGCCTACGTTTAATGCGAATACAAGCCATTCATTTTG
The DNA here is from genome assembly GCF_038003445.1 of Solibacillus sp. FSL K6-1126. Taxonomy (NCBI): domain Bacteria; kingdom Bacillati; phylum Bacillota; class Bacilli; order Caryophanales; family Caryophanaceae; genus Solibacillus; species Solibacillus sp. FSL K6-1126. Next base: position 3,594,950 of record NZ_JBBOPD010000001.1, on the reverse strand, counting down.
AATTGAGCGAATCGTTAGCAAAGTCAATTTCAGAACATCAAGAACTATATGAAGCACTGAAAGTCGGAGATATGGAGCTTTTTAAACAATTATTACGTGCCCATACAGGCGGCGTTATTATCAATTTACGCAAATACAAATCAGGTGCTTTTATATAAAGGGAAAGATGCATTTTTCAAAGGCGATTATGGCGTAATATGTTAAAAAATTGAGGAATGACAGTTAGGACCTGTAACTAAAACCCTTAATAAATACATACTTACAATTTGTTTTTCAATTAATCAATAGTTAACGATTGCAGAGGTTGTACAATATTATTCCGGATTTAAGCTGAAGCCGAACAACCGGCTATTTTCGATTTAATGACTTGGCTTTATTGTATATAAATTAATATAGTAGAAATAATTATTTAATAATAAAATTTCGAATTCCTTAGAAACAAAACTGGATAGCCAAATTGAGTGAAAGAGTGATTGAAGTTTTATACTGCTTGACTTCATAAAGAATCATTCTTCAGTATTTCTCATCCATACTCACATGGCCCCCAACTATGTAAAGTTCATGTTCAGTTGTTGAGTTTTGTTACTAGTTGAATACTGCTATAGGCAGTGGTAGTAACCTTTTTGTGTATAGGCTGTGCTGAAAATTAGCACAGCCAACTTATAAATTATTTAGAAAAGGTAGGAGGGGTTTGTTGAAAGCGATATTAATAGATGAATTCGGAGATACAGATGTTTTAAAAGTTAAAACAGTCGAAAAACCTGTACCAAATGACAATGAAGTACTAATTAAAGTGATTTCAACGAGTGTTAATTTTGCGGATATTAAAACTCGAATTGGAAAATATCATGCAGCAGGCCCCCCACCATTAATTATAGGTTTAGAAATTTTAGGGATAGTTGAGGAAATCGGTTCGCAAGTTCAACATACAAATGTTGGAGATTATGTTATTGCATTTCCTAAAAAAGGTTCATATGCCGAATACACAGTAGCAGATGCCATGTTAACATATCCAATTCCTGCTCAACATTACAGGAAATTTCATGGAGCCCCACTCGTAGCATTCACAGCGTACTATTTAATAAAAAGAGTAGCGCGCTTTGAAAAAAACGAATCAATAGTTATCCATGGAGCTGCAGGGGGAGTAGGAACAACAGCTATTCAAATTGCAAAATGTTTAGGTGCTAAATATGTAATAGGTACAGTAAGTAGAAGAAGTAAAGTACAGGAGGCCCTGAAAGCAGGAGCAGATTATGTTGTTGTTTTGAACGAGGAGAATGCAACTGGTAAAATTATGAAATATACGAACGGAAATGGAGTTGACATTATACTTGACTCAATTGCAGGTGAAGTTACTGAAAACTCCTTCGACTATTTAAAAAAATACGGAAGGCTTGTAATATTCGGTGATTCAAGTGGAACACCAGCAAATATAAAATCACATTTATTACATTCTAGCTGTCGATCTGTTTTAGGCTATAGTATTGGGTCAATGCGTAATGATCAACCACAATTATTGATGGAAGTCTCAAAAGAGGTAATTTCGTTAATCGCTGAAGATAAAGTGAAAATCCATATTGGCGCAGAGTTTCAACTTGAGCATGCACCACAAGCTCATCAATTCATGGAAAGTAGAAATGCTTTAGGAAAAATAATTATTCATATTAATGAAGTTTAAAAAAGGCTAATGCTAATCCCCTCTTAATTGTTAAGTGGGGATTAGCTTTTTTTAGCCGTTCAATAATGAAATAAATCAAATTTAATTATAATATAAATCCGCCAATTAATAATCCGGCGGCGATTACTATAATAGAAGGAACTTTGAATTTTTCTAGAGCAATATAGCTGCCGACAATCATTAAAATCGTTGGAATTAATTTATTTGATTCATAGGAAGACTTGGCGAAATCGAATGTTAATGTAATTAATAATACGGCAATTGCAGGTAATACAAAGCTTGATAACCGCATTACTTTAGGCGAATCTCTATATTTTTGTAGAAGATTCAAAAGTGTGATCATCAAAATCAGGGTAGGGGCTACTGTCGCAAATAACGCTATAATACTCCCTAAAATACCACCAACTTCAAAGCCGATATAACCCGCCATCTTCGTTGCGATAGGACCGGGCAATGAATTTGCCAAAGCAAGAAACTCACTGAATTCACTTTGCGTCATCCACTCATACCTGTCTACCACTTCATGTTCAATTAACGGGATTGAAGCAGGCCCGCCTCCATATGCCAAAAGGTTCGGTATTAAAAATGCAATAAAAAGCTCCCAAAATATCATTGTTCTTTTCCTCCTTTATTGGGCAATGCCAACGCCAATATTAAGAGGGAACCAATGATAATCCCAGGGTGGAGATCGAATACAACAATTGTTATAAAACTGAACACGAAAATAATTGCGCTGATTTTTAGACCTAAAGCTTTATGCGATTTCTTTAAAAAGTCAAATGCATAAATCCCCATCATCACTGTCACAATGGGTATGACGCCATTAGACATGTTGTTGATAAAGTCAGAGTTACTGAATTGGTTTAATGAATTTAATAATAAAATAATTAAAAGTACAGTAGGCATAACCGAAGCAAACAGAGCGTTAATTAATCCGAGAAAACCCCCTATCCGGTAACCAATATAGCCTGCCATCTTTGTCGCAATTGGACCAGGCAATGTGTTTCCAATCGATAACACATCAGAAAAATCATCATCTGTCATAAGTTTATATTTTCCAACCACTTCTTTATGAAGCAATGGAATGATTGTCGGACCTCCCCCGAATCCAAGAATTCCTGAAACAAAGAAAGCTTTAAACAACTGAATTTGTATTTTCACATAATAACCGCCTTTTGTTTAGTGAGAAGCAGAATAGTTCGGAAAACGAAATATTTAAATATGTATTATTTTATATAAAAATGCTACGAAACACAATCGTAGCATTTTTTATAAAAGCATTATTCTTTTGAAGCTGCACTATATGTCGTAATATAGGATGATGAGTTAAACATCGACTGTAACACTTGTGTCGTGCCTTCAAAGATAGGGGCAAATGAAGTCTTATACTCATTGCTGCCTTTCCAAACTTCATAAGAAGCAGGCCCGCCCCATTGAATAATAAATAAATAGGTTTCTGCTTTAATCGGACGCAGTAAACGATAGGCAATTACAGCGTCATTGGAGTTCAAAGCAGGGATGACATCGAGAGCTTTTTTCTCGAAAACCGGGCGCTCATCTGACATAATGGGCATATTGAAAAAAGTATAATAGCCCTTTTGTGTAAACTGTCCATCTTGAGCAATGACTTCAAATTTGCGGGGTACTGCGAAAATAGATTTGTTCTCTGTTTCATGCAACACCACTGAATTACCATTTCCGTGTAATAAAATTAAAGGGTGCTGTGGGTTTTTTGCAATTAAATTTTCCATATAGTCAGGTGTTCCTGAAGTTACATATAAATTCATATGACTGACCTCCTTTACACTATTATTTCCATTTATAAAGATGTTCAAGCCATTTGTCAAAAAGTTCTGTAGCAGAAGAGACAAATTTATGACATTTATTCAAGAAATCTATACAAATATTTATGAAAAGTTTATAGTCGATGATGGATATCAATGACGTTTTTAAGGTATAGAATAAAAAAGAATTTACTTTAAGGGGTAGAAATCAAAAATGATGAAATTTAATGACACATTATTACGTGCTGCTCGCGGTGAGCAAGTAGAACATACACCAGTTTGGTTTATGCGCCAGGCAGGCCGTTCACAGCCAGAATATCGTGAAATAAAAGAAAAATATTCATTAGAAGAGATTACAATGCAGCCGGAGTTATGTGCTTATGTAACGCATTTACCTGTTGAGCAATACAATGTAGATGCAGCGATTCTTTATAAAGATATCGTTACCCCTTTACCAGGAATGGGAATTGATGTAAAAATAAAAGCAGGGATTGGTCCGGTTATTTCAAATCCGATCCGTTCAGCTGCTGATGTGGAAAACTTACGTGAGTTCAATGCACAGGAGCATACACCTTACGTGTTAGAGACAATTAAAATGTTAACAACAGAACAGTTAAATGTTCCGTTAATCGGTTTTGGCGGTGCGCCGTTTACGCTAGCGAGCTATATGATTGAAGGCGGCCCAAGCAAAAACTACGCTAAAACTAAATCATTCATGGTTTCGCAGCCAAAAGCATGGTTTGCTTTAATGGAAAAACTGGCTGATATGATTATTGTGGATATTACAGCACAAGTAGAAGCCGGTGCAAAAGCAATCCAAATTTTCGATTCTTGGGTTGGAGCATTGAATGTTGAAGATTACCGTATTTTTATCAAACCGACGATGACACGCATTTTTGCTGAATTGCGCGCATTGAATGTGCCGTTAATCCAGTTTGGTGTAGGTGCATCGCATTTAGTAAATGAATGGCATGACCTGCCAGTCGATGTAGTAGGGTTGGACTGGCGTTTACCGATTCGTGAAGCAGAAGCACGCGGCGTAACAAAAGCGGTACAAGGGAACTTGGATCCTACATTATTACTGGCAGACTGGAACGTAATCGAAGCACGAGCGAAAGATATTGTCGATCAAGGTTTAGCGCATACAGGCGGACATATTTTCAACTTAGGCCACGGCGTCTTCCCGGAAGTAGATCCAGCTGTATTAAAACGACTAACTACATTTGTACACGAATACAGCCGCGAACAAATTGCAAAACGTTCATAATACAAATACTAATATAAATATGATTATTCACCGATGAAGGTGAGAAAACTAGATAGATGAAAAGTTGATTGGAATGGAGGGGAGGCGACTCCAGCGGGAACAGCAAAATTTATTTTGCGACGAAAGCGAAGTGGCAGGAGCACCGACGCCTGAGACGTTCGTGTAAGGCCATGCCCGCGGAAAGCGTCCGACCCGGAATGTAAATCAACCCCTTATTAAGATGAAGAATCTTTAATAACTTACTAAAAAAGAAACGTGTTAAAAAACATGCAGAGGTGAACTTACATGAAAGAAGTACGCGGTTTATTAGTGATGGCTTATGGTACGCCATATAAAGAAGAAGATATTGAACGTTATTACACACATATTCGTCATGGCCGTAAACCAAGCCAGGAACATTTGGACGATTTAACTGAACGTTACCGTGCAATCGGCGGTATTTCTCCGCTTGCGAAAATGACGGAAGCACAAGCCCATGCATTATGTGCGCGTTTAAACGAAGTGCAGGACGAAGTGGAATATAAAGTATTTATCGGCTTAAAGCATATTGAACCATTCGTTGAAGATGCAGTAGAAGCAATGGTGAAAGAAGGTATTACTGAAGCAGTATCGATCGTTTTAGCACCACACTTCTCAACTTTCTCAATTAAATCGTACAATGGACGAGCGAAAGAAGCAGCTGAAAAGTTAGGTGGTACGTTAAATATTACTTCTGTTGAAGCATGGTATGACGAACCGAAGTTTATTGAATTCTGGAAAGATGCCGTGAATGGCGAGCTGGCAAAAATGACAGAAGAAGAGCGCGCAAATGCTTGCTTAATCGTATCAAACCACTCATTGCCGGAAAAAATTAAACTTGCAGGCGATCCGTATGAAGAACAGTTAGTTGAAACAGCACGTTTAATTGAAGAGGCTTCTGATATTGTAAACGTTGAAGTAGGCTGGCAGTCAGCTGGACAAACACCCGAGCCTTGGCTAGGACCGGATGTACAGGATTTAACAAAGGAATTATTTGAGCAAAAAGGTTATAAAGCATTCATCTATACACCAGTAGGATTTGTTACAGAGCATTTAGAAGTGCTCTATGATAATGATATTGAGTGTAAAGTTGTATGTGACGAAATCGGTGCAAGCTATTATCGCCCGACAATGCCAAATACACATCCTTTATTCATTGATGCAATGGTAGATGCTATCAATAAAAAATTAGCGGAATAGTAGAGAGTGATGATGAGGGTGACTTTAAAAAGGAAGAAGGTTGTTATCGTTGGCGGTGGGATCACTGGTTTAACGACGGCATACTATTTACAGCAAAAAACGAAGGCGCATAATTTACCGATAGATATCGTGTTGATCGAAGCGTCACTACGTTTAGGTGGTAAAATCCATACTGTACGTCAAAATGGATATATTATCGAACGTGGGCCTGAATCGTTTTTTGATACAGGTAGCAGTGTCCGAAAGTTGGCACGTGATTTAAATATCGAACATGAGATGATTCAAAATAATTATGGTCGAACATTTATCGCAGTTGGTAGCAAGTTACACCAAATTCCGAGTAATATTCTGCTCGGAGGGTCACCTAAAATCCTCCCGTTTATGACATCGAATGTTCTATCTTTAATGGGGAAATTCCGTGCAGCAGGAGATTTGTTGTTGCCGAAATTACCGCATGCTGCAGACGAACCGATTAGTGAATTTTTCAATCGTCGCTTTGGTAAAGAAGTGGTCGAAAATTTAGTTGAGCCGGTGTTGGCGGGTACTTTTGCAGGTGATGTCGACCATCTTAGCATGCAATCGATGTTCCCGCAGTTTTATCAGTTGGAAAAAGAATATCGCAGCTTATTGCTCGGTATGAAAAAAACCGGAAAAGGTATTTACGCACTCGTGGATACTCCAGGTGAACTACATTACGAATCATTTGAAAATGGATTGGAATCCTTAATTGAATCATTGGAAAAAGCTTTAACCGATGTAACGATTTTAAAAGGATTGAAAGTGAATTCCATTGAAAAAAATAATGATGATACCCATCTTGTAGAATTGAATGATGGAACGTCGATTCAAGCAGATAAAATCGTCGTGACGACACCGTTTAATGTAACGAAAAAAATCTTCCCGGACTCAACGACAATGCTGAAAGTTCCGGATATGAATTATGCCACAATTGCCACGGTTACGATGGCATTTGAAAAAGGTTCAATGCAGAAATATGAAGATGCACTTAACTTCTTCGTTTCACGCAATAGTCATTTTGCAATTACAAGCTGCACGTGGAGTCACCGGAAATGGGATAATGTGTCACCGGATGGCCAGGAACTCCTTAGAGTGTACATTGGCCGTGTAGGGGACGAATCGATTGTAGAGCTGCCCGACAGTGAAATTGAAAAAATTGTATTGCAAGATTTAGAGCGGGCAGTGGGATTGAATGCCCAGCCGCTACTGACAACAGTTGCCCGCTGGAAAGAAGCAATGCCTCAATATACAATTGGTCATGAATTGCGCATGTCTACTATGAAAGAACAATTTTATCAAGAGTTTCCGAATGTCTTGTTAACAGGAAGCTCCTATGAGGGAATTAGTATTCCGGACTGTGTATTGCAAGGGAGAAATACTGCCGAGCAATTACTCAGCCAGTTTGCAGAGTCAAAAGTAGCAATGTAATAATTCAATAGACTAATTGAACAGAATGCTGTATTAAAGGTGAACGCTTTTAGTGCAGCATTTTTATTTGGATAATTTTTCAATGGTTCACAAATTTATCTTAATTATCCTATGCATCTGTACGTATTTTTTAGTACGCTAGTAAGGATGGGGAAAGATTGCATTAAAATACATAATAGTTAACAAGGATGGGAGATTTAATGATGAAAAAATGGTTTTACAGTTTAGTAGCAGTCCCTTTTTTATTGGCAGCATGTGGCGATGACCCCGAAGTGGAAACACTTGATACTGCCGAGGTGCCGGCAATCGTCGAAGTGGATATTCAAACAGCAGAACAGTTAAACGTAGGGGAAACGATACAGCTATCGGCACGTGTTACTCAAGAAGAAGAAGCGGTAAATGATGCGAAAGAAGTGAAGTTTGAAGTATGGGAATCAGGACTTCGTGATGAAGGGGAGATGCTGGACGGAGAACTGACAGAAGACGGAATCTATGTCGCTGACTATACATTTGACCATGATGGCGTATATTATATGTTTGCCCATACGACGGCGCGCGGAATGCACGTGATGCCCAAACAGGAGCTAATTGTTGGCAACCCTGATATGAGCAAAGTGCTGGAAGATACAAGCTCTAATTCGATGGAACATGACGAAGAAAAAGAAGAAGATCATAATCATTAAATATTGCAATATGAGAAGAACGGTGTATAATAGTGACTGGATGACCGAAGTGGTCTTTTGGTCACTTTTTTGAGGAGGTGGATTTATGGATCGTCGACATGAAATTTTAATAGCTGCTACAAAATCCTTTACATTATTTGGCTATAAAGCAACAACGATTGAACAAGTTGCAAAAATTGCAAATGTAGGAAAAGGGACTATTTATACTTTTTTTAAAAATAAAGAAGAGCTGTTTCAGGAAGTTGTATTCCATTTAATCGGTGAAATGAAACGCGAAACAGATCAGCTAATCGATGTAAATGCGAGCTTTATGCAAAATGCCCATACAGCATTAATGAAAATGCTGCAGTTCCGTGAACGTCATTTACTGTTTGCCAAACTAATAGATGAGGAAAGAGCACTGGGCACTCCTGAAGTACAGCAAATGCTGTTGAAAATCGAGTCGGAAATCATTTCATACGTCTCGATGCGCATTCGTAACGGCATTGCAAAAGATGAGGTCATTGAATGTAATCCTGAGCATGTAGCCTTTTTATTGTTTAAATCGTATTTGGCTTTTATTGTAGACTGGCAGTTGACACATAATGAACCACTCAACGAACAAGAAATTCTGACATTATTCAGCGAAACCATTTTCCGTGGTTTGGCAAAGAAAAAGTAGTAGTCACTTCCTAGTGAAGTGGTTTCTTTTTACCATGAAATGACCAAATGACGATATTGGTCATATAGTTTTATAAGGAGGAAATTAGTGTGATAAAAGCAGAATGGCTGAAGATTTTTAAAACAAAGAAAATGCTTATTTCAGTTATTGCCGTTCTTTTTGTTCCTGTTATGTACAGCGGGATGTTCTTATGGGCATTTTGGGATCCATATGCCAATTTAAAGGATTTGCCGGTTGCCGTTGTCAATGAAGACAAAGGTGCTGTGATGGATGAGGAAACAATGGAGCTCGGTCAAACATTGGTCGATAAGCTGATAGATAGCGAGCAATTCAGGTTTGAGGAAGTTGATGCAAAGGAAGCGGACCAAAAATTAAAGGATCAAAAATATTATATCTTAATTAAAATTCCGGAAAACTTCTCAGAGCATGCAACTACATTATTAGATGATGAACCACAAAAATTGGTTATTGATTATATTCCAAATGAAGGCTTCAACTTTTTAGGTGCACAAATTGGTGAAACTGCAATGGATCGTATTAAAGCGGAAGTAAATACGCAAGTTTCAGCAACATATGCCGAAAAATTATTTGATTCCATTACACAGCTTGGTGACGGTTTTACCGAGGCAGCAGATGGAGCAGGGGAACTGGATGAAGGTGCCGCGAAACTGGCGGCTGGCGCTGATGAGCTGAAAGGCTATTTAGAACAATTGGCATCAAGCTCTGTTCAATTATCTGATGGTACTGACGCTTTAGTTGCTGGTGCTAAAAATGCTGCGAAAGGTGCTTCCGATCTGGCGGCAGGAGTAGCAAAAATTGCGGATGGCAGCGGCCAACTCGAAGCAGGAGCAAAATCTGCAGCAGATGGCGCCAATAAATTGCAGCAAGGTATTGAAAGCTATACTGATGGTGTTGCACAAGTAGCAAACGGACAAAAGGACCTTACATCCGGTCAGGCGAGCTTAGCTGAAAACCTGAAATTATTAACACAAGGTACAGCGAATATCGATGACAAAGTAAAAGCGCTCGCAGATGGTTCAGCTAATGTAGCCGGCGGTATGGATCAATTGGCGGGTCAACTGGAAGCGATATTACCTATGTTGCCTGAAGAAAATCAAGCAGCATTAAAAGCCGCACTAGGGCAGCTGCAAGAAGGCAGTAAACAAGTAAGTGGCGGTTTAAGTCAGCTGCATGCAGGAACAAATGGATTGGACGATAAAATCGCGGCAATCAGTGAAGGTGCAAGTAAATTAAATGCAGGGCAACAACAAGTAACTTCAGGTGTTGCACAATTGCAGCAAAATTCAGCACAGCTAATAGAGGGTGCCAATTCATTAGCACAAGGCAATACGACAATCGCCGGAAAACTAAATGAACTAACGGCAGGTGCATCAAGTGCGGCAACTGGCGCCAACACATTAGCACAAGGTTTGAACACATTAGTGGATGGTTCGAATAAATTATATGACGGTACGAGCATGTTGGCAGAAAAGTCAGGTGAGTTAGCACAAGGTTCTACTACTTTAGCGGATGGTACGAAAGAGTTGAAGGATGGTACGACAACTTTATCTGAAAAGTTAACGGAAGCTGGCGAAAAAGCCGCTGTAAATCCGACTGAAGATACGTACAATATGGTCGGTTCTCCAGTGGAAGTCGAAAAAGATTCAGTAAACCATGTACCGAATTATGGTACAGGTTTTGCACCATACTTTATTTCTTTAGGATTATTCGTTGGGGCATTATTAATTTCGATTGTATTCCCATTTGTTGAACCAGCCGTTATCCCGAAAAACAGTGCAAGCTGGTTTGTAAGTAAAGTAACTGTATTAATCGGTGTTGGATTGGTGCAATCATTTATAACGATTGCAATTGTCGTTTGGGGGCTTGGACTTGAGGTAAATAATATGCCGCAGTTCATTCTGACAACAATTATAACTAGCTTTACATTTTTAGCTATGGTTCAATTGCTTGTGTCTGTGTTTGGTGATCCAGGACGATTTATTGCCATCGTCGTGTTGATTCTTCAATTAACAACAAGTGCAGGGACATTCCCGATTGAGCTAGTACCAGAGCAATTGCATTTCTTCAATAAAATTTTACCGATGACATTCTCTGTACAAGGCTTCAAAGCAGCCATTTCAACTGGTGATACATCATTCCTAATGTTCAACTGGTCGATTTTAGGTGCAGTTATGATATCATGCTTAGCAATCACGTTCGGTTACTTTGCATTGCTTTATAAAAAACGTTATTCAAAACAACATACAGAACTATAAAATGAAAAAGCATGGATCCGGGTTTTCCCCCTGAATCCATGCTTTTTTATACAGAAAAAACCGAGGCATTGAGCAATCTCGTTCGCGTTCTGTGCGCTTCTATACAGATGCCGTTATTCAAAAGTACAGGAAGCTTAATCTTTATAGTTGTAACCATAAAAAAACGATTCGCTATTTAGCGAATCGTATTTTTTATTGTAAACATTGAGCGGGGTTTACAATAAAAATGTAAGCTATTATAGGTTCATCCTAGTCCTAAGATGAAGGTTGTCAGTAATACGAATTAAACAGTGTGTAAAGAATTAAAGAGAGTTACATTTATCACAATTGTTGCTGTAGCACTCGCTTTGTTCTTCGATTTTATCACCGCATTGAACGCAAATTTTATCAGGTAAATTCTTGAAAAATTCCACTACGTTTTCTAACATTGTGCATGCCTCCTTTAAGTTTCTGTTATACTACTTCTGTTTATATATTGTATTGTATTATAACAGATTTAATTCGTCAACACAAAATGCCTAATTTAAGTTAAAATATAAATGGACGATTTTTGAAGGAGTGAGCCTCTTGTATTTTATCGATAATAAAGGAATTACAGATCCGCGTATTAACCTGGCAATAGAAGAGTATATACTGAAAAACATGGATATCGAAAAGGATGATTTTTTACTGTTTTATATTAATCAGCCTTCGATTATCATCGGAAAAAATCAAAACACGATCGAAGAAATCAACACAGATTACGTTGAAGAAAATGGAATCCTTGTCGTACGTCGCCTTTCCGGCGGTGGTGCAGTTTACCATGATTTGAACAATCTGAATTTCAGCTTCCTGACAAAGGATGACGGCAACAGCTTCAGCAACTATAAAAAATTCACCCAGCCTGTTGTTGATGCACTTGCAAAACTGGGGGTTAATTCAGAGCTTTCAGGCCGTAATGATATTTTGGCTGAAGGGAAAAAGGTTTCGGGCAATGCCCAATATTCAACGCGCGGCCGCATGTTCAGTCATGGGACACTAATGTTCAATCTGGATATTGATGCTGTCGTGAACTCACTTAAAGTAAAGCAGGACAAGATCGAATCAAAAGGAATTAAATCAGTTCGCTCGCGTGTTGCGAACATCATTGATTTCCTTCCAGAAAAAATTACAGTAGAAGAGTTCCGTATGGAAATTTTAAAATCTATTTTCGGTGGCGAGGAAAATATTCAATATTACGAGCTTACCGAAGAAGATTGGGAAAACATCCATGAAATTTCAAAAAACCGTTACCAGTTATGGGAGTGGAATTACGGAAAATCACCGCGCTTTAACATTCAAAAAACGAAGCGTTACCCTTCAGGAAGCCTGGATATTCGCTTAGAAGTGAATAAAGGTGTTATTGAAGAGGCGAAAATTTTCGGAGATTTCTTTGGTGTCGGTGATGTAGATGAGGTCGCGCAATTATTGGTCGGGACGAAATATGACCGTGCCGCAATTGCAGAAAAGCTGAAAGATATTGAAATCCCGGTATACTTTGGCGGGATCACGGAAGAGGATTTCCTTCATCTAATTTACTAGCAGCTGCTGTCAATCATCATGAACGTAATAGAGAGTATGAAAAGGGAGGCTCCTGTTTTCGGGAGCCCCCTTTTTTTGATACAATGGAACAATATGAACAAATCACTTATGTAGGGATAATTTAGTTTTAAAACCTATTGAAAAGGAGGTCATTCAGATGGAAAAACATCGAATTTTCATCGTTGAGGATGATCCTAAAATAGCTGCACTACTCGCAGACACATTGAGAAAATACCAATACGAAGTCGAAACGATTAAAGACTTTGATTCATTAATGGAACAATGCTTAGCGTTTTCGCCTCATATAATTTTACTGGATATTAATTTACCTTCCTATGATGGGTACTATTGGTGCCGTGAGTTGAGACAATTTACGAAATGTCCGATTTTATTTATTTCGGCTCGCTCGGGTGAAATGGATCAAATATTTGCATTGGAAAACGGTGGAGATGACTTTATTACAAAGCCGTTTAACTATGAAATTGTACTTGCTAAAATTCGCAGCCATTTGCGTCGTACATATGGAGAATATTCTGCAAGACAGGAAGAGCGGAAAATTGTACAAGGACAGTTAACATTGTATTTGGAACGGATGGAACTTCAATTGAAGGAGCTCATCGTTCCGCTTCAAAAGAAAGAATGTGTTATTTTAGGATTATTAATGGGACAAGCGCCAAAAGTCGTATCACGTGAACAGCTGTTGGAGGAATTGTGGGATGATCAGGCATTTGTTGATGAAAACACGTTAAATGTAAATATGACGCGTGTTCGGAAGAAGCTGGCCGATTATGGCATTTCATCTGTTATTGAAACAGTGCGCGGAGCAGGGTATCGCTTTTTATTGAGCTCGGAGGAAATGTAATGGCGGTCAAATTATTTGTGAAGGAGCATCTTTCCTACCTGATTTTTCAAATCGTCCTAACATTATTTTTACTTTCTTTGTTTTGGCTAGATGGATTTCGCAGTGTCACGACCGCCATTTATGCGATAGCGATCAGCCTTCTGTTAATCGTCTCATTTTTAGTCGTGCGCTATATGTTGAGACGCCGTTATTTGGCGAAGATTTCCACGTTGCCGCAAACGATGGAAGATGCGCTTCAAAAGAATGCGAAAACAACGGAATATATGGAGACAGAGCGTTATTTGCATGAGCTGTACAAATTGTATCAGCATGAAGTACAGGCGCTTTATGCGACCCAGTCCAGACAATATAAGTTTATGAACCAGTGGGTACATCAGATGAAAACACCGGTCTCGGTTTTGGAGCTTTTGCTGCAGCAGGAAGAAGAGCTTGATAAAAAAAGTGTGCAGGAAGAAGTCGAACGTTTGAAGCGCGGTCTTGAAATGGTTTTAGTGAATGCACGTTTGGAAAACTTTTCGGATGATATGCAAATCGGAAAAGTACCGCTGAAATCGGCGATTATGTCTAATGTGAATGACAATAAACGTCTGTTTATCGCCAACCGGGTATTTCCGGAAGTGAAGATTGATGAGGATTTAATCGTAATGAGCGATATAAAATGGCTGAACTTCTTAATTGGACAGTTCATTACAAATGCAGTGAAATATACATTTGAGCCGAATAAGAAATTGTATATTACGGCGGTGCAAAAAGAACAGCATGTCCATTTATTCATTCGTGATGAAGGAGTCGGCATTCCTAAATCTGATTTACCCCGTGTAATGAAGCCATTCTTTACCGGTGAAAACGGCCGGAAAACTGGAGAATCTACCGGCATGGGACTCTATATCGCAAAGGAGATTTGTGATAAGCTCGGACACCAGCTTTTGATTACATCGGAAGTTGGGAAAGGTACACAAATTGAAGTGATTTTTCAGTCATGAGGTATTACTATTGACTGAAAGAAACAGACTTGGTTAAAAGGAGTTACTATGTCTATTTTACAAATACAAGATGCAACTAAAGTATATGAAGGAAAAGTAACGAAGCGAGCGCTCAACCAGCTAAGTTTTGAAGTGGAAAAGGGTGAGTTTGTCGCAATTATGGGTCCATCCGGCAGCGGAAAAACGACGTTGTTGAATATGGTATCCATGATTGATACGCTGACATCCGGCGAAATTATCTTTAACGGGATGAAACCGCAAAAGCTTAATAGTGAGGAACTTGCTTATTTCAGACGCCGTCAGCTCGGTTTCGTCTTTCAGGACTTTAATTTGCTGCCGACATTGACGGTCGAGGAGAATGTTATTTTGCCGCTGACAATTGATGAACAGCCGATATCTGTCATGGAGGAACGTCTGCAATCTTTAAGTGAGCTGCTCGATTTAACGTCAATTTTAATGAAACGACCGTATGAAATTTCAGGGGGACAAGCCCAAAGAACAGCTATTGCACGTGCACTAATCCACCATCCGATGCTCGTTTTAGCCGATGAGCCGACAGGAAATCTGGATTCGAATGCATCACGTGAAGTGTTGGAGCTTCTGGCAAGAATGAATAAAGAAAACGATACGACGATTTTGATGGTGACACATGATCCCATTGCGGCGAGTTATTGCGATCGAGTTATTTTTATTAAAGACGGCGAGTTTTTCAATGAAATTTATACAGACGATCGTCGCCAAACATTTTTCCAGCGCATTTTAAATGTATTAAGTTTATTAGGGGGACATGTAGGTGACTTTTCTTCAATTCGCTTACCGTAACGTTTTCCGGAATTTCCGTAACTATGCCGCCTTTTTTATGGCCAGCTTTTTTAGTGTTTTTGTGTTCTTTATTTATTCGATGCTCATGTTCCATCCTGAAATCGAACGCGGTTTTTTAGGGGAAGTATCGATAGCCGGAATGGTTTTTGCTGAAATCGTTCTTGTGCTGTTTTCATGGTTTTTTATTTTTTACTCGATGCGTGCCTTTTTGGAAGCGCGCTCTAAAGAGTTTGCGATATTGCTTCATCTTGGCATGGACCGGAATCAGCTTGGAAAACTGATCATCATCGAAACAATGACAATTGGCATTTTCTCCTGTATTTCCGGTATTGTGTTCGGATTTGCATTTTCGAAATTTTTCTTTATGATTGTCCGTGAAATTTTAAACTTAAATGCATTGCCGCTCTATTTATCATGGGAGCCGTTTGTGCTGACATTATTCGTTTATTTAAGCGCATTTGTTGTCATCTCGACGTTGAGTACCCTGTTTACTCCGGACATTAAAATACGGAACTTTATAAGAGGCCCGAAGTTTGTCGATGCTGCTGTGACCTATTCAAAACGTAATGCCATTTTAGGAATTATCCTTATTTTATGCGGATACGGTCTTGCACTTATTACAACGAAGTCTTCTATTTTTTCGTATACATTATTGATCCCTGTTTTCGTGACATTGGGAACTTATTATTTCTTTACGGATACAACGCTTTATATTATTGACCGGTTGAAGGGGCGAAAGCAGTTTTACTGGAAAAAGGCACGCATGCTGGCGATTGCTGAACAAGTGCAGATTTTACGTTTCAACTCACGCATGTTTTTCATTGTGACACTCGTCTCGACACTTGCCTTTTTAACGGTCGGTGTTTTATCAGCGATGTCTTCCTATACATCACAATATGACAAGATCAATCCAATCGGTCTCCTCTATAAAGGGGAAATGGATAATCCTTATGAAATTGAACATATTTTATCCGTCATTGATGAGCTTGAATTTAATGGAATCAGTTATCATATGACACGCTTTACGGTCATGCGCCAAACATCATCGTATACATCGAATCCGGTGGAAGTTTTCCGGGAAACAGATATTAACCATCTGCTGTTTTCGTATAAATACCCGCTTGTGAATTTAAAAAGCGGGGAAGCAATGTTCATCCCTTATTCGGAAGATTCGATTGAAAAGCTGGAGAAAACGGAAGTAAAGACGGTGCTAAAGGAAAATAATGTGGACCTGACGATTAACAGTGTATACCCGAAAATGTTTTTCCCGACGGCTATTATTAGCAGCAACTCCATTATCATTAGTGATGAAGACTTTGAAAAACTGACAAATGAGTTTGAAATGTCGCCATATGTTGAGCCTGGCTATCATTTATTTACATTTGATATCCCTAACTGGACCGAAACGGAAAATATCGGAATCGATATTCAGCAGATGGTCGCCCGCGATTATCTGATCAACAAAGAATATACGTTACCGTTTTATTTTGAAAATGCCGGATTAAATTATTCTTATATATTAGCTACGTATTCTTTATTAACACTCATCGGTATATTAGTAGTAGCTGTATTTCTACTTGCGTCCGGAAGTTTCGTTTATTTCAAAATCTATGCCAACTTGGACCGTGAGAAAAAACAGTTTGATATGCTCGTTAAAGTAGGGTTGAGCGGAAAAGAACTGAAACGTCTTATTACGAGAAATTTAATGATTCAATTTTTCCTGCCGTGGGGTTTAGCCTTTGTACATAGTGCATTTGCGTTCTATGTTGTGCAAACCGTATTGAATGATGTAATGAATTTATCGATTGTAAAAGAGGTCGTATTTTCATTTACAATGTTTGCCCTTATTCAAATTGTTTACTTTTTCTTAATTCGCTGGCGTTATATTTCACATGTGCGCGGATGAGTTTAAATAGAGAAAAAATGATTTTAGTACAATATTTGTGAATAATCGAGATTTCCGTATTGTTTTATTAATATACTTATTCTATAATGCTAATAGAGTGAATATTTTTTCATTTTACGCAATAGGGGGATGGGTGTATTGAATTTAGTTGAAAAGGTAAGACAACAAGCTTTCGAACAACCAGAAAAAACAGCGTACTACTTTTTAGGTAAAGGCACATCTTACGGTGAATTGGAGCAATCTGTTGCACGATTTGCAGCTGCTTTGGAAGATTTAGGTGTAAAAAAAGGCGATCATATCGCGTTTCTATTAGGTAATACACCGCATTTCATCATCAGTTTATACGCGTCAATGCGTATTGGTGCTGTGGCAATTCCGATTAATCCAATCTATACAGCAGATGAAATTTCATACATCATACAAAATGGTGATGTAAAAGTTGTTATCGCACTTGATTTACTATTACCGCTTGTGGAGGCAGGGGTGCATAGATTCCCACAAGTAGAGCAATATATCATTTGCGAAACGACTGAAGACATCGGTGAAAAGTATGCCGCGCTTTCAGATGGGGCGAAAGAAAAAACGAAGCTGTTTTCACAAGTATTAGCAACAACAGCACGTACAACGGATCCAGTAGAAGTAGCGCCTGATGATACGGCGATAATTTTATATACTTCCGGTACGACGGGTCATCCGAAAGGTGCCATGCTGACACATAATAATTTATTCTCAAATGCAAGAGATATTGGCGATTACTTAAAAATGACATCAGAAGATCGTATTGTGGCAACATTGCCGGTTTTCCACGTCTTTGCATTAACGGTCGTTGTCAATTCACCGTTAACACGAGGTGCGACGATCTTATTAGCGCCACGCTTTAGTCCGGGAGAAATTTTCGAGTTAATTTCGACGTATAAAGCAACAGTATTTGCGGGTGTTCCGACAATGTACAATTTCCTTTATCAATATGACAAAGCGAATGTTGCTGCATTCTCAACAATTCGTTTAGCGATTTCAGGTGGTGCTTCATTACCTGTATCATTGCTACATAACTTTGAGCAAAAGTTCAATGTACGAATTTCTGAAGGATACGGATTATCTGAAGCTTCACCTGTTACTTGTTTCAACCCTACAGACCGTGAGCGTAAACCAGGCTCAATCGGACAATCGATCAGCAATGTTGAAAATAAAGTGGTCGATGAAAATGGGGATGAAGTGGGCGTTGGGGAAGTAGGCGAGCTGATCGTACGCGGACCGAATGTCATGAAAGGCTATTACAACATGCCGGAAGAAACTGCTGTAGCGATTCGCGACGGCTGGTTATATACAGGTGACTTGGCAAGAAAAGACGAGGAAGGTTACTTCTACATCGTCGACCGCAAAAAGGATATGATAATTGTAGGCGGTTACAATGTTTACCCACGTGAAGTAGAAGAAGTATTGTTCTCACATGAAGGGATTGTGGAAGCGGCAGTAGTAGGCTTCCCGGATCTGGACTTTGGTGAAGCGGTACATGCCTATGTTGTTTTGAAGGATCCTTCATTAACAGTAGAAGCAATTCGCGAATTTTGTGCAGACCGTATTGTGAAATACAAAGTACCGACTGTCATCGAAATTTTGGACGAGCTGCCAAAAAACACAACAGGTAAGATTCTGCGCCGTTCTTTAAAAGAAATAGCAAGAACATAATATTCCAGCACCTGCCATGCTTTGTGGCGGGTGTTTTTTAAAATAGGAAAGAAAAAAGTACCGGTGGGTATTGGCGGGCTAAGCACAAAAGTCACCAAGCCATGTTGCACATGTCTTTGCGACTTTTCTTCGTGCTTTGTGAAACGCCCGCCAATCATAAAGTTCCGGTGTTTCAATCGTTGCTTATATCGGGAGGCGCTGTGCATTCGCAAGGCGCCTTACGTACTCATAGGGATATGCCTTCTTTTTAAGGAAGGGAAATTATTTTTTTACCGTTTCAAGGGCTATTGATTTTATAAAGAAAGATGAACTTTGTGCGTAGAACCGGAAAAAATGTGCTTCTGCGGTTGCCGCACCAAGTTGCGACCATCCTCGGCGCAAATAAAAATAGTGCATCATGAGGCATGCACTATTTTTATTGCCTACCACTGTAAGCGCCGACTATAGAGCGTAACGGTTTAGAGCCGGACACTATTGATTTGGCGGGAGTCCCAAGCCGAAATGCGGGTGCTCCTGTCGCTACGCTTTCGTCGCAAAGCCTAACTCGCATAAAACGGAATGCGAGTTAGGCTTCTCCGCCCAAAATAAACCGGAACTAAATAAGAAGCTCTATGAGAAGAGGACTTAAACTTTTATTCTTATATATTTATATTTTGAAATTTCAAATAAAAGATGGTACATTGTTATTACGGAAATCGAAATAAATGAAGAGGTGTTTTAATGACAAAGTATATGACAAAAGAAAGCTTATTCGAAATTCAATCCATTGCAAATCCGGTACTTGCGCCAAATGAGCAAGAGGCGGTATTTATTCGTACACATATTAATGAAAAAGAGAATAATTACAATGCCCATCTGTTCCACATTGACCTGGAATCAGGGGAAATAACGCAATGGACTTACGGTAATGAACGTGTCTCAAGCCCACAGTGGTCAACAGACGGCAAACAAGTCGCATTTTTAGTGAAACGCAATGAAAAACAGCAACTATACATATTAAACCGTCGTGGCGGGGAAGCACAGGAAATTACGACACTTCCAAATGGCGTCAATTCATTTTTATGGAGTCCTTGTGGCGAGAAAGTTTGGATCACAAGCACAGTTAAAAAAGGGTTGGACATTACGAAAGAGGAAGAAAAAGAAGATACGAAATTCCCGAAAGCCTATGTCGTCGACAAAATGAAATACAAAGCAGATAGTGTCGGGTTATTGAAGCAGGACCGCTATTCACAAATTGCTGCTGTAGACTTGGCATCAAAAGAAGTGAATACTTTTACAGAAGGAAATTATTCACATAGTCTACAAGGCATTTCACATGACGGGAAAACATTGGTGATCGGTGTGAATCGTGAAGAAAATACGGATAATGTATTCCGTACACCGCTTTACCTAGTAGATGTAGATACGAAAGAAGAAACGGTACTAATTGAGGAAGATGGCTACTTTGGTGGTGCTGAGTTTTCATTTGATGACCGTTATATTGCATTTGGCGGTTCGGATCATACATTCAGAAATGCAACACATGGCCATGTCTATATTTATGATACAGAAACGAAAACAACACAACAGCTGACAGAGATGCTGGACTTGCCGGTTGGTGATTATGGTGTTGCAGACATTCAGCAAGGTGTATCGACTCCATCTGTAATGTGGACGGAAAACAATGATTTGTATTTCCAAGTATCTACACAAGGGGATATTCGCTTATATTATGCAACGTTAGAGGGCGCACTTTATCCTGCGTCACCTGAAAATGAGCATGTATATGGCTATGCAATCTTTAAAAACGGCAACCGTGCATTATTGACGGTGTCCAATGGAACATTCCCTGGGGAGTTGTTTGACTTTGATATTACAACAGGTGAGCGCAAGCAGTTAACAACATTTAACGAAAAGTTTTTAAATGAGACTACGCTGTCAGAACCGGAAGCGATTTCGTATACATCAAAAGACGGTTTGACTGTACATGGCTGGATTATGAAGCCTGCACAGTATACAGAAGGAGAAAAATATCCATTAATTGTTGAAGTACACGGCGGACCGCATACTTTATATGCGAATACGTTTTTCCATGAGATGCAGCTATTGGCGGCGAAAGGGTATGGTGTGCTTTATGTGAACCCACGAGGCAGTCATGGCTACAGTCAGGAATTTGTTGATGGTGTGCGCGGTAACTATGGTGATGGAGACTACGAAGATATAATGGCTGGTGTTGATTATGCACTCGAAAATTATTCATGGATTGATGAGTCACGTTTAGGGATTACTGGCGGAAGCTATGGCGGCTTTATGACGAACTGGGTTGTTGGTCATACGAACCGCTTTAAAGCAGCTGTTACCCAACGTTCAATCTCAAATTGGATCAGCTTCTACGGCGTATCGGATATCGGTTATTATTTCTCGGAATGGCAAATGCTCGCAGATATGAATGATGTGGAAAAACTGTGGCACCATTCACCATTAAAATATGCGGCTAATGTGGAAACACCGCTGCTTATTTTACACAGTGAACGTGATTTCCGCTGCCCGATTGAGCAGGCTGAGCAACTTTATATTACGCTTAAGAGCATGGGCAAAGAGGTCGGTTTCGTCCGTTTCCCTGAATGTGACCACAACTTATCACGTACAGGTATCCCGAACTTACGATTAGAACGACTTGAGCAAATTACAGGCTGGTTTGAGAAATATTTATAAAATACAAACAGGGTGTCCCATTGGCGGGCACCCTGTTTATATGAGTGGGTTTATCTACCTTTAAACTGAGGTGGCCTTTTTTCAGCAAAGGCATTCAGAGCTTCAATGCGGTCTTCGGTTGGAATCGTCAGTTCATAGGCTTTTCGTTCAATTTGAAGACCTGTTTGAATATCTGTTTTCATCCCTTGTTTTACAGCAAATTTAGCCTGCTGGATCGCAATCGGCGCATTTCTTAAAATAAGTGCGGCAAAGTCGGCCGTCACTTCATGTAAACTTTCGACCGGTGCCACTTTTGTAACAACCCCATAGTCAAGTGCTTCATGCGCAGTCATCCGCTTTGCTGTCAAAATAAGCTCCAATGCTTTCGCTTCACCGATTAAGCGCGGCAGTCGCTGTGTTCCGCCTGCACCCGGGATGATGCCTAAGCCTGTTTCCGTTAAGCCAAGTGAAACTGTATCAGCAGCGATACGGAAATCACAGGCAAGTGCAAGCTCAAGTCCACCGCCGAAGGCATAGCCGTTTAGTACACAAATCGTCGGTTGTGGTAATTGCTCAATAAGCGTAAATACTTCCCCGAATCGATTTAAGTTGCGTTTTACAAGTGTATCCGGCAATGTTTTACGTTCTTTTAAGTCCGCACCAACTGAAAAGGCTTTATCACCGGAACCTGTAATAATGACAAGACGAATGTCAGGGTGGATTTGAATGGATTCCATGACATTGCGTAATTGTTCCAGCATTTCATAATTAAAGGCGTTTAACATATCGGGGCGATCAAGTGTTACATATGCAATAAAGTCCTTTTGCTCATATTTTACAGTGTTCACATTTACTGCCTCCTTGAATTTTGTTAATCTAGTTTTATAGTACATTGGAAGATTGTAAAATAACAGCAATTTCCATAATAAATAGAGAGAAAATAAACGAGTATTGGGGAAATTACAAAATGGAAGTATTTGTTGGGCGACAACCTATATTTAACAAACATGAAGAAATCGTAGCATATGAGTTGTTGTATCGAAATAATTACACCAACCAGTTTCCGAATATTGATGCAGATAAAGCAACCGTTGAGCTGATCATCAATTCATTTCTTTCGATTGGCATTAAGGAGCTGGCCAATGGAAAGCCATCTTTCATTAACTTTACGGAAAACCTGATTATGCAGGATTCAATAGACGTTATTGAACCCGAACAAATTGTCATTGAAATATTGGAAAATATTCCGATTACAATGGAATTGATCGAACGGCTCAAACAATTAAAAAATGCGGGAAATAAAATTGCGCTTGATGATTTTGTCATTAATGATGAAGTTTTGATCTATGATGAACTCTTTCCGCAAATCGATTATATAAAAATCGATTTTTTACATAGTGGTGAACATGAGAGAACTGCAATTGAAAATACAATTAAATCGAAATTTCCTCATATTAAGCTATTGGCAGAAAAAGTAGAGACGCGTGAGCAGTATAATATTGCTAAACAATCGGGCTATTCTTTATTTCAAGGCTATTTTTTTGAAAAGCCGCAAATACTGACAGCGACAGACATACCGGCAAATCTGTTTCAATATTTTCAGATTATCTCGTTGTTGCGGGATGATGAGGCCAATATCGATGTATTGGCGAATCATATTGAACGAGAAATTTCATTATCGTACCGGTTGCTCAAATTAATCAATGGTTCATCAAGACGTTCGAAAACGAAAGTCCGCTCGATTAAACAGGCTATATTATTACTAGGTTTAACGGAGTTGCGGAGATGGATTTATTTACTGGCGATGCGGGAATCGGACGTGAATCGAAATAATGATGTGTTTCAGGAGTTAATGTATGCATCGTTGTTCAGAGCAAAAGTCTGTGAAAAAGTTGCACGTCGTAACTACAAAAAGAATTTCTCGGAATATTTTTTAGTTGGTCTGTTTTCATTGATTGATTCTTTATTAAAACGGCCTATGAATGCAATTGTTTCGCAGTTGCCGCTATCGGAAACGATTTTGGAAACAATCTCAGGTGAACATACGGAAATGACGCCGTATTTACAATTTGGGACGGCTTTAAGCAAATTGGACTGGGAAAGTATTATTCCATTATCTCGTAAATTAAACATACCGGTCGAAGGGCTATTGCCGATGTATGAAGAAGTGAAAGCATGGGTAGATGAGGCACTAATAATCCAATAAAAAGTAATAAAGAAGGCGTCCTTTTGTAGGGCGCTTTTCCTTTAGTTTGATGAAGTTCTCATTTTATGTAGGATTTGTTATAATTCAATGGAATTTACAAAAGAAGCGAGGATTTGTATGACATATAGCTCACAGACTTCACTGAAAAACAGTGTAATGGAATATGTATTTGTCATTGTTGGCGCAGCAATTATTGCGTTTGGCTTTAATGTGTTTCTATTTCCAAACCAAGTCGCATCCGGCGGAGTAAGCGGGATCAGTACGATCTTGCATGGAATGTTCGGATGGAATGCCGGGATTGTTCAATATGCATTCAATATTCCTTTATTTATAGCTGGCGTGCTTGTATTAGGAAAAAAATTCGGGATTAAATCCTTTATTGGTACAATCACCCTTCCTTTTTTCGTTATATTAACGGAGAGCTGGGATCCTTGGACGCTGAATCCATTATTAGGGGCTATTTTTGGCGGGATTGTTGTCGGTTTAGGGATAGGTCTTGTTTTTAAAGGGAATGCTTCAACTGGTGGTACGGATTTGCTTGCCCAAATTATTACGAAGTATACAGGCTTAACATTAGGGACAAGCGTACTGTTAATCGATGGCCTCATTGCGGTAAGTGCAGCAATTGTGTTTGACCTTGAAAAAGGATTGTATGCGTTAATCGGCCTATATGTCACGACAAAAACGATTGATATTGTGCAGCTAGGTTTTAGCCAATCGAAAATGGTTTACATTATTACACAAAAAGAAACGGATGTGCGCGATGCGATTTATAAAGAGATCAATCGCGGGATTACAAGGCTTCCGGCATTTGGCGGGTATACAGGTGAGGAGCGCCCGGTTTTAATGGTCGTTGTTTATCAAACAGAGTTCACAAGGTTGAAACAAGTATTGAAAACCGTTGATCCTCAAGCATTTGTCATCGTTTCGGACGCCTATGAAGTGCTAGGCGAAGGTTTCAAAAAAGTATAAGTTTGTTATAATCAGTAGTGGAATAAAAGTTCATTTTTGGAGGGGTTCAGAATGAAAAAGAGTTTACTTACATTAGTTTTCGGTTCAGCAATTTTCCTTGCTGCATGCGGTGGAGATGATTCGGCTTCAAACGGCGAAACAGCTGAAATCGACGGGAAAAGTGTTGTTCAGCAATCATGCGCAACATGCCATGGCGGTCAATTACAAGGCGGCAATGCGCCAGCGTTGAATCAATTAGGGGCAAAATATTCGGAAGAAGAGATTTTGGATATTATTTTAAATGGTAAAGACCGTATGCCTGGTGGAATTGTTAAAGGCGAAAAGGCGGAAGCAGCTGCAGAGTATTTATCAACATTAAAGTAATGTGTACATAAAAAAGATGGAGCTTTTTTTGCTTCATCTTTTTTTACCTTTTCAGCGAATTGCTAAATAATGTGATTGATAATTTAAAAAACTAAGCGCGTTATATATTGGAAATGGGATAGACATGATAAAATACAGTGGAGATGCTAGAAGATAGGAGCGTACCAAATTTATGATTCAAGTAATTGCGAAAGATGTTATGGAAAAGTTTAATTTGGAGCTAGTCAGTGGGGAAGCCGGAGTTGGGCGATACATAACGACGAGTGATATATCCCGCCCAGGTTTGGAAATGGCCGGCTATTTTACACATTATCCAGCTGATCGTGTTCAGCTGTTAGGTAAAACAGAGCTCTCATTTTTCGAAATGTTGCCTGAAGAGGAAAAAAGAAGCCGGATGAAGCAGCTTTGTTCGGATGAAACACCAGCGATTATTATTTCGCGCGATTTGGACGTGCCTCAGGAACTGATTGATGCATCGAATGAAAATCATGTCCCTGTGCTCGTGACAAAGCTGACGACAACTAGATTTTCAAGCCGGTTAACGAACTTTTTGGAAAGCAAGCTTGCGCCAACAACTGCCATTCATGGCGTACTCGTTGATGTTTATGGAATTGGTGTACTTATCATTGGTAAAAGTGGTGTCGGGAAAAGTGAGACGGCACTCGAGCTTGTGAAAAAAGGGCATCGGTTAGTGGCAGATGATAGTGTGGAAATTCGTCAGGAAGGCGAAAACATGCTTGTTGGATTCCCGCCTCCATTATTGGAACATCTGCTGGAAATTCGCGGTATCGGCATTATCGATATTATGACATTGTTCGGTGCAAGTGCGGTGCGTCCTTACAAGCGGATTACTTTGATAATAGAGCTTGAAAATTGGGATCCGGATAAGTTTTATGATCGTCTAGGTTTGGATGAGGAGAAAATGAAAATTATTGATTCAGAAGTAACGAAGCTGACAATTCCAGTACAGCCAGGTCGAAATGTATCAGTAATTATCGAAGTAGCTGCGATGAATTACCGTCTGAAGAAAATGGGAGTCAATGCAGCTGAGGAATTTTCACGTCGTCTGGACGATATGCTTGTTCCAAATGATGAAATAGACGATTATTAATATGTAGTTGAAGGGAGAAGTTTATGGTTACAAATTTATTAGCAATTAATCCGGTGGCATTCCACTTAGGACCAATACCGGTGAACTGGTACGGAATCATTATCGGGCTCGGTATTGTCGTTGCCTATTTTCTCGCACAAAAAGAGTCGGTCCGCCGTGGATTAGATCCTGAGTTTTTCGCCGATCTGCTCATTTGGGCGATTCCGATTTCCATTCTTTCAGCCCGCGTGTATTACGTTGTGATGAAGTGGGACTACTATAGTCAACATCCGGGTAGTATCATTCAAATTTGGAATGGCGGTATTGCGATCCATGGTGCATTAATCGGTGCGTTTATTACAGCATACATATTTACGAAAAAGCGTAAAGTGAGCTTCTTGAAACTGGCCGATATTGCGGCACCAAGTATTCTCGTTGGTCAAATTATTGGGCGATGGGGCAATTTCGTGAATCAGGAAGCTTATGGCGGCCCTGTATCACGAGAATTTTTGGAAGGTTTGTTTTTACCGAATTGGCTGATCGAACAAATGTACATTAGCGAAGATGGGAACTATGTACATCCGACTTTCTTGTATGAATCATTATGGAATGTAGTCGGTTTAGTCATTTTGCTGTTTGCCCGCAAATTAAACTGGCGACGCGGCGAAATGTTTTTCTTCTATTTAATCTGGTATTCAATCGGACGTTTCTACATCGAAGGCTTACGTACAGATAGCTTATACTTAGTGGGCGATTTGCGCTCTGCTCAAGTTGTTTCGATCATCGGTATTACAGTCGGTATTATTGCCATTGTTTATCGCCGTATGAAAGTAAAACCGGTTATCCACTATTTAGATGAGGAAAAACCTGCTGCGACGAAAAAGAAAAATAATACTACTAATAAAATGAAGAGCAAGAAAAAATAATTCTGCTGTGAAGTTAAATAAGTAGAACGAAAAATATTAAAGCTGGTTGATTGGAATAGAGGGAGGCGACACCTGCAGAAAGCGTCCTTCCTTGAAATCAACCCCCTTTAATAGGGAAAATAAATATTCTTAACACCGTTTGCATTAGTGCGAGCGGTTTTTTAAAAGGGAGCATTCTTCAGTATGAAAACGAAAGCATTGCTGTTTGATTTTGACGGCACATTATTAAATACAAACGATTTAATCATCCAGACATTCATGTATATTTTTGACGAAAAATTTCCCGGGCAATATTCGACAGAAGACTGCCTAAGATTCATTGGTCCGTCATTAAAACAGACGTTTGACGAATTAACACCTGGTGAAACCGATGTTATGATCGGGAAATATAAAGAGTGGAACGCCATCAACCATGACCGTTTAGTAACAAGCTATGATGCAGTAGTCGAAACATTGGAAGAGCTCCATAAATTAGGGGTCAAAATGGCGATTGTTTCAACGAAGAGCAGAGAAAGTCTTGCTCGTGGTTTAAAAGTACTTTGTGCGGAACAGTTCTTTGATGTTATTGTCGGGTTAGATGACGTGAAGCATGTGAAACCACATCCGGAACCGGTTCTGTTAGCATTGCAAAAGCTAGGTATTGAAAAAGAGGAAGCGATTATGATTGGCGACAATTCACATGATATTGAGGGCGGACAAAATGCAGGTGTGCGAACAGCGGGGGTTGCGTGGTCTGCCAAAGGTGTCGATTATTTAATGTCCTATGAGCCAACCTATATGCTTCATCATATGCGTGATTTATTGGAAATTGTGAAAGGGGAGTAGGCATGCGCAGAACAGAACGCTACAAAGTTCAAGGTGCGAATTCATTATGGAAAGTTTATAATACCGTTTCCTTTTGGAAAGTAATGAAATGTTTTATTGTTATTCAAATTGGACGGGTTACTCCAGTTATGGCCTGGAAAAACTGGCTGTACCGCTCGTTTTTAAAAATGAAAATCGGCAAGCAGACATCCTTGGCATTGATGGTAATGCCTGATTCCATGTTTCCAGAACGCATTTCAGTTGGTGATAATTCGATCATTGGGTTTAATACGACCATTTTAGCACATGAATATTTAATCGAAGAATACCGATTAGGTGATGTCGAAATTGGCAGCAATGTGATGGTTGGTGCAAACTCAACCATTTTACCAGGTGTGAAAATTGGAGACGGTGCAATCGTTTCTGCCGCGACATTGGTTCATAAAGACGTACCAGCTGGCGCAATGGCAGGCGGCAACCCGATGCGCATTATTTTTACCGCGGAACAAATGGCAGAACGAAAAATGAATGACAAGCCAGTTTGGCATAATTGAATGCAGAATGAGGTTGGGACAGAAGTAGAAATACCGTTTATTAAGAAGAAAACCCTTATTAAGAAATGGATATTTTATAAAATTGATTGGAATGAAGGGCGAGTGTAGCTGACGGCTATGCCTTTCGCTACAAGCAAGCTTCCTGCGGGAATAGCAAAATTTTTTTGCGATAAAGCGAAGCGCCAGGAGCACCGACGCCTGAGACTTAGGAACAAAAGCTAAGAGCGCCACGTCCTGTGGCAACGCTTTTGTGACCAACATCGTGTTGGCCCCACACCACGCCCGCGGAAAGCATCCCGGAATGGAAATCAATTTTTAACGCTCAGAAAAAATGCTATTTTTCTTTTCAAAGAAAAGTAGCATTTTTTGGTTATTTGCTTACGCTCATTTTTTTATGTCTTTTCCACCAGAAAACTTAAATTGCCAAAATATGATGTATAATATAAAAATATATCAGAAAATTAAATTAACTAAATATTTGTATGAATCCATTGACTACAAACATAAGTAGCAGTAAAATACTTTCATACACTAGTGATTTAACACTCTAGTATACTAAAGTGTAGTATACAGACTTTTACCAAGTATAAAAATTAGGATGTGTGAAAATGTCATCGATTAAAATGTTTGAAAAGCCACTTGGAATGCGTGATACATTACCGGAAATCTATGAAAAACTAGAATTAATCCGCTCGACAGGACGAGCACTGCTGCGTGAACGCGGCTATGAATTAATTAAAACACCATCTGTAGAATATTATGATACGGTCGGGAAAGCATCTGCAATTTCCGATGCCCGACTTTTTAAATTAGTGGACAGCCAAGGGAATACGCTTGTACTAAGACCTGATATGACAACACCGATTGCCCGTGTTGCGACTTCGAAATTACTGAAAGAAAAAATTCCGCAACGTCTTGCCTATTTTGCCAATGTATTCCGTGCGCAGCAGCGTGAAGGGGGACGCCCGGCTGAATTTGATCAAATGGGAATCGAACTGATCGGCGACAATTCTGTGTATGCTGATGCGGAAGTGATCATGACGGCAATCGATTTAGTAAAGGCGTATCAAATTACAGATTTCAAAGTAACAATTGGACATGCAGGTGTATTGAGCTGCATTTTAAAGGACTATACAGAAAGTGATGCACAAGCAGATGATTTAAATGATCTTCTCGTTCAACGAAATTTTGTCGGGTTTGAAGAAGCCGTATTGGCATTTGATTTACCGAAAACAAAATCCGATGCGCTGTTAGCCTATATTGCAGATGCAATCAGCCTACCTTCTATTGAAGCAATTGAAAAATATGTGCGCAAAAATGATGCGCTGGAATATATGCGAAACTTGGCAAGAATTTTGGATGCTGCCGGTTATGAAGAGTACATCGCATTTGATTTTACATTATCAAGCCATATGAGTTATTACACAGGAATGTTATTTGAAGTGTTTGCTTCAGGCAGTGGGTTCCCGTTAGGAAATGGCGGACGTTATGACGGCTTAATGCAGCACTTTGGCTCACAAGTTGGGGCAACAGGCTTTGGTTTACGCGTTGACCGTGTCTTTGAAGCAATGCCAAAAATCAAAGTTGAAAAAGATGAAGTACTTGTATTGTTCACGGCAGAGCGTTTTGCTGAAGCACTGGAGGCAGTACAACAGTTGCGCGCACAAGGAAAGCAAGTGACATTCCAATCCTATGAAGGCATCGAAAATATCGAGGCATTAAAAGCACACTTTAAAATAATTAATGAATACAATAGCAGGGAGGCGTAAACAAATGACACAGCTAACAATTGCGATGCCAAAAGGCCGTATTTTTGAAGAAGCTTATGAAATGTTGCTTGAGGCTGGCTTTAACCTTCCTGAAGAAGTGGAAATGTCGCGTAAACTCATGATTGAAATACCTGAGGAAAACATCAGCTTTATTTTAGCGAAACCGATGGACGTACCGGTTTATGTTGAGCATGGGGTGGCAGATATCGGAATTGCGGGTAAAGATGTATTACTGGAGCAACGCCGAACTGTCCATGAGCTGCTCGATTTAAAAATTAGCGAATGCTATATTGCTTCAGCGGGTTTGCCGAATACAACAATTAACGAGATTGCGCCGCGCATTGCGACGAAATATCCGAATATTGCGATGAAGTATTATAAAGGAATCGGCGAGCAGGTTGAGATTATTGAGCTGAACGGATCGATTGAACTGGCACCGATGATCGGTCTTGCGGATCGTATTGTCGACATCGTTTCAACGGGACGTACATTGAAGGAAAATGGCTTAGTGGAATATGAACATATTGCCGAAGTTTCATCCCGTTTAATCGCCAATCCTGTAAGCTATCGCATGAAAAGTGACCGCATTCAAGATTTAGTGACACGCTTGAAAAAATGTGTGAAATAAGAGGGGCCAATGAGATGAAAATAACAATTTTGGATAACGATATTTCTTTAAAACGCCAACTCGAGCAAGGCAATGAACAACAGCTGCAAACGGTACGTGAAGTCATTCAGGATGTACGTACGAAAGGTGATGCGGCGATTAAATATTATAGTGAAAAATGGGACGGTTTTGCGCCTGAAAACTTACGCGTAGCCGAATGTGAAATCATCGAAGCGGTTAAAAGTTTTGATCCGCAATTATACGGCGATTTACAAGAAGCAGCAGATAATATTTATCGTTATCATAATAAACAGAAACGTACGGGGTTCCAGTTGCCGTTAGAAGACGGTTCGTATTTAGGGCAACGAATTACACCGCTTGATGCAGTAGGGTTATATGTACCTGGCGGATCAGCAGCTTATCCATCTTCTGTATTAATGAATGTCATCCCGGCACAAGTTGCGGGAGTGAAACGCATTGTCATTACTTCACCTGCAGGAAATGACGGGAAATTGCCGGACGCTGTACTTGTTGCGGCCCATATTTTAGGTGTGACGGAAATTTATAAAGTAGGCGGTGCACAGGCGATTGCAGCACTAGCATACGGAACGGAAACGATTGCCCCTGTCGATAAAATTACAGGTCCGGGAAATATATTCGTAGCATTGGCAAAGCGTGAAGTATTCGGTGAGGTGGCGATTGATATGATTGCCGGTCCATCTGAAATTTGTATTTTAGCAGATGAAAGTGCCTATGCCGATGAAATTGCTGCAGATCTTCTATCACAGGCAGAGCATGACACATTAGCATGTGCTGTACTGATCACAACAAGTGATGATTTGGCAGATGCAGTGGCAGATCAAGTCGAGATTCAATTGTCAAAATTACCGCGACAGGCGATTGCACGAAAATCGATTGAAAACTTCGGTCATATTTACGTAGCAGAATCTATTAAAGATGCGGTACGTGCTGTCAATTCATTGGCACCTGAACATTTGGAAGTCATTACAGAAAATGCTGAAAAGGTTTCGGGAATGATTACGCATGCGGGTGCGATTTTTATCGGCCGCTATAGTTCGGAGCCGGTAGGGGATTACTTTGCAGGCACGAACCACGTATTACCGACAAACTCAACAGCGCGCTTTGCAAGTGGCTTAAATGTCGATGATTTTATTAAACGCACGAGCGTTGTTTATTATAGCGAAAAAACTTGGCAACAAAATGCGCCGAAGATTGCGCGTCTTGCACGACTGGAAGGGTTGGAAGGACATGCAAGAGCGGTAGAATCGCGCGGCTGGGATAAAGGAGAAGAATAATGACACGTTTTTCAAAAATCGAACGCGATACAAATGAAACAAAAATTAAAGTAGAGCTCAACTTGGACGGTACAGGTCAAGCCGACATTAAAACAGGTGTTGGCTTTATGGACCATATGCTCGATTTATTTATAAAGCATGGATTGTTTGACGGCAAAATACTGGCGGATGGGGATACTTGGATTGATGATCACCATACGACAGAAGATATCGGAATTGTGTTAGGACAAGCATTCCGTGAAGCGTTAGGCGATAAAAAAGGAATTAAACGCTACGGTACTGCATTTGTACCGATGGATGACGCGTTAGCGCAAGTTGTCGTTGACTGCTCAAACCGTCCGCATTTGGAATACCGCGTTACACCGGAGCTCAATGCGAAAGTAGGGAACTTTGATACAGAGCTCGTCCATGAATTTTTATGGAAGTTTGCACTGGAAGCCCGCATTAACCTGCATGTCATCGTTCCTTATGGCCATAATACACACCATATTATTGAAGCGATTTTTAAAGCAACGGCACGTGCATTGGATGCAGCGGTAGAAATCGATCCACGTGTAAAAGGTGTGCCATCAACAAAGGGGCTGTTAACGTGAAAATAGGTGTAATTGATTATGGAATGGGCAATCTGTTTAGTGTCGAGCAGGCATTAAAGCGATTGGATGTACAAGTAATTGTTTCAAGTAATATTGAACAGCTGGAAGCGGCGGATGCTTATGTACTGCCGGGTGTAGGTGCATTTCCGGATGCGATGAAGCGCCTGGAAGAAACAGGGTTCATCGATTTCATTAAAACGACGAAAAAGCCGCTGCTTGGCATTTGCCTTGGGATGCAGCTATTGTTTGAAGAAAGTGATGAAGTGGAGCAAACGAAAGGTCTTGGTATTTTCAAAGGACGTATTCAGCGCTTTACTGATGTTACCCGTATTCCGCATATGGGCTGGAATGAGCTGAAATTAAAGCAAACACCAGAATGGTTAGATAAAGAAGACTTGCCGCAAGAACGCCATGTCTACTTTGTTCACTCGTATTATGCGAGCGGCATCGATGAGATGGAGCTGATCGCCTCAGCTGATTATGAGCACGTACAAGTACCGGGCATCGTGGCAAAAGATAATTTTACAGGTATGCAGTTCCATCCAGAAAAGTCAGGGCCGTTTGGTGTGTATTTATTGACGGCTTGGACACAGGGAGTGAAAGAGGGCGTATGTTAACAAAACGAATTATTCCATGTCTTGATGTTAAAGAAGGACGAGTTGTAAAAGGGGTACAGTTTGTAGAATTGCGTGATGCAGGAGATCCTGTCGAGTTAGCTAAATTTTATGATGAGCAAGGCGCCGATGAGCTCGTATTTCTCGATATTTCCGCTTCACATGAAGGGCGGGAAACGATGGTCGATGTTGTCCGTCAAACGGCAGCAACATTGGCGATTCCGTTTACAGTAGGCGGTGGAATCCGAACGATCGATGATATGAAACGTATTTTACGTGCGGGTGCCGATAAAGTATCGGTCAACACATCTGCACTGGAACGCCCGCAGCTCATAAAAGAAGGTGCGGATTACTTCGGTGCACAATGTATCGTTTGTGCAATCGATGCGAGGTACAGCGAAGAAGACGGCACATGGATGGTATATACTCATGGCGGCCGCAATAAAACGACATGGACAGCAGTCGATTGGGCGAAAGAAGCGGTACGACTAGGTGCCGGAGAAATTCTTCTTACATCGATGAATCAAGACGGCGAGAAATCCGGCTTTGACCTGGAATTAACGAAAGCGGTACGTGATGCGGTAACTGTACCTGTCATCGCTAGCGGCGGAGCAGGGAATGCGGAACACTTCCGTGCAGTATTGCAAGATGTTGATACAGATGCCGCATTGGCAGCGAGTATTTTCCACTATAAAGAAACAAGCGTAGCAGAAGTGAAAAGCTACTTAAAAGAAAAAGGGGTTCGTGTACGATGAACGTAAAATTTAATGATCAAGGCTTAATTACAGCCGTAGTACAAGATGCACAGTCAAAAGAAGTATTAACAGTAGCTTATATGAACGAAGAGTCACTCCAAAAAACGATTGAAACGAATGAAACATGGTTCTATTCACGTTCTCGTCAGGAGCTTTGGCATAAAGGGGAAACGAGCGGCAACACGCAAAAAGTAGTTTCGATTAAAACAGACTGTGACAAGGATGCGCTCGTTATTGAAGTGATTCCAGCTGGCCCGGCTTGTCATAACGGAACGACTTCATGCTTTACTGAAAGCTTGGTAGAAAACGAACGTCCAGGTTCTGTCGCGATTCTTCCGCAGCTAGTAGAAGTGATTAAACAGCGTGAAATCGATATGCCTGAAGGGGCGTACACAACATATTTATTCGATAAAGGAATCGATAAAATCTGTAAAAAAGTCGGCGAAGAAGCTACAGAAGTTGTAATCGGTGCGAAAAACCGTGACGCAGAAGAAGTGAAATGGGAATCGGCAGATCTTCTTTATCACTTATTAGTTCTTCTTCAAGAGCAAAAAGTCGATGTTTATGAAGTGCTGGATGTATTGCAAAAACGCCATGAAGGAAAGAAGCAGTAACTACTGGAAAAATAACACCGCTTTGTCAGCCGTGTTTTTAGTACATATGTGCCGGATATGCTATAATAGTTAGAATTGATTAAGGGACCACACCTGTGCGTTCCTTATTTCTTTGTTTACAAACAAATGACCTGCGTATTTGATGATATAGAATGTATTGAACGGAATGACTCGGAGGAATATTATTGGAAAATAAACGTTTAAAAACAAAAGTTACTAATGTCGTGTCGTTTGTTCCGAATGGTGATTATTATTACAATAAAGCTTTAAAGGCAATTGAACGAGACGAAATGGATAAAGCATATAAATTTATTAAGCGCGCGGCGGATTTAAGTCCGGATGACGCGCATGTGTTATTACAGTACGGAATTCTTGAAATGGAACTGCAAAATTTCGAGCATGCATATGAGTTGATTCACACAGCCTATAGTTTAGAGCCGAATGAATCCGAAATCATCTTTATGATGGCGGAAGTGTCAGGCTGTATGGGTCATATTGCTGATGCCCAAAAATACGCAGCCCAATATTTAGAAATGGAACCTAATGGCACATATACGGAAGACGCCTCCGAAATATTGGAGTTTGTCGATTATGTGGGCGAAGATTTGGATGACATGGATGAATTTGATGGGGCGAAGCATGTGGCACAGGAAAAAGCCCGCCGCCATATGGAGCAGGGCGATTTTAAAACAGCAATCGAAATGCTGGAGCAAATCATTGAAGAGTATCCAGACCTTTGGAATGCGTATAATAATCTGGCGTTAGCCTATTTTTATGTCGGTGAGGCAGAACAGGCACGCGCACTTCTATATCGAGTGCTGCGTGAAAACCAAGGCAATCTTCACGCACTTTGCAACTTGGCTGTCTTTGCATATTACGAAAAAAGCAGTGAAGAGCTGAATGAACTGGTCGGTTTATTGAAGAAAATCCAACCGTTCGATTGGGAAAACCGTTATAAGCTCGGTGCGACATTTGCGTTAATCGGGCAGTATGAAGAAGCCTATAAATGGCTGCGCTCTATGAGTAAGAAAGGTTATGATGGAGAGCCTGGCTTTTATTTCTGGCTTGCCCAGTCAGCCTACTTCTCAGGACATGAAACGATTGCTAAAGAAGCTTGGAAAATGCTCATACAGTTGGATCCATCAAAAGAAGGGATGGAACCGTGGGCAAATGGTGAAGGCTCTATTTTACGAAATTCCGCGGAAAATCATCGTGACTTCATCATTCGTCAACTAACAGATGAGCACCAGTCAAGCCGATTATTTGGCATGTTTTTATTGAAGCGTTCGGCACATAAACAGGAAATTGTCGCGCACCCTTCTATTTTAAATGTCTCAAATTTTACGGCTATCGAAAAACTTTGCCTGGCATATGCACTGGACTATGACTTCAGTAACGGCAGCAAGGAAGAAAAGCAATTCCTGCGTTTTATGGAAGTAGCTGAGCAGATTACAGAAGTAAATGATTCGATTTCTTTAGAGGTCGCGCAAGTGTTAAGTACATGGTTTGCACTTGGGGAAATTGCATTCGAACAAGGCTATTCGTTTAAAAACAGCGCGGCTCTGGCTGCTGCTGTTGAATATTCATTCCATGTAGCGCTGGAAAACAAAGTGACGAAAAAAGCAGTAGCGGGCAAATATAATATTTCAACTGCAACATTATCGAAATACAATGATGAATTATATGAATTTGTACCGTCGGACTTTGAATAGGCAGTATATTTGTATTTATACAAGCAATCTTATACGATGAAAATATAGAAAAGGTATACGCAAGAGGAGGATCTTCATGTCAGAAGAAAAAATTTATGATGTAGTCATTATCGGAGCAGGTCCAGCAGGTATGACTGCTGCGGTATATGCATCGCGCGCCAACTTATCAACATTAATGATTGAACGTGGGATTCCCGGCGGACAAATGGCTAATACAGAAGCAGTGGAAAACTATCCAGGCTTTGATACAATTTTAGGGCCGGAATTATCGACAAAAATGTTTGAGCATGCGAAAAAATTCGGTGCTGAATATGCATACGGTGATGTAAATGAAATCATCGATGGTGAAGAATATAAAATTATCGTTTCTGGTAAAAAACAATATAAAACACGCACGATTATTATTACAACAGGTGCGGAATACAAAAAACTAGGCGTTCCTGGCGAAACAGAGCTTGGCGGCCGCGGTGTAAGTTACTGTGCTGTATGTGATGGCGCATTCTTCAAACAAAAGAAACTGATCGTAATCGGCGGGGGCGACTCTGCAGTTGAAGAAGGTATTTACTTAACACGTTTTGCGGATAAAGTAACAATCGTACACCGTCGCGATAAACTTCGCGCACAAAAGATTATTCAGGACCGTGCATTTGCCAATGAAAAAATTGACTTCATCTGGAACACAACAGTAAAAGAAATTCATGAAGTTGACGGTAAAGTAGGGAAAGTGACATTAGTTTCAACAGTTGACGGCACTGAAACGGAAGAGGCTGCAGATGGCGTATTCGTATATGTAGGCATGCTTCCATTAACATCGCCATTTGCTTCTTTGAATATTTTAAATGAAGCAGGCTATATTGTAACAAACGAGAAAATGGAAACATCAATTCCGGGTATTTATGCAGCGGGCGATGTTCGTGATAAAATGCTGCGTCAAATTGTAACAGCTACAGGTGACGGCAGTATTGCAGCACAATCAGCGCAACATTACGTGGAAGAAATAAAAGAAAAGATAAATCAATAATTCTTTAATATAAATGTAATCATATCGTTACAAAATAAGGGTATACTAAAAGTGGAATTTGTTTTAACCCCCTTATTTTTTATCCTAAGGTTGTTTCAAGCGTGCTTACGCTGAAGCAACCTCTTTTTTTGTGGCTTTCCGGCACAAATGTTGACTTTATAAATGAAACGCTTGCTTTTACGGAATGCATAGGACAAGGTATAATAGAAATAAGCTTTAGAAAAACACAATTCGCTGCATATAGCGAAATTGTGTCTTTACTTATGTGGAATTCGTGAAATATTAGTTATTCACTTATCCCATTAAATGAAAAAGTTGAGGTGTTGTGTATGCAACGTATTACAAATTTACTCGCTATTAAAGATGGTCAAGTGTTACTGCTGCAAAAACCGAGAAGAGGCTGGTTTGTGGCACCCGGTGGGAAAATGGAGCCAGGAGAATCCATCTATGACTCCGCTATACGCGAATTTCAGGAAGAGACGAATCTAACACCAAAAGACGTTCATTTAAAAGGTGTATACACAATGGTTATCAAAAATGGAGATACAGTCGTCGATGAGTGGATGCTGTACACATTTATCGCAACTGATGTTGAAGGAACACCATTTGTCGAAACGCGGGAAGGCATTTTAAGCTGGTATGAAATTGAACGTTTAAAGGATCTTCCGATGGCGGCAGGTGACCGTACGAATTTATTATTTGCAGCATTAAATCAAGGTACGCAATATGGTACATTTGAATATACAGAGGATTTTGAGCTAATCAGCGAAAAAATTCAAAACTCGACGGAACAAAACTAGAGGAGATGAAATAAGTGGCTAGTTCGAGCTATACACATGAGTTAGTGATTATTACAGGAATGTCAGGGGCGGGCAAAACGGTTGCAGTTCAAAGTTTTGAGGATCTAGGTTATTACTGTGTAGATAACTTACCTCCGGAGCTTTTAACTACTTTTTTAGCGCTAATGAAGGATTCCGAAAAAAAGATTTCACGTATGGCAGTTGTTATGGATTTACGTGGGAGAGAATTTTTTGGCTCATTGATCGAATCGCTCGACGCACTACTGGACGAAGAAGATATTTTACTCCGTATTTTATTTTTGGAATCCGATGATGCCACATTAGTTCGGCGCTATAAAGAATCACGCCGATCACATCCGCTTGCACCTCAGGGATTACCGCTGGAAGGGATTCAAATGGAGCGCGAACTGCTCTCTGAAGTAAAAGGGCGTGCCAAATCGATCGTCAATACTTCCCAGTTAAAACCACGGGAATTACGTGAACGTATCGCCCAGGAATTCAGCAATATGAGCAGTCCTACGTTTTCGTTAAACATTATGTCATTTGGATTTAAGCATGGGCTGCCGATTGATGCAGATTTAGTATTCGATGTTCGCTTTTTGAAAAATCCTTACTATGTTGAAGAATTGCGACATAAAACAGGGCTACAAACAGAAGTATCCTCTTACGTACTAGCAACAGAAGAAACACAACAGCTAATTGCCAAACTGACTGACTTGTTCACATTCATGATTCCTCATTACCGTAATGAAGGCAAATCACAGCTTGTCATCGCTTTCGGCTGTACGGGCGGGCAACATCGCTCCGTTACACTTGCTGAATACTTCGGGAAGCTATTGGCAAAAAATGATCAAGTCATCGTTACACATAGAGATATCAATCATAGGAAGGATTGATGAGATGAAAAAAAAGAGAACAAGAATCGTCGTAATTGGCGGGGGGACAGGCCTTTCTACAATATTACGCGGTTTAAAGCAACATCCTTTTGATATTACAGCCATCGTTACGGTTGCAGATGACGGTGGCTCTTCCGGACGTTTGCGGGATGACTATGATATCCCGCCGCCCGGAGATGTGCGAAATGTAATTGCCGCCCTTTCTGATGTAGAGCCGTTAGTGGAGCAGATGTTTCAATATCGCTTTTCCCAATCAAACGATTTAGGCGGACATTCGCTCGGGAATTTGATGTTGACCGCTTTAACGGAAATTACAGGTGATTTTAACCATGCGATTGCTGAGATGAGCAAAGTACTCAATGTGCACGGAAAGGTTATCCCGGCAGCCAATAAAAAGGTTACATTACATGCCGAATTATCGGATGGGTCGGACATTATCGGCGA
The DNA here is from genome assembly GCF_038003445.1 of Solibacillus sp. FSL K6-1126. Lineage (NCBI taxonomy): Bacteria > Bacillati > Bacillota > Bacilli > Caryophanales > Caryophanaceae > Solibacillus > Solibacillus sp. FSL K6-1126. The sequence goes on along the minus strand of NZ_JBBOPD010000001.1, from coordinate 3,555,386 downwards.
GTCGAAAATTCCATCAGGCCATGCACCGATTAAACGGGTATACTTGGAGCCTAGTAACCTCAAACCATTACCTGCTGCAGTTCATGCGATTGAACGAGCAGATTTTATTTTGATTGGACCTGGCAGCCTTTATACGAGCATCATTCCGAATTTATTGGTTAAAGGAATTGGGCAGGCGGTTATTCGTGCGAAAGGCGAAAAGATCTATATTGCGAATTTAATGACACAGCAAGGTGAAACGAGAAGCTTTACTGCCTCACAGCATATAGAAGCAATCCATGAGCATGTGGGAGAAGCATTTATCGAATCGGTACTGATCAATGAAAAGGAGCTACCTCCTTCGATTTACGAAAATTATCGGGAGGAAAATGCTGAGCCTGTTAAGTTTGATATTGAAAGACTGCAAGAAATGGGCATTAATATCATTCCAAAAGAGATTGCGCTTATTGAAAATGGAACAGTACGTCATGATGCGGTAAATCTCGCTGAATGGCTTTTTGAATATACAGTAAAGAAAAGACAAACGATGCAAGAATAGTAGTATGAAACAAACACTACATAGGTTGCTAGGAAAGGGGGAGCGAATCCATGTCATTTGCATCTGAAACAAAGAAAGAACTGACGCAAGTAGAAGCTGGTGATAGTAGTTTAAAGGCAGAAGTATCTGCTCTTATACGGATGAACGGTTCGTTAAGTTTTGCGAATCGCCAATTAAGCTTAGACGTACAAACAGAAAATGCGGCAATCGCACGTCGGCTTTATACAATTGTAAAAAAGCTTTATCCATATAATGTAGAGTTGCTTGTTCGAAAGAAGATGCGTCTTAAAAAGAACAATGTGTATATATGCCGTGTACGGGAAGGTGCGCGGGAAATTCTTGCGGATTTAGAAATTGTCTCAAATTCATTTGAGTTTAATCATACAATCGCCAAATCAATCATACCGAAAGAAAATGAACGCCGTGCCTATTTACGTGGAGCCTTTTTGGCAGGAGGCTCGGTAAACAATCCGGAAACCTCTTCCTACCATTTGGAGATTTATTCTTTATATAAGGAGCACGGGGAAGCGTTGGCAGAGCTCATGAACCGCTATGATCTAAATGCGAAAACAATTGAACGGAAAAAAGGCTTTGTCACGTATTTAAAAGAAGCTGAGAAGATTTCGGATTTTATGAATTTAGTCGGTGCTGTTCAGGCGATGCTGAAGTTTGAAGATGTTCGGATTATTAGAGATATGCGGAACAGTGTAAACCGTATCGTAAACTGTGAAACGGCCAACTTAAATAAAACAATTGGCGCGGCATTGAGGCAAGTGGAAAATATCCGCTATATCGATAATGCGGTAGGGCTTGATCAGCTGCCGGAAAAACTGAGGGAAATTGCACGTCTTCGTGTAGAATATCAGGACGTGACATTAAAAGAGCTCGGTGAAATGGTTTCAACTGGCGTTGTCAGTAAATCAGGTGTCAATCATCGTCTGCGCAAAATCGATGAAATCGCGGATGCGCTCCGTCGTGGAGAGAATATTTAAATCCACTTGCGCTTATGGAGCACATACGTCATGGCGTAATAGAAAAAATTGGTAACGATTTCATAAAAGATGTTTCCAATTGTTGTTCTTTTCGGACAATTTCGTTAAGATAAACATAGAAGCGATGAACGGTTGTGAAAGGGAGTATTTCAAGATGATTGAAAAACAAGTAGAAGTAAAGTTAAAATCGGGCTTACAAGCAAGACAGGCGGCTTTGTTCGTCCAAGAGGCGAATCGTTATAAAGCGGACGTCTATTTACAAAAGGATACGAAAAAAGTGAATGCGAAGTCGATCATGGGCATTATGAGCCTTGCCGTTGCAAAAGGCACGGTTGTCACATTATGGGCAGACGGCCATGACGAAGAAAAAGCAATCAACGCATTACAACTACTTATTGAAAAAGCGGATTAAGGCAAAAGGATAAAGCGCCCGTTCAACTCCGCTAGCCATTGGAGGGCCCGATGCAAAAGTAAACGCTCCACCACTTTTGCATGAGGGACCGAAATGGCCAAGGAGTTGGCGCTTTATCCTGGACGTGGACAAACATATTATTTAAGTGTTAAACAAAATGCGATAACGAATTTTATTTACAAGACAAAAGCACAGCCAGTTCAGTTTACATGAACGGCTGTGCTTATTTTTTAAAATACAAAAAAGCATACAAGACGAATCCTGTATGCTTGAATGAATCGATTATTTTAATTGGTTACGCTCATAAATTTTATCGATAAGACCGTATTCCAATGCTTGCTCTGCAGACATGAAGTTGTCACGATCTGTGTCGCGTGCTAACGTTTCGTAATCTTGGCCACTGTTTTCAGCCATGATGCGGTTTAGTTTTTCACGTAAGTGTAAAATACGTTTTGCAGCGATTTCGATTTCTGTTGCTTGACCTTGTGCACCGCCAAGTGGTTGGTGAATCATTACTTCTGCGTTTGGTAAAGAAACACGTTTGCCTTTTGCACCAGCAGAAAGCAGGAATGCACCCATTGATGCAGCCATACCGATACAGATTGTTGATACATCAGGTTTGATGAAGTTCATCGTATCGTAGATCGCCATACCTGAAGTGATAGAGCCACCTGGTGAGTTGATATATAGGTAGATATCTTTATCTGGATCTTCAGCTTCTAAAAATAATAGCTGTGCTACGATTGAGTTCGCAACATTGTCGTCAATCCCACTACCTAATAAAATGATGCGGTCTTTAAGTAAACGTGAATAAATGTCATATGCACGCTCGCCGCGGTTTGTTTGTTCAATAACTGTAGGAATTAAGTTCATTGAAAAATCCTCCCTTTGTTAAAGCTTATATTCGATTACTTTTGCTGAAAATGACAAATATTTCAGCTGTAAACCTATCATACACGTATTAGTCAGTTATGGTCAAATATAAACTCTGATTTTTACAGTTGAAAATAAGGTGTTCCATCTGTATAATGAAAAAAGTTGCACATATTATTTATATGTCCTCGTGGTGTAATGGATAACACTTCAGATTCCGGTTCTGAGGCTGGGGGTTCGATTCCCTCCGAGGGCGCTTTCTTTTTAAAGATTATTACTGATCTATATAGAGTTAAAATAATCTTTCTCTTCCATTTTTCTACAGTTTATTTTTGGCGCTACACTATAAATTTCCTAAACCATTCTAATTTAAACGCTCTTCCTATAAAAAATAAAATTCTTTATTAAAAATCACAATTTATACTTGAATTATATGTGAAAAATTAGTACATTATTAAATGTTGTGTTTTCACAAAACTAGTTAGATAGACTATATTATCATGTCCTTTAGGGGGCACCATTTTACTGTTTTAATATACGTTTCAATATCAATTGCAAAAAATCATCTGAGGTTTTTTTGCAATAGAGAATGAAGTTTTATTAGGATAAAAAGAATCACTGTACCGGTTCTTTTTATCCTTCATTCGTTCTCTACCTAAAAATAATAATTCAAGGCTGCATGAGAGGGAATTCCTCTTGTGCAGTCTTTTTTATTTTAGTTAAAAATTACCTATCAGATTAACATATATTATGAAAAACAGGGAATATATGTAATGGTACGAGAATCCTTTTGAAGAGGGGAATACAATAATGGAATAGTAATAGAGTGAATAAATATTAAATTATATGCAAATATACCGTTAATTTTGTTATAATAATTCATCATAATGCAATAATAATCAATTTTTTAAAAATTAAATGTTGTATATTAATTGCGGAATTAATATAATTGAACATGTTATTAACAAAAAAACTACTACATCCAGGAGGATATTCATAATGAGTACTAGAAAACTATTTAAATGGGCAGCACCTTTAGCTGCAGCTTCAATGATTTTAACAGCATGTGGAGCGGACGAATCGACATCTACAGGGGATAAAGAATATAAGAAAATTGTTGCAGGTACGGAAGCTACATATGCACCATTTGAATACTTAGATGATAAAGGAAATGTTGTCGGCTTAGATTCAGAGATTTTAGCAGCGATCGGCGAAGAGATGGGTATTGAAACAGAAGTGAAAAATGTAGGCTGGGACTCAATGATGAGCCAAGTAACAACTGGCGAAGTGGATATGGGTGCAGCGGCTATTACAATTACAGATGAGCGTAAAGAATCATATGACTTTACAGATCCTTACTATGAAGCAACTTTACTGATCGTGACAAAAGAAGGTTCGACAGTTGCATCGCTGGAAGATATTAAAGACAAAAAAATTGCAGTACAGATTAATACAACAGGCCACATCGCAGCACAGGAACTTCAGGGTGTTGCAAGCTCGAAGATTTTAGCATATGAAAACTTCTCTGTTGCGTTAACGGAAGTGCTGACAGGTGCAGCTGATGCCGCAATCGGTGATAATGCAGTTATTTTAGATTACCTTGAAAACAATCCTGATTCAGGCTTAAGAGCGGTAGAGGATACTTCATTTGAGAAAGACTACTTCGGTTTTATGGTGAAAAAGGGCAACAAAGAGCTATTGGATATTTTAAATGAAGGTCTTCAAAAAATTAAAGACAATGGCAAGTTAGCTGAGATTACAGGTACGGAAATCGAATAAGCTACATTTTAATTTATTGGAGGGTTTCAGATGGATTTTTTTGATTTTTTCCGTTGGGATATAATCTGGAACTACCGTGAACTATATGCAAAAGGACTTTGGGCGACTATTGTTTTAACAGCATGTGGTTATATTGGTGGTATCATATTCGGTCTAGTTTTAGGATTAGGCCAGGTTTCAACAAAAAAATGGATTTACTGGCCGGCTAAAATTTATGTCGACGTATTCCGTGGTACGCCAATGCTCGTACAATTATTATTAATTCACTTAGCTGTTATTCCAACTATTTTTGGAACATCGCAAGGTTGGTGGGTATCGGGTATTGTCGGTCTGATTTTAAACAGTGCCGCATACAATGCAGAAATTTTCCGTGCAGGGATCCAGTCGATCGACAAAGGGCAAATGGAAGCTGCAAGGTCATTAGGGTTAACACAGGGCCAGGCGATGCGCAAAGTTATTTTACCGCAGGCGTTCCGTCGTATGATTCCGCCATTAGGGAATGAATTTATCGCATTGTTAAAGGATTCTTCACTTGTAACGGTAATCGCCGGGGCCGAGATTTTATATGTAAGTAAAGTAGTAGCCGGAACGTATCAGCGTTTCTGGGAGCCTTATTTATTCGCAGCGTTCCTATACCTTGTATTGACGTATGCTGTAACGAAGCTTATTGCATTTATCGAAAAACGAGTTGATATTAATTACAACCCACGTAAGAAAAAGGAGCGCGCGTAAATGATTAAAGTAGAAAACTTACACAAGCATTTTGGCAAGCTCGAAGTGTTAAAAGGAATCGATTATGAAGTACATGAAAAGGAAGTAGTTTGTGTCATCGGGCCATCTGGTTCTGGGAAATCAACGTTTCTTCGCTGCATGAATTTGCTGGAGGAAGTAACGGATGGTGCGATTTATATTCAAGGTGTCAAAATCAATGATCCGAAAACAAACATTAACGATATCCGTACAGAAGTGGGGATGGTGTTCCAACAGTTCAACCTATTCCCGCATATGTCGGTCATCGATAATATTACAATGGCGCCAATGCAAATTCGCCAACTGAACAAAGCCGATGCCGAAAAATTGGCACTCGAGCTATTGGATAAGGTCGGTTTGCGTGAAAAAGCAGATAACTATCCGCAGCAATTATCAGGCGGTCAGCAGCAGCGTGTCGCGATTGCCCGCGCATTAGCGATGAAGCCGAAAGTAATGCTGTTTGATGAACCAACGTCAGCCCTTGACCCCGAAATGGTAAAAGAGGTTTTGGAAGTAATGAAAAACCTTGCTAAAGAAGGCATGACAATGGTTGTCGTAACACATGAAATGGGCTTCGCACGTGAAGTAGGTGACCGTGTCCTGTTTATGGATGGCGGCTATATCGTGGAGCAGGGCCACCCGGATGAAGTATTCGGTAACCCGCAAAACGAACGGACAAAAGCCTTTTTAGGAAAAGTACTATAAACATTGGGAAACTATCTTCTATTATGATGAGTAGTAGAAGGTAGTTTTTATATTTAGTAGGATTCACAGTTGTTTGGAATGAAAGGGAGGCGACTCCTTAGGAAAACTTTTATATCCTAAACTATCAGAAGATTTAGAATTAAATATTGTGTGGCTCTACTAAAAAATGTATAATCTTAACAAAAATAGAGGGGGGTTTATAATGTTCAAAACGAAGAAGTTTTTCATAACGATGCTGCTAATGGCATTAACAATCATTTTAGCCGCATGTGGTACAGCGGATGATGAAACATCAGGAAGCGCAACATCCGGAGAAGGTGGCGGTAAAAAGCTGTTAGTAGGAACGGAAGCAACATTTGCCCCATTTGAATCAATGAATGACAAAGGTGAAATTGTTGGAATCGATGTAGATATTATGAACGCAATCGGTGAAGAAATCGGTTCAGAAGTAGAATTCCGAAATGTCGGTTGGGAGCCGGTATTCCAGCAAATTACGAACGGTGAACTGGACTTAGGTGCATCTGGTATTACCATTACAGATGAGCGTAAAGAGACGTATGATTTCACAGATCCATATTATGAAGCATCATTAATGATTGTTGTGAAAGAAGATTCACCAATCAAAACATTGGATGAATTGAAAGATCAAAAAGTTTCTGTTCAAATTAATACAACAGGGCATATTGCAGCACAAAACCTGCAAGGAAAATCAAGTTCAAAAATTTTAGCGTATGAAAACCAGCCGATAGCATTCCAGGAAGTAATCAATGGTGCAACAGCAGCGGCGTTTGGCGATAATGCGGTTGTTATCGAGTACTTAAAGAACAATCCGGATTCAGGACTAAAAGCGATTGAATCGGATCAGTTTGAAAAAGAATATTACGGCTTCATGGTGAAAAAGGGGAACACTGAGTTACTGAACCGTTTAAATGAAGGCCTAGCGAAGATTAAAGAAAACGGTAAGTTAGAAGAAATTACAGGGCAGAAGATCGATTAATTTATAATTGAAAAATATGATAAACCCGGTATTTTGAAACTTAAACTTTATGAATTGATTGGAGTGAAGGGCGACTCCTAGGGAAATAGCGTGACGCCTGAGACTTAGGAACAAAAGCTAAGAGCGCCACGTCCTGTGGCAACGCTTTTGTGACCAACATCGTGTTGGCCTCACGCCACGCCCCTGGAAAGCGTCCCCGGAACGGAAAACAATTCTAGGGTAAGCAGAAACACCTCAATTTTCTCCCAGAGAAAATTGAGGTGTTTCGTTTTGTTCAAGTTTATAAGGACTATATTAGAAAATTCTTTAACCGTATCGCTCTGGAGAATAAATTTGCGTCCCTCCCCATTTTCGTTGAGGGGTTTTTGTATTGATTTAAACATTGTTGAAAAATTGCGTCACAATATCTTTTATCGTAGCCACTTGCATAACAAGCATCGTGGTGCAGACAGCAATTATCGACTGCATTCGTTGGTGCACCAGGTCCGCTGCAACCAGGTCCGCAGTAACGGTAACCAGGGAAGCAGAACCCCATTGCAGGACGTCTCATCATCCCACCTCCTTCTACTAGATACCATATAGTATGTTCACCTAATTAGAAGAGGAGGGCAAACCTATTGATTTCATCATAAAAACCTTTACTTTACACTAGCAGACTTAACGGGTGAAACCGAAGATTCGGCTACTTTCAATATTGCATTAACAAGGACGTCGGCACCCTTTGAACATTCTTCGTAGGAAGTATATTCATCTTCCCGGTGACTATAGCCTTTCGCACTTGGAACAAAAATCATTGTAGAAGGAATATATCCTGCGATAAATTGAGCATCGTGGCCGGCACCGCTGAACATATGATGGCGTGAATAGCCCAGTGCATCTGTACTTGCTGCTACAGCATGGACAACTTCCGGTGCGAAATAGACCGTATCCCGGCTCCATAGTTTTTGGTAGCTCAGTTCGCAGTTTTCGATTTCTTTAGGAAGGTCAAAAATAATTTGTTCCACTTGCTGGATGACTGCAGGGTCTTGGTGGCGGGACTCCAACGAGAAAGTTACATTACTCGGGATGACCGTATGAATATTCGGGTAGGCATTGATACGTCCGATTGTATAAACAAGATCTTCAGGAAGTTGTTTTAATTTATTTTGCAGGATGTAAATGATCTGCATCGCGGCAAACATACTGTCTTTACGCATGGAAATAGGGGTAGTGCCCGCATGGTTCGATTCACCGGTTAATGTAATGTCATAGCAAACCATGCCAAGAACGCCTTCTACGACTCCAATTTCTTTTTTATAATGCTCCAAAACGGGACCTTGCTCAATATGAAGCTCCAAATAGGCATGCGCTTCGGTTAGACGGTTTGCGACATCGCCTTCATAGCCGCTTTCTTTCAAGGCTTGTTCAAATGTTACCCCTTTTCGATCCGTCGAAGCGAGCATCTTTTCCTTATCGAATTTCCCTGAAAGAACACCTGAAGCCATTAAGGACGGTTCAAAACGTGCCCCTTCTTCGTTTGTGAAGTTTACGATAGTTATAGGGTGATTTAGTTCGAGTTCTTCATCAATAATAGTTTGGACAGCTTCCAGGGCAGTTAAAACACCGAGTACCCCATCAAAGCGTCCTCCCTTTATGACAGAATCTAAATGTGAGCCGATGACAATCGGCAAGTTATCGGAGTTGGATGGCAGTGTTGCGTACATAGTGCCCATATCGTCAACCGTTACCGTCATGCCAAGCTGTTCACAAATTTCTTTGAACTTGTTGCGGGCGAGAATATCTTCGGGAGATAGGCTTAAACGTGTGACACCATTATTTTCTGTTGCCCCAAATTGGCTAAATAAATCAATAGTGTTTTGAAGTCGTTCGCGGTTTGTTTTTAACATAAAATTCCCCCTTAAATTCAATAATATATAAACATTAGCACTAGCATATAACAAATTAATATATACTTAATGTAAAATGATACAATAATTGTATGGACGAATTGTTAATGATAGGGGGCTGCTTATGTTAACCGTAAAAGAAGTTCTAAATCGAAAATACTTTGAATCGGCGAAGGTCGTCGCAGGTCAAACTGGCTTAAGCCATGCGATCAAATGGATTCATATATTGGAAGTTACCGATGTGAAGCAGCTGATAAAAGGAAATGAGCTCATTCTGACAACGGGCGTCATTTTAAAAGATAATGAACAAGGCTTTCTGAATTTTGTAAGGCAACTTAATGAATTAAATGTAGCCGGGCTGTGTATTGAGTTAGGTATGTACATTCAAACGATTCCGGAAAGCGTCATTAAACTGGCGGATCAACTGGATTTTCCGCTCATCGTTTTTCAGGAAATTGTCCCGTTTGTCGGTATTACGCAAGATTTGCATACAGCGATCATTCATCAGCAGTACGATATTTTAAGGCAGCTCGAAGATTATTCCCAGAAGATCAACAACTATGTTTTGAAAGTGAACGACAAAGTGAAGATTTTGCAGTATATGCAAAAGTATTTAAACGTGGATATTTATTTTGATGTGAACAAAGGAACAAGTCTCGCAATCCCGGATAAAAAGATTGAAAATTGCAAAAAGTATATCAATCTTTTAGGTAGTAAACATAAAGCAAAGATTGAAGTGAATTTATTTGATCAGTTGTACGGGACGGTCTATATATACTCAGAAAAAAGAGAAATGACGGAATTGGATTTACTTATTTTGGACCGCACTGTAGTTACGCTGTCTCAGTTTATTTTAAGAGATTTATATATTGAAGAAAAATTGGAAAGCGAAAACCGGAAGTTTTTTGAGAAATGGCTCGAAGGTGAAAACAGCGATGATGAATTGCTTTATTTTATCGAAGAGTTCGATCAAAAACTGAAACACAATGGCTGGATGGTCATGATTCATCAGCTTAGAAGAAAGAATGCGATAAAGGATTTAACGAATTATAAAATCAATCTTCGACAGGCGCTGCAGAAAGAAGGGTTTTACACATTTATTGTCGAGCAGTCCCAATATTTAATTTTTATCATCAACGATTTGGCGCAGGGAGCTACGTATAAAGAGCGGATGAACCGTGTAATGAATGAGATGATTCATCAAAGTAAACAGGACATGCTTATTGCTGTTGGAAAATATGTTACGCATTACAATGAATTGAAAGAAAGCTATCAAACAGCGCAGGAAACCCTACAAATCCGGATGAAACATACAGAGCTTTCGTATTTTTACGATGAACTGGTGTTGTACCATATGGTGAAAGTTCTGCAAAACAACAGTAGTCTTATGCAGGCGGCAATGGAAAAAATCGGAAAACTCAGCCAGTATGACAGCAAGCACAACGCGAATTTAATTCAAACTCTCGATGTTTATTTTCAGTGTAATGGACTAAAAAAGGAAACTGCCGAAAAACTGTTTATCGTCCGTCAAACTCTTTATCACCGCCTGGAAAAAGTGGAACAGATCATCGGCAGTGACTTTATGAAGTACGAAAACCGCCTCTGCCTGGAAATCATGTTGCTCATGACGAAGCATAACTATTATGAGGGTGTGAAGGTGTAGGTGCCGTGATTGAAGATGATGCAATTAAATATCAAATGCGTTGATTGGAATGGAAATCACCCCCCTTGCCTGATCAGGATATCCTCATGTGCTAAATGTGAAATCAAGGCAAACATCCATTTGACACTATGTATAATGCCCTTAATCTTCCAATAAGCGAAAATAGAAATAGAGTTTAGGAATGTAGGAGGGAAATGCATGAGCCAATATGTAGAGTATAACTGGAAAGCAAATGACGAAAAACATGTATGGCACTCGATGAAGCCGTATAACCCGGAAGCAACATTTATCGTTGAACGAGCGGAAGGGGCTTGGCTGACGGATATCGATGGCAATAAATATTTGGATGCAATGGCAGGGCTTTGGTGTACGAATATTGGTTATGGTCGTAAGGAAATTGCCGACACAGCTTACGAGCAAATGCTTAAAAATTCTTATACACCGCTGACAAATGGGCACACGCCAGCGATTTTACTGAGCCAGAAAATCAGTGAGCTGCTTGGGGACGAATATGTTGTCTTCTATTCAAACAGCGGATCGGAAGCAAATGAAGTCGCATTCAAAGTGGCAAGACAATATCATCAGCAAAAAGGTGATACGACCCGTTATAAAATCATTTCCCGCTACCGTGCTTATCATGGGAGTTCAATGGGCGCTTTAGCAGCAACAGGCCAAGCGCAACGCAAATATAAATACGAGCCGCTTGCACCCGGCTTTTTACATGTGGCACCACCTGATCAATACCGGAATCCGGAACAGGCGGAAAACGGCGATGCTACAACATTGCCTAGTGTGAAAAACATTGATCAAGTAATGACTTGGGAAATGTCCGAAACGATCGCCGCGGTTATTATGGAGCCGATCATTACAGGTGGCGGTGTCATCGTGCCGAACGAAGATTACTTGAAAGGCGTAAAAGAGGTGTGCGAGAAACATGGTGCGCTGTTAATCGTTGACGAAGTAATCTGTGGCTTCGGACGTACAGGTACGGCGTTCGGCTTCCAGAACTATGGCATTAAGCCGGATATTGTAACGATGGCAAAAGGGTTAACAAGTGCCTACATGCCATTATCAGCAACTGCAATCCGCCGTGAAATTTACGAGCAGTTTGTCGCGAACGGGGACTATGAGTTTTTCCGTCATATTAATACATTTGGCGGTTCACCGGTCGCATGTGCTGTCGCATTGAAAAACATTGAAATTATGGAGCGCGAAAATTTATTTGAGCAATCCGTCGTCCTTGGCGAATCGCTTAAGCGCACATTGCAAGAAAATTTAAATGATCATCCATTCGTAGGCGATATTCGAGGAAAAGGATTATTGATCGGTATTGAGCTTGTGGAAAATAAAGAAACGAAGGCACCGCTTGATGTTGAGCGCGTGAATGCAGTGATTGGCTACTGTAAGAAAAAGGGCGTCATTATCGGGAAAAACGGTGTAACGGTCGCGAACTTCAACAATATATTAACGCTGTCACCACCGCTTTCAATTTCAGTGGAAGAAAAGGACCTGATTGCCAATACAGTGATTGAAGCAGTAAACAGTATTAAATAAAGGGGGATCATCATAATGACAGAAGCAGTTTCGGTAAAAAAGTTAACACATTTTATCAATGGTGAATTGGTCGAAGGGAAGAGCAACAACTATTCGAAAGTTTATAACCCGACGACAGGCGAAGTAATTGCTGAAGTTCCGATTGCGACAGCTGAAGAAACACGTGAAGCCATTGCAGCAGCAAAAGCGGCTTTTCCGGCATGGCGTGATCTGTCTGTTGCGAAGCGTGCGGAAGTGTTGATGCGTTTCCGATTTTTACTGACAGAAAATATGGAGCAGCTGTTGGATATTATTTGTACGGAGAGCGGGAAAACGTTGGAGGACGCGCGCGGTGAAGTGACACGTGCACTGGAATCGGTTGACTTGGCAATCGGTGCGCCTCATCTTGTGAAAGGGGAATATTCGGTAAATGTAGGTGGTCAAATTAATGCCTACTCTGCGAAGTACCCTTTAGGTGTTGTAGCGGCTATCTCGCCATTCAATTTCCCAATTATGGTGCCGTTAGCGCAAACATCGATGGCAGTCGCTGTAGGGAACGCGGTTATTTTAAAAGCATCCGAAAAGGTGCCGATGACTTCGCTGTTTGTCAGTGAGTTATGGAAAAAGGCAGGATTGCCGGACGGGATCTGGACAGTGGTAAACGGCAGTAAAGATGCGGTTAATGAGCTGCTGGAAAATCCGACTGTTCAAGCGATTTCATTTGTCGGTTCGACACCTGTTGCGAAATATATTTACGAAACGGGTTCGAAATACGGTAAGCGCGTTACGGCATTAGGCGGCGGGAAAAATAATATGGTTGTTATGCCGGACGCTGATTTAGAGCAAGTGGCGAACGCGTTTATCGGTGCTGCATATGGCGCGGCTTCCCAACGTTGTATGGCGATTTCTACAATTATGCCGGTTGGCGAAGGAACGGCTGATCGACTTGTGGCGATTTTGAAAGAGAAAATCAGCAACTTAAAAGTGGGCAGCTATAAAGAGGAAGGCACGGATTTTGGTCCGGTCATTTCGAAAGAATCGAAAGAGAATATTTTAAAAGCGATCGATTTAGCGGAACGTCAAGGGGCGACGGTTGTAGTCGACGGCCGTGAACTGGATATCGTGAAAAACGCGGAAGGCTTCTTCGTTGGTCCGACATTACTGGATAATATTACGAAGGAGATGGAGATTTTCGATGAGGAAGTTTTCGGTCCGGCTCGTAATGTTGTGCGCGTGGGTTCACTTTCGGAAGCGATTGATTTCATTAATGGTCAGGATCTGGCGAACGGGGTTACAATCTTCACGAATGATGGTGCGGCAGCGCGCAAGTTTACAACGGAGATTGATGTAGGCATGGTCGGCGTCAATGTGCCGATTCCAATCCCTGTGGGCTATCATAACTTTGCCGGCTTTAAGGGTTCGCGCTTTGGTGAAGGGCATATGTTTGGTCCGGATCAGGCCCGATTCTTTACAAAAACGAAAACGGTATCGGAACGCTGGCCAGACACAACAGAAACGACAGCATCGACATTCGCTTTCCCTAGCAATAACTAAAATACATGCAAATACCAGCCTAATTCCGGAAGTGGGGTTAGGCTTTTTTGTTGGGATGATGGGGTGTGTGGATACTGATTTGGGCTTGGTGAAGGCGGGTTTATAGTTTTATTAGAACAATGAGAGCGGTTATTAGAAGAAGTGGGCCGGTTATTAGAAAAGTTGGGGTGTTTATTAGAAGATTGGGCGGTAATGGTGTCTGCAAGTACTGATTTGGACGGGTGAATATAAGGGTTTATAGTTTTATTAGAACATTGCCAGCGGATATTAGAAGAAACAGAGTGGATATTTGAAGATTGCGTGGAGATATTAGAACTTGGCGGACACATATTAGAACAAGAGAAGGATATATTAGAAAATCCAAACTTTATTAGAACAAATAAAAATATATTAGAACAACTCCATAACATATTAGAAAACTCTTCACCGAAGCTTCCTCCTACTAGATACCCGACAAAAACAATACATTATGTTAGAAAAACTTACATAAATACAGTATATTTCCTTACAACTTTTAACCTTTTGTCTAAAATATTTACGGAAAAAATTACCTTTTGTATATTAATTTTATTCTAAATATTCAGTAAAGTTATGTATATGAAGAATTTACAAGGGTTTTATTAACAGAAAATATTTATTTTAATTTTTTCCGTTAATTAGATATTATGTTACTAATTGTTACATATAATACTATATATTAAATTATATGCTTAAAAACTAGTAAATATTCTCAAAAGTTAATAGTACTAGAATCGAAATTAATCTGCGCTTTGGTTTTTCATTTTTTCAATAGAAATTACTAGAAAACTAGGAGGGTTCATATGAAAAAGATTATTACTGGGGGAACAATTGTTACTGCTGCGGATACGTTTAAAGGGGATGTGCTGATTGAGGACGGGATCATCACTCAAATTGCAGCAAAAATAGAAGATGCGGAAGCAGAAATTATTGATGCAACAGGAAAGCTTTTATTCCCGGGTGGTATTGACCCTCATACCCATCTTGATATGCCGTTCAACAATACGGTAACTGATGATGACTGGCAATCAGGAACGATTGCTGCAGCATACGGAGGAACAACGACGATTATCGATTTCTGTATTAGTGCAGGCTCGCCAACATTGATGGATGCGATTGATACGTGGCATGGCAAGGCACAAGATAAGGCCGTGATCGACTATGGCTTCCACTTAATGATCGGTGATTTGAATGAGCAGCGCCTGCAGGAATTACCAGAAGCATTGGAAAGAGGCGGGATCAGCTCGATCAAAGTGTTTCTTGCTTATGCGAAGGAGTTCCAGGCGACAGATCGTACGTTATTCCAGGCGTTTAAAGTCGGGAAGAAGCTTGGTGCAACGGTGATGGTCCATTGTGAGAACGGATCGGTTATCGATGAGCTTGTAGAAGAAGCGAAAGCGAATGGCCAGACGGAGCCGATTTATCATGCGCTTACTCGTCCACCTGAAGTAGAAGGCGAAGCGACGAAGCGTGCGATTGAGCTGGCAAACTTGGCTGGAGCGCAATTATATGTCGTGCATGTAACGTGTAAAGAAGCGGTCGATGAAATCATTTCGGCACGTAATAAAGGCTACAACGTGTTAGGGGAAACTTGTCCGCCGTATTTAGTGCTTGACCAGACAGCATTGGAAAAGCCGAATTTTGAAGGCGCGAAATATGTATGGTCACCACCGTTACGTCCGGTAGAGCATCAGGAAGTATTGTGGAATGCATTGAAGGCGAAGCAGCTGCAAACGATTGGTTCAGACCAATGTTCATTCAGCTTCAACGGCAAGAAAACATTAGGGAAAGATGACTTCTCGAAAATCCCGAATGGCGGGCCGTTTATCGAAGACCGTTTCTCTGTACTGTATTCGGAAGGTGTAGCGAAAGGCCGCATTACAGAAAATGAGTTTGTTGATATGATTTCGACGCAGTCTGCGAAAATTTTTGGGCTATTCCCTAAAAAAGGAACGATTGCGGTCGGTTCGGATGCGGATATCGTATTATTCGATCCGACAGTAAAACGAACGATTTCTGCAGAAACACATCATATGAATGTGGACTACAATGCATTTGAAGGGCTTGAAGTGACGGGTGAGCCGACAAGTGTGCTCGTGCGCGGTGAATATGTTATTCAAGATAAAAAATTCGTCGGACAGCTTGGAAGCGGCAAGTATATCCGTCGTGAAGTAAAGGGTTCCACTAAAGTAACTTCATAACACAATCAATTCGCTTTTGCATAATTGCGTCCAGATTTTAGGCCCACAGGACGTGGGTCAGTCAGCCTTTGTCGCACAATACGACGTTTTAAGGCTGACATCCATTCCATTAAAAATCTGTGGCATCCGCCGGGGCTTATCTTCATTCAGCAGGTGGTTGGGGCATCGGCTGAATTTAATAAACAAGCGTCAAATCATCTGTAAAGGTTAACGAAGATATAGCTAAAAGTAATAACAAATCAAACTGGAGAGGGTTGTTATGAAATGAGCAATAGTTTAGCGAAAAACTTTGAAGAAATATTTGGTGGCTTAACAACATACGCGGCAACTGTTGAAGCGAATCGTTGTTTGTATTGCTACGATCCACCTTGTGTGAAGGCATGTCCAACAAGCATTAATATTCCAAGCTTTATTAAGAAGATTGCTTCCAATAATATGAAAGGTTCAGCGCGTGTCATTATGGAGTCAAATCCCGTAGGCGCAAGCTGTGCACGTGTTTGTCCAACGATCGAGCTTTGTGAGGGGGCTTGTGTGTTGAACAGTGAGGAAAAACCGATTCAAATTGGTCATCTACAGCGCTATGCAACGGATTGGCTGCGCGAGTCGAATGTCAATCTGTTTACACCACAACCGGCAAACGGCAAGAAAGTCGCGATTATCGGAAGCGGGCCGGCAGGGTTATCTGCCGCACGTGAACTGGCATTGCTTGGGTACGGTGTGACGATTTACGAAGCAGATGAAAAAGCGGGCGGCCTGAATTATTACGGTATCGTTTCATTCCGCTTACCGCAGGATGTTGTGGAATGGGAAGTGCAGCAAGTACAAAACCTCGGCGTTGAAATTAAAACGAGCACAAAAATCGGCGAAGATGTACTGGTAGATGAACTGCTTGCAAATTATGACCGCATCATTGTAGCGGTTGGTATGGGCAAAGTACCGATGCTTGGCGTTGAAGGCGAAAACTTGGACGGTGTATATGATGCGATTGATTTTGTGAAGGAATCAAAATCTTCATTCACTGATCGGGTGCTGGGCAAAAAAGTGCTAGTTATCGGTGCCGGTAATACGGCGATTGATGCAGCGACATGTTCTGTAAGATTGGGTGCTGAGCAAGTGCAAATCGTTTACCGTCGTACATCAAACGAAATGACGGCGTACGATTTTGAGTTTGATTTTGCGAAACAGGACGGTGTTGAATTCAGATGGCTGACATTACCGAAGCGCATTATTGGCGATGATAATGGGAAAGTGATCGGAATGGAATGCATCAAAATGAAACTGACGGACATCGAAAATGGAAAAGGGACATTAATGGAGATTCCTGGTTCTGAATTTGTCATTGAGGCGGATGCGGTGATTCGAGCGATTGGTCAAACGAAACAGTATGAGCTGATTGAGCATTTAGGGTTGGCAAATACACGCGGTGTGATTGATGTAGATCATAATAGCCTGAAGACATCGAATCCGAAAATTTATGCTTGCGGTGATGCGATTTACGGCAACGGATACGGTGAGGCGACAGTTGTATCAGCTGCGCAGCAAGGCAAAGATTCGGCTTACGCGATTCATTATGAACTAAACGCAAATTCAGAAATTGCATAGGGGGAATTGAAATGGCAGATTTACGAATAGATTTTGCTGGTATTAAGTCACCGAATCCTTTTTGGTTGGCATCGGCACCACCGACAAACTCCGGCTATCAAGTGCAGCGTGCATTTGAAGCGGGGTGGGGCGGCGCTGTGTGGAAAACGTTGGGGGATCCTATTTTAAACGTTTCGTCACGTTTTGCTGCTGTCAGTTTTAATGGGCAAAAGGTGGCGGGTTTCAACAATATTGAGCTCATCACAGACCGACCGCTCGAAGTGAACTTACAGGAAATTTATGAAACGAAAAAGCGGTTCCCGAATCATACGATCATCGCATCGTTAATGGTGGAGCCGAAAGCAGAAAAATGGCATGAAATTGTAAAAAGAGTACAGGATGTTGGGGTAGATGGCTTCGAATTAAACTTCGGCTGCCCACATGGTATGGCGGAACGTGGCATGGGAGCCGCTTCGGGTCAAGTGCCTGAACTGGTGGAAAAGCAGACTTATTGGGCGAAAGAATATGCTGAAGTACCGGTCATCGTCAAACTGACACCTAATATTACGGATATTACTGTAACGGCTGAAGCGGCAGTGCGCGGCGGTGCTGATGCGATTAGTATGATCAACACGATCAATAGTTTGGCTGGTGTTGATCTGAACTCTTGGAACACGATTCCGCATGTTGGCAATAAAGGGGCGCACGGCGGTTATTGCGGACCGGCCGTTAAGCCAATTGCTCTGAACATGGTTGGTGAATGTGCAAGAAGTCCGTATATCAATTTACCGATTTCCGGAATCGGCGGTATTTCGAACTGGCAGGACGCTGCTGAGTTCATCTTAATGGGGTCGACGAGTGTGCAAGTTTGTACAGCGGCAATGCATCATGGCTTTGGCATTGTTGAAGATATGATTGATGGTTTAAACAACTATTTAGACGATAAAGGCTTAGCATCGGTCATGGATCTTGTTGGGAAAACAGTACCGAAATATTCGGATTGGGGAGATTTGGACTTAAATTATAAAGTTGTTGCAGAGATCAATAATGATGTTTGCATTAACTGTAATAAATGCCATATTGCCTGTGAAGATACGTCCCATCAATGTATCGATCTGTATACAGAAGATGGCCGTCCAATGCTGAAAGTGCGTGAGGAAGACTGCGTTGGCTGTAATTTATGTTCGATTGTTTGTCCGGCTGAAGGTGCGATTACGATGAAGGAACTTATTCCGACACAGCCGCCGATGACGTGGAATGAAAGACAGACATTAATTGCAGGTTTTGCTCCAAGCAGTTCAAGTATTGCGAGGTAGGGTTTTGGCGGATATCACTGATTCTTAAAGGAATGGATGTCAGCCTAGCAGTGTCGCATCGTGCGACTACGGCTGACTGACCCATTTCCTGTAGGACCAAAAATTGAATAAAGAGAGGTGTAGCGATGTCAGACAGAAAAAGCACAAGTAGTAACTATTTAAAATCACCAGACTTACTTCCTGTCACATATGAGAATCGCAGTATTAGTATGATGGGCTTCGGCGTCATCTGGGTAGGGATGGCCATCGTACTCGCCGCATTTGCGATTGGTGCAGGAGGAATTGTAAATTTAAGTATGCCGATGCTCATCCTGGCGACACTGGTTGGCTCGATTTTAATCGGGATTTTCATGGTCGTCATCGGGGATATCGGTGTTGAACACGGATTATCGTTTCCTGTTTATATGCGTGCCCCATTCGGAACGATCGGTACGCACTTTCCGTCATTTGCCCGTGCGTTTACAGCGTCGTGCTGGTTCGGGATTAACACGTATTTCGGGGCTTTGGCGATTAACGGCATTCTGAATGTTATGTTCGGCTTTAACAACTGGTTTATTTGCTTCCTTGTATTTGCGACATTGCAATTGTTCAATGTGTCTCTAGGGATTAAATCGATTGAACGTTTCGCAGATTTCGCTGCACCGATTATTATCTTTATTTCAATTTGGATGTATTTGCAATTATCTGCTGAAGCGAAAGAGCAAGGAAAAGCGGTATGGTCTTGGGTGGAAGCACCACAAACAGGTTTTGAACAGTTTACGGCATTCATGGTAGTCGCTACGGCAATCATGGGCTTCTGGGCAACGCTTGCTGCGGATATGCCAACGCTTTCCCGTCACTTCAAAGCACCGAAAAATGAGCGTAACTGGTTCAAACGAAATAAAACACAGTTACTTGGTTCCCTTGTCGTTCAGCCAATTTTCAATACACTGATGATCGTCATTGGTGCGGTATGTTATATGGCGACTGGCTCAGGTGATCCAATCAACGCACTACAGCAAGCGGCTGGCGGTATTGTCCTAGTGATGCTGTTATCGATGATCGTACTGGCACAGTGGTCGACAAATACGTCCGCGAACGTTATTCCGGCTGCAACGATTTTCTCGAATATCGGCGGACCGAAAGTACCGTTCTGGATTGGTGTAGTCATTGCCGGTATTGTTGGAACGATTGTACAGCCGTGGAGTTTGTTCGATATTTTAAATAGCGTTCTGCTCGTTGTCGGCGGAATCCTTTCTTCCATTGTCGGTATTTTATTTGCTGACTATTACTTGCTCCGTAAGCGACGAGTAAATGTAAAGGACCTTTATGAGGTGGAAGGGCAATATCGCTATTTAAAAGGTATCAATGTAGCGGGTATTATTGCTTGGGTGCTTGGCGGTCTGATCGCGAATATTTGGCCTTCATTTTCTTCGCTTGTCGGTTTCTTTGTAGGGGCGGCAATCTATTATGTGCTGGCGAAATACTGGTGGTTCAAAAAGTATCCGCAAGCTGAAATCGTGAATCCGAGCGATGATGAATATTTAGGTATTACAGCAGGACGCAGCTGGGAAATTGACGCTGTTCCAGAACCGATTGGTGTTCAACAAACAGCTTCCACAGATTAAATTGTAAACGAGGTGCAATCATGTCAGAATTTCAGTTTGTAGAAAAAGAAATTCAGCAAATTGATGAACTGCTTGCTGAAAATTATATGATTAAAACGATCGATGAAAATCTGGAAGGGGCTTTCGTTACGTTTATCCATCCGGTAAGCCTTGAAGAGCGTTTACTGCATATTAAAATGGCAGATACGCGGAAATATTTCTCCAGTAAATTATTGGAACAAATAAGCAGTTGAAAATTTGAATCGTGCGGGCGCATTTCTTTACGGGATGCGCCTTTTATTATTTTACGGGGAACGGGTAGTTAGCTTGAGTTCCTTCTACTCCGTGGGGGATGAAAAATCCACACTGACTGAAATTTCATTTTATAACAAAGGCATATTTCGACATGGAAATACATATTGTGAAGAAGAACAAGTGGATGCACCAGTTGAATCCAGAAAAATTTCTGATTGAAGTGGAGGGTTTTTATGGGTGAAGGGAAAGGCACATTTCAGAAATGGAGGAAGAAAGTCAACAAGAAGGTGACAACGCTTAGCAGTAAAACGTCTTTTGCGGTCGACCGGTCCAAACTGCGAAAACAAATCAATGGAATTGAAGAAGAAATCAAAATACTGAAACAGCAAATCGGGGAAATCGTCAATTTGAACCGCAACAGCCTGTTTTCGGTCAGCATGGTGAATTATCAGCTCGCACAAATTGAGGCGAAAGAAAACGCGATTGCGCAGCTGGAAAAAGATATTGAAGAATTAAATGAACTTAGTAAATTAGCGGGTGTCGAAGAGGAGGAAATAGTGCCCGACTATAGAGTAAAGCAAACGATTGATGATATTACGGCGTCATATATATATAATTGCGCCAACTGCAATGAATGCTACGATGAACCGAAAAAGTTTTGCGAGGAGTGTGGTTATAACATGGATTAAATCGGGCTGAAGGGGGTTGACCTTTAGCTCAAAGGGGCAGGGGGTGTGCTGGCGAACAGTGATTTCTGCTTCACTATATTTCACCTAAAAAGGAGCGATCAGCAGACAAGATACAGGGCTTTATACGGAGAGTTCCACCAGATCTTTCAGTGAAAATACCGTGTTATCAGGGTTTGTGGGGATTGTATAAAAAGGTGTATAAAGGATGTTCTATAGGATGGCGCACAAACACTGATATAACAGCGTTTGTGCTTTTTTTAGTATGATTGCAAGCTACTGTTAAGGGATTTTATTTTGTATGACTATGTATGCTAAAATCTAATTTCTTCAATATCAAAGGAAGTTCTAAATAATCATCAATTATTTCATCTGCTTCTACACTAGTCCATTGATTATCTTTTTTCCAAATTCCCTTCATTCCTACGTTTTGGGCAGCTTTCACATCATTTTCAGGATGGTCACCAATAAATACACTTTCTGAAGGGTCCACGTTTAATTTTTTTAATGCATTCATAAAGATTTGGGGATTAGGCTTCTTAATACCTTCCCACTCGGATACTAATATTACGTCAAAATATTTCTCGATGTCCAAAGCTTTAATGTTAGCCATCTGGAACTGACCGTATCCATTTGTAATCATGCCTAAAGCGATTTTATTTTCTTTTAGCTCCTCCAACATTTCATGAATATGAGGAAATGCTACACAATGATGTTTGAATTCTTCAATATAATCTTCGAAAAGTTCTTTCCAAGTTATTGAAGATATCTTAAATTCATCAATCAGTTGTTGGTATACTTTATCCTTCCAAACATATCCGTGATTGTCTAATTCAATAAACCTTGAAATATATTGCTCTTTTGGGATATGAGAAAGTAACTCATACAATCTTTGATATTGCTCGTTTATAAAAAGCTCAACCGATTGATCACGATTCAATAACGTTCCATCTAAATCAAATAATGCAGCTTTAAACATTTTACAGTTCCCCCCTTAGGTAAATTTTACGCGCAAAACAATTTATGTAAATAATATCACGATTGAATGAAAGTATCTTCGTATGTTGCGGAATTCAATAAAGGGAGAGAAAAGAGTAAAAAAGCCGGCCATAAAGAACCGTAAAGATTCTTTAAGCCAGCTTTTTTCTAAGCAGGATATCCTGCTCTTACTTACGATGTTCTACAAGGTCAATTGCTCCTAATACAATATGGGCAAGACCGAAACCGAAAATGGTATTGGCAAGCATCTTGTTCGTACCGATTTTTTGTTTCATTGCATACCCCGTTGCAGTGACAGCTGATCCAAGTACAGTCGGAATTAAACCTTCACGAATGTTTTTCATAAAAGCCCCTCCTTCATCGTAGTGGGTGAAACGAGCACCGTTCTTATTGTTTGTATATCCACCTGAAATATTTGTTGTAAATATTGGATGAATTATTTAAAAATTGAAACTATACAATGATTCGTTCGTATAGTTTATTGGGCATACTAGTTAGGCATATTTTTCGCTTGATCTGCTTTGCCATACATATTGAGCATTGCGCTCATGTCCTGTGGAGATAGTTGTGGCACTTGATAATAGCCTTTTTTGTTTTGGTACAATGAAATTTCATAGGCCATTTCAATGCAGTTTGGTACTGAATCTTGTAGCACGCGACGTACTACCGGGTTTGTGCTTTCTAAAGCAGCACCTGTTTTTCCTGTAGCCCCAGCTTTATGGCAGCCGAGCAAGAAACCTGAAATAATGCCATCATTAATTTCACTTGCCGAAGTGATCGGCTTTTTCGGCTCACCTGGTTTTAAGCCGTAAATAGTATCATTGCCCATATTCATATTGTAGGTGCGTGTAGGATGTTTTGGATCATGACCTGTTTTAAAGGCTTCCACAGTAATATTATACTCATCAAGCATAAACGCATACTGGCGATCCATAATAGAAAGAAGCTCGCTATCTTGAACTTGGTCGCGAAGTAAAACATATTGGTTTAATCCGCCGATCATAGCGCTTAGTACTTCATGAACATCCAGAAGTTCATGGGCACCATGATTTGTTGAAAGGGGCATTTGATTGTCTTGAGATTGAGATGATTGGGTATACATTAATAAAAACCTCCATAGTAAGAAATTTCGTACGCTCTTATTGTGGAAACGAACCGTAATTTTATACGCTAATTTTAAAAAAGAGAGGATGGGGCAAATGTTTAAAAAAAATGAACGAGGCAGTGCGGTATTGGTCGCCCTTATTGCAATTGTTGCATTGATCGTCATTGCGGCAATGCTTGTCGTGCCAAAATACAACAAACTGGTAACAGGTGAAGAAACAGTGGACGCAGCATGGGCGCAAGTCGAAAACCAGCTGCAGCGTCGATTTGATTTAGTGCCGAACTTAGTAAATACAGTTAAAGGCTATGCCGAACATGAGGAAGAAATTTTCACACAGATTGCAGATGCCCGAACACAATACGGGAATGCCAATACAGTAGAAGAAACGGCGGATGCTAATAATGAGCTATCTTCTGCATTGTCCCGTTTACTCGTTGTAGTTGAAAACTATCCGAATTTAAAAGCGGATGTACAATTTACGAGGTTAATGGATGAATTGGCAGGGACGGAAAATCGTCTAACGGTAGCGCGTAAAGATTATAATGACACGGTTCAGCAGTTTAATAATGATGTTCGCCGCTTCCCAGGAAACTTAATCGCGGGTATGTTCAGCTTTGAACAAAAAGACTACTTCGAAATTAAAGAAGGTGTGGAAGAAGCACCGGCTGTCGATTTTGGCGATTAATGATGGGAGTCATGAGGAGCTTTTCGGCATGACCGAAGCTTCTGAAAAGGGGGACTGTATGTGAGACTAATGGTATCGCTTTTAATATGGGTAATGCTCGTACCACTTCAGGCGATGGCAGCCATACCGGAAAAACCAGCCTACAATTCTTACGTTTATGATTACGCTAACGTTTTGTCCGATGATGTGGAACAAAACTTGATTCAGTCGGCAAAAGCGCTTGAAGGTTCAACGGGAAATGTCATTGTTATGATGACGATTGATACGATCGATGGAATGGATGCGTTTGAGTTTGGTACGGAGACGATGCGCAGCTGGGGAATCGGTGATGAAGCGCTTGATAACGGCATGCTTATTTTTGCGACAACCGAGCAAGGACCGGGGCAAAATGATGTGTGGATTACGGTCGGCGGCGGTCTGGAAGGAGAATATCCGGACGGAAAGCTCGGCAGTATGATCGATACGTATATGATGCCATATCTAGCTGATGGTGATTATACGAATGCGTTTGCCAGTATCTTCTCCGCTTTTTATGATGAAATGGGTGGTGAAGCAGGCGGCGCGGATCTAGTACAGCCTGTTGCATCAAATGAGGATGATGGGATTTCAATCGGTTTCATTATAATGATCATTATTATTTACTTCATCATTACGAAGTTTGGTGGTGGCGGTGGCCCAGGTGGACGCCGACGCACAGCACGCCGGGTATACCGTAGTGGCGGTTTCGGTGGTTTTGGAGGCGGCTTCGGCGGTGGCGGCGGTTCATCGGGCGGCTTTGGCGGCTTCGGTGGAGGCGGCTCGTTCGGCGGAGGCGCGGGCAGGAAGTTCTAGGTTTAAGGCAAGGCATCAGGCATCTCACTCTTTGCGGGTGGGATGCTTTTTTGTGCGGGTGGCGGCGGTTTTCTAATAAGTTAGCGTGATGTTCTAATAAAGCTGGGGAAGTTCTAATAAAAGTAGGCGATGAAAAAGAGGTACACATTTTCTAATTAAGTAAGCGAGAACTTCTAATAAGTTGGTGGGATGTTCTAATAAACCAGTAAAAGTTCTAATAAAACGGGGAACTTCTAATATAAGTGACCGATGTTCAAATAAGTGGTCTGGATCTTCTAATAAGCATTCGAGAACTTCTAATAAATTGTCAAATGTTCTAATATAGCCGGGGAAGTTCTAATAAAAGCGGCCGGTGAGAAAGAGGTCCCGCATTTTCTAATTAAGTAAGCGAGAACTTCAAATAAGTTGGCGCGATGTTCTAATAAACCAGTAAAAGTTCTAATAAAACGGGGAACTTCTAATATAAGTGGCCGATGTTCAAATAAGTGCCCCGCATTATCTAATAAGCATTCGAGAACTTCTAATATGCCACCCGGATGTTCCAATAAATCAAAAAATCTTCTAATAAAATCCCCGCTATCCCCACCATCATCAGCTATAATGATAAAAAAAGGGAGGAACTGCCAATGATCATCAAATTTTATTCAAAACCGGATTGCGGACTTTGCATTGAAGGACTCCATACGTTAAAAATTGTGCAGGAAGACATCGACTTTACGATTGAGCATTACAATATAGAAGAAGATGATGAAGCGCATGAAAAGTATATGCTCATGATTCCTGTCGTTGAGCATAACGGGGATGTTGTGCAATACGGACAGCTCGATTATGCGACATTGTACGAGGCGCTGGTGGACTAGCCATCGGTGCCTGTTCGCTATTTTTTGCGAATAATTCCGTCATAAAAGTTGCAAATCACTCCGAGACGATCTATAATGAAGTCAGAAATTCTTTTTTTTACCCCATGTGGGACATAAAATATTTATGTGGGACATATATTGTCCAACAAGATAAATCAGGTAGGTGGTTTTTTGACGGATATTTCATTTTTTGCAGCTGAGCGTAAACTAATGCCTGAAATTGATGCTCTTTTTCAAAAGAGGTTTCGAGTTTTACAAGCAATTGCGACATTTAGCCCGATTGGCAGACGTGCTTTAGGAGAACAGCTTCAGATGACAGAGCGTGATATCCGTAATGAAACAACGGTCCTGAGCGAACAGCAATTGATCTTGATTCAAAAAAAAGGCATGATTTGCACGCCAAAAGGGTATGAAGTAATAGAGCAGCTTTACGAACTGTATCGTGAGCTTTCCGGTATTGTAGCGATGGAACAGCAGCTTACAAACATCTTTGGCATTGCACGTGTCATCATTGTGCCAGGTGATGCCGAACAGGATGAAACGGTAAAGCAGCAGCTCGGTAAAGTTGCGGCACAAGTACTACAGCAGATTGCACCTGAAAAAGCGAAAATTGCGGTGACAGGCGGCAGCAGTGTTGCTTCGATGAAGGAATATTTATCGGATGTCCCGGTGCTGAGCGACGCAAACTTTATTGCGGCACGCGGTGGTATGGGCGATGAGATGACATTCCAGGCGAATACAATTGTTTCGAAGTTTTCAAAAAGATGCGGGGCAACATACCGCACATTGTTTTTGCCGGAGCATTTAAGTGAGCACGCATATGAAGCGATGAAGGATGAACCGATTATCCGGGAGATGATTAAACTTTATGAACAGGTGGATATCGTGATTCACGGAATCGGTGCAGCACAGGAAATGGCACTTCGTCGTAAAAGCTCACAGCAGGAGCAGCAAATACTTGAAGAAAAAGGCGCGGTTGCCGAAGCATTTGGCTACTATTTCAATGCAGATGGCGACATTGTCCATCATCTGAGGACAATTGGAATTCAGCGTCATCAAGTTAACAAAGCGCAGCATGTTCTTGCCATTGCGGCAGGCAGAAATAAGGCTGCAGCGATTCAGGCGTATTTTAAAAACGCTGCACCGCAAACGATTTTGATTACAGATGAGCAAACTGCAAGGACAATCCTTAAAAATTAAATATGTTTTTAAAAGTATGATTTTACCCATACTATTTTAATAATAAAGTTATTGGAGGAATTACACATGGCATTACAATTAGCAATCAATGGTTTTGGACGAATCGGACGTTTAGTATTCCGTGAAGCAATGAAGCACGAGGAATTTGAAGTAGTTGCAGTAAATGATTTAACTGATGCGAAACAACTTGCACATTTATTAAAATATGACTCAGTACATGGAGTGTATGATGCAGACGTTCAAGCGGAAGAAGATGCATTTATCGTAAACGGCAAACGCATTCAAGTGCTTTCAGAAAAAGATCCTGCAAATTTACCATGGGGTGAACTTGGTGTAGATGTAGTTTTAGAATGTACAGGTAGATGGCGTTCAATGGAAGAAGTATCAAAACATATCGAAGCCGGCGCGAAAAAAGCAATCCTTTCTGCACCAGCACAAGGCGATATGCCAACATATGTAATGGGTGTTAACCATACGGAATATGACCCAGCACAAAATGTTATTTCAAATGCTTCTTGTACGACAAACTGCTTAGCACCACTTGCAAAAGTGTTGGATGAAAAGTTCGGCATCAAACGTGGTATGATGACAACAATTCACTCTTATACAAATGACCAACGTATCCTTGACTTCCCGCACTCTGACCCACGTCGTGCACGTGCAGGCGCGGTATCAATGATTCCGACAACTACTGGTGCAGCAATTGCGGTATCAAAAGTATTGCCACAATTAAAAGGCAAATTGGATGGTTTCTCAATGCGTGTTCCAACACCAAACGTTTCATGTGTTGACTTAGTTGTTGAATTGGATAAAGACGTAACAACAGATTCAATTAACGCAGCATTAAAAGAAGCATCTGAAGGCGATTTAAAAGGCATTCTTGCATACAACGAATTACCATTAGTATCAATCGACTACAATGGTAACCCGGCTTCATCTACAATTGACGGTTTATCAACAATGGTAATGGAAGGTCGTATGGCAAAAGTTGTTTCTTGGTATGATAACGAAATCGGCTACTCTACTCGTTTAATGGATTTAGCTTTATATATCGCTAAACAAGGAATCGAAAAAGCATAATATTTCGATAAAATGTGACATACTTTTTCGAAATTAAAGAAAAAGTGTGACATATTAAAAGGAAATGGGCATAAAAAGTATAGCCTTTAATACAGGTAAACCTTATAATAAATAAGGGTAAAAGAGCGGCAGGGACTCACCCGGACCGCTCTTTTTTCGGATATAAGGAAAATATACAAAACAGAGGCGATATCAAGACAGCCTTATCGAATTTTGTTACTATCTTAACTAACGAGTATACAATCCACAATAATTGACGAACGAGTATGAAGGAGGATGTTCAGTATGTTTTTAAAGAAATCAATGAACGATGTAGATGTAAAAGGAAAACGCGTATTTGTGCGTGTCGATTTTAATGTGCCGATGGATGAGGGCCGCATTACCGACGAAACGCGTATTCGTGCAGCTATTCCAACAATTGAACAATTAGTAAACGCTGGAGCAAAAGTAATTTTAGCTTCACATCTTGGCCGTCCAAAAGGCGAAGTGAATGAGGACATGCGCTTAACAGCAGTCGGCGAGCGTCTTTCGGAATTGATGGACAAGCCAGTCAAAAAATTGGATGAATCAATTGGTTCAGATGTAGAAGCAGCGGTTAACAATATGCAAGACGGCGAAATTATCCTGCTTGAAAATGTTCGTTTCCATAAAGGCGAAGAGAAAAACGACGAAGCATTGGCAAAAGAGTTTGCGAAATTAGCGGATCTTTATGTAAACGATGCGTTTGGCGCAGCTCACCGTGCACATGCTTCAACAGAGGGCATTGCAAAACATGTACCGGCTGTATCAGGTCTATTAATGGAAAAAGAACTGGACGTATTAGGAAAAGCTTTATCCAATCCGGAGCGCCCGTTCACAGCGATTATTGGTGGAGCGAAAGTTAAAGATAAAATCGGGGTTATTGAAAACCTGTTGGATAAAGTGGATCACCTGATTATCGGCGGCGGTTTAGTATTTACGTTCGTAAAAGCGATGGGTCACGATATCGGGAAGTCATTGCTGGAAGAAGATAAAATCGAGCTGGCAAAAAGCTTTATCGAACAAGCGAAAGAAAAAGGTGTACAGCTGCATATGCCGGTCGATGCTGTCGTAGCAAACGAGTTTTCTAAAGATGCGGAAACTCAAGTTGTGGCAATCGATGCAATTCCATCTGATTGGATGGGACTGGATATCGGACCGAAAACGGCTGAAAACTATGCAGAAGTTATTAAGCAATCAAAATTAATCATTTGGAACGGACCAATGGGTGTATTCGAAATGGAAAAATTCGCAAACGGTACGAAAACAGTAGCGGATGCAATGGCAACAACAGACGGCTACACAATTATCGGCGGCGGTGACTCAGCTGCAGCGGTAGAAAAATTCGAAGTCGCTTCGAAAATGGACCATATTTCAACAGGCGGCGGTGCTTCATTAGAGTTAATGGAGGGTAAAGAATTACCGGGAATTGTTGCGTTAAACGATAAATAAATCATTAATAGGATAAATTATCTGTGACTACAGGATGTTAGTTGTTTGGAGCGAAGGCGGCGACTCCACCGGGAAAAGCGCGACGCTCGAGACTATAGGCTTGAGCCGCGCCCGGGGAAAGCGTCCGCCGTAGCGGAAAACAACGGCATGATTGAACAGAATCTTTTAAAAACGGAGGGTTTTGAATGAGAAAACCGATCATAGCAGGAAACTGGAAAATGTATAAGTCCTTTGATGAGGCAGTTGATTTTATCGAAGAAATCCAACAAGAGGTTCCTTCTCCGGATAAAGTCGATGCGGTCATCTGTGCACCTGCATTATATTTACCGACACTTGTCGTAGGGGCAGAAGATTCAAGCCTGGCAATTGGCGCGCAAAACATGCACTTTGAAGACGAAGGAGCATTCACAGGCGAGATCAGCCCGAAAATGCTTTCGAATGTCAATGTCGATTATGTCATTTTAGGACATTCGGAGCGTCGTGAGCTATTCAACGAAACAGACGAAGCGATCAACAAAAAAGTCCGTGCTGCTCTTAATTACGGTATTGTACCGATTATTTGCTGCGGCGAAACATTGGAAGAGCGTGAAGCGGGTCAAACCGAAGCAAAAGTAGCACGCCAAATTACAAAAGCGTTAAAAGACTTTGCTCCAATTGAAGTTGAGCATATGGTCATTGCGTATGAACCAATCTGGGCAATCGGAACAGGGAAAACAGCTACTGCGGAAGATGCGAATACAGTATGCTGTGCAATCCGTCTGGCGGTTGAAACATTATACGGAAAAGATACAGCTGAAAAAGTGCGCATTCAATACGGTGGCAGTGTAAAACCTGAGAACATTGAAGAGCTTTTATCACAAGAACATATCGATGGCGCATTAGTAGGAGGAGCAAGCCTACAACCAGCATCATTTATGAAATTATTGGAGGCGGCAGCAAATGCCTAAACAACCCGTAGCATTAATTATTTTAGATGGCTTTGCCTTTCGTGAGGAAGTAAAGGGAAATGCCGTAGCACAAGCAAATAAACCGAATTTCGACCGTTACTGGCAAGCCTACACACATGCAACTTTAATAGCAAGTGGTGAAGCGGTAGGTCTACCGGAAGGCCAAATGGGGAACTCTGAAGTTGGACACTTGAATATCGGGGCTGGACGCATTGTGTACCAGTCCCTGACACGTATTCACAAATCGATTCGTGATGGGGATTTCTTCCGTAATGAATCGTTTCTTGCAGCTGTTGAACATGCAAAAGCACATGGTTCGAAGCTCCATTTGATGGGTCTTCTTTCAGATGGCGGTGTTCATAGTCACTATGAGCATCTATTTGCCTTATTGAAATTGGCTAAAGCAAATGGTCTTGAGCAAGTATATGTTCACGGCTTTCTGGATGGCCGCGATGTCGGTCCAACGACAGCACTTGAATATATTTTGGAAACAGAAAAACAGATGAAAGAAATCGGGATCGGGAAGTTCGCATCGATTCATGGCCGTTACTATGCAATGGACCGTGACCGTCGCTGGGAACGTGTCGGCTTAACGTACAATGCATTAGTTGATGGAATCGGACAAACAGCTTCTTCCGCAACAGCAGGTGTCCAGTCTTCCTATGAACGTGAACTACATGATGAATTCGTTGTGCCGTTTGTCGTGACTGAAGAAGGCCGACCTGCCGCAACGATCAGCACGAACGATGCGGTCATTTTCTTTAACTTCCGTCCGGACCGTGCGATTCAATTATCGTCTTTATTGACAAATGAAAAATTTGATGCAATGCCACGCTCTGAAAATCATCCGACGAATCTGAAATTTGTTACTTTTACACATTACAGCGATGATGTCGTAGCAGATGTAGCATACGAAAATGATAATTTAGTTAATACAGTCGGTGAGGTTATTTCAAAAGCTGGCAAAACACAACTGCGCATTGCGGAAACGGAAAAATATCCGCATGTCACGTTCTTTATGAGCGGTGGACGTGAAGAAACATTTGCTGGCGAGGAGCGTATTTTAATCGCCTCTCCAAAAGTGGCGACTTACGACTTGAAGCCTGAAATGAGTGCGTATGAAGTGACGGATTCTTTACTGGAAGCTATTGCAGGAGAGAAGTTCGATGCGATCATTTTAAACTTTGCAAACCCGGATATGGTCGGACATTCCGGAATGCTTAAACCAACGATTAAAGCAATCGAAACAGTGGATGAGTGCCTAGGTAAAATCGTTGATGCGATTACTGCTAAAGGCGGTTATGCGATCATTACAGCTGATCATGGCAACTCAGATGAAGTGGTGACACTGGATGACAAGCCAATGACAGCACATACGACAAACCCGGTACCGGTGATTGTGACGAAGCCTGGTGTCATGCTTTATGAAGACGGCATTTTAGCCGATCTGGCACCGACGATGCTTGATTTACTTAATATTGCCCAGCCTGCAGAGATGACAGGGAAATCGTTAGTTATGCCAAGCGAACAGTAATTGATCGCGGGGTTAATTATATAGCTTGTCCTTGTGCAAGCACCTACTAAATTTATCAATAGAGGAGTTTTTTATTATGCCATTCATTACTCAAGTATATGCTCGTGAAGTATTAGATTCTCGCGGTAACCCAACAGTAGAAGTAGAAGTATTCACAGAATCAGGCGCATTCGGCCGTGCTATCGTGCCATCGGGTGCTTCAACTGGTGAATATGAAGCAGTTGAATTACGCGATGGAGACAAAGGCCGTTACTTAGGTAAAGGTGTTGAAAAAGCGGTAGAAAACGTCAACACAATTATCGCGGAAGAACTTGAAGGTCAATATTCTGTATTGGACCAAGTTGTGATCGACCAAGCGTTAATCGAACTTGATGGAACAGAAAACAAAGGTAAATTAGGTGCAAACGCAATTTTAGGTGTGTCAATGGCAGTAGCGCACGCAGCAGCTGACTACTTAGACATTCCTTTATACCAATACTTAGGTGGCTTCAACTCGAAGCAATTACCAGTACCAATGATGAACATCTTAAACGGTGGTGCACACGCGGACAACAACGTGGACATTCAAGAATTCATGGTAATGCCAGTAGGTGCTAAATCATTTAAAGAAGCATTACGTATGGGTACAGAAATCTTCCATAACTTAAAAACAGTATTAAAAGAAAAAGGCCACAACACAGCTGTAGGTGACGAAGGCGGATTCGCTCCAAACTTAGGTTCAAACGAAGAAGCAATCACGGTGATCATCGAAGCAGTTGAAAAAGCAGGCTACAAAATGGGCGAAGAAATCCGCTTAGCAATGGACGTTGCCTCTTCTGAACTTTACAACAAAGAAACAGGCAAATACGTTTTAGCTGGTGAAGGCGTAGAAAAAACTTCTGAAGAAATGGTTGCTTGGTACGAAGAGTTAACTTCTAAATACCCAATCATCTCAATCGAAGACGGTTTAGACGAAAACGACTGGGCTGGCCACAAGCTATTAACAGAGCGTATCGGTGACCGCGTACAATTAGTTGGTGACGATCTATTCGTAACAAACACTACGAAATTATCTCGCGGGATTGAAGAAGGCGTTGGCAACTCAATCTTAATCAAAGTAAACCAAATCGGTACATTAACAGAAACATTTGAAGCAATCGAAATGGCGAAACGCGCTGGCTACACAGCTGTAATCTCTCACCGTTCAGGCGAATCAGAAGACAACACAATCGCTGACATCGCTGTTGCAACAAATGCAGGCCAAATCAAAACAGGTGCACCATCTCGTACGGACCGCGTTGCGAAGTACAACCAATTACTACGCATCGAAGACCAATTAGGCGCAACTAGCCGTTTTGAAGGGCTAAAATCTTTCTACAATATTAAATAATTGTTTCATGAACGAGCACTCGCTTTTTGGCGGGTGCTTTTTTGTGTGGTGGTGGTTGTTACTGGGATAGCGGGTGGGGGCGTTGGTTTTATTAGAAGATTAGGGTGGGTTATTAGAAGATTTTTAGATGATATTAGAGGAAACGGCTGGGATATTAGAAGTTCTGTGAATTGGAGGGGGAGGGAAGCTGAGTTTGCCGGTGTGGGAAGTTAAAATTCGCGGAGAAGAAGCCGAGCTTGATTTTATTAGAACATTCGAGTGGTTTATTGGAAAATGTTGATGGGATATTAGAACATGTAGAAGCTTTATTAGAACTTTCGGAGGACTTATTAGCACATTGGGCACTTATATTAGAAAATCGGCAATATATTAGAACAAATAAATTTATATTAGAACATTTCCGGATATATTAGAAAATCCGGGGACAACACATTCCTTGGAGTTATTGAAAATTTGTGAACGTTGGCATCAGGTTATTATATAAGCGGGAGAATTTGTGATATGTTTAAGCTATTCAAATTTGACGGGTATAAATTAGACCAGTTGTTATAGAGGGTGGGAGAACGGTATGTCTAATCAAACGAAGGAAAAGATTTTGGAAACAGCTACGCGGTTGTTTTACTTTCAAGGTTTCCATGGGACCGGCTTGAATCAGATTATAAGTGAATCGGGATCACCAAAAGGGTCGCTGTATCACTATTTTCCTGAAGGGAAAGAACAGCTTGCGGAAGAAGCGATCGTACTGTCAAAACGGCGGATCGGCGCGGTCATTCAACATTTTATGAATGAGTTCGTGGACGTAGGAGCAGCACTGAATGCCCATATTTTGGCAATGGCCGATTTATTTGATGTGGAAAATGGACTGGAGGAGCATTCCTATACGATGATGCCATTCGGACTGCTTGCGGCGGAATCGGCCTTTATGAATGAGCGTTTGCGGAAAGTATGCGGCGATACGTATAAGTACTGGGAATCAATTTATTATACAAAATTGATCGCCAATGGGTTTAGTGATGAAGCGGCTGTTATGCTTAGTAAAGCGGTAAGCGCGATGATTGAAGGGGCCGTTACACTGTCGTTGTCCCAGTGTTCAAACGAGCCGTTATTAAATATAAGCAAAGTCATCCCTGCTTTGCTTACACAGTATAAGTAAAGGCTTGTCCGGAATTTCTGGACAGGCTTTTTTGTTGTTCACAATTAGCCTTTTTTTGTATTAAGTGTGTGGAAAACTATTGCAAAATTATTGTTTTTCATAGCAATGGATGTGAAATCGTTTGCAAAGGTTGATGTAGCAACTTTTTTGTTATATCTCTCCACATTTTATTGGAAATAGTGCAATCGTTTTCATAAAAATATGTTAAAAAATGTCTACGAAAGATAGGCCCAGTTAAGGTTAAAAATGGATAATGGATGTTCACAATTATAACGACCGGTCTAATATTTTTCTCTTGAGCGATTGAATTTCCATGAAAAAATTTGATATATTTTAAAGCGTGCTGTTTGAAGAATCGTTCGTAACAGCAAAAAGCATGATACGCAGCAATTATCATCTTTCATAAATGAGTCTTATAAAATTGGAGGAAGAAAAAAATGGAAGCACCTATATTCAATGTGAAAAGCCCAAAAGGTATGGCAGCAGTTCTGATGATTAGTACATTCGTTGGTTTATTTGGTGAAACGGCATTAAACATGGCGTTAACAAATATTATGGATGACTTCGGTGTATCAGCAGCATCGGCGGCATGGTTAACAACGGGTTACTTATTAGTATTGGCCGTATTAGTTCCATTATCATCTTATTTAGTACGCTGGTTTACAACACGTCAATTAGTAGTGGCAGCCGTTGTATTCGCGGTGATCGGTTCGTTACTAGGCGCATTAGCACCGAACTTTGCGGTATTACTGGCAGGTCGTTTCGTACAAGCACTTGCAACAGGGATTATTCTACCGTTAATGTTCAATGTTGTAATGCTGATTTTCCCGGTGCAAAAGCGTGGTGCCGTCATGGGAATCGTCGGGATTATTTTAACGGCAGGTCCGGCATTAGGTCCATCAATCGCAGGTTTAATCGTATCTTCATTAAGCTGGAGATATATTTTCTGGATCATGGTCGTTGTGTATGCCGTTGTAATCGTTTTAGCACTATCTAAAGTGGATAATGTATCAAACGTAACACGTCCAAAAATTGATTTATTATCATTAATCGCTTCTACGTTCGGTTTCGGTGGTGTTGTATTCGCGTTAGCAACGTTAGCGGAGCAATCGATTACAAAACCAATTGTTTGGGTACCACTTGTCGTTGGTTTCGTATTATTAGTCGTCTTCGGCATTCGCCAAACAAAAATGGATGAGCCAATGATTGACTTATCGGTATTTAAATCACCAATGTTCTCTTTAGGTGTCGCATTGATGGTTGCGACAATGTTCATGATTCTTTCGGTGGCGATCTTAGTGCCGATGTTCCTGAAAACAGTATTAGGTTTTGCAGCTTTAACTGCAGGTTTATGTATGTTGCCAGGTAACATCTTAAATATCATCATGTCACCGATCGTTGGGACAAACTTCGATAAAGTCGGAGCGAAAATCTTCACACGGATCGGCTTTACACTGATTTTAGTGTCAATGATCGTGTTCTTAACGACGATTTCGGCAACAACAGCAACTTGGATCATTATCGTTAACTTATGTGTATTCTTTGTCGGGGTATCGATGACAATCATGCCGGCACAAACAAATGCGATGAACTCGTTGGCACCACATAAATTTGCTGACGGTTCAGCGGCATTGAACACCCTAACGCAAATCGCGGGTGCTTCAGGTACTGCGGTTGCCATTACAATGTTCACAATCGGTCAGCAAAACTACATCGAAAAATTCAGCAACGCCTTACCGGCAGAATTTTTAGCACACGGTGTACACTCAGCATTCATCGTCGTGACCGTCGTTGCAGTATTAGGTCTGGTTGGTTCGTTCTTCGTGAAGAACAGCAAGCCGGTTGGGAATTAATTTAATAGCTACGAATGAACTGCTCAAATTTGTAGTGAATCGTTTATGGGACAGCAGCGGCAATTGCCGGTGCTGTTTTTTGTTTGGGCGGAGCTGGAGGACGCTGATAGTAGAATTTTCGTGAAGTGCCTGCATTTTATTAGAACAATGTAGCCGGTTATTAGAAGAAAGCCGGGGGATATTAGAACAAGTGGGATGGATATTAGAAGTTCCTGGAATTTGAGGTGTAGAGTGGGTGAATTGTCGGTGGCAATAGGCGGGGAGAAAGGCGGATTTGATTTTATTAGAACAATCGAGTGGCTTATTTGAAAATTGTGGCAGGATATTAGAAGATGTAGATACTTTATTTGAACATCTAGAACACTTATTAGAACAAACCGCACTTATATTAGAAAATCAGCCATTTATTAGAACAAATAAATTTATATTAGAACTATTTCGGATATATTAGAAAATTACACAAGCCCCCCACATCCACTCAACGAATGTGGGGGGCTGCCTCTCGTAACTCATCGTTCAATATCGGAAAATACATGGATCGCTTTTCTCAAAATCTCATTCTCTTCTTCCAGCGCACGTATTTTCTTTTCATATGCTGCTTTCATCTTTTCTGCTTCGCTCTCGGAAACCAAGCCTGTCAGTGACTCACGGTGTTCCTTCACCCACCGATGAATCGTGGAAGGGCCTACATCATATCGACCGGCAATATCAGCCACTTTTGCGCCACCTTCTGTAACAAATTTAATAATGTCCTCTTTTGTTTGTGCATCTACACGCTTACGATTTTGTTTTTCATTCATATGTGTCACATCCTTTTATAAGTACTTACTCAAACTTCTCCGGAATCAAATAATACGACCCTTTATTCACCCCGTGCTTTTCCAGGCCGGCTCTCGCCAACAGTTTCGAAGCTATATGGATACACGGAATATTAAAAAACTCCCGGAACTCTTTATTCGTTATGCGGGGGCTGACTAAAATTCGGTATTGCAGAAAAGTTTCGTACAACGCTTCTTTACTTTTCACCTTACAAACCGGACAAATAAAATAGCCTTGCCTATAATGCATTTCATTAACATAATCGCATGCCTTACAGAGAACGCCATTGCGTAACCGGTGTCTTTCAATCGTACGGCGAGGGGGAAGCTGTTCGTAAAGCTGTTCTAATTGGTTTTGCAGAAAAGTAATATTCGCACGGGGATTTGGGTGCTGTCTATACAGTTTTTCGATGAATCTCGGGACGCCGCTCATATGCATAATCGGGAAATTGGTGAGCGAATGGTCAAGTGTGGCGCGGTGATTGGCGAGTACGACGATGTGGTGAACGGGGATGGAAATTTGCCACGCTTTGAATTGATGCTCCAAAAAAAGCTGGTGGCGATATGCCTGGTCAAACGGGTTGGGGAAGTTTTCGCTGACATTCTCCTGGACACGGGAAAATTCATGGAGGGCGGGTTTGTAGAAAAGCGTGCCGGAGATTTGCTTTACTTCCATGACGACGACAAAATGCGGCGTAATGAGCAAAGCGTCCATTTGATGGGTAAAACCTTTTGAATTGATGCACTCGAAATTATAAAAAATATGGAAAGCGGATTTAAAATGATAGTCCGAGAGCAGCCTTTTCAACTTTTGTTCTCCTGATAAGCCGGCTTCCAATCGGTAAAATTCCTGCTCGATTGCCGGTGCATCCAAATCATCCATTTTCATGCGATTCATCAATGTTTTGACAAATAAATAATGCCTTGATTGCTGCACGATTTTCACCTCCTCATTTCACTATAGCGAATGTAAATCGAGAAGAAAATAAAATGCCTGAAAATATCTTTTTGCGAAGAAAATTACTAAAAATGTTTTTCTTTTATAAATCGGGGAATCATAAAGCATACACCAAAGGAGGCTATTCAATATGAAACTTAAAAAGACACCTACTCTGATGATGACGTTATTACTATCATTATCACTTGCGGCTTGTAATGATGAAGATGATACGAACATCGACAACAATGTTGACGACGGTACGGATGATGGTCTAATGGAAGACAACAATGACGATACAAATGTCGAGTTAGACGTTGACGGCGACGACAACAACGACAACACGGATGACAACTTAGATGATAATACAGAAGACAACACTGATGGCACTGTTGACGACAATACTGACGACAACAAAGATGACAACAGCAACGATTAATAAATAAAAAGCATGGTGCACGCATTCAATTGCGGGTGCCATGCTTTTTTCAATTCCTTAAATTTCCCCGAAGGCTAACCACGGGAAGAAGCCGTCCATGAACTTCTCTGTTGCCGGCATGAAGTACGAGCCGAAATGGAAGTCTGGATCAAGTGTCGTCACGATCCACGTACCTTTTGAGCTGACTTTGTCGACATACAGTAATGAACCGCCGTCCTTCATATCAATCAGAGACTGCATGCCGTCCTGTAAATGGAAGACGCCGTGCTGATGCCATGTACACGCCGCTTCATCCAGGAAACCGTCACGGAATAACGGGTAATCCGGTGCGACCATGCGTAAGCCGCTGTCCGCATCTTTTTCAAGCCACCACCAGAAGTTCGTCGGGCGTGTTTCCCAGTTTTGGCCCGGAATCCATTGCCACGGCTGAGGTCCGAATGCTACGACAACCCCGCCGTTATCCGCAAAGCGTCGGATTGCCGGTGCTGCTTCCAGCAATAATTTATTGTGCAATTGTGAAGGAACAATTACCACGTCCATATCCTCCAAATCTTCTTCGACAAAGCGCGGTAAATAGATGATTTTCTCGAAGTACTGCTTGAATTTCGGTGTATTGAATGTCACGTAATGAGGCGCGTGACCACTATATAAAACGGCTATTTTTCTCATGCTTCAGATCCTTCTTTCAAACGTAGTAATTCTTGATCAAGCCAAGCTAAAAACTGCGGTGCGATCAGCTGTGTCGAGTTTTCACCTGTTGCGTATGTCAGGAAATCACGGCAAGATGCAGCGACAACCGTTCCTTTTGTTGCAGTGCGGTCAATGAAAACGATCGGTGTGCCGTCCGTAAACTGCAGCACGATTTCCGATTCCTTATTGACTACCGGATGAGACCCACGTGCATAGAAGCCAGAAACGCCTTTACGGTAAGTAAGTTCCATCATATCAATACCTTCATAAAATGTACCTTCTGCTGCTGGCTCCATCACATAATCGGAATGGGATTTAATTTCCTTTGGCATAAACAGACCGGCACCTGGCAGCCAAGGACGGAAAATATGTGTGTTGGCAATAATAATTTTCCCTTCATTCAAGAAGTTTTCAATGACTTGTTTGTGCTCATAAAGATGTTCCTGATCGATAAAGTCCGTTACGACCATCACATTGAACTCGGAAAGGTCGGCAGTCGAAATTTCATACTGGTCGAGGAATGTTACATGGTCCATTGGTTCATTAGAGACGTTCATAGCACGTCCCTCTAGGCTGAATGCATGTCCGCCGTCCAGTTTTACAATTTTATATTCAGACATAAAAATCTCCTTTAATCCTGTAAATTTAATTAATTGATACAAATTCTCATTTGAGAACCGAATTCTCATTGACATTGAAAATCATTATCAATTATACTCAATCTTGTTGAGAAATCAAATAATATTTTATTAAAATAATAATTTCGTGAAAACGGATGATGTCTAAGGAGAGAAAACAATGGCAGGACGTAACGCAATTTTGACAACGCTGGCACTCGCAGCGATGGCGCTAGCAGCATGTTCAGATAAAGAGGCAACAACTTCAACTTCAGGCGGAGAAGTACAAACGACTGCAGAAGAGAAAATTGTCATCGATCAGGCAGGTACAGAAGTAACGATTCCCGCTGAAGTGAACTCGATTGTATCGGGCGGGATTTTACCGTACTTCCATACATGGTATGTCGCAACAAACTCAGCAAAAGAAATCGTGGGAATGCATCCGAACTCTTACAATGCTGCGGAAAACTCGATTTTATCGAAAATGGCACCGGACATTTTGAAGGCGGATACGTCATTCGTCCAAAATGGGGAAATGAACGTCGAGGAATTAATGAAAATCAACCCGGATGTGTTCTTTGAAATTGCAACGGATGAAAAATCAATTGAGCAGGCACGTAATGCGGGGATCAACACAGTCGCGATTAAAGCTATTGATGCTGCGGCAGCAGAGCCACTTGCGACATTCAACAGCTGGCTTAAGCTGACGGGTGAAATTGCGAGCACAACAGAGCGTGCGGACAAATTCATTGAAAT
This sequence comes from Solibacillus sp. FSL K6-1126, assembly GCF_038003445.1. Taxonomy (NCBI): domain Bacteria; kingdom Bacillati; phylum Bacillota; class Bacilli; order Caryophanales; family Caryophanaceae; genus Solibacillus; species Solibacillus sp. FSL K6-1126. Next base: position 3,514,718 of record NZ_JBBOPD010000001.1, on the reverse strand, counting down.
CGGTACAGTTGTGCAAAACGAAATTTACGAAAAAATCGATGGCTTAACGAAAGAACAAAAGCCGAATGCATTAATGATGTATCAGTTATCCGAGCAGGCGATTACGGTAGGCGGCAAAAACTTCTTCGGGAACCAATGGCTGAACGCAACAGGTGCCAATGACGTTGCGGAAAACGATGTAACTGGACGCAAAGATGTCAACATGGAGCAAATCTACAATTGGAATCCGGAAATCATCTATTTAACGAACTTCACGGAAATCCAGCCGGAAGATTTATATAACAACACGATTCCAGGTCAGGACTGGAGTGAAGTGGAAGCGGTGAAAAATAAGCAAGTGTACAAAATTCCACTGGGGATTTATCGCTGGTTCCCGCCAAGTGGCGATGCACCGCTAATGCTGAAATGGCTGGCAAGCAACAACCAGCCTAAGCTATTCGACTATGATATGAATGCTGAAATTAAGAGTTACTATAAAGACTTTTACGGATATGACGTAACGGACGAAGAAGTAGAGCAAATTCTACACCCATCTTCTGACGCTGCGAAGTATTAGAACGAGGGACGCTCATGAAAAAGTGGAAAAGTATTTTACTGTGGGTATTGCCGCTTGTACTTGCGATCGCTTCGCTTGGCATCGGCCGGTTTGAAGTCGATTTTGTAACAGTGGTCAAAATCCTCGGTTCGCATATTTTTCCGATAGAAGAAACGTGGACACAAATGGAATATAACGTAGTCATGACCGTTCGGCTGCCGCGTATTATCCTCGCACTATTGATCGGTGCGGGGCTTTCCATTTCAGGTGCTGCATTCCAGGGGATGTTCGCCAATCCTTTAGTGAGCGCGGATATTTTAGGAGTCGCTGCGGGTGCCGGTTTTGGTGCTTCTATCGGAATTTTACTGTTTGGCAATGGTTATGTGACACAAGGTTTTGCGCTGGTCTTTGGTTTAGCGGCCATCGCATTTACATATATGATCGGCGGTTCTGGACGCAATATGCCGATCTTTATGCTTGTACTGGCAGGGGTAGTGACGAGTGCATTGTTTAATGCGCTGATCTCGTTAACGAAATTTGTGGCCGACCCGGAAGAAAAACTGCCTGCCATTACGTATTGGCTAATGGGAAGTTTGGGAACGGCCTCTTACCGCGACTTATGGACAGCGGGACCAATTATTCTAGTCGGAATGCTCATTTTGCTGGCACTGCGCTGGCGTATTAATTTACTGACATTGCCGGATGATGAGGCGAAGTCTTTAGGGATAAATGTCGTGCGCATGAAATGGCTTGTCATTGCAGGGGCGACGCTTTGTACAGCGGCGGCAGTTGCCGTTGCGGGGATTGTCGGCTGGGTCGGCTTAATCATCCCGCATATCGCAAGGATGTTTGTCGGCAGCAATAATGAACGCGTACTGCCGATGTCGATTGCACTGGGCGGCGCGTATTTACTCATCATCGATACATTGGCCCGTTCGGTAACAGCAGCGGAAATCCCGTTGTCGATCTTGACGGCAATTGTCGGAGCACCGTTCTTTGCTTATCTTTTACGTCGTACAGGAGGTAGCTGGTCATGAAAATAGAAGTACGTGAAGGCAACTTCTGCTATGCGAAAAAGAAGGAAGTGAAGCCGTTCATTTATGAATCGAATATTAGCTTTACACTGGAACCAGGCAAGATTATGGCAATTCTCGGTCCAAACGGCGCAGGAAAAACAACGCTGTTAAAATGCATTACCGGCTTGCAGGACTGGCGTGTCGGTGAATCATTAATCGATGATGTACCGCTTGCAAAAGTTTCGCAAAAAGAGCTTTGGAAGAAAATCGGCTATGTTCCGCAGGCACATAAAATGGTATTCGGCTTTTCGATTGAAGACTTGGTGGTGATGGGACGTGCGCCGTATATCGGTTCATTGTCAAAGCCGTGCAAGGAAGACTATGAAAAGGCGCATGAAGCATTAAATGAAGTAGGCATTGTGCACTTGGCGAAAAAGTCGTGCAATGAAGTGAGCGGCGGGGAACTGCAGCTGGCGCTAATCGCAAGAACGCTTGTATCGAATCCGGAAATTTTAATACTGGATGAACCGGAATCGCATTTGGATGTGCAAAAGCAGGTTGTCATTTTGGAAACATTAAAACGCCTGGCGAAAGAGCATAGGATTTCATGTATTATCAACACGCACTATCCGAACCATGCGTTTTATTTGGCGGATCAAGTATTGATGATTGCGAAGGAGAAAAAGGCGGTCATCGGCGCGGTTCATGAAGTGATGACCGAATCCCGAATGAAGGAATACTTCGATATTGACCTGCGCAAATTGATCTTTGAAGAAGAGGATCTTCTATTTGAAACGATGGTACCACTTGCATTGGCGGCAAAACGAGATATAAGCGAATGCCGTTTTAACAGTTTTGAATAAGAGTGGGGAATGTTGGATAAAATATGATGTTCATTTCCAAGAAATATTGTAATGGCTCCCTCATTTTGATATACTAATTTGTATTGTGACGTCCATACTTAGGAGGTGGAGCAAATGCATACGTTATTTACAGTATTACTTATTATCGTAGCGATAGCCTTAATCGTTGTTGTATTATTACAATCAGGTAAAAGCGCTGGTTTATCAGGTGCCATCTCTGGTGGAGCTGAGCAACTATTCGGTAAGCAGAAAGCTCGCGGAATGGATCTAGTCCTTCACCGCACAACAATCGTTCTTTCTGTTGCATTCTTCGTATTAGCTTTAGCGATTACGAAATTCTAATTGAACGAAAATTAAACGCCTAACCAAGCATTTAATGCTAGGTTGGGCTTTTTCTTTTAGTGTGGGCCCAAACACAGTATAATAGAAGAAATAAATGAAAAGTTTTCCATGATTCAATGGTGTGATTGAATCGTATCTTTCATATTATGGAACAAGACGGGAGCAATCAGTATGAAATCATCTTTGTCTTCACCGTTCTTCTTTCAGGCAGGACCGAGAGCGGTTTTATTATTACATGGTTTTACAGGAAGTTCGGCAGATGTGCGGATGCTTGGACGCTTTTTGGAAAAGCACGGCTACACATCGCTTGCCCCACATTATAAAGGACATGGTGTTCCGCCAGAAGAACTCATTGTCTCAAATCCCGAAGAATGGTGGCAAGATGTAAAAAACGGGTATACTCAATTAAAAGAGGCAGGCTATGAAGAAATCGCCGTTGCAGGACTATCGCTCGGTGGCGTATTTTCACTCAAGCTTGCGACAAGTCATCCGGTGAAAGGCGTTGTCACAATGTGCTCGCCGATGACGATGCGCACGACAGACATTATGTTTGAAGGCGTACTTGAATATGCAAAACAATATAAAAAACAACAAGGTAAAAATGAACAGGAAATTGAATTAGAGATTGAAGCAATCAAGCAGCAGGGAATGGCATCACTGCCAGAACTGCAGCAATTAATTTACGATGTACGAGAGACAATCGACCTGCTGTATGCGCCGATTTTGGTAATCCAATCGCGCAACGATAAAGTCATCAACCCCGATTCAGCCAATATTATTTATGATACCGTCGAATCGATCGACAAAAAAATCAGCTGGTATGAGCATTCGGGCCATGTCATCACACTCGATAAAGAAAAAGACCAGCTTCATGAAGAAGTTCTCACGTTTTTAAATTCGTTAGATTGGATAGTCTAATGGTGTGAATAAATTTTTGTTCAGCTTATTTATAAACGTTTAGTAGTTGATTGAAGTGGAGGTTCGAGTGTGACTGACGGCTAAAGCCTTTCGTCACAAGCAAGCTTCCAGCGGGATAAGCGTGACGCCTGAGACTACTGGCTCAGGCCACGCCCGCGGAAAGCGTAACCGTAACGGAAATCAACGGCTTGCGAAGTACTTTTTAAATAAACCTGAACTTTATTTTCTGTTCAAAGGAGGGAAATAATACATGACACAACAAAATGAATTACAACAGCGCGTTCTTGATATGATGAAGGACGATGGCTATAAACCGATGACCGTATCGGAAATTGAAGATGCACTAGAATTAGAAGAAGCGGATGATTTCCGTGAATTAGTCAAAACACTCGTAAAAATGGAAGCACAGGGACAAATCGTGCGCTCCCGTTCAAATCGCTACGGTTTACCGGAACGCATGAACTTACTGCGCGGCCGCTTTATTGGTAACGCGAAAGGATTTGGTTTCGTCGCACCGGAAGAACAAGGCATGGACGATATTTTCATCCCGGCACACGAAGTCAATGGTGCACTCAATGAAGATACCGTGCTCGTACGTGTATTAAAGGAACAATCAGGTGACCGCCGTGAAGGAACGGTTGTTAAAATTGTCGAACGCAGCAAAACATCATTTGTCGGTACATACCAGGCGAATCGTGGTTTTGGTTTTGTCGTTACAGATGATAAGAAATTGAATATGGATATCTTTATCGCAAAAGAGGATGCACTGGGTGCGGTCGACGGACATAAAGTCGTTGTAGAAGTAACGCACTGGCCGGATGCAACGAAATCTGCGACAGGGATGATCACGAAAATTTTAGGTCATAAAAATGATCCGGGTGTGGACATTTTATCGATCCTTTATAAATATGATATTCCGCCAGAATTCCCGGAAGAGGTTGTCCAAGCGGCAATCGATGTACCGGATGAAATTACCGAACAGGACTTAGTCGGTCGTCGTGACCTGCGCAATGAAGTGATCGTGACTATCGATGGTGCCGATGCGAAAGACTTGGATGATGCCGTTACCGTTGTTAAAAATGACAATGGCACATATAAGTTAGGTGTACACATTGCCGATGTCAGCTATTATGTGACACAAGGCTCTGTACTGGATCAGGAAGCGTATAAACGCGCGACTTCTGTTTATTTGACGGACCGCGTAATTCCGATGATTCCACACCGTTTATCAAACGGAATCTGTTCATTGAATCCACAGGTTGACCGTTTAACATTGTCATGTGAAATGACGATTGACCAGGCTGGGCAAGTTGTGAAGCATGAAATTTTCCAAAGTGTGATTAAAACGACGGAGCGTATGACGTATTCGGACGTTTATAACATTTTAGAAAATCCGGACGAAAACCCGGAATTAATGGAGCGCTATGAAAACTTAGTGCCGATGTTCAAAGATATGGCCGATTTAGCGCAAATTCTACGAAACAAACGTATGGCGCGCGGTGCGATTGACTTTGATTTCAAGGAATCGAAAGTATTAGTGAATGAAGATGGCTGGCCGACTGACATCGTGTTACGCGAACGTACAGTTGCAGAGCGTCTGATTGAGGAGTTCATGCTTGCAGCGAACGAAACGATTGCCGAGCATTTCCATTGGATGGAGCTGCCGTTCATCTACCGTATTCACGAAGATCCGAAGCCTGAAAAATTACAACGCTTCTTTGAATTTGTTACAAATTTTGGTATTATGATCAAAGGTACTGGAAATTCGGTACATCCGAAAGCATTGCAGGAAGTCATTCGTTCAATTGAAGGCTTGCCGGAAGAGCCGGTTATTTCAACGATGCTGCTGCGTTCGATGCAGCAGGCAAAATACTATGCCGAGTCGTTAGGTCACTTCGGTTTATCGACAGAGTTTTATACGCACTTCACATCACCAATCCGTCGTTACCCGGATTTAATCGTCCATCGTTTAATTCGTACGTATTTAGTGAATGGCGATACATCGAAGGAAACGGTTGTACAGTGGAGCGCGGTAATGGATGAAATTGCGGACCATACATCTGGCCGTGAGCGTCGTGCGGTTGAAGCAGAGCGTGATACAGATGCACTGAAAAAAGCGCAGTTTATGTCCGATAAAATCGGGGAAGAGTTCGAAGGGATCGTGTCATCGATTACGAACTTCGGTATTTTCGTAGAGCTTGAAAATACGGTGGAAGGTCTTGTGCATATTTCGAATATGACCGACGACTACTACCGCTTTGAAGACCGTCATATGATGATGATCGGTGAGCGTACTGGCCGCCAGTTCCGCATCGGGGATGAAGTGAAAATCCGTGTGGCGAATGTCGTGATCGAGGAATCTTCGGTTGATTTTGAAATCGTTGATATGGTGAGCAGTCCACGTCCAGCTCGTCGTCAAACATCGAAAGTGATTCATGCAGGTCGCCGAGAAGGCCGTAAAAAAGATGATGAGCGTACAGGCGAAAAACGTGACCGCAAATCACGTGGTGGAAGCAAGGCACGCCCTGAGAAAGAAAAACGTTCAGGCACGTCTGACCGTGATCCACGAGGACGCCGTAAAGAAGGTAAATCGGGCGATAAGCCGAAGTTTTACGAAGGCATCGCAAAAGGAAAAAAGAAAAAAAGTAAAAAGAAATAGTAAGGTGTGAAGCTATGATGCAATTTCGGCATCATAGCTATTCCACTTAAAATAGAGGTGTAAAACGAATGGCAAAAGGCGCAGGTAAAGTTTTAGCTCAAAACAAAAAAGCGAGCCATGACTACTTCATAGAAGAAACAATTGAAGCCGGGTTGGTACTGACAGGAACGGAAATTAAATCCGTACGTGGTGCCCGTGTCCAGCTGAAGGAAGCGTATATTAGTGTGATGGGCGGAGAAGCATGGGTAAAAAATATGCATATTTCGCCATTCGACCAAGGGAACCGCTACAATCATGACCCACTACGCGAACGCAAGCTGCTCTTACATAAAAAGCAAATCAGTGAATTAGTCGGTGCCGTGAAGCGTGACGGCTATACAATTGTTCCACTGAAAATGTATATTAAGGACGGCTATGCGAAGTTACTAATCGGTCTTGCAAAAGGTAAAAAAGATTACGATAAACGTCATGATATGAAGAAAAAAGAAGCGAAGCGTGACATGGAACGTGCTTTCAAGGAACGCCAGCAATAACCGGAAATCCGTTGTTTTAATCGGCATTAATAAATTAACCAAAAGAGATGTGTTAAACGAATTTGTTTATTTTTTAACACATCTCTTTTTTTCGGGCAAAAAAAGTGGTTTTTAATCTAAAAAATGGGGGTACAAATGTAAGATGATGTAGACGTAAGGTTGAGATAACAGAATTTGGGGTGTATTAGTCAATGGCAATAGCATACGTAGGGGGATTTCCACAAGTGAATGGATTACGCAACGCAGAATTAGTCGATAAAGTTGTTATTTTAGTTGAAAAGTATAGTGTACATGGGCATTGTTTAGCATTAGTCGAAGAAATAATTGCCGACGAGTATCCGAATTATAATATGATTTTCCAGCAGCAAGTCGGGATGCCGGTAAATGAATATATTACGAAAGTTCGTTTACACAAAGCGGAAGGGTTACTGGAAGATACGGAAATGGACTTCAAGGAAATTTCAAAAATGATCGGCATGAACGGTTACTTTGAATTTACCCAACTGTTCAAGCGATTCCACGGTGTCACACCGGTAGACTACCGCAACCAGCTGCATAAACAAGGTTAAGAAAATATTGGCAGTGTACGAGAGAAGCAGATTTACTTGCAAGCTCAGCCGGTTTGTCATATAATTGACTGTACTAGCCAGTGTGTATCTACTCATACGGTACACGTTTTAAAGAGCATTTAGCTCTTTTCCGAACTTAACTCGGGTTTACTACTACTCGGGGACGTTACGGATTCGACAGGGGTGGTTCAAGCTCTGGTCGCGCGTCGGAGGTCTCGTCTTCGTCAACAACGGAAGTTATATAATAACTGGCAAACAACAAAACTTCGCTTTCGCAGCTTAATAGCGCGTAGCACTCAGCCTGTCTATCGCCCATGTAGACTACGCTGGGTTCAACTTAAGTGGGATACGATCGTTGGCACCACCTGAGTCAACGGTAAGAGATTCCCAGGTTAGCGATTCGGACGCCTGTTTGTCGGCATAAGAACTCGCGAATTGCAAGTAGACAAACTACACGCGTAGAAGCCGGCGTATTGGAGCTTCTGGACGTGGGTTCGACTCCCACCGTCTCCATACTTAAAAACCGTTATTTGTAGCGTTATATCAACGTTCAAATGGCGTACATAGGCGTCTGACACAGTATAGTCGGACAACCATCGACCTTCTTAACGAATTAATCGTTAGGGAGGTTTTTTTGCGTATATGAAAAGAACACGGAAACATGGCGCATTTGCCGTCGCCGAAACATTCGACATTGAAATAAAGCCGGTAGAAGATCGGCGCGACTCGCTGACCGTAGCACAAGCGCTTAAAGCGGTATACCGACAAATGGAAATCAGCGGCAATCGACCTAGAACAATCGAAAGCTATGCGTTTGCATGGAACGAATTTATTAAAGTTACTGGCGTTAAATACGTCGAGGATATTGATGCGGATATGATTTACGACTATCTGAACGAGATTGACGTATCGAAAGCGACTAAGCTAGTTCGCTTGAAATCGTTAAAGGCGATTCTTAATCGTTTCTTTGATAATCGGTGGATTGAGATACGCTTTTGGTCGAAGATTCAAATAAAAGTCGATAAGTCGATTAAAGGCGCAGCTAAAGAGAATGACGTTGAGGTCTTACTATCGCTAATTGATCGCAGTACATTCGTCGGCTTTAGAGATACATGCGCGATTTTACTTATGTATCGAACAGGAATTCGTATTACAACGTTAGGCGAACTGAGAGAGCGACATATTGACCTCGATAGCAAAACGATTGATATGGACGGAGCTGTCTTAAAGAATCGCGATACATTGAAGTTACCTATCGACGATCAGCTGGCGGATATGCTGCGAGTGCTAATCGAAAAGAATAAGCAAGTAAGGCGTAAATATAACACGCGCAATAGCTATGTCTTTTTATCGGCAAACGGTCAAGGCATTAATAATAGCCAATCGTCCAGCAACGCTATTTCGAAGTCATTAACGAAATATGCGAGAGAGTTCGGATTAAAGAACGTCAACGCACACGCTTTACGCCGAGCCTTTGCGACTAATCTGTTAAATCAAGGCGCTAACGTCGCTTTAATAAGTAAGGCACTCGGACATAAATCGTTGGAGACTACGACAGTGTATCTCGATTTAGAAAAGGAATTTGTCGCGGAATCACTTCGCGAATATTTGTAAACAAAAAAAAGACGCTCCGGGTGCAACCGGAACGACTTCTTACAACTTAATATGACTTACCGGAAAAACCGATAGCATATACACCTAACGCTATTGTACAGCCTTTGCGAAAAAAATTCAACGTCTTAGGCTTATTTAAGTGCGTCAATTTTTCGGTAGTCCGACGAGGTAGCCCACTAATTCGTCGTTAAATAAACCTGGTCAGTGTCGTCCGTCACACCGCAAACTACGGAATATATCGCACAAATAGCCTTCCCGTTGGCTAGCGACGAATAGCGAGCACAGCTTTATGGTGCGGTAGGTTTATCGGCTCATTACGGTGAGGGTAACTACAATCGCGCGCTTAATTGCGCACACATAGGACGATAATTATGTGAGATTGCAGCGGAAGAAATTCCGATACGAACGGGACAACGAGAAACCTCAGACGTCACATGACGCTAGAAATTGTGTATTTACTTTATGTCGCTTAACGAATTAATTTTTGTTACGCGATATAAGGTAACTACGTTCAGCCGATTTCCTAGAGCGAGCGCCATTCTGCTAGTTTGATAGTGCGTTTGTCAAGCCTCGAAATCAATTAGCTGCCGAATATCATCGATATTTAAAGCATCGGCAATCTTACATATAGCGGATTTAGGAATACGCTCGGTTTTATTATTTACTAATTCGGAGATTGTGCGTACAGATAAGCCGGTTTTATCGGACAGTTCTTGATACGTCATTTTATTATCGATCAGCAATCTATATAGTTTTATTTCAATTTTACGCTCCATGTTTTACCTCCATTTTACGTTTTACATAAAATTTTTTATAAGGACAAGATATATTTTTACGGTAAGTGTAATACTCTAATACTACCAAATCAAATTCCACATCTAACGCCTGATTGATTGCTACCCTAGTATTCGGTCTAGCACATCGGAAATCCTTTATTTTCATAGCCTCAAAGCCTTCTTAAACCATACTCAATATGAGCAACTATTATTAACATAATAGAACCCGTGGCAAACTCAACTTTATACTGGGGATTTTCCTTGAACGTATTTCTTTAAAAAAATGAGGACAGGAGATGCGAATTGTTTTTTGAAATCATAACGACGACTTTGTTTGGAGGAATTGCGTTTCAAGCGTTCATTAAAAAGAAAGGCTTAGCTACAAATGATTCCGGAAAGATTCAACGGATTATGTCGTTATCAGGCTTAAACGTTAAGGACGGCAGCGACACGCTTACTACAACTTTGCTCCGTAAGAAACGTTTCGATTGGGGTTGGGAATATCGTTATAGGATTCCGCTAGGGCGCTCATTCGACGACTATGTAGCGAAGTTAAGGACGTTAGAGGACGGCTTAAACAACCGCCGTAAACGAGTGACATTCGCTGAGCTAACATCGTTACAGTTTGACGCGAACATACTCGACAACCTTAAAACGTTATGGCAATCGAAATTAACGGAGCGTAAAGAGATTGAACTCGTTTATGACGGACTTTTAATCGTTCGAGTGTATGAAAAGCCGTTACCGCAAGAGGTGGCGTTTACTGCTGGCGATGGATGGCGAGTGCCGATCGGTTTAACTCGCGATAAGAACACGTTCAAATACCTCGACTTCGAAAAGATTCCGCATCTCATTATTGGCGGAGCTACTCGCTACGGTAAAAGCAATATTATTAACGCGTTGATTAACAGCTTAATATCGAGCAAGCCGGAATATGCGCATTTTTATATGATCGACTTAAAAGGCGGCGTCGAGCTATGCGATTACGAGAATATCAAACAGACGGAATCAATCGCCTATGAGCCGGAGGAGGCATTGGAGACGCTACAAGCTGCCTACGTTAAGATGCGTGAGTTACAACGCCAGTTACGGTTAAAAGGTAAAAAGAACGTACAGCAAGCCGGTATAATGGACCGATATTTCATCGTCATAGACGAAGTAGGCGAACTCAATCCGAATGAAGCGGTTACGAAGGAGGAAAAGGCGCTTAAAACTGAATGCCAAACGATTATGTCGCAGATAGCGCGCTTAGGAGCCGGACTAGGATTCCGTTTAATTGTAGCGACGCAATATCCGGTAGGAGACGTTATTCCACGCCAGGTTAAGCAGAACGCCGACGCTAAGTTATGTTTCCGTGTGCAATCCGCAGTAGCTTCACGCGTTGTATTAGACGAAATAGGCGCCGAGCTATTACCACAAATTAAAGGCCGTGCAATCTTTCAAACGGCAGATAAGCGAGAAATCGTTCAAACTCCGTTGATTACTGCGGATATTATCGAGTCTACGATTGAAAAGTATATCGTTGATAAGGAGGAAAAGCGCGTTGAACACAAAGCCTCTAACGAGCCGTCAGGAGAAAATATTGCTACTTTTGAAATCCTTTGACTATTGCACACGCGATCAACTTAACAAACACTTTAAATTAGGCTCAATCCGCAATACGAATCGGGTTTTAAACGATTTAACGGACTACCTGGCTTCGTTTCGTGAAGGTTATCAGACGATTTATTATTTAAATAAGAACGGTAGAGAATACGTGGACTCGAGTAAAGTCCGTAAGAAAAGTAATCATGTTAATCACGTCATTATGCGGAACGATTTTTGGCTTCACTGTAATTGCCCGAGCGATTGGAAGAATGAAGTTAAAATCTCAAACGGGAATATTTCTATCGTTGCTGACGCTATGTACTCGATCGGTGGAATTCATCATTTCTTAGAGGTCGATAATACACAGACGATGAAAGAGAATAGAGCAAAGATTGAGCGTTATATACAGTTATTGAATAGCGTTAGAGCCAAAGTCGGGCATTTCCCCGTTATTGTATGGTTGACGACTACTGAATTGAGAAGGAAGCAGCTAGAAGAAGCGTGTCGGGTATTGCCTCATTTCAAAGTGTTTTCAATAAGCGATATAAAATAAGGGGGAAACGTAATGTTCAAAAGAAATAAAACGCGAGTTGTGCCGGTTGCGGAGTATGGCGATTATACAGAACGCTTTGAGGAAATGGAGAAAATCCGGCAAGAGAGAACGTTCGCTACTCGTAAGGACGTCGTAGTTATGAGCGCTATTCCTACGCTCGGAGCTGCCGGATTGGTGGCGTATAACAAGCTGACTGCCGTTAATCCGTCTGTTATGGAAGTTATGCCAGTAACGGCTATGCCCGATATAACAAGCCTTCCGGATACTTATACGGCAATGGCAGTTAATGCTCCGATACCGACCGGCTATGTTGCAGATAAATCCTTAGAAGTACTAGCGACGATACTTGATCCAGTTATAGATATATTAATCGCCATCAGCTTTCCGATTGCCAGCGTCATTATGATAGGAGCGTGTTTCTTCTTCATGATAGGCAATCCTGAGCGAGCGTGGTCGATGATAATGAACGCCGGCTTAGGCTATGTACTGATTCAAATATCGCCTATGTTCCTCGATATACTACGGACTGTTGGTGAAGCAATCTAAACGTAATAAAGCGCCGTCTCCACGCGAGATAGGGCGCTTTTTCTTATTCTTCGTTTACATAGTCGAATACGTCCGTCAATTTATAATGGCCCGACGGATCAAGGCGATTCATTGCGTCGATTACTTTCTCGATTGTATCGAATGTGACGCCTTTACTCTTACCGTTCACCAAGTCCGATAACGTCCCCGGTCTAATTTTTGCCTCTACTGCGATTGCATTCTTAGTTAGTTTGCAGCCATCGCGCTCCAAAGTCTCGTTTAAAGTAATTTTAATCGGCACAAAGCCACGTCCTTTCAACCTTTTTCAAATTTATCATAACATTTTAAAAAAACTTTCGCAAATACGCTTGACGTCACACCGTAATTAATTGTATAGTATGGTTACATCTTACGGTAACACGTCAAACTTTAGACCGTAAATAAAAAGAAAATTTGGGGGATGGAAATTATGACAGTGAAAGTAGACGAAAACACGTACATCATCATCAACGATTTTTATGCAGCAATCATTATAGACGGGCAAGAGTTCGGTATGGCGGTATGAGACAGGTAACGCGTAATCAAAGCGCCTTCGAAAGCTCTTATCGTAAAGCATTTATCAAGCTATTAACGGCAGCAGCAAGCACTACAAAAGCGGTTGACGAGTATTTCTTCGGTACAACAGAGGAACGTACGGAGGAAGAATCGGACATACGACCTCATTTTTACGGCTCATTATCGTTTGCAATCGCAGTAGTGCTGTTTATTTACGTATTTATTATCTAAATGGAGGCGTTAATATGAAGAACATACGCATTGAGCTAGTCGAGATTGACGAAGTCCACACGCTCGAAGTAATGAAGGCGGATATTATCGAGGATGTACGGTTAGAGTTGTACGGAGAAAATGAGGCGACATTAATTATCGGTGACGAGTTTGAAATTGACTTCACCTGGACGGAAACAGCGGCGGCAGTATTCGGGAATCTTACTGCTGAGCAGGTCGCTTTGTTAGGTGTACTCACGAAATAAACGGAAAATACGCGCATGAACGGTTAGTATGCAAACGAACGGATTAAGCACAATTGGCGGTGTGCTTCACTAATAACTTGCGATTGCAGTCGTAAGTCATACCGATTTTGGCGGATCGGTGGTAGCGGTTGGCGACGTTACTAAATAAGCGGTCATTGTTGCAGCTTTGACAGCGGTTATACATCGGTAAGGACGTAGTTGGCGCTGCGTTCTTTTTCCGATTATCCGGAGTACATTGACAATTGAACGGATTAAAGCGGTTATATACGAGGCTAACGCCTCTATAAGCCGCTGACGCGTCTTATTGCACTATTATTGTAACTCTATTACCGTACGATATAAACGATACAATAAGTATCAATCGAATTTATTTTGCGTTCTTTGCAAAATGAAGGCGATAATGTTTTAGGAAGTTGTACCAACTTCACGGAACAAAGGCGGATAACTTCGTTATATATTGGCGGATTACTTACTCGCTATATATTATTGATGGTCTTTAAGTATACGGAGAGTATAAGATAAGATGAGTAAGCCGATTTCTGTAAATGCTAAATATACAAGATATATGTATTTTCTAGCTAAAACAGTACGTTAAGTACAATATATTGTGTTTTTATGTAAAAGTCAAGCGGGACGTAAAAGGAAGGTAATTAATCATTTTTGGGACGTAAAAGGAAGGTATTTTTTAACCTACTTACTTTTTTACGTAAAGCAGAAACTTTTAACTTCCAAAATTCCATTTTAAACACCTATACAAGGGAAGGCGCTTTTTATCGTATATTATAACTTAAACCTTCCTAATTTAGTCGTTTAGTTACCTATATATACGCCGAAGAGAGTTTTTTTTCTGAATCTGTGTAGAAAGTGACTTTTAACGGTCTAGTATATATAAGGGAAGTTTACACGATATTTTAGGCGCTTAGTTGGCTATATAGGTGGTAAAGTAAGTTTTAATGCATAATTTAGCGTTTTAAGCACCTATACAAGGGAAGGGTAGAATTTATTTTACTGTAAGCATACACGTTTTTCATTGTTTCACGGCTATACGTATGAGGAAGTAAAAAATCGTACTTTAGTCGCACATGTATTTTAGCACTAAACGTATCCAGCCTAAATGAGGACGTAAAAAATAATTTCAGCAGCTACCCGTATTTTACGCTAAATGTCCGCCCTAAAGAGTAGAGAAAAGTTTAGAAGTTATTTATCGAAAAGGTTTCGTTTTTACCGTTTAGTTGGCTATATAGGTGGGAAAGATATTTAACGCAAAAGGTTATATTATAGCAGTTCAGTTACCTATATATACGCCGAAAGGGACTTTTGAACGATTTTTAAATAGTAACGCATATAAACCGTAAGTTTTGCGCCTTACATTATGAGGAAGTATTTCAGCTGGTATTTACTCACATTATCGGCGAGTCTGTATCGTAGTGTATAAGGAAGTAAATTTAATTTTAGCCTATAATTTAACGCTGCCAACACCTATACAAGGGAAAGCCATATTTTAACCGTTTAGCTGGCTTATCATTATGAGGAAGTATTTAGTATATTTTAGCCTGTTTAATCTTACTACTACGTGAGGAGAGGCGTAAAGCCATTTTTTAGCCGTTTCGTCATTCTATATAGTGGAGAATCGTATATTTTAACGGCTTCGTCATTTTATATATTAGAGAATCGTATATTTTAACCGTTTAGCCGGCTATACATTATAGGAACTTGTATTTAACGGCAGTTTGTATTGTATATATTGAGAAGTCACAAAGGCAGTCCAAAAACGGACGGCTTTTTTATTTTGCTTATTACTGTTCAAATGAACAGATACGAATAAATAAATTAGGAGGAGATTTTAATGTTCATGCTACCGGACGACCTTAAAGATTATCGCGCATTTTACGGACTATCTCAACGAGCGCTAGCGAAAGTAATAGGCGTCAGTCAAACATACATAGTCATGCTCGAAAGTGGAGAGTGCAAAATTCCGGACTATGTGCCGTTAAGGTTAGGAGTTACCACCGAGCAAATGCAAAATATTCGCATGGTGAAGGCGGAACGCCTGGCGTTATATCCGCAGTACCACAATAAAAAGGATTAAGGGGAGATTTACGATGACAAACACACTATTAACAGGACGCGAATTTAACGACTTACATCCGGCGGTGCGCCAGCGAGCTTTAAAACTGCGAGATAACTATACGGTAGTAAACGGTAAGGCGTACGATTTGGAAGGCGAGTATTTAGGCGACCAATTCCAACACGACTTAACGCCGAAGAAATCAGAGGCGCAAGTAAACGCGCAACAGAAGTTCACATCGTCTAAGCAAGTATTAGGCGCACACGAAGAAGAAAACGGAGGCTTTGTATTCACGTTCTTTAAGCAGTCACATACGATTAATGAGCGATTCCCTTCATTGAATCACGCTGATATTGCTCGCCTTATGAATCTCGGCACATACACGGCATGGACGACAGGGCGCTTACAATATGACAATGGACGTGTAATTGACGCAGAAGGCTTTGAAAAACTAACGGGACTAAGCACAAAGCGAGCGCGTGAGCTATTCAAACGATATGTTGACGAAGGTATTTTATCGCAGCAAGAAGGCGCAATTTACATGAATCATACGGTATTTTACCGTGGAAATGTTAGTGAAGTGAAATCGGACATCGTAGATATGCAATACACGCGAATGTTTAAAAAGACAGTACGAGATTTATATGAACAATTCAACGGCAGAACGGTCGGACAGCTTGCGCTAGTCTACTCGCTCATGCCGTTTTTGAATTTCAATTTTAATATAGTTTGCTACAATCCGGATGAATCGGACAAGGACTTAGTAAGACCGATAAGCCTAGAGCATGTTGCGGAGCTAATCGGGTATGAGAGTCCAGCAAAATTAAAGACGGCACTAAATCGAGTGAAAATCGGAGATAAAGTTGTTTTTAACTTCTTCGAAAGTACGAAGGATCGCCGTCAGAAACATATTACCGTTAATCCACGCGTTATTTATGCGGGTGACGGAAAGCATTTAGACGCAATCATGGTGCAATTTAATTAGAGGAGACGATGAAAATGGAAAAACGAGAGGTTGAATTTAAGATTTTAGCTAAGCGAGTAGCTTATCGCGAGTATGACGTCCAAGCGTTTGTGGACGATGTAGAATATTTGAATTACGAGTATAACGATGTTAACAGTGCCTTTGCTGCTCATACGATTTTACGTAGGCTCATTCACGACCATCCGAACGCATTAATCACGGTAAAAACAAACGTTAATGTGTTAATTGGCGACATTCAAGCGCTTGAAACAAACAATCGTGCGCTTACTCGCTACTTGCGTGAAACATTAGAGTACAACAGCTCAGAGATCATTGAAGCGGAATATACCGCTTTATTAATTAACCAACAATAAAACAGATAAGAGGAGAGATGGGGAAATGTTAATTATGAGTATTGCAATGTTCGCAACTGCAGGAATTATCGCACAACAGACGAAGAAACAACTAGCTAAAATCGAAGGCGGTGAACGTCTATGATAAATGTAGAAACTATCGTATGTCGCGCTTGCCAAGTTGAGAAAGAGCCTGAGCTATTCCGAGTTCAATCGCATACTAAAATCGGACGTGACACGCTTTGCAACGAATGCCGAGCGATACACAGACGAGCTAATGGAGAGAATATACGTCGCTTAGTTTATACACACGCTAAACGCGCCGGACAAGCTGTTCCTTATGTAACAGAGGACGACTTAATCGAGATATTCGAGGTGTACAAAGACTGTCCATTTTGCTCCGTTCGGCTTGACCATACTAACCGCAGTATCGACCATGTATACCCGTTATCATCCGAGTATGGCGGTAAGCACGTCAAAGAAAACATTGTCGCTTGTTGCTTAAGTTGTAACGCCAGTAAGCATTGCACTCCTTCCGTGTATGACTTTTATCGACGCAAGGAATCATTCACCGATGAATTATGGCGTTCTTTTATTCAGAAATGGATTAGTCGTATGATTGGCCGTGAAATTAGCGATCACGAAGTCGAGGAAATGACATTTCATTTAAAGGCGGAGAGCGAAGAAATACAGACGCAGGCGGAATTGAAGCAGGTGAAAAAAATTGTCTAATACAAATAATCGCGATTTTGAAGCCTGGACGATTCCCGGCTTTTTTATTTTGTACGTAGGAGCCGGTCATAACGTAGCAATCAGTAAGATTAAGCAACGTAAAGACTTTGACGTCATGGCTACCTACACAACACGTAAAGGACAGCTCGACGCAGTACAATTCAAGATTCCAGCTCGTTTGCATAGAGGCGTTAAGTCGGTATTGCAGAAATTAGAATCTGGCGAGTACGACAAAGTAGGGTAACAAATTCGCCTATTTTATTCGATTTAAGCATTTTAAAGTCATAGACGATAAATTGGTCTAGTGTCGAAATCAATGCACCAAATATCGAAAGAAACAGCGGTTTTTATTACCCTACGGCTATTAATAACAGGAGGCACGGAAAGTTGGCAAAGAAAACGATTAAAGGAGTAATGCCTGATGCGATTCTCGCTAGTTTCAATCGTTAAAATTTATGACGTTGATTTTACGTCGATGCTCTTATACGAATCAGACGAGCAAGGAATTTGGAATTGTATCGCAGAAATCGCAAAGCCTTTCGAAATTGACGATATGCTCGACGATTTAGCGGAGTATAAAGTATCTGAAATACAAACGGATAGCCAAACGATATACCGTGAGCTAGTAAGCGCACAAATTCCGGTGATTTACCGTAAGGAAGTGGACGGAACGCGTGAGCTAATTGAACGCAGCGAGGAAATGTTAATCGAATTATTTGAGCTAAATTTAGAGGCTGCTGTCGTGCTACCACGTTGGCGGCTTTTTATTATTAATAAATTAGAAAAACTCATTCAAATTTTAAAAACGAGAGGATTAAAACACAATGACAATTAAAATTCAAGATTACAAATTATTAGAGGATTTCAAAGCGGAGCAACACGAGCGAGCAGAAAAGTTAGCACAGTATTCAATAGATTTACAAGCAGCACGCGCTCGATTAACTGAATTACAGACACAATATGAAGTCTCTTTTACTCGATCGGTAAAGGAAGGAACAGACATATCGGCAGAACTCGCTAAAATTGACGATGATATTGCTCTGCAAAAAGAGGTAGTTGCACGACGTGAGCGAGATTTACGCCTAGCGCAACAAGCAATGCCTGATACAAAGATTTCACCAGTTGAGGTTGTAGCACGTTATAAGCCCGATTATGCAGATGGAGTGCGTAAGGAATTTGAGGAGCTAGTCAATCCGAAGTTACAACTGGCTCGCGACTTAATTTTGAGTGCGATAGTGGATGGAAAAGAATATTCATCAGCATATCAGCCGATTCACCAAGAAATTGCCGAGTATGTGAAGGGCAATCATAAGCAAGGATTAACACAACACATTATGCTGCAAAATCATCCAACTGATAATGCGAAGATTCATAAAGCAGTAGGCGTCGTGTCCGGTGTTCGAAAGGTATTGGAGGAAGTATCACAGTTCACACACGGTCAAGTGCCTTATGACTATAAGTATATCGACGTAGCACCAACGGTAAAAACAAAAACAACGGAAAAGGTAGGTAAATAAATATGAGCAAATATAACGAGCAATTAGACGTATACAACGCAACAAAAGCAGCACACGGAGGCAAGATGGTTAATTATCGAGTCCTCGAAAATGGATTAAGACAACGCCTCGCAAACGGTGAAATCACAAAAGACGACGTAGCAGTAGCATTTGACGTAGCTAAACGATTGCAAACAGATCAAGCGCGAGTTATGTATGCCAGCGTCAAGCGAGCAGCAGAGAGCATCGTCGAGGAAACACCGGACGACACGCCCTATAATGAAGAACAACCAACGGAATAAACGGAGTTACGGCGGCCATTGAGTCGCCTTTTTTAATTCAAAAAAAACTAAAAAACGAATGGAGACGATTTAATGTTACAAATTATCAATCACGAAAACGGTACTATCATCAGCGGAGACGAGGCTTTATTACAGCGATTACCCGAAGGATTTGACCCTACAACGGTCGATTTAACAGACTTCCGAATTGACGCACATAATTTAGCGATTGCTTATGATTACGCCACTTACAAAGGCTTAGAGGCGATTAAATTTTATAGCGGACTAAAAGCGGCTTACATCAAGCAGCAAGAGTTGGCGCTAGCATCGCGTAGGCCGGTAGTAGTCGAAGAAGTTGAAGAAACGGAAGAAGAAACGGAAGAAGTTTAATTCCAAGCGCTACGCTCGTTTAATTACGGCTAGCGCTTTTTATATTATGCGGATTTTTCCGCACCAATTAGCAAACAGATTATACGACAGGAAGGAATGAACGATATGCAATTCGATGGAATTAAGACAGAGTATGACGTATTAAATCACGGCTTATTAACGAGTGCTGCCGTTACAAATGCCGAGTTGACAGCCGATGAACGAGCGCACTATTTCGATTTATTAAAGCGTTTTGAACATGCGGCAAAGCAGATTAACGATAAATCGCTATCGAAGTTAAAAGGAGCCGTATTACAAGCGATTCATGCGTCACAGGCGTTTTTAATCGCAGATAACCGCCAGTTAAAACGTAATGCTAAACGCGAGTGTATGCGTGCTAGTAAAGTTTTGGAGCGTACAAAGGCGGGTGAAGGTTAATGGCAATCGATTTAAAAGCCGTATTCCGAGTCCAGGACAGCGGATCATCTAAACTGCGCCGTATTATGCAACAGACGGACAGGCTATCGCGTTCAACGCAACAGGCAACTAGAGCGTCAGACAATTATCGCGATTCACAAGGACGCCTCCGTAATGCTATGGGTCGCTTTGTCTCGGATTCTCGCCGTGCTACAAGCGCCAACGCACGATTTTCGACGTCATTAAGTGGCGTTCGTGTCGGTGCAAGCGGAGTGAGCGCAAGTTTAAGCGGTATGCAGTCAGCACTATTCGGTATCGTGGGTGCATATGTATCGGCACAAGGCGCAGCAGCCGCATTTAACGCTACCATCGGAGCCGCTGCCGAGAGACAACAACAATTATTTGCGTTAGAAGGCATGTTCCAGGACGCAGATAAAGCTAAAAGCTACGTTAAGATGCTTGAAACTATGGCTATAGACTCTCCAGTTTTGAGTACCGGCGATATGATGACGAATTCGAAAGCGTTTGTAGGATTATCGAAGGACTTAGGAAAACTTGAAGAAATTTGGGGATTAGTTGAAAGGATTCAAGCGTTCGCTGGCGTTGATACTCGACAAGCTGCTTTCAGTACAAAAGAGCTTTTCCAGGGCGACTACGTCTCGATTGTCGATGCTATCGGATTAGATAAAAAATCTATGCAAGCTATCACTAAAATGGGGACACTCGAACAGAAAATGAAAGGCTTGAATAAAGTCTTAAATGACATGGGTGTCAACGATGATATGGTCAAGAAAATGGGTGACTCCACTAAAGGTCAATATTCTTCTATGCAAGAGAAGTTCGAATCATTCTTTGCCGGTATTGGTAAAGATGGTAACGATAAATTGTCCGTAGCTCTAAAAGGTGTTAATGAAGAACTAGACAAGCTATTAACGGTAGACCTCACATCAAAATTAGAGAAATCACTCGGAACAATCGTAAGCAAAGCGATCGACGTAGGAAAGTGGATGTGGAAATGGCGTGAACCTATTTCATATCTGACTGGCGGACTCATGGCCGCAGTAAGTGCGTTTATGTTGATCGGAACACTCTCCTTATTAGCGAATCCTATCGCATTAGTCGCCGCTGCGATTGCTGGAGCTGCCGTTGGCATGGTAGCGCTATACAAAAATTCCGAGACATTCCGAGGCATTATCGACAGCGTAAAAACGAAAGTGAGCGAGCTATGGAGCGCCTTTAAATCCGGAGGAGCCGGAGGATTGTTAGATTCGCTATTCGGAGGCGGCACAGCGGAGAAGGTTGCCGGTATCGTTGATAAAGTAAAAGCGAAATTCGGGGAACTACAAGGCGGATTTTCTATCGTGAAAACTGCGCTTGTTAATGGTTGGGCCGTCCTTTCTGACGTGTTTTCTAACGCCTGGACGCTACTGCAACCGATCCTTTCGGGATTATGGTCGATGTTGAAAGTCGTTGGAGACTACGCCTCAATCGCATTTAATAACATCATTGCACCGGCGATTAATTTCGTAATTCAGCTATTTTCAACGCTTTGGGCGCTTGCTAAGCCGATTTTAACGATGATTGGCGGTCTATTCGAGATTTTAGGCGCAGTCGTTACGGTTGTTTGGAAGAATGTTCTAGCTCCGTTAATGGAGTTCGTTACTACTGCATTCTCGAATGCGTTCAATAATCTAAGTGGAGTGCTTGAAATAGCGGCCGGTTGGTTCGATACGTTAGGACGTTGGGCTAATACGGCTAAAGGCTACCTGAGTGATTTCGCAAGCGTTATTGCCGGAATTAAGTTACCGGATTGGGTAACGAGTGGAATTAGCACGGTTGTGACAACGGTAGGTAAAGCGATCGGTGCCGGTACAGTAGACGGCTCGCATTATCACGGCCTTGATTATGTAAATAAGGATAATTATCTTGCGAGACTTCATAAGGGAGAAAAAGTTTTACCGGCACAAGAGGCGAAGGAATACCGTGCAGCTAAGGAAAACGGCGGCTTTGGAGGCGGTATTACTATTAATATGCACGGTACTACAATCCGAGAGGATGCTGACATCGAAAAAATCGCGATGGGATTAGCGAAAGCAATCGAGAGACACCGATTCCAAATATCATAATTTTAAAGGCGAGCGCTCATAACGGGTGCTTGCTTTTTATATTAACGGAAGGAAGGCGATAGGATGAAACGAACACCGACGATTGAGGAGTTAAAAGAAAAAATTGCAAAATTAAAAGAAGAACAAGCGGTTATTGATATGGAGCGAGGTTATTGCAAAATCATTAATCCGCCCTATGCACCTAAAGTTAGCGATTACTGGTCACAGGAATGTTTTAAACGCATTGAACCGGAATTGGATAAGTTTTTAGCGGAATATGCAACGTTACTACTTGAGAGTAAAACGAATGTTCAAGTCGGTCCGATTCCGAAGCTTGTTGAATGGCGAGAAATGTTGCGCTTTGCTAGTCAATGTAGCGATAGGTCATTAAGCAGCAAATGCCTATTCCGGGCAGAAGTTTATTTAAAAGCTGCAATTGACGGCGACACTCGTGTTCCTTATGACAGATTAGCCGAAATGATTACGCGCAGTCTCACTGATTATCCGTACTCTCTGTATACACCGGAGGCAGTATGTGACGGCTACGACGGCAACTTTGACGAATATTACCAACAAAAAAGAACGGAGATGGAAAAATGGTACAACGTAAACTAGACGATATTTTAAAGGATTTAACACCACAACAGGCGCAAGCAGCGGAGCTAATGTATGAGAATGACTTATTACCGCCTGGCAAGCGTAAGAGTATGCTTGATATTGCGAACGAGTTAGAGGTAACTGATCGCACACTACGAAACTGGCGCAAGCTACCGGCAATGCTTGAATACAAAGCAGCAGTAACTACGCAGTTATTAGCGGAGAATCGTACACGAGTAATGGCCGCTTTATTAAAGGAATGTGAGGCGGGTAATGCTTCGATGATGAAACTTTATATGCAAGCGGAGGGTATGCTCGTAGACAAAGCGGAAATCGAAGTTAAGAGCGAAAAAGTCGATGAATCAGCGGTTGCTGCGAAGTTGGCAGCGTTACAACAACGATTTAAATAGACGGTACTTTATCGTACTAAAGTGCTATAAATGGCGGTAATTCAACGATTTAGCGTACTAAAGTATTATAATGGCGGTGGTGACTTCGGTTGCTGCCGCTCTTTTTTTATGCGCATTTATAGACGATGAGTGAGCGATTGAGATTCCGTATATTTCCGAGAATTGACGTAAAACATCGGCTGCACGGTGCTGGCGCGTGGCTACCTTCGAAAACAAATCGAAGTCTGACAATTTACATATACGGATTATTAGGCGGTGAGCTAGTCGTCTATATGTACGATATTGTATCTTTTCATACATTCAAACCGTTGACAATAGCGCATCCTTACGATAAACTAACGTTATAATACATTGAATGTACGATAACGTATGAAAAGGAGCGGTATTTATGACGAATGAAAAGAATGTACAGCCGTTAAGATCGGCAGAAGAAATCGCGGATATGCGTTGGGCTTTATCGAGATATGCAAAGGCTAGAGACGTATTTATGTTTAACTTCGGAATAAATACTGGCTTACGAGTAAGCGATATTGTACCGCTTCAAGTATCGGATATTAGAGGTAAGACGCATCTAACGATTAAGGAACAGAAAACAGCGAAGTCAAAGCGCTTTGCTATTCCGAAGGCTTTGCGCCAGGAGATAGAGGAGTATACACGCGGTATGGATAGCGGAGAATACCTGTTTGCTAGTCGTAAGGGAAACGGTTATATATCGACTACACAGGCTTATAGAGCGCTACAGAAGGCTGCTGACGCTTTAGGCCGTAATGATATTGGAACGCACACAATGCGGAAAACATTCGGTTATCATCATTACAAGCGGAATAAAGATGTGGCGATGTTACAGCAGTTATTTAACCACGCTGCTCCGTCTATTACGTTAAGGTATATCGGTATTACTAACGATGAAATAGACGCAACGTTAGAAGATTTCAGCTTATAACTAAACGAAGTAATGCGATCAGCTACCGGAGTTGGTCGCCTTTTTTGTGTTCAAATCCGCTGACTCCCAAGCGCCATATTCTGTACGGTCGCATCTGCTGTCCGAGAATCGTAAGCACCAAATTGAAAACACGCCGATTTTCTAACGTCTACCCAGGACGTACCTTAACGTAAAACTGACGCAGCATATATAAAATTTCCGCTACAATTTTTCGGAACTCGCCGGATAGCCTCCGCAGAATCGACCTGAGACGCATCGAGAATTAGATAGGCGGGTAGTATTCCGTCTCGAATCGTTTAAACTGCGTTAATTTTACGTTGGGACAATTGAGCGTTTTTTGCATAATAACGCGTTGAGTCACTGTAAAAAGTCGGATAGTATTATCGGAGTTGAGGCGTTATACTTTGTCCGTAGAGGAGTGTTATAACGATGACATATGCAGAAGTCGGTTTAAAATTAAGCTTAACGGGTGATGCGGTAGAAAGCGATGTAAGATACATACGGAAGTTTTTACCTGGTTTTGCGGAAGGTGGCGAATTAAAGGTGCGCGAATTAGCTTACTACGTTTGCTATCGCGGTGAGTTTACGGACGATAATGTGAAGAATAAACGTGAGCAAGGAATAAGAGCGATGCAACAGGCGATCAAGCAAGATATAATGGAGAATCTACCGTATGAAAATATGACGTTTTATATTTAACGGATAATTCGTCTTTACAACCGTTTCCATATAACGTATGATGGAGCGTAAGAAGGTCGACTATGCAATGTACGACTAATGAACGGAGCTTGTCCGGTAGTACGCTTATATCACCGTCTCAAATGACGCTACATAGAGCGATACAACCATACGATACAATAACGATTGTCTGGACGTGGGTTCGACTCCCACCGTCTCCATTCATGAATTTTCTAGAGTTGTCTAGAGTTGTCAAAACCCTTGTAAATCAAGGGTTTTTTCTTTTTTTGTTGTATTGAGTTTTCTGGGATTTTTATCGTAATCTGGCTAAAAATCTGGCTACTTTTTGGTCAAGATTCTGAGTTTAAGTACGCCACAAATTTATTAATTGTATCGTTTTTTGCACGTTTTGATAGGTGCGTATATATGTTGAGCGTTGTTTGCACATCTGTGTGACCTAATCGTTCTTGTACTTCTTTGACACTTGCACCCGCTTCGAAAAGTAAAGAGCAATGCACATGACGAAATGAGTGAACATGTGTATATGGCAAGCTGTAATTATCAATGATTTTCATGAGCCACTTTCTAGGAACTGTTTGCTGCAATAAACCATTTTGTTCGTTTGTAAAAATCAATTGGCTTTTGTCACTTACATTTGTAAATTTGCCTAGCTGAATCTTTTTCCATTCAGATAAGATGCCGCATGTTTCATCATCGATTAAAAGCTGGCGTGAAGTATCGGTTTTCGTTGATTTAATATAGAGCTTGTTATTTTTACCTCTCGAAAGAGCTTTTGTAATGAACAATTCCTTTGTATCGAAATTTAAATCCGCCCAGGTTAATGCAAGTGCCTCACCTTTACGGATACCTGAAAATGAAAGCAGATAGAAAAATGCGGTGATTTGAGCGTTACCATATTGCTTTAAACATTGTAGAAAGTAAATTAGCTGCTCCTTTGAATAGTAGTTAACCTCAGTATCTAATACAGTAGAAGCTTTGGTTTTTGGAAGATCCACTAGCTTGAAGGGATTAGAACTGATGTACTCACGCTTAATTGCAAAATCTATCACTTTAGATGCGTATGTTTTAACCATTCGAAACCTTTTTAGTTTCAAGGAACAGTCATCAACAAAGCTTTGGCAGATTGCTACACTCAGCTTCTCTATTCGGTAGTGACCTATTGCAGGTAAAATATGATGCTTGAAAATGCCAAGGGTTTTGACAAAGGTACTTTCTTCAACAGTTCTTTCGTAGTGCTGAATCCAGACATTATATATATCCTCGTATGTTTCAGTTTTAGGCTTCTTATATTCTCCATTGCTAACTTCAACTCTTAATTGTGCCAATGCTAGATTAGCTTCTTTTTTCGTTAGAAAACCACGTCTAGTAACGTGAATTTGTTTGCCTGTTTCGTTATCCATTCCTAAATAAAGTTTAAACATGTAGTAAGTTTTTCCATCTTTTTTAGTGTACGATTTAATATTGTCTTTCATTGAGATGCCTCCTAGAACCATACAGGGAAACTAGGGTACAGTTAATGCTGCGATTAACTATATTGTAAGTATAGCTTATAAAAAATGGTTTCCCAATAAATCAGCTACCTTTATTTTAGTAGCATTAAATGAAATAATTGTGATAGCAAAAAGGCTATATAAAGGATGTGATGATTTTGGAGACACAAAAGATAAATCTTTATGTGGATGATTTAAGAGATTGTCCGAATGGTTTTGTCGTGGCAAGAACTTTTCAAGAAGCAATTCACTTAATTGAAAATCACGAAGTAGAAATACTTTCTCTTGATCATGATTTAGGAGAAGACCTACATGGTAATCTATTGCCAACAGGTTATGACTTAGTAAAATATATTTGTGAAAAAGGGTTACGGGCAAATAAAATATATATTCATACGGACAACCCTGTTGGTAGAGAGAATATGTATCAAACGTTGCATGGGGCAAAGCGAAGAGGTTTTATTGATTCAGATATTGAAATTTATCACTATCCAATAACTGAAAATAAATATACAGAATGAGGTAATACTAAACAATTCGTAAATGTTATTGCGTGCTCAATAGCAATCAAATAA
Source organism: Solibacillus sp. FSL K6-1126 (assembly GCF_038003445.1). Lineage (NCBI taxonomy): Bacteria > Bacillati > Bacillota > Bacilli > Caryophanales > Caryophanaceae > Solibacillus > Solibacillus sp. FSL K6-1126. The sequence goes on along the minus strand of NZ_JBBOPD010000001.1, from coordinate 3,487,698 downwards.
GGTATTACTTATTGAGACAACCTGTTAAAAATTGAGTAAGAAAGAGTGCCAAAATACAAATGTACTTTGGCACGGATTGAGATTCAATTAACAATCATTTATACAATTTGATTAATTTACTTTACTAGTATATTGCCTAATTCAGGGATGCAATGAATATACGTATCTATTGTAGTTGTTATGTCTGTGTGACCTAAGAAATGCTGAATGAATTTAACATCATTCGTTTGATAATAGATACGGGTAGCACAAGAGTGACGTAAGCCATGAATTGAAACAAGCCTTAGCCCATGCTGAGTTTGGAACTCTTTTAACCAGGTATTTAACTTGCTGTTAATATAAAAAGTATTTTTATTGTTTGGGAAGATAAACTGCTTTTCGCCTTGATGCTCAAGATTTTGCAACTTTAATTGCTCTGCTTGGAGCTCCTGCCATTTAAATAATGCTTTCAAAGTTTCATTATCAATATCAAGCGTTCTACCATAACAGTTCTTCGGAATTTTGATATAAGGCTTATTCAATTCGTCCGAACCAATGGTTTTATGAATACGGATTGTTTTGTTTTGAAAATCAATATCTTGCCATTGCAGTGCAAGAAGCTCACTCTTGCGTAAGCCTAAATTTATAAGCAAGAGAAAACTTGCGATTTTTGAGATGTCATCTGTTGCTATCAACTTTTGAATAAACTCGTCCGATTCATCTGGGGTATAAAATAATTTTTCAATTTGTTGATTACCTTTCATACGTCGATCCTTCTTTACCCATAAACGCAAAACCCAAAGATCAACAGGATTATTTGAAATGATGCCGTATTCTACCGCATGTTGTAAGCATTTATTTAGTTCGTTTGCTACCTTTAATGGTCTGATTAATTTTATTTTCCATACTTCAAATGACTGTAAAGTATCTTGAAAGGAAATATCTTTAACCTTTAAAGCTCCATAAAACGGAAGAATATGGTTTTTAAACATACCTTTAATTTCCCCTGAAGTACTTTTTTCGATGGTACAATTTTGAAGGTGTTTTTCATAAATAGCATGATAGAATTGCTCAAATGAAAGGTTTGGGTTGTCAGTATCATTTCGTTGTAACATTTCTGCTTGCTTTTGAGTATAAAAAGCTTTTTCTTCAGTTTTTGATTTAAAACCACGCTTTGTAATGTCGATTTGATTTTTTTTATCTTTAACAGTTTTGTTCATTGTTGTCATTAAAATGATCTCCTTTTATGTTTTCAATTTTTTATTCTTATACATTGATTAAAAAGTGATTGATTTTCGTTTTTGAGAATCGCTCGCTTCGACAAAGTTAACTATCGTTATGCCACTAATCAATAAGCATTTATCAAAGATTTGTTCAATGTTATTATCAAGGACAAATTCAAGCTCTGTTACAATGTTTTTTTCAAGATTTTGTGTAGTTAAGTTTTCCATTTGATTGTTCCTCCGTAATAGATAGTAAGTGTTCTTAAGCGATGAAGATTGCTAAAGTGTTAATACTCAACTCTACAAATTTGCAGAAGAGATTATTCAAAAAAAGGTGTCGGATACATCGGATCAGCGATTATGAAGTATGCAGCATGCTGAAGTATTAATACGACATGCTATGCATTTGTAGAAAAGGTAATTCAGAAAAAAGTGTCGGATACATCGAATCAGCTATTCATCAGCTTTCTAAGTCGAACAAACGCTAAAGTTAAAATAATTAAAATTGTTTACTTCTGAACATTTAAATTAGGTAGCTATGTTGTATAATTGGAAATTTTAGATTCGAAGAGAGGGGGACTATGGAAAATTGTTCGTTATGTAATTTAGTGTTCTAACAGACAAAAATATCATCTTAAATAATGGGGATTGTATATTTCTATAATTAGATTTTGCACGCATAAATTCTATAAAGGGTGTGTAGTTGGAAGGAGCATGCATCATAGTACCTAAAATACATAGTGAGAAAGCATTTGATTTATCGGCAGAAGAATATACACTTCTCTTGTTGACTTGGAATAAAGATTTATTAAAAGCAGCTATAAATGATGATTTTTAACGTTAAGGAATCGGCTGTATATGCAAGATTTTATTCAAAATATGTTCCGGTGCAATTTCTTTTGAATAGCATTGAAAGCTTTGTTGTATCTAAGTTCAAACGATAGTGCATAACTAGGTCTATATGAATGAAATACAGAAAAAGGGTAAAGAAAAATAACCTTCACCCTTTTGCCAAAATTAAATTTTCTTGATTATAAATTCATAATCATTTGAATCTAAAGAGCTTCTTCCAGACAGTTCAAGTACTTCTGCTCCTGTCATAAAATTATTGATTACTTCAGATAAAGCATCTTGAGCATCATCTTTACTGTGATATATTTCTTCATCAACTTCTTCAAGACTGCCGTCAAATTTATCTTTCATAAATATTTTATAAGTCATGCTACACTACACCTCCTTCAAAACTCATATTACATTTACGACTAAGAATTCTAAAAGTTCCAATAACTACTTATAAATGTTAAAAAATTCAATGAAGTGTGTAGAATGATAATAAGAACACATTATGAAGGGAGCGATTCTTTTGCAAGCACAGCAAATTAAGCACGATTTAGCAGTAGCACTACAAGACGAATTCAATACACATAAGCTGTACAAGCATGTGGCTCAGACGATACGAACGCTACTAGACGCTCAGCTAGATGAAAAACAATACGTAGAATGCCATTTTAATGACTACATGGTGAAGGCTGGGGTATTAGAGCGTTCCGAAAATAAAGAACTCTCTATTATTGTTCTTGTATTTCGAGAAAATATTAACGGTGAAATATTGATTCAATTAAATATCGTTGGAAATTGGTTAATCCTGTACAATCAGCTTTCAAATGCAATAATTGAGATTATTGATTGGCGTAAAATAGAGTAGATGCAGCATATTGCATCTCTTTTTTTGCTCAAAATGGCTAGGGGTGATTTACATTATGAATAAATACGAAGGGTGTATGCTGCTGTTTAAGCAATAGTATAAAGTTACTTTCTAAACAATTAAAAACATGTCTTATGGTGTAATAGAGAATATCGTGGTACATCATTTTTATAATATAATAGAAGAAACATTATATTATGGAGGCGACGGTATTATGAAAGAAGAAACAAGAGACGTATTATTATATATCGCATCAGGCTTTTATTCGAGTATGCAACAAACCGCCAGATGCCTAGCTTACTTTTTTATCGTTTTCTATGTTCCGTATGTGCTCGCTCATTGGGTGATGGTAATATATGCACAGGTTGATCCGCTACAATTCATGCACGTATATGCTTATACAGTGACGCTGGCATTTCCATTAATGATGATCGTAACGCATTACATTCCAATGGAGCTAAATTTTGAAACGATGCAATTTGAGGTCGTTGACTAAATGGCTCTCAGTTGAATCGAGAATTAACTTTAAAAACAAACTTATCCATCTGAATTCATCTCATGCTTATTGGTCTTATAAGATCGGTAAGCCTTTTTTTATGATTAAATACTTTCCCTCTTCAATTTACATGTGTATTACTCGTTCGGACATTAGTATTGTAGAATCGTGAGGTGTATAGCTGTTGGTAAGGGCGAAGCAATGATGATAGCTATACGTTTTTCAACACTTATCGTATTTGTAATGGCATTGTCATTTGCTTTTACAAAAAAAATAAACCGCCCTCTCCGCCAAAGTTGAGTAGTGGTTTACTTTTTTTACTTTTTGCTCGCTAATCGCCTTTGAATCGATTCTGCTTGTTGCTAAGATTGCTTAGTGTACCACCACTAAACAGTCTTATTTGTAATCTCTACACACTGAATTATAGCGTAATTTTCGAATATTCTCAATACAGTTTGAATTGAATTATTAATTTTGATGTTCTCAATCATGTATGATTTAGCCCTAGTAAAAGGTATGTTAAGTAACATTTTTACTATGCCTTTTAAAAGTGAATTATGCCCGCAAAGAATCCGTGTAAAGCCTACCAGTAAACTTGCTGTCTCGATAATCTTATCTACCAGAATGATCTAGTATTTCGGTTGCGATATGGTTCACATTTTAATTATGAAATAAATGTCTATAAAACCATCGTTTAATAGACAACTTGAAGACGGAGCATAAATTAACGTTTAGGTTCTCTTTTTTTATGGAATTCGTCTATAAACTCGTCTATTATTGATGGTATATAAAACGTATAAATTTATAGAAATGAGGGGTTAACTTTGACTAGAATTATTGGATATTGTCGTGTAAGTACTGAAGAACAGAATTTAGATATGCAGGAACGAGCAATTCAAAATTATGCAGACCAAAAAAGGTTAGAGCTTGTTTTATATGTAGAGAAAGTATCGAGTCGTAAGAATGAGCGAACAGAATTAATCAATGCAATGAAAGCAGCTACAAAAGGAGACTTGTTCGTTGTGTATAAGCTAGACCGCTTGGCACGAAGTACAAAAGAATTGTATGAGCTAACAGACCGATTAAAAGAAAAAGAAGTAGATTTCGTATCGGTACATGATTCATTTGATACTTCAACGCCTACTGGAAAAGCTATGTTTGGAATGCTAGCTGTATTTGCAGAGTTTGAGCGGGATATTATCCAACAAAGAACAAAAGCAGGTTTAGATGCTGCTCGAAAACGTGGTCGTGTTGGTGGCAGACCTGCAATTGATGATAAAGTTAAAAAGCATGTAAGAGCATTGTTTGAAGCGGGAGAAAGTGCTACAGATATTGCTAAAGAATATGGAATTGGAAGAGCGACGGTTTATAAGATTATTAATGAAGGGAGTGCATAATATAATTAAGCTTTTATAGATGTTTTTTTACAAATAGAGGGATTTAAGTGGTAAAATATACAGAAGTAAAATATTAGTAAATGTGAAAAATAGATAATATTGAAGTGTCTGGAATTCAGAAAAATGAAAAGATAACTTTAGAGTTATTAGGTAGCCCGGAGAGTGAATAATAGCTTATTAAATAGTCTTTTAAATAACACTAATGATGGTACGGTTGGTATTGATGTTACTGAAGCCGAGTTATTAAACGCGTTTACTTAGGGCAAGGTTGTAAACAAGTTGACTACCTGTAAATTAAAAGTACCTAAAATTGTATTTTTGAGTTAAAGTATTTTTTGATCCTAGAGGGATTTGCTAACTTTACTATAATTGTTAATATATTAACTTTTGGAGGCGTTATTATGGATTTATCAGATTTAAAAAGAGAACTGAATCTAGGTGATTTGGAATTTGAAAACTTGATTTCTAATTTAGGGTTAAAGGGATTAGAACAAATAGATGAATCTTTTGCTAAAGGTATAATAGAATCTTTTTTAAAAAAGAAACATTACCCTAATAAAAGTTCAGTAGAAGCTATCAAAATCTATGGTTTATTTAATAAATATGACTATCATTTAAACTTTGATTCAAGCATAAATATTTTTGTCGGTGAAAATGGGCATGGGAAAACAACGATAATTAAAATTATTGTAGCTGCTTTGAAAAACGATATTAATACATTGAATCAGCTACCATTTGAAAAAATAGATATATATTATTTTGATGAAGTTGTTACTATTGAAAATACCCGTAAGGAAAAAAACAAGAAAAAACATTTCGAATATTCGGATTACGACTTAGAGAAATATTCTAATTATTTTATAGACTTTACAAAGTTAGATGAAAGTCTACTTAGGTTAAAGGGTATTTATTTGGCTTCAAAAAGTTTTAATAGAAATGAGTTAGTAATGTTAAATGAGTTTTTTTATGAATTGAAACATTTATATGTAAATGAAAGAATTACAAAAATGCATTTTTATAGATGTATGGATAATTTATTAGAAAACCTAGAGAATGAGAAAGATAAGGAAATTAATGAAGAGGTAAAATATCTACCGACGTTTAGACGTGTAGAAGCTGAAATTAAGGAATTATATAATGAAGATTTTGAAGTTGAGAAACATATTAAAGGAGGTTCATTAAAATTTGGTTTAAGTGATGTTGAAGAGAAAATCCAAGAACTTGTATTCAAACTTAAAGAACAGGCACATGAATTAAATGGGGAGTTAGCAAAAGAAGTATTAACAGACTTATTAGAGAACAGACCATTAGAAATTTCAGATTCTGAAAGAGAGAAAATTACCTACAATAAGATAAGTATTGTTACTGGAAGAATTGGAAAAGAAAAAATGAAAAGTGTAGAAAAATTATATAATTATTTTAACGTTCAAAATTCGATAGATTTAGAAAACAAGGGTTTTCTTGAGTATTATTTATATAAATTAGTACGTATACACGAAAAACAAAGTGTGATTGATGAAAAAATAAAAAAATTTATTGGAATTTGTAATAAATATTTAATTAATAAAGAGATTATTTTTGAGGAAACTACCCCTAAAGTTATAGTAGTAGATAAAGAAGATTCCACGTTAATAAAATTTAATGAGTTATCTTCTGGGGAGAAACAAATTTTATCAATTTTTTCCGAATTGTATTTAGAAGATAATAAGCCAATGATTTATATTATTGATGAACCGGAATTATCATTATCAATTCCTTGGCAAAAATACATTCTTGAAGATATATATAATTCGGGAAGAGTAAATCTTTTAATAGCTACAACACATTCGCCATTTATTTTCAAAAATAAATTTAGTGAATTTGCCAAAGACTTAAGTAAATTTAGAGTAAGAAGAAAAGGAAATTAAAGGAGTGATTTAATGATTGTGGATAATTTTAGAGGAACTACAACTTTAAATCCTCCTGATACAAATGATTATGTATCAACGATGGAAAGCGAAGTTGATGATTCAGTTGCGGTAATTTTTCAAGAAGCAGTACAAGCAAAAAATATGCATGGTATAGATAATACTTTATTTTGTTTTTATGAAGGTAATGATGATTTTAAATTTTATCCTAATAAAATTGAATCAATTCTATATGAGAAGAATATAGATAAGGGAATATATTCTAAGGGTTGTGGTTGTAGAGATAATGTAATAGATATTTGCACTAAACTTGCATTAGATTCTGAAGGAATAATTAATTCTTCTATGTTTTTTGTTGATAGGGATTTTCATAAATCTTCATCATTAGGAGAACGTATTTATATAACACCTTGTTATTCTATTGAAAATTTATATGCAGAAACAAAAGTATTAGAATTATTTTTGCAGAATCATATTCGGATTGGTTCAAGGTCTATTGGAAAGGAGTTTGATGACTATCGAGTATTATTGCATCATTTTGAAACAAAGTTAAATAAAGTATTAAATGATTTGTTATTAGTTAATGCTTGGTATTCGTTTCAAATTAACAACAAAATTCCGAAAACAAGGGAACCTAAGTTATATAAACTGAAGGAATTAAAATCAATAAAGAATAAATTAGGTAAAGAATTTAAAGACATAACAATAGAGGATTTAAAATCTATAACACCAGGTTTTATTGAAGTTAATGAAGAAAAATTAGAGATAGAAAAAGAATATATTAAGCAAGATATTATAAAAAATTCTAGAGGTAAATATGTCGAAGAGATTCTTGTTGAGATATATAGTTACATATTAAATGAATCTAATGAACCGAGATATTTGAATATTTCTAAAAGGTCTATATCAATAAATATTGGAATGAAAAATTTTAAATCAACATTAATAGGGCAAATAATTACCCCACATTGTTTAAATAACTATATTATAGGGAGAATTATAGAAGTATAATTCATTTTGAGTATCGACGGTATGACTTCTGACTGGGCACATATCCCATACGATGTACTAGAAAATATATCTCAGTACGTATGGTCAACGAAGTAAACCGCGTACTGTAAGACATCACTTCTAAGCCACCAGCAAGTATTGAGTGGGGATAATTAATAAAAAAGCAAAAAGCCTGGTAGAGACTTGTCTGATAAGATTTCCACCAAGCTTTTTTATGATTAATGTATAAATAAAAGGGTTAGTTTTAAGTATTTCTACATTATTGCGAATACCTGTAAAAAAAAAGAGAAAGAAAAAGTGCCAAAATACAACTGTACTTTGGCACGAATTGAGATTCAACTAATAATCATTTATGCAGTACGATTAAAACGTTTTACTAATATACTGCCTATTTCGGGAATGCAATGAATATACGTATCTACCGTTGTTGCCATGTCTGTGTGACCTAAGAAATGTTGAACGAATTTTATATCTTTCGTTTGATAATAGATACGAGTAGCACAACTGTGACGTAAGCCGTGAATTGAAACAAGTTTTAGTCCGTGTTGGATTTGGAACTTTTTTAACCAGGTATTTAACTTGCTGTTAGTATAAAAAGTATTTTTATTGTTTGGGAAGATAAACTGCTTATCACCTTGATGCTCAAGACTTTGCCACTTTAATTGTTCTGCTTGGAGCTCCTGCCATTTTAATAGTGCTTGGAAAGTTTCCTCATCAATATCAAGTGTTCTTACTAAAAAGTTCTTCGTAGCTTTAATATAAGGCTTATTCAATTCGTCCATACCAACTGCTTGATGAATATGGATTGTTTTATTTTGAAAATCAATATCTTGCCATTGTAGTGCAAGAAGCTCTCCTTTGCGTAAGCCTAAATTTACAAGCAAGAGGAAACTTGCAATTTTTGAAATATCATCTGTTGTTTTTAGCTTTTGAATAAATAAATCAATTTCATCTAATGTATAGAACAATTTATCACCTTGTGCATTGACTCTCTTTCTTTCTTCTTTTTTTTCCCACGATCGTAAACCATCAAGTTTAACGGGATTTTTCGGAATGTAATCGTTATAGGCAGCCTGTTCTAAGCATTTATTTAGTTCGATTGCTACTTTTGATGGTTTTTGTAATTTTTCTTTCCATACTTCAAAAGATCGCAAAGTATCTTGGTAAGAAATATTTTTAAGCTTTAAATCTCCGTAAAAAGGTAGGATGTGGTTTTTGAAAATCCCTTTAATTTTCCCTAAAGTACTTTTTTCGAGGGAACAATTATGAAGGTATTCTTCATAGTGAGAATGATAGAATTGCTCAAAAGTAAGGTTTGGATTATCAGTATCATTTCGTTGTAGCATTTCCGCTTGCTTTTGAGCATAAAAAGCTTTTGCTTCAGTTTTTGTTTTAAAGCCACGTTTTGTAATGTCGATTTGCTTTTTCGTATAAGGATCGATACCCCCATACATTTTCACCATATAATGAGTAACGCCTCTTTTCATATATTCTTTAACTGCTTTGTCCATTGTTGTCATTAGAATGATCTCCTTTTGTGTTTTGTATTATTTTTTATGCTTGTATATTTTTTAAAAAGTGATTGATTTCCGTTCTGGAGAATCGCTTGCTGCGACCAATTGAAATACCTTTAAGACCTTGATCAATAAGTTTTTGTAAGCTTTTATAGGAAATATCAATATAGTCGCAAGTTTCCTGAACGTTCAGCCACTCTTTAGCTGTATGTTCATTTTGCTGTCCAATTGTTTCATCAAGTTTTTTTTTAAAGATTTGTTCAAGGTTTTTATCAAGAGTAAATCCAAGCTTTTTTCCAAGGTAAGAATCAAGCTTTGAATCGAGGATTAATTCAATATTTTTTTCAATGACTTTTTCAAGGCTTTGTGTAATTAAGCTTTCAATTTTTTCTTCGATTGATTTTTCAATAGTTTGTTCCATTTGTTTGTTCCTCCGTAATAGATAGTAAGTGTTATTAAGTCAGTAAAGAATTGCTATGACACTCTACAAACTTGCAGAAATGAATATTCATAAAAAAGTGTCGAATACATCTGAAAGTCGGTTATAAGATGTGAAGTCAGCTGAAGTATAGCTACGACACTCTACAAACTTGCAGAAATGAATATTCATAAAAAAGTGTCGAACACGTCTGAAAGTCGGTTATAAGATGTGAAGCCAGCTGAAGTATAGCTACGACACTCTATACACTTGCAGAAATGAATATTCATGAAAAAGTGTCGAACACATCTGAAAGTCGGTTATAAGATGTGAAGCCAGCTGAAGTATAGCTACGACACTCTACAAACTTGCAGAAATGAATATTCATAAAAAAGTGTCGAACACGTCTGAAAGTCGGTTATAAGATGTGAAGCCAGCTGAAGTATAGCTACGACACTCTACAAACTGGGAGAAACGAATATTCAAAAAAAAGTGTCGGATACATAGAATCAGCTATTTATAAGCCTTCTAAGTCGGACAAATACTAAAGTTAAGAGAAATAAAATTGTATACATCTGAACATTTGAATTAATTTCATCTTCCATACAAAAAGATGTTCGATACCATACATCGAAAAAAAGACTGCACTAGGAAATTAAAACTTTCCTAATACAGCCTTTAATCTACTTATTTATGTTGTTAGTTTGTAACGATACTATTGTAAAGGTCACGATAGTATTTTGTTACTTCAGGATATTTAGCTGGAATTTTCCGCATATCTGCCTCAAAGTTTATTTGAGCGACATATGATTACGGTCTTAAATGTCTGTCATTTATATTTCCGAACCAAATAAAAAAACTGAAATTGTAGCAAAAATATATTAACAATGGTAGTACGGACCATGGCATAGTCTGTACTACCATTTTTTATTATGGATGAGAAATATAAAATTTAGAACACATCCTACACCTACACTGGCTAGCTACTATAAACCAAAAAGCTATAAGTTAGGAAGGAATTGTGGTGAAACAGCAGGGCAACATACACCGTACCAACTTTGCACAGTAGTAACATTTACAGCACGCATACTACTTTTGCCGTTAAGTGCACTCAATTTAAAGACAATAATTTCAAATAATTAAGGGCAAAAGTGCATTCGGATCAGCAGATAGATTTGAGGTCTAAATGCCTTTTTCTTTTTAATTGACAGTGTTTTGGTTTTCCATGACACGTGCTATTAAACGAAATAGCATAAGTGTACTCGGAGCGAGAGTAATCCGTAAAGCTCGCTTGTAGTAATACGACAACAGGTAGGTTTACGCACGGACGTATGTACAGCAATACCTGCCTCTAGTTCGAAGGGGAAACGAGGGCGTGCACACATATAGGAATTTGTTGTACACAGTTGTCGCATTTTAGACACAAATTGGACATTCCAGTCATAAAGTCAACTAAATTAAAAACCAATGATTTCAAACAAATAGGGGTTATAAGAGCATTCAGATCAGTAGCTACATTTGAGGTTTAAATGCTTTTTTTATTAACAGTGTTTTGATATTTCATGGTACGTGCTAGTAAACGAAATGTTATATAAACAGGCATGGAGCGAGAGCAATCCGCCAACAAGTAGGCATACGTACGTACGAATGTAGATCAATACCTGCCTCTAGTTCGAAGGGGAAAACGAGTGCGTGCACACATATAGGAATTTGTTGTACACAGTTGTCACATTTTAGACACAAATAAGGCATTTCAGTCGTAAAGTCAACTACATTAAAAGCCAATAATTACAAATGAATTGAGGATATAAGAACGCTTGAACTAGCAGCTACATTTGAGATTTAAATACAAATTACCTTTTAATTAATAGTGTTTTGATTTTATACTGGCAAATAGTTATATAACATTTATACAACTTATATCGAAAAAGCATAGGGTGCTTCTCATATATTAATGCCACATTTATATGGAAAGTGATATAAGTTATACAACATTTATATAATTTTTATACAACATATATATAACTTATATCGAAAAGTCATAGGGTGCTTCTTGGATATTGGTGCCGCATTTATATGAAAAAGGACATAAGTTATACAACATTTATATAACTTATATACAACTGTTATATAAGTTTAAAGGAAATTTAAAAGGAAGAGAATGACCGAAAAAACTATAATTAGATTCTTCCAATGAAAAAGCTCATACAGAGCAAAATAATGCAAAAGTTATATAACATTTATATAACTTATATATAACTGTTATATAAGTTTAAAGAAATTTTATGAGGAAGAGAATGACTGAGAAAACTATAATTAGATTCTTCCAATGAAAAGCTTGTACAGAGCAAAATAATGCAAAAGTTATATAACATTTATACAACTTATATCGAAAAAGCCATAGAGGCTTCTTGAATATTCAAGCTATATTTATAAAAATAGAGGGATGATTGTTGGAAGGAAATGACTAGGAAAACTATTGAATAATTATTCCGGTAAAAATGGGTTAATTAGCGATGGAAGAATTCGACTAAAAAAACTATTATTTGATTCCTCCAAGGGTTTTAGTCTAATTAGAGCTTAAAATTCGAAAAAAAAGATAAAAAAATTTCGAAAAAAAGTTGAAAAAAATATTCCATTTTTTTATTAGGAATCCTTTAGTATCAAGGGTTGAATGGCATAATTGCTTCGGCAATATCCCCCTAACCAATCGCTTACACGGAGGGGGAATAGTGCTATTGAAGTCTGTTAATCTCAATAGTGATAGAAACGTTACAGTTTCAAATGATTTGGATAATTTATGGGTGAAGACTAATTCTCCGTAATCACAATTGATAAATGTAAAAGAGCTGGTAGCCACAAACTTTTGTAATAAAGCTAAACGAGCAGATGAAAGTAGAAAGGGCATCTATGACTATTTCAGAAGTTTTGTATCTGGTAGATATTCCTATTGCTGCTTTGTTATTATTAAAGTAGTAATTGGTTTCATAGTGACCTAATACACACTACATAGGAATCAATTTCTTGTAAAAGTTGAATACCTGTTTTACTGGGGAAAATTAGAAGTAGGTGAAAAAATGCCAGCAATCGAAATCCTATCTTTGCCGTTTAAACAAGATAGTATTAATCAAATAAGCAACACAGAACAATATTTAAATTACCCTGTCATTTATGTGTTGAACGGGAATAAAGAGGCTTATATTGGAGAAACTGTATATTTTAAAAATCGAATGAAAGCACATTTAAAATCTCGTAAAAATATTGTTCAAATCAATCTCATCAAGCATGATGAATTTAATCGATCCGCAACTTTCCATTTAGAAACGAAGCTTATAAATTACTTCCTTGGTGATGAAAAATATACATTGCAAAACAAAAGTAAAACGGCTAGTGATTTTACGCACAACTATTACAACAAACCGTACTACGATCAACAATTATTTAAAGAACTATGGCAGAAATTATATGAACAAAAGCTTGTTAATCATGAGCTTCATACGATTGAAAACAAAGACATTTTTAAATTATCTCCTTTCAAAGAATTGTCCATAGAACAACTTGAATTAAAAGAAAAAGTACTCGAATTTTGTGAGAAACAAGTACAAGCAACTACAACCGAATATGGCAGCCTGTTAGTGATAGAAGGTGAAGCTGGTGTAGGAAAAAGTGTAGTTTTAAGTTCGATTTTCAACACAATACAGGAACGAGCCGAAGAAGCATCTTCACCACTATATAAGACCGAAAACTATTTAGTTGTAAACCATGAGGAAATGTTTAAGACCTATAAAGGAATTGCGAAGCAGGTAAAGCATCTAAAGGGGAAAAATTTTGCCAAACCTACACCATTAATAAACACCCTTCAAAAAGAACAGAAAAAAGCAGACATTATTTTTGTTGATGAAGCTCACTTATTGCTAACAAAGCCAGATACTTATAATAATTTTCATGGAAATAATCATCTTGAGGAACTTTTAAAGCTGGCAAAAGTAGTCGTTATTATTTATGACCAAGATCAAGTACTTAAGTTGAAAAGCCTATGGGGGGCTGCTACATTAGAGCAACTAAAAAAGTTAAGCACATACCAGGAGGAATATCAGTTATCAAGCCAGTTCCGTATGCAGGCAAATGATGAGGTAATTAATTGGATTAATGCATTTAAACGTAAGCAAGTGCTCCCATTACCTCATGATGAGAACTATGAATTTAAAGTGTTTGAAACGATGAAAGCTATGCACGAAAAAATTAAGAATCAAAATCATCAATTTGGATTAAGCCGTGTCGTTTCAACATTTGATTATCTACATAAAAAAGATGGTGGCACATATTATGTGAACGAATCAAATGGAGAATACAAAATGCCTTGGAACACAACAAGTACGAAATACACCTGGGCTGAGAAACCTGAAACAGTGCATGAAGCTGGATCCATTTATACAATTCAAGGCTTTGATTTAAATTATGTTGGTGTCGTGCTTGGTCCCTCTGTTCAATACGATACTGCTAAAGATGAAATCGTAATTGATACGAGTAAGTATATGGACAAAGGTGCTTATACAGGCACAGAAGGCATTGCCAATGTAAATGAAGCAAAAGAAAAAATCGTCTTAAATTCCATCAATATTTTAATGAAGCGGGGTATTAAAGGGCTTTATATTTATGCGAGTGATGAAGCGTTGAGAGAGAAATTATTGTCTTATTAAAAAATAACGTTATTGATGATTGAGGACACTGAAAAAGTCGATGGCTATTTAAAAAACTGTTTATTTTAATAAATTGATAAATTTCATTTTCTATATAAATAATTGGAGGTAAGGTGTTATTAATGAACAGGAACATCAAAGATTTTACTATTGGAGTGCTAGCTTCTTTATCAGCTACATTTTTAACAACATATGCTGTTAACATTATATTATTTGATAAAGCTATTAATCTTACCGGACTTGTTAATTTAATTCTTGACTATAAGTTTTTATTCTATTGGATGCTATTTTTGATCTTTATAATAATAATTCGCTGGTTTATTAGAAAGCAAATATTTAATTTACAAACTCCATTTCCTATGGTTATAGGTTTTGGAGGACATTATGAATTAGAGTTTGAGGGAGAATCTTATGGATTTAAGTGGAGAGTCTATGCGAATCCAAAACGTAGAAGTAATTATACGGATGAGATATTGGATATCAATGTAGGTAAAGTGGAAGGTCCATATTGTAAAAATGATTACAGAAAGATGCAAAATACAAGAACCTATTTTGGAAGATATAAATATAAATGTCCAAAATGCGGTTATAAAAAAATTCTTTTAAAGGATTCATGGACATTAAAATGTGATATTGAAGATGATCTCGAAGCAGAGTATAGGGAGAAATTAAAGTTGAATAAACAAAACATTAGATATTAGCATACTAATGTGGATTTATAAAATAATTTTAAGGAGCTGTTCGAAATGGGGAGTTTTCTAACAGAAATTAAACAGAAAAGAACTATTGAAGAATTAGTAGAGTATATAAAAAGTGTCTACGAAAATGATACTTCATCATATTTGCCTGCTTTAATAAGTGAAGGTAGTTTCATTGGTACTGAAGAAAGTGATTTCTATTTAAAAGTAGTGTTAAAACATAAAGCATTAGATATTAATAAGACTTGGTTAAAAGGGAATCTGCAATTTTATTTAAATCAAGATGAAGATATTTATAATTCTTTAGATCTTTATAAAATATTTGTTCATAATTTAATTGTGTATAGAAACTTTAAGGAAACCAGCGTTTATGAAATTAATCCTAATTTGACTTCGAATGAAAATTATTCTGAATTGGGGGTTAAGGATTTAAAATATGTTGATGCTATTTATATATCAGGCATGCAACAAAATGAAGTACAAAATGTAATTCAGTATGAAAAAAAAGGTTCAGATGAATATCTTAAAGTTAGTAAAAAATTCCTTGCAGATTATGTAGTCCATGAAGATTCTGAATGGACTACGGTATATGAATTGGTTATTGAGTTTGAATATAGGAATAAAACTAACACTTTTGAACAGTTAGATTATCAGAATAACGAAAGTGCATTTATAGACGTATCTACATCTTCCGGGGATATAATGATATTAGGGAGTATAAAAGTACCGTTTATAAAAGAGAATAGGAAAGAAAGAGCTATTAAAGTAATAGATTTAAATAATCATATCTTACGAAATCATAATCCTAAAAATTACAATGGAGATACTGATGAAGGATTTGTAGTTTTTTCGAAAGAAGCATACGAAGCTTTAATGGAGAGTTACTATTTTTATGGGATAGAAATTATTGATAGACAGGATATTACTAAATCAATATTAGTAGATTATTTCCCAGATAAAATTGTCTTTTTTGAAGCAGAATATAATAAACTCCCTGATAAAATTAAAGATAAAATCGACATATATAATCAAAAAGTTTTGTATGACCTTAATGATATTATTAGTAAAGCTATGTTTGAAATGCAATTAAATGCATCTTGGGGTTGGGAAAAGTATTTGGAACCAGATAAATTATTAGCAAGCTTATTTAGAGAGCGGTACTTCAATATTTCAACTGATCGAAATTTAAGTTTTACGTATCCTAACGATTTGGTGGAATTTAGGGAATTTATTAATATGATTGAAGAAATTTCTAAGATTAGGTTAGATAGATTCAATCAACAATCAGCTGAAGTTATAGCGTTAACAAAAATTAGAGATAAAGCTTATATAGATGAACTTACAAATGCATCAATTATTAATTTATATTTAAAATATTGTTATGCAGTTAATAAGGAATTGAGGGAGGAATAATGGATATTAAAATATACGTTGGTCCTAATGGTTCTGGGAAAACTACAGCATTAAAAAAAATATTTAAAGATAATCCAGCTGCCTTATATATAAACGAAGAAGGTCAACCACAGTTTAACCAAAGTAAAATGAAGGTTAGACTCGATTTTGCTGCTTTAAAATACATTTACAATAACGAATTAGAACGAGGTAGTACTAATTCTAAAAATGCTGAAACCGAAGCAATTTCTCCTAAATTAAATGCATTTATTAAATTACTAAGTAACTTAGTTGAGAAAAACAAATACATGAATGAGAAGCCATCTAAAGGTCAAGAGAAATTTACTAATATTTTAACGATATTATCCGAGTACAATTTAAATAATTTGAATTATATATGTTTTGATGAACCAGAGAATTTTTTAGATGAGGATCATATTAAATTAGTTTGTCGTTTATTTAGAGAATTAGCGAATGCAGATATAAAAATTCGTATTGCTACACATAGTGTCCGTTTGCTTTCAGAAATTAATGTTAATATAAAAGACTTGTGTATTTTAAATCGAACAATAACAGGTGTAGAAACTATTAATTTAACATTAGAAAGATTGAGAAGTATTATGGAAGATACAGCTCGTAAGACTTTAAGTTTTGAAAACAGAAACTATACTATTAGAAATAATATAAAAACAAAATTAAATGCTTATGAAAATGAACTGTTTTTTCAAGCTTTAGTTACTCAAACACTGTATAACGATGAGTTTTATAGATGCTTATTTAATAAATTTATTATATTAGTTGAAGGGAAATCAGAAATTTTGGCTTTTAATTCAATTAAAAATAGATTTGAGAGTTCAACCGAGTTTTATACTCCACACGGAAAAGTATATATGCCTTTTTTTGTTGAAGTATTTAAAACATTAAAAAAAGATCTACTGGTTATTATTGATGGTGATGAGGGGAGCCAAGATGGATTAGTACTAGCTTTGACAGATTACTTTAAGGAGAAATCACTAAGTAGTGAAATTAAGTTAAAAGTACATAATCCAGATTTTGAAACTGTTTATAACATACCGAGTGATGAGATATTAACAGGAATTGGGATTTCCCGTAGTGCTAATGAATTTAAACCTATAGTCTCAATGATATATTTTAATGAAGTATCAAATCGTGATAATCTATACAATGAGATTTATGAAGTATTAAACCCTTTAAAAACCGTTTATGATTTTGAATAAATATAAATTTATTTATTAAAATGAATATTTTAAAAGTGTAGTAATAAAAAAGATTTCTGAACCAGTCAGCCAACGAGAGGGGAAATGGATTTAAATTCAATCTATTCAGCCTATGTAAATTCCAGCGAGAATAGCGGTCATAAAATCCTATTCTCAATCTACATTAATTTCCTATCCTACATCGTAAATGGTGTAGGATTTTTTGCTTATTTTCTCCCAAGTAATTTCCTTGATTCCACTAATCTATTAATCTTCTTCAATCCTTCCGTTTGCCCTCTCTTAAATTGTTAGCTAAGTAACATCGAAGATAGATTTGGTGTAAATGAATTTGACATTCAATTTAAATCTTAATTGGCAATGGTACATACTCAATTCTTTGTAATATTATTCATACGACTTATTGTTGGTTTATATTGGTAAATCTTATTGTAATGCTTATTTGGTAAGAGGTTTCCTTGAATCGAACCTCTTGCATAAAGCATAAATATCCGTATTTTTATGCATATCCGCATTATCGTTTATAGCATTTTTTAGTTGACAAGCATAGTGTGGAAAATGTTTTTTGAATAGTTTCTCTCGGAAATTTGTAGAATGAAAAGTCACTTGAAATATGAGCAGTTAAGAGACGTAAATAAGCGGGGAATATGGCGTAAGTAAGAAACGGAAATGCGTTGATATAACTACGTTAAATTGAAAATCTCCGCTTCAAAAGAGGAGAGAAAATATGATTCATACAGCAGAGTTTTCATTACAACTAGATTACGAACATATAAATTTTAGAAAGGATCACTATGGTAAAGAACCGATAAATGAAATTTTACACAGGCATATGATGAAAGGGATAAGTAGTGTGGAATACTCAAATAACTTTAATGCATCTTGTAAGATGGTAATAGATGTTCCTTTGATTTTAAATAAAGGGAATGTAGAAGAAAGTGATTATGAGCAAGTTGAGCGTTATATTAAAGGAGCATTGAGCATCGTTTATGGGGATGAGCAGCTATTCGAGCAACATAATCTTAGTAGAGTGGATTATCGATTTGATATTGAGGTTTCCGATGAAAATATTAGGAACATTTATTTTGAATTATTCAGGAAGTTAAAAATGAAAAAGGCTCACTTGGAAAAAAAGATTTATTTCACTTCACAATATCATCAATGTAAAAGCATTCATACTATCTTCTATGATAAGGAACAAGAGCGTAGAGATAAAAATGAACATGTTGAAATGTGGGAAAGAGGGATGATGAGGTTTGAGGTGTGTGTTAAAAAAGATCATTTGAAGTACAAAAAATATAAAAAAGGAGAGCCGCGGTTTTTAAAGGATTATTTTAAAAAAGAAAAATACGTCAACTATATGAGCAAGTACATTTTGAACATTTGCCCTACTGGTGATTTTTATTCTTATCCTAGTTTAGAGGCAATGATTGCTGCAATGGATTTATCAATTAGAGAAAAATCAGAAATGAAAAAATTTGCAAAATATGTTTCTAAAGGAAATTTAGATACACCTACTAAGCATTATTCAGATAGCACATATCGAAAATATCTGAAGCTGTTCAATGAGCATGGAATAAATCCGATTACGATTCCACCTAAGTACAAGCTGGATTATTTAGAGAGCTTAGTAAAGCAGGCAGCCTTGTAAATAGGAGAAATTTCTTCAGTGAAAAGCAAAATATCATTGCCTAGTTTGAACTAAGCAATGGTATTTTTGTTTTTGATTGTACGAACCTACTACTCACATAATTCAAACGTTTATAAATCTTGTTTTGATAGAGATATTTTAGAAAATAGTTAGAATTATATCTGTGCCCAATTCCATTTGACACCTATTTACTGATATTGAAAACAACCGCCTAAGCTGTTTCATTTGGAATGTGATCTAATATCGAATTTATCCTATTAATAATTCTATTTGGTTCATCAGATCTGAAAATGACAGTTTTAACATACCTCCTTTTTCCATAAGAACCTTTCATTAAAACTGGTTCTTTTAAAAAGAGTTCGTACTGTGGAGTGTCTATATTTAACAATGAATAGTACGTTTCTTTAGGTATTTTATCCCCAAATCCAACTTGTTTAGCATCTTTTATACTTTCTATATTACTAATATCCAATTCAATACTACTCTGATATCCAAGACGTATAGTGAGCTTATCTCGATTGATAACATGCGGCAAAAATCTTGAAGAATTATAAAGTCCCACCATATAAAACAAAGCATAGATATTTAATACTGTAAAGACCCATGCAGCAATGTCACTCCATAATTGAATAAGCAAATGAAATAACACTGATTCTATTGCAATAAGAAATGAAAATACGATTACTATTGTCTTTATCTGTGAAGTTTTATGATAAGTAAAAACTTCATTCTCCTTTATGTATGGTTTCTTGAACCAAACCAATATTCCGTAATAGAAAACTCCAATTTCTGTTAGGACTGCTTCCAATACGAAACCGCTTCCTAATTTAGGTTCAAGCGACATTTTTGTTACTTCAAGAAAGTTATAGCTTTCATTTGAATTAATTCTCTTATAACTGATAATGCTTTTAACTATACTATATATAACTAAAACAATGACAGAAATTTCTACGAACGGTATAAGCCATACTAATATTTTGTTTAAAAAATCTCTTTGGAAAGGAGGAATAATAAAATAGGTAGCCCCTAAGCATAAAATAAATGATAAATATATGAATAATTTTGGCAAAGTTCTAGGTCGTATCAACAACAAGTAAATACTCAACGGGCATAAAATAACTAAAACCAGCGTTATTACTATTACGACCAGATCACTAATATTATTCAAACGCAACATAAAATAGCTACCTATCATTGTTACAGTAAGTACAGCAAGTAACATTGATAATTTCAACCGTTTACTATTCATTAACTCCACTCCCTTTAATTGTCTGCTTTTGACATATTATTTTTCTCATTTAATATTTCCGCAGCTTCCCCAATATAATCTTGAAATCCTTTTGACATGAATGAAAAATAGTATAATGAACTTTCTTCTATCTCTAGCTTTTTTATGTATTCTTGATACTTTGGTTCTATAATTTTACGTAGAATCGCATTTAATTGTGTAATTAAATGCTGAACTTCTGAAGTGAATGGTGGATTTCCATTTTCATAAAATACTTGTAACTTATTTACAATGTTAAGTAGGTCACGTTCAGTTTTCAGTTTATCCTCTTTGGACATATGTCGCATGAATGCTTGTTCAATAATTGGATCAGAAAGTTGATTAGATAGCCAATTCTCTTGATTTTTCTCATTTTGAATCGAATGAATGATGACTAGAAGTAGATCGCTTTCAACCTCTTCGGTTTGAGTAATTTGTTCTACTCTAGAAATCGTACCAATAATAGAATCAATTTCGTCTCTCTTTTTCTTAAGTAATTCTTTCTGTTCATATAATGAGTCATGTAAACTAATTGTTGAGTTTTTAGATAGATATTCAATTATCTCCTTCAAAGAAAAACCTAAATATTTGAGTGTTAAGATTTTTTGCATTTTAAATATGTCTTCATTACTGTAGAGTCTATGCCCGTTTTTGGAATAGCTAGTTGGAATTAGTACTCCTTTTCGATCGTAGTAATGAAGGGTTCGTTCTGTGACACCAGTCAAGCTTGCAAATACTTTTACTGTATACAATTTTTCATTCAACTATATTCACGCTCCTCATTCATTACTAAATTTTACATCATGACGTTACGTCATAGGCAAGCTTATATATTAAAATTTCTTTTAAAAGGTACTCCTCATATTATATAGCAGCAGGTGTTGTAACTTTTTTGCAAAATATTTTATGAAATTAGTTTCTAAAGGAAACTTAGATACACCTGCTAAACATTGTTCAGATAGCACATATCGAAGTATCTGAAGCTGTTCAATGAGCATGGAATAAATCCGATTACGATTCCATCTAAGTACAAGCTAGATTATTTAGAAAACTTAGTGAAGCAGGCTGCCTTGTAAATTGGAGAAATTGCTTCAGTGAAAAGTAAAATACCATTGCCTAGTATTTACTAAGCAATGGTATTTTTTATTTGCCAATAGCTTGGTCCTTTGTAATGTTCAACAGATCGAGTGCCGTTGAAAGAATGATTTTTTTCATGTCTGTACTTATTAATTCACCATTATAAAAGACATCTTGCTCCAGCAAAAGCGATTGCAATTCCAATTTATCAGCTACTACTTTCATATTCACAAGTCCTTTCGAATTGTTATAAAGACACCATTTTTATTTGTTTGTTTACTGTAAGCAGGGGGTTATGGGAATATTCCTTAGAAATAAAGGAAAAAAGTATACTTGTCTAATACATATTTTATTAGGATAATTTTTGAGAGTTAAGAGAATGAGCACCATTCTAATTTTTATAAAGCAGATGAAAGATTGTTGAAATTCATTCTTCTGCATTTTGGAAAATTTGTAACTAAAATTCCTAATGATATGAGAAAATAGAGTTGTTGACAAAGCAAGAGCTAGTTCTAAGGGAATCTGTTTTCTTTTTTCTGTTCGATTTCTAACTTCTGAAGAACTAGAGGTAGTTGCTTTAAATAATTGGGACACAATAGGTAGGTTACAATGAATTCTTTATTGCATAAAAGGGCAAATAGCTGGTGTGACATTGAAAGGTGTAGAAAAGCTAATTAAATTTAATGGTTATAGAAAGCCATGGTAGTAAATCAATTAATTGAGGATTACACAATTCTATAATACATCCAGATTGATAAGGACTAAGATGGCATAATTATTTCTTTGGAGGTTGTTTCGTTGTATAAGAAAATAGGTAGTTTTAATTTTAGTACATATTCGTTTATACCTGAAATTGATGATTTAGTAAATAGTTTTGCATCTAAGGCTTTAGATGAATTAAAATATTCTATTTATGTGCAGTTTATATTACAAAATAATGAATTTGAATTTTCGCAAGTAGAGAAAAACTTAGTTAGAGATGTAGTTTGTGAAAACCTAGTTTTTGGATTAGATATTCCAAGTGAGATGGCATTAATGGTTTTATCTCAAATATTCAATATTGAAATTGAGGAGTTACTTAGAGTACCTTTTACCGAGTTGGAGAAAAGTCGTAGCAAGAAAGTCAAAATTTTATTTGAAGATTTTCAATTTAAGGATGCAGCTTATGAATCTATAAGTAGTATAAGTTTTCCTCAAAGTGAGGTTACCGAAACTTACCCGAAGTACTATAAGCTTTATAGAGCTAGAAACTGTATCCTAAAGAAATTTAATCAAAGGTATTATTCGCATAAAACTTTAACTAAATTAGTTCAAAATATATACGAAGAATTTAAACAGGGCTTATATACGATATGTTTGAGTAAAAATCATAAAAAGTTATCTTTAAATAGTTTAGATAATATACTTAACAAAGTAATAAGCGAGTATATTAATCAAATATTAAATAGTGCTAAATTAGGAAAAACAATGGAAGAAGGAGAGCAATCAGCATATAAAATTAATTCACTACTTAATACAGCAGATATTAAATCGAAAGTATTTAATGCGTATCACTTCCAATTCAAAACTAATTTTAGCGATACTTTAAAGTTTGAATCATATGTTAGTTTAGCTGAAGAATTAATTAAAATAATAGAAACTTATTTAAAAGATCTACCATTAAAAATTGAAAAAATCCACGTTGAAAGATTTAGTGACTATAGAATGATTGTTTTAGGCGAGATCTTCAGAAGTTCTAATAATGCCCCTGTATTGATAGGTGAATGTATAGATGGATACCATGAAAAGCTGAAATCAGAGACGGTAAAAAAAGTATTAGAGGAAAACTTATCAATAAGTGAATTTGAAATTGCATTAAGAGTTCAAAATATAGCAATTGATGAAAAAATTTATAAAGAATCATTTCTTGAAGATGTAGAAGCACTGTCTCATACGATGTTTTTAAGTTGGCAATCTGAAATTCACGATGCGTTAGGAGGGTTTCAAAAGCCAACGTTCGTTGATATTCCTAATAATGAAAAAGAAAACTCAGCTTGGTTTATTGTAAAAGGGGTTTCTTGCGGAAATAAAGATACAGATTTAGCTTACTCCATAGGTAAGGATAAATTAACAAGATATTTAGAGCTTTTATATTATTTTGTTTCTCCAGAAGATGAGTATGATTTTAAAATAGCGGACCCTTATGTAATCTATAATAAAACATCAGGTAATCTTTTATTTGGTAGGAAAGAATCGGGTTATAAAAGGGTAAAGAAAATAGATGATTTTTCAAATGAGCTATTATTGTTTTTAAATGAACTTTCAACGTCACAACAAAAGATAAGTAATAATGTTGAAAATTGTATTAAAATGTACTATGAGTTTATTAATACTGAAGATATTTTTGCTAAAGCAAAATTATTAGTTTCTATTTTAGAGGAAATTTTTGCTGAAAGAGAAAGTGAAAAAATTTCATTGTATAGTTCCATTATAATAGCTGGTACAAATTATTCTTCTGAGGCTGAAAAAATAACTTTCAAAAATATGAGAGAAATTTTATATTGGGATTTGATTGAGTTTATAGAGGCAGCGAGAAGTAAGTCACATCCGCTACTATTAGAAGAAACGATAGATAGATTTAAAGTGTTTACCAAAAATATTTTAGGGACGTATATTTACAATATCCCATGGAAAGATAAAAAAGAGTATGCTATAAAAGATATTTTACTTTGGATATTACACATCAATCCAGCAGATGAGTACATTTATCATGGAGGTGCTCAAAATGACTAATACATTAAGTATTTCTAATGTTGAGCCTCTAGAAGTGAGGGAATATTTCGATAATTTTATTGGGGAAACTATCAAAATTTATAATCAAAAAGATAAGTTAATCGGCAAAGGTAGATTATCAATAGACTTTCACGCATTTAATGTTGGATTGTATACGCAAAGTGGGAATCCTAAACTAAGTATAACTATTAAAGAACTAGATGTGAAAGCTTTGAATGATAACTATAAGCTTTTCTCTATAGTGAATTTAAATAGTAATTATTATAAATTAGAGATATCTAGAATTGATTTAGAAAATAGTGATGGCAAGTTAAAAGGAAAAGCTGAGTTAAATAAAATTAGAATTTCTTTAACCACACTAGATGATTATGAACACTTTAGAACATACACACAATCAATAAATTGGGGAAAAATCAAACTACCAGATGAGTTTGCTGGAAAAGATAAAGTCGATGAAGCTGGGGCATTTGAAGCACTATGTTTAGATATTATTAAGGAATGGGGCGGGAAAAACCTTGAGATTATAGGTAAAGGAGCTGATAGAGCTAGAGATGGATGTTTCTATGTAGACGCACATGCATGGATACCTATAATAACGGATTATTCCAATAGATGGGTACTTCAATGTAAGTACTCCAAAGACTATAATAACCTACTAATAAGTGAGATTTATGATGAAATAACAAAGGTTTTAATGCATAAACCAGATTATTTTCTGCTAATGACAAATAGAAAAATAACTAATGATTTTTTGGATTGGTTCAATGCTTTAAAAGATACTAAATATCATATTCCATTTAAATGTATTCTCATTAATAAAACACAAATTGAACAGGTATTAGCTGAACCTGGAATGTCACATTTAAAAAGAAAATATTTTGGATAAGATGAATTTTAAATCTATTTTATTGATCCAGAGTATTTATATGATTCTCAACCTTTTGTTGTTTGGAAGAATGTTAATTGTAAAAAGACCTATTAGAACATATGGACAATGCAACAAATTTTGAGCATAGATTGTTGAGTATATTCATTAAGCAATAAAAAGGAGCTAGCTTCCCTGTATGGTGATTTATAATACGGTGTTAACACGTCTGGCTATAATCTGGCTAATAATAATTAGAAGTGCTTGGAAACGTTGATGTGACTAGGTTTATAAGCAATCAGTTCAAATTCCCACCGTCTCCATATATAAAGTTTAGTAATTGTCAAAATCCTTTTAAAGGGATTTTGACTTTTTTTATTTTCAGAAACCGAAAAGGTACAGATACACCAACATCCTGGTAATGTTATTTCCAGAATAAAACTAATGAGTTGAGTCAAAACTATGAGCAAGTATGACTGTACCTGATGCAACAATCTTGTAATAACATGGAGGCTATAAAATGAGCTCAGATAAAGACGACTTTTTGGATTCAATTGACCCTATAGAGAGAAGTAACTTGATAAAGGTTTTGAACGGTATCTTTGAAAAGCTTGATCGACAATTCATGGATGAGTTAGTAGATATGGAAGGCTTTTTTTATGAGGAAGATGACGAGACTATAAATTTTGAAAGTCAAAAAAATACCATGACATTAGAATATATTAACAAGTGCGAGATACCTGAAGAAAGTGATCCTGAAGAGAATGTGTTTGATTTATCACGCAAAATAGTTCACTTTATCTTTAGAAATGGCATCATTGAAGATATGCATGCTGGTAAATATGGTTATGATGAGTATTCCAAGATACCTGAAAATACACCATTAGAAGTCATTAGCCAACTGTCTAATAAAGATATGATGGCTTTAAATAAGTACATGATGGACCGAGTAGGTTATATTCTTCAACTAATACAAAATGCGGAGTATACGAAGCTTCATTATATATTGGATCAAGAAAAATATAACGGAAGTGACTGGGATCGTCCGGATATAGAAAAAATAGAGAAGGATACGGAAGACTTAATGCTCATCGAGTTTTCTCGACATAAGGATATAGATAATTAAACCCGAGTATATCTTGATTTTATCAGGATGTACTTTTTTGCTTTAATTACAGTGGTGGCCTTTAATGGGAATGCTTACCCAATAGCATTATAATTATAAAAAAGATTATTCAGTCAGGTGGTGTATTACATGATCACAGTGTTTGAAATGGAAAATGAGTTAAAGAATGAAATTGATCATTTAATAGGTTTTCGGCAACAAACCGCTAAATATGCTTTAGAAGTACTACATTCTATGCAAGATTTATCGCTTCTAGAAAATCGAAGCCAGATTTATACACGAGCAGTGAGTGTATTAGAAAATGTTAGCATTCATCAAATAGAGGATGTAGCTAAGATGCTTAATGTTATTTTTTCGAATTTAAATCTTTATCATAACTTGCCTGATGAAATAAGAAGGGATTTAGATGAGCGTAAACATAAACGAACAAAAATCACTTTGACACGAGTAGAAGATTGAAAATGAAGCATCACTGAGATTTTGGTGATTTTTTATTAAGCTTCCTTTATTCGACCAATATAAAGAGCATTTAGGCGAAACACGCGGAAATGGTCGTGGGGATAAAAATCTATTTGAAACGCGATAATGTGCAGGGATTTGTAGCTGCTGTATCCATGTTTCGAATGAGCCTCTTATAATGTTCTATTGTTAGTTATTTCATTTGTTAGTTGAATAGCATTTTCCGTATATATTTGATTATTAAGAGCGTGCGCTATTTTCTCGCGAACCACAATGAATTGTGGGACGTTATATATTTCAGACAAAGCTTTAGCAATTTCGGAAATATATCTATAATGAAACTAAAAATGAAAGAATTAGGTGAATACAATATGATAAGACGACCGCTAATTATTGACACAGATCCAGGTATTGATGATGCAATGATGCTAACAGTAGCATTTGCTAATAAGGATATTTTTGATATTCGTTTAGTAACGACTGCATCTGGAAATATTCCGCAAAGTAAGGCGAATTACAATGCACATGCATTTTTAAATTATATTGGAGAAGACGTGACGATTGCACGAGGGCTTGAGCAGCCGATGTTCCGTAAGCTTGAAGTAGCAGAGGAGATTCATGGTGCATTTGGTTTTGGTAAAGTAGAGTTTCCGAAAGTGGAAGTACCGACTAATGTCCGTCCAGCAGTTGCAGCTATGCGTGAAACGATTTTAGCGAGTGAGGAGAAGGTAACGATTGTTGCGACAGGTCCCTTAACAAATGTCGGAGCATTGTTACTCGCTCACCCAGAAGTAAAGGATAACATTGAAACGATTTCATGGATGGGTGGCGCAGCTCAAGGTGGCAATAAAACAGCCGTTGCCGAATTTAACGCCTATGTAGATCCACATGCCGCTCAAATTGTGATGCAATCAGGTGTACCGATGAGCATGTGCGGGTTAGATGTGACGCACAAAGCATTCGTCACACAAACTGAAGCGAAGAAAATTCTAGACATCGGTACAGAGTTTGCGCAAAAGACTTATGATCTTGTGACGTACTATTTGGACGTAGCGAAACCAACACCTTTTAGTGAGCCACATTACGCCGATGTGCTCCGCTTCCATGACGTCTCTGCCATCATGTATTTACTGCATCCTGAGTTTTTCAAAGGAACAGACTACTATGTAGAAATGTCGACAGAGGGTATGACAACAGGTGCGACAGTCGTAGATTTACACAATTCAACAGGCAATAAACCAAACGTGCATGTATTGCATGATGTTGATCGCGAAGCATTTGTTAACGTATTTATGGATGCCGTCCGGACGATTTCAGATCGACTATCATAAGAGCCACTAATCTTTTCAACGGTATCGGATAAATTATATGCGAAAACGAAAAACGTTGTTAAAAGCAGTATTTTCATCTTAGGTCCAGTATTAGCGGTAAGTGGTATTTTCTATTTTGTTGGAACATTGATGTCATCAGATGTACTAGCTATTGCGTTTCTATCGCTAGTATTTAGTTTAGGATGTCTGACACTTGGTTTGGGTCCTGCCATTTTAGTGATTTTGAGACAAAAAAGACATCGGTAAAGTACAAGGATGGTTTCTAATCTTCAAAGATCATTATTCATTTTAGAGGCGGTATGAAGCATAAATCTATATACAAATATCGTTCCCAAGTTAAGTTGTGGACGCAGAAAATCAATCTTCAACAATCAGGCGCGATTCTTCAATAAGAAGATCGCGTTTTTCCGTTATAGGGCCATATTGTGGAGCAACATTTTTTTCTTGGGGAGTGTTAGAAAATATTTAGATTTATAACGATAAAAGAATGGCAATACAAGTTTTTATGCAAATTAAAGATTATACCCAACTAGTATAAAATCCTTTATATCAAGAGTTTCAGCTGACTGTATAAAATATCGTATAAATAATGTGATACAAAAAAAGTCGAGAACGCTGTTAAATTAACGTTTTCGACTTTTGTAAACTGCCCAAACTTTGATTTGGGACCGTTATTAGGTTTAGTTATGTGTACGTTATAAAAACTTGTTACTAAAATACTCATGAAAGAAAAGAAGATTTATTTAACTTCAATTACAAAGACATAACCCGAACTTCCCTTTTCCCAATTTGCAGAAACACTATAAATATAAACACCCTTTTCTTTTGGCACTACTAGTACATTGTCATTTAATGGGGCATTTTCCGTTTCCCCGTTACTAAGCCATAAAGATGCATTCAACGTATTTTCTAGAGGTTTACGATTAAATTCTATTTTTAATTTAGCTTCAGGTGATACAATAACAGGTTTAAGTTCGTGATGTTTAATAATATCTGGTGGCGAAATCATATCAACACATTGTGCATTAATAAGCCCACGCCAACAATAAGAACCTTGTGCCACTTTTACAGTATTATTTTCAATAGTTATGGTTGGTTTAGGTGGTTTAAGGTTAGATCCAAAATAAATACCACCTACTAGCACAACTACAGCTAATAAAGAAATTAATATCTTTTTCATACATTTCCCCCCTCGTAAACATAGACGTGTAGAATTCCCCTAATGTTACACATATCGCTTTGGGCTGTTATTGTAAGCTGATCATAACCTTATAATGGCATTCGTTATTCCACAAACGGGCGCGATTCTTCAATAAGAAGATCGCGTTTTTCTGTTATAGGGCCATATTGTGGAATAACAATCTTTTATAAAAGGTTACCAAAAGACGGTTTGGGAAGGTTATACTTCAATTAACGAACTAACTGAAACAAAAAATGGGGGAAATTCATTGCATCTAATAGAAATAATTGAATTAATGATAGTCGGTGGAATTTTACTTGTTATCCTATTAGTTTCTTTTATTTTAAAAGGGAAATGGAGAAAAATTATTCAGGGATTGGCTATTTTATTTTTGGTGTCTTTCGGCATCTTTTATTACGTACGTCCATATTGGATTGATATGCAAATCGAAAAAAAAGTTGGTTATATACAGATACATTTGGAAGAACAGTACCCTGGGGAAACGTGGAAATATCAGATAGCACCTCATCGTGAGGATGGCTATGAATCTTCGAATCCATATTATATAGGTGTAATATTTGATACTGAACCACATGTGGAATATAAATATTTCGCTCGTAATAATGGTGATGTTATCCAACAAGGGTGGTATTCATCTAGATCACAAAGTGATCTATTACATGAAGAATAATTACTGTTTATTTTGAAGCCCATTGCTTTAGTTTAACGAGACATACTAATTAAGATCTTCCACAATCGGGCCATTTAATTGAATAACACTTCTAAACTAAAAATGGTGTTTTATGTTAATGTTGTTGTGAGTTTGTGAAACAATGTATTTAAGCTAACGGGGCAGATTAGTTTAAAAGAGATAATTAGTATATGCCATAAGATAATAACCAAAACTCAATACTTTACTAATCATTCTAAATAGTGTAATGTGCTTTGTAGAACGTTCGGTCTAAAAAGGCTTTTAGAGATTTTTATTCGTTAGGGAGAAGGAATTAAATTGGCCAGAAATAAAGAATTTGATGAGCAGGTAGTTCTAAAAAAAGCGATGGAACTTTTTTGGAAGCAAGGATATGAAAAAACATCTATGCAAGATTTAGTTAACCACATGGGGATCCATCGAAGAAGTATCTATGATACATTTGGTGACAAGTACTCGTTATTCTTAGCTTCTTTAAAATTTTATGAAGTGTTTGTTGCAGAAGAATTAACTAAAATTATAAGCAATTCTTCAACAGTGAAGATAGCTATTAAAAATATTTTTGAGTATGTAGTCAATTTAGCTGAATTTGAAATCTATCCAGCAGGTTGTTTTGCAGTTAATACGGCTGTAGAGTTGGCTTTATTAGATAAAGATATACAACATTTAACTACTAAAATGTTTAACGATACAGAAGAGTTGCTCAATAAACTTTTAAAAGAGGGGCAAAACAAAGGCGAAATTAAAAATGATTTAAATACTCTAGTTACCGCTCAATTTCTGCATAATAACCTTATTGGTTTAAGAGTATTAGTTAAAACCAATTATACAAAAAAGGAATTAGAAAGCATTATTGATTTAATTTTGAAAGTGTTAGAATAGCTTTCTTTTTTCTTTCCCTATTCGAGAACGTTCATTCTAAAAAAGATTAAATAAAGGAGAATTTATATGACAACATTTAAAATTCCAACAGAATCAACGTTTATTGAGGCGAATGAAACACGTTTTGCATATAGAAAATTTGGTGCAGCATCAGGTATACCTGTCGTTTTCCTTGTTCATTTTAGAGGGACAATGGAGAATTGGGATCCTAACATGCTCGCTCCAATTGCACAAAAAAGACCAGTGATTCTTTTTGATAATAAAGGGGTTGGAGAGACTAACGGTCAAACACCAGAATCGATAACTGAAATGGCACAAGACGCTGCTTCATTTATTAAAGCACTGGGTCTTAACCAAGTAGACATTCTAGGTTTCTCAATTGGAGGAATGGTAGCGCAAGAATTAGCCTTACAGGAAGGGCATCTCATTCGCCGTATTATTATAGCTGGATCGTCTCCAGAAGCTGGAGTAAATCCAGATTCGGTAATATTTGAGAGAATGACTAATCACGGTGGCACTGAAAACGATAATTTAAATGATTTCATGTTCTTCTTCTATCGTTCAACTGAAACAAGTAAAGCTGCTGGAATGGAGTCTCTCCAACGAATTATGAACCAGAAACAGTTTGATAGCTCTGCTCAAGTACAAGCAGCACAACTAAAAGCCATAGTAAAATGGGCCCAACCTAAGACGGATCATAATTACGATTGGTTGAAAAACATTCCTCATCCTGTACTTGTGACCAACGGGATTGAAGATATAATGGTACCAACAAAAAATAGTTATATTCTAGCTGAACATTTACCAAATACTCAGTTGATTATTTATCCAGATTCTGGTCACGGTCACCTGTTTCAGTTCCCAGAATTATTTGCTGAGAATGTTAATTCATTTTTAGATAATACATCGTTATAAGGGTTATAACAAACAAAAAAGGAGATTGATTATGAGTAAACTATTTGAAGAAGTGCGTATTGGAAATATTAATATAAAGAATCGTATTGGTATGGCACCTATGACAAGAAGTCGTGCATTAGAAGATGGTACACCTAGTAATTTAGCAGTTGAATATTATGGTCAACGTGCGTCTGTTGGCTTAATTATAAGTGAAGGTACTCAACCTTCTGATGATGGACAAGGGTATACAAATACACCAGGCATTTATACGAAAGCACATATCGAAGGGTGGAAAAAAGTAACATCTAAAGTTCATAGCAAAGGTGGGAAAATATTCATTCAACTGATGCATGTAGGGCGTGTATCACATCCAGATAACACACCACATCATCGTCAGGCCGTTGCTCCTTCAGCCATTGCTCCTAATGTGGAAATTTTCACTGCACAAGGCATGAAGCAAATTCCTACTCCTAGAGAGTTAACAGAAGAAGAAATTAAAGATGTAATTAATGATTTTCGATTGGCAGCAAGAGCAGCCATTGAAGCTGGTGCCGATGGTGTCGAAATTCACGGGGCTAACGGTTACCTTATTCAACAATTCATAAGTGAAAACTCTAATCATCGCCAAGATGCGTATGGTGGTTCAATAGAAAATAGATCTCGATTTGCTATTGAAGTAGCTAAAGCGGTTGTTGAAGAAATCGGAGCCGAACGCGTGGGTATTCGTTTTTCACCTCAAGGTACATTAAACGGTATAGAAGAGGGAGAAACTAGTATCGAAATGTATCATTATCTAATCGCGGAGTTGAATAAGCTCAAGCTCGCCTATCTTCACATCATGCACTTTGGAAATGAACCATTGCTACAAGAAATTCGAAAGCTTTGGTCACAAGCACTTCTCATTAACCGAGCAGGACGCCCTTTAGATAAATTAACAGTAGACTTGGATAATGAAGTGGCTGACGTTGTTACTGTAGGGACTTGGTTAATCGCAAACCCAGATTTTGTGGAGCGTTTAAAAGTCAATGCGCAATTAAACGAACCTGACCGAAATACAATGTATGCAGGTGGTGAGCAAGGATATACAGATTACCCGTTTTTGATTGAAGAACATAATTAAAAATCAGCAATAATATTAAATTAAACTTCCCCTAAACATGTTTAGTGGAAGTTATTATTCCTTAAAAGATGAAAAGGAATGAGAGAATCGCTAAAACCTAAGGAATAAAGAAGTAAGTTAGCGTTAATTTTATTCAGCTGAAAAGGAGTTTTATGATGAGAGCATTTGTAATAGAAGCATACAAGAAAGAGCCAGCTTTTATTGATCGACCAGTACCTAATGTAGGCAGTAATGAAGTATTAGTTAGGATACATGCAGCGAGTATAAACCCACTTGATACAAAAATACGTAAGGGCGAATTGAAGCTACTGCTGCATTATGATATGCCATTGACATTAGGAAACGATTTTGCGGGGACGATTATTGAAGTGGGAAAAGATGTAACAAAATTCAATGTAGGCGATGAAGTTTATGGTCGTCCCCGTTCTAACAAAATTGGCACATTTGCAGAGTACCTATCAGTTCATGAACATGATATTGCTATAAAACCTAAAAATCTTAGCTTTGAAGAAGCTGCATCTATCCCTTTGGTTGGATTAACTGCTTACCAGGCGCTCTATGACATATTAAAGGTTAAAAATAATCAAAAAATCTTAATTCATGCTGGCTCTGGTGGTGTAGGAACTTTCGCTATACAACTTGCAAAAGAAATGGGAGCCTATGTTGCAACTACAGCTAGTGAGGGAAGCAATTTAGCAAAATCACTTGGTGCGGATGAAGTTATTAATTATAAAATAGAAAAGTTTGAAGAAGTTATAAAGAATTATGATGCAGTAATTGATAGTATTGGGGGAGCAACATTAGAGAAGTCATTTCTGACAGTAAAAAAAGGAGGGAAGATTGTTTCAATTGCAGGTACCCCAAATGGTCGTTTTGCAAAAAAAATGGGGCTGGGGTATTTTAAAAAAATGTTATTCTCATTAGCAAGTACTAAGTTAACTAGTTTAGAAAAAAAGCACGATGTGGAATACACTTTTCTTTTTATGAAACATAGCGGACAACAGTTACAAGTATTATCAGAACTTTTGGAGTCAGGGAAGATTAAACCAACAATTGATCGAATTTTTAGGTTTGAAGAAGCTACAAAAGCAATAAATTATGTGGAAACTGGAAAAGCGAAAGGGAAAGTAGTATTAACTATTGTAGAATAATAGTAAGGAAGAGATTACTTTGCTTTAAAGAAAGGCAATCTAAGAACCATAGCCAAACAAAATGATTAGATGTAAGTAAAATTATATAAGTTGTTTCGTAATATAATATTGTCTATTAAGCTTAAAGGTAGCTTTAGTTCGAAAACAATCTTCCACAATCGGGCGCGTTTATCGAGAAACGCGTCTTTTTGTATGTTACATTAATCGAATAAGAAGAATGTCAATATTATCAAAAAGAACGACAAAAAGAAGAACGTAAGTTTTATAATAGTACTAACTAACACTGGAGGTGTAATATTTGAGGCCTGAACTAAAAAGGAAATTGGATGTACAAGAATTTCAAAGTTTTTATTGGTTAAAAGAGGAATTACAAACTTTTTGTAGAAAGAACGGGATGAGTGCCTCTGGTTCTAAAATTGAAATTACGGATAGAATAGCAGCATTTCTTCAAACAGGAGAAATACAAAAGCCACTGAAAAAAAGAAAGTCTCCTACAAATGAAGCAATATTAACAGATTTAAATTTAGATACAGTAATAACGGAAAATCACCGTTGTAGTCAAACTGTAAGGGCCTTCTTCAAGTCAGAAATCCCCAAATTTCATTTTTCTACTTATATTCAAAATTATTTTAGAGAAAATGTAGGAAAGACATATCGTGATGTTGTAAATGCATGGTATGAAGAGCAGGAAAGAAAAAAAGACCCGTTGTTTAAGAAACAAATAGGCTCACAATTTGAATACAATCAGTTTATCCGAGACTATTTCGCAGATCCCAAAAACAAAGGGAATCATCGAGAAGATGCAATTAAAGCTTGGTATGAAATAAAAAAACTACCGGGTAGCAACAAATACAAAGGCTAAATTACATATGTTGTTATGATATAGCTATTAAACAATCTGGCGCGATTCTTCAATAAGAAAATCGCGTTTTTCCGTTATAGGGCCAGCTTTAAAGAGTCATTTGGGAACGTTGTTTTATATAGTCGTATATAAATTGAAAAGTATTAGTTGTACATTAGAACATTAAAAATTGTTCCAATGGTATAAAGTGAGACAACGCCTAAAAACAATACTGTATATTTCTTTTCCACATAAGTCCCAAAAGCAATTCTACAAACAGTAATACTCCCAATTAATAAAATTAGACTCGCCGAAATAGGTAAAACAATCGCGTCAAAACTTTTGCCGAATTCAATAGCTGCTATTAATAGAGATACTAGGATTAATAATAATAATTTTTTCATAACAGTTTCAC
Source organism: Solibacillus sp. FSL K6-1126 (assembly GCF_038003445.1). Taxonomy (NCBI): domain Bacteria; kingdom Bacillati; phylum Bacillota; class Bacilli; order Caryophanales; family Caryophanaceae; genus Solibacillus; species Solibacillus sp. FSL K6-1126. The sequence continues at coordinate 3,452,280 of NZ_JBBOPD010000001.1, read as the reverse complement.
ACCAGACTTAAAATATTCTATATGAAAATATAACATAAGTAATAAAGTTACCAAAGCGATGTTTGGGAATGTTTTTTGAAATTTATGTAATGATAACCACATAAATGACTATTCCTAAAACCCCTAACAAAATAAATACAGCACTTTTCATAAGATTCAATTTCCCTATTTTCCAGCCTACGATAATTGACGTAAACCAGCCGATAAATACCATCGTTACACCGATATGCAACACCAATGCAATAGCTAAAAAAATCCCCGAAAAAGACAATAAATAACCTATAACTAGTAATCCTACACAAAAAAGTGCTAAAGGTTGTTTAAACACACTTTTAACTTTCTGTTGTTCTTCCTTATCCATTTTAAAGTATGCATTTCTAAGAAGGATAATCGGTAAAACCCATATTAAAATAACTAATAAAATCTGCATCATTTCTCATCCCCCAACTTATCAATTCTGCAAATCATTCGTTAATTAAAGTATAACCTTCTCAAAATCGTATTTGGGAACTTCTTTGTATGTAAGGTAGTAAACATTACGAATGACGATCCCTTATTCAACAATCGGGCGCTTTCCTTGAATAAGGAAGGGGGTCCTTTTCAGTTAAAGGTTACTTTTATCCAGTAAATTTTAACGTTATAATCGCTTGTATAAATATAAAGATCTTTGGAGGGCTGTATGGATAAAACAAGTTTATATGCATACATTAGTTTTACTGGTAAGGATGATGTTGATGATTTTCCTGTAGAAGTAGTAACAGCGATGTTAGGTGTAAAGCCAACAAGAATATTGCGAATGGGTGAAAGAATAAATGATGTACGTACACGTTCATTTACATCGTGGCAATATGAATCTGAAACATTAGAAACACTTGATGTAGATGATGTTTTACTTCCTATTTTAAATGTTTTCCAGGAAAAAACAGATTCAATTAACCGTATAAAAAAAGAATTGAAATTGAATGTAAAAGTTGCATTAGTGATAACAATGATAGATGGTTTTACACCTGGTTTAGTAATCTACCCTGAATTTAGTAAATTTGCTTCCGATATCAATGCATTTATTGATATTGATATGTATGTATACCCGTTTAGTGAATCTGAAGAATAACAACTCATTTTTATGAATACTATATAAATTTTATCTCAATAACGTTTCCAAATAAAAGTTTGGAGGATACACAATCAATCTTCAACAAACCAGCTAATAGTTGTCAATAATTTTCATTAAAAATAATAAAAATATCATGTTATACTAAATTTGTGCATGCCAAATAACCGTCCAAATTTTTGATTTGGAAAGTTTAGGTTTGCTTGGTTAAATTGTTAAATCAAGATATGTCTTGGAAAGAAGTTTTGTTTTTTAATAGTGCATAAATCCAATGTAAGAGTTTGTTTGCACAAGCTATTACAGCTACTCTAAATGGTTTTCCTTCTTCACGTTTTTTATCATAAAACGCCCGTAGTTTCTTATTACGAGGAAGGATTTCATCTGTAGTTTTCTGTTTTCGACAATCACGAATTGCACATTTAACAGCCATATACAAAGCTTGCCGTAGTCTGCTAGAGCCTCTTTTTGTTATTCGGTTGTAAGTGCCTTTGAATGTACCTGATTCAAAGATACTTGGATCAAGACCGGCAAATGCGACTAGTTTCTTAGGGTGATTAAACCTTTCAATTTCCCCAATTTCAGATATAATCGTGGCAGCGATTTTTTCTCCGATACCAGGAATAGATTGGATAATCTTCGATTCTTCAATACTTTTGGCCAAAGCATCTATCTCATTTTCAAGTAGGGATAGGTGTTTTTTGTATTCAAAGATCATGTTAATATACATATCTAAACTTAGGGCAAGGCTAGAATATAAAGCCTGTTGAAATGGATTTTGAGCTGCTGCAGTCATTAGCTTTTCAGCCTGTTGATTTGCCCATTGTAGAGAACGAGAATTACAGAATTCTTTTATTTTAGTTGTTAATACTTCGTTATTGGCGCTCAATATATCTTCTGAAGTAGGATAAGTCTGTAGTATTTTTAAAGAAACATTCGAATATAAGTCGCCAAAAACATTACTATATTCAGGGAATACTTGATCTAAGACTGCCTGGAATTGTAGTTTAGTTTGTACAAACATGCCTGTAATATTATCGTGCTGTCTCGTAAGATGACGTAAGTTCGCAAGTTGGATGCCACGCTTTTTATAAGGCTCTAAATCCTCTTTATAATACAGCTCGCAGAGATGATTGGCATCAACGATATCTGTTTTTACCTTTCGTAAACTAGAACTTTTCGTCTTATAAGAGATGAGTGGATTTACGATAATGATTAAATAACCTTTGTCTTCAAAATATTGAACAACTGGTGTGTGATAATGGCCTGTAGACTCCATAACTAGGGGAGGGCGCTCTCCTGAAATATCTTCTACTTCTTTAATAAAATCTAATAAACTAGCTAACCCATCAAGATCATGTTTTACTTTAAAGCTTTTCTTGTAGGGCTTCTTTCTTTCCAAATAAGCTTGAACCTGACTTTCACCTTTAGCTACATCCAGGCCAATGACTGGATTCATTATAATTCCTCCTTCAAAATGATAATTGCCGGTAACCCCTAAATCCTCTTTGTAGTGTCATAGCTTCGCTTGTTATACGAGATCACTGTCCCAACCAGCCTCAAACATGTTTCTACAAGTAGGGGGTGAACTGTTTTGCGGACGAGGTCTTAGCCCCACGGGCGCGAACGTTCTACCTCGGCTACCGTTATCATATATCGATATAAAAAATGGTCAACCAGAAATATTTTCTGGCTGACCTAATAATACGATCGGGCGCGATTCTTCAATAAGAAGATCGCATTTTTCCGCTAAAGGGTGCGTTCCTTGAATAAAGGAAATGCTCTTTTTCGTTAAAGGACCAATAGAATGTAACAAACAGTGCTTTTAAAAATTATCGGAATATGAAATCGGCATCCAATGCTGAATACAATGGATGCCTTTTTTTATGAAATGTTACCAAGCAAGGGTTTAGTCCTCTACGAAGACTGACTTCTTTATTTTTTATTTTTAAACCCATATTTATTTACATAAAAAAACAATATCAAATTTGAAATAGAGAAAAGAGAAGCTATAAAGATAGAAAGACCACCTAAACCCCTAACATAAAGCGCTATTGCTACTATAGCTAATAATGTTCCTAGTATAAGAAACATATACTTACTTTCTAAAAAGTTGTTTATAGATTTTAATAAACGCATACTCACACCTACCATTTTTTTAATAAATTTCAAAAAAATATAATATTTCTAAAAAATTGTAAAATTATATATATTTTTGTTATAAAACTAAGATACACTATTTTTATCAATCTAAAGTCTTTAATGATATTTTCCACTACTTAGTAAACTTAACTATATTATAATTTATAAAACAAAGGAAATGGAGGTTGCGTATGAATGCTAAAGTTAAGAGTAAAAAAATGATAGCAAGTATATTTGCTTTGTTTATTGTTGCCCTATTTGTGGCTTTCTTTATTTTTAACAGCAATACATTAGCCAGCGATGAAGTTTTTAATGATATAGACTTTGAATCAGAACACGTTACTGTTGACGGTTATAAATTGGATCGTGAGACAGAAGAGATTTTTGTAGAACTTAAGCTGTCGGAGGATGATAAAACAGCAATTCTAGAAGCTTTTAAGAATTCTAAGTTTGAAATATTATCTAGTTCAGATTCATATGTGGATGGAAATTATTTTATCAATATTGCATTGAATAAGCGTTATGAGTTAGAACTTAATCCAACTCAAAAAAATTTAATATTTGTCTATGAAGATGACAATGATAGCGATCATAAGTATTATAAAATCTCAAATGATAGTGGTTTATTTGAGCTTTTAGAAACAATAACAAAAGAATCTCTTAATCAATAATCGTTAAATTTTAGAAGCTAGGGCACAAATAAAAATTAGAGGATTAATTTAACAGCAATTAATTCTGATTTATAGCTAAAAAATTATAATGGCATTAAAGTGTTGACACTCTCTTCAACAATCGGGCGCTTTAGTTGAATAATGATTAGATGGTCTTCTTTATTTACACATTGTAACGGTGATCAATTAGTTTCTTTGATAAGAAACGTTTAGCAAATTACTAAAAAAATATAGAGGGATTTTAGTGACAAGAAGCAAACTCTTATAGTTAAAACAATTATATTGGAGTGATCACATTGTTAAATTTTTTTGAATATAACTGGCAGGTAAGAGACGAATGGTTTGATTGGTGTTACCAGCTATCGATTGAGGAATTGAAAAAGGAAAGAACTGGTGGAGTAGGGAGTATATTATATACTCTTTTTCACATTATTGATGTTGAATACAGTTGGCTTCGTGGTATTCAAGGCAAAGAAGACATAGTAGTTGAATTTGCTGATTATGATACGCCTGAAAAGGTTAAAGCTCTTTCTGATAGATTGCGAAATGAAATAGCAGAATTTCTAAGTAAAGATATAGATGAATTTAAAAATAAAGTTGTATATGTACCTTGGGATGAAAATAAATATACCGTTGAGGAAATATTACACCATATAATTGCCCATGAAATTCACCACATTGGTCAACTCTCTATTTGGTCAAGAGAATTAGAACTCAACCCCGTACCTGCTAACTTTATTGGAAGAAGGTTTAATTCTATTCATTCTTATTAACTAAAGGAGTCTTTTGTTGAAAAACGATATTCCACAATCGGTCGCAATTCTTGAAATAGGAATTGTGCGTTCTTTATGCTTTAATTTTTTCACCTCTTACCAAAAACAACCCCCGACACTCCACATGTCAAGGGCTGTTCCATTCATTCCTTATTCCTTCACCTGCACAAAAACAAATAACTCCGCATAGCGTTGATTGCGATGGGATTGAGCATATTGTACGATGATTTGCAGCTTCGCGCGGTCATTTTCTGCGATTAAAGTAGCTTCCTCTACAGATAATTCGCTGTAATTACTTGTAAAGAGGGTGTCTAGTTCCTCCAACGACCATGCTAAAAGCTCTTGCTCGTCTTTCATTAACACGAGCTGATCCTTCTGTAAACGGAGCTGCATATTGTTTGTTAACTCAAAGCGTCTGTGCGGTGGATTTTGTGAAGCGGATACTTGAACAAAATAATCGTAATGATCAATTGCAGTAATAATCGGTTCATCCCCATTTAAGTTAACCGTATAATAGACTTCATTCATGTAATCTTTATACTGTGGCGAGAAACCAAAGATTTTTTCGAAACGTTGATCCGGCAGCCACGCAATGTCATAATCCATGCGCTGTAAATAATCAAATTTCTCCGTAATGAATTGCTTATCCTCATTAGAAATTTCCGGATTCGGCTGAACTTCTCCATCGTACATATTGAGCGATTGTAAACGCTCCAGTAGCAGATTCTCCTGATTGTTTTTACTAATCGTAAAGGCATCAACAGGCGGGATGACAGAAAGTAAACTAAACCCGATAAAAATCGGTGCAACAAGCCATTGCTTTTTTGGAATAAATGTCAGGATCAGTGCGATGATGATGGCAAATAAACCGAATAAAATAACAAAATATCGGCCATGTGTAATGCCAGTCTCTCCGATTTTCATGATGGAGACAACGAGCTGATAAAGCACAATGATAAGTAATACTTTCGGGAAAATAAGTCGGAACCATTTCGTTAACCCATTATTAAGTCGGTAGCTTAAAAAGTAGACGACGAGTACAGTTGACGCGAAATACACTAATAATGGTTCGAGTAAATTTTCTGACCAATCGGTGAAATGCAGTGCGATATAAATTACTAAAATCACAGCATACACCATTGTCAGCGGTACAATTACGTACGAAAGCAACACCTCAAGAATATGGGCAGGTTCCTCTTTCTTCATTGTCAAGGACAGGAAGAATAATGGCGTAAACAAACCAAATACAATAGCCGCGATATACTCGATGATATTTGAATTAATCGAAAACAGTAAATAATTGATCGCTGCATAGATGAGCATTAATCCAACAAAGATGATAATGGAGAAGAAGGCTGTGATGAGTATGCTTTTGAAAATATGGAAAAAACGAGCACTGAAGTTTTCCTTTCCGCACCATATAAAGCCCATCATGAGCGCACTGACAACAACGCCTGTTTGAATCGCTAATACAAGATCATTGGAGCTGCTAATCCAGAAGAAAAGCCCTGTAAAAAAAATTGCGATGCTATACGTTATGACATGTTTGGCAAATAAGTCAGCTACAGATGCAGCAAATACAGCAACAACAAGCGTTGCCAGCCATTTTTCGTAATTTGCCACAGTACCGCTAATTTCTGCTACATTCACGAAGAATAAGACGACTAAGAGCACAGTAGCTAGTGGAAATGCTTTGATTGCCTCGGTTATTGCTGCAAATTGTTGAAAGATTCGATTAAACCTCATCAAAGATACCCCCTTTATGTCTTCATTATATGCTTTTATTTTAGATGCTCAAGCTAATCATTTTCATTGAATTGACAAATTAATAGATTTATTAGTGTGAACTTTCAGAAAACTCATTGCATTTTACCAATGAGTATGTTAAATTACTATTCAACGTTTGAAGTATAAACTTCAAAAAATGAATCGTGAAGGAGTGACTTCTTTTGGGTGTTAAAGCAAGCACGATTACCGAGCGGATTGAGGCGCATTTTGATCAGCTTTCGAAAGCGCAGAAAAAGGTAGCTCAATTTGTCTTGAAAAATCCAACGTATGTTGGGGTGCATTCGGCTAGTGAAGTAGGTATTAGTGCAGGAACAAGTGAAACAACGGTAATCCGATTTTGCTACGCGATTGGCTTGGCGGGTTATGCACAGCTCCAAAAGGAAGTCACGATGTTCGTTTTTGGAAAGAATACGAATAGTACGTTAGGCAATTATGTGGCATCAAAGGAAGCATTATTTCATGAACCACAGCTTGCAGAAAAGGTCATGGGACAGGTAAGTAATCAAATTATTAATATTGCCCAGCAAATCGACCCTGACCAATTCCGAGATGTTACAAGACGCATGCATCAAGCATCGACGATCTATTTAATCGGTGCGGGTGCTTCACAATTTGCAGGACAGTGGCTGAAGTTCACATTAAATATTTTACGTCCGAATGTACAAGTCGTTGAGTCACATACAGGTGCGCTGATTCGCACATTGCAGGAGATGGATGAGGATGCATTGGTCATCGTCGTATCGTTGCATCGTTATTATAAGGAATCGATTGCATTAGCGAAAATGTTTCATGAGCAGGGGGCCTATACGGTGGCGATGACGGATTCCAATGTGGCACCGATTATCCCTTATGCAGATACTACCTTTGTGTTACAGCAAACGGAGCTTTCGACGATTGATATGATGCCGGCACTGATTGCTTTTATGAATACACTCGTCGTGGGCATGGTGTCGCATGATCAGGCGTATTATGAGCAACAACGCGAAAAGTTTGATGATTTTCAAAATAGTTTTTTAGCAGATCGATGGAGTTGAGTGGTATGGAGAAAAGTTTAAACGAAATATTTGAGCATTTACATCATCATCCTGAAGTAAGCTGGCAGGAGGTCGAAACGACGCAATTTATTGCAGAGCAGCTCACACAAGCAGGACTGACACCCGTATTATTCGAAGGAATGACGGGCTTGTATGTAGATATTGGTCCAGGTATTCCGAAAGTCGGCTTCCGCACAGATATCGACGCCTTATGGCAGGAAGTGGATGGAGTCTTTAAGGCCAATCACTCCTGTGGGCATGATGGACATATGACGATGGCTCTCGGTGTAGCATTTGCCTTGCAAAAAATGAATCTATCGAGTGCGGTACGGATTATATTCCAACCAGCAGAAGAAAAAGCAGCTGGTGCGAAGGCGATTGCGGAGCGCGGCGTCGTCGATCCGTTGCAGTTTTTGTTTGGCACACATGTACGCCCGCTTGTGGAACTGGCAGAAGGTTATCATGCACCAGCGCTCTATCATGGGGCAGCAAAACTCATTAACGGCACCATTACTGGTATCGAAGCACATGGCGCAAGACCAGAGCAGGGAATAAACGTAATTGAAGTAGCAGCCGCACTAGTAGATGTGCTAAAACGAATATGGATCAAACCTGAGGAAAGCGCCTCAATAAAAATGACCCAAATTCAAGCGGGCGGTGTATCGACAAATATCATTCCAGGCACCGCGACATTTAGTTTAGATGTGCGTGCACAGACGAATGACACGATGGATGCACTCACAACTGGCTTACAAAAGGCCATTGATGCTGTCAGTACATTGTACGGAGCAGCTATTACGACAACGATTGGTGCTCATATTGCGGCAGCACAGGTCGATGAAGAAGCAAAAGCTATTATGCGACAGGCGATTATTGAAACGGTAGGAACCGCGTATTGCGCACCGGATATCGTGACACCGGGAGGCGAGGATTTTCATTTTTATGCGTATACGAAGCCGCATTTGAAAACGACGATGCTCGGCTTAGGCTGTGGCGTCACGCCGGGTTTACATCATCCGCAAATGACCTTTAATCAAAATCAGCTTGAGACAGGAGTAGAAATAATTAAACGGGCATTACTTGGCGCGTTACAGCATTTAGAAAGAAGCGATCAGATATGATTTTAATAAAAGAACTAACGACACTAGAGGAAATGCAACAGGTGCAAGTGCTGGAGCAGCAAATTTGGCAAACATCCCCTCTGCCGACACATCAAACATTAACAGCGGTCAAGCATGGTGGCATTATGGTAGGGGCCTATGAAGGCGAAAAACTAATCGGCTTTAGCTACGGCTTTGCGGCACTCAACAATGGCAAAACCTATTTATGCTCGCATATGCTTGGCATTGATGAAGCCTATCGTTCTCAAAAAGTTGGCGAAAAGTTGAAAGATGCGCAGCGAGAAATCGCCATTCAAAAAGGCTATGACCTGATGGTATGGACATTTGATCCACTGGAAACACGCAATGGGTACTTAAACTTAACGAAGCTGAACGGCATTTGTGATATGTACCTGGAAAACTGCTACGGCGAAATGCTGGATGGCTTTAATAAAGGGTTACCATCAGATCGTTTTGAAGTACATTGGCATTTAACGTCTGATTATGTAGCGCAGTCTATCCAACCTAATATCGAAAATCCGGAACCGCTTGGCGAAATGGTTTGGGAGCAGGACAATTTATGCAGGATCAAGTTACATAAAGTAGATTTCACGAAGCCTGTTTATGTGTTACCTGTTCCAAAAGATTTCCAACAATTAAAGGCGTCGAGTCAGCTGCATGCGATGCACTGGCGATTAGCTGTGCGAGAAACTTGCCAGGCATTATTTGCTGCCGGCTACGCAGCTGTTCGCTTGCAGCAGCAGGAAACGTGGAATGAATATATTTTTGTACGAAAAGACACATTAGCACTTGGAGGCAGCAAACATGAAAATTACCGAAATTACAATTAGACATTTACAAATGAAGCTAAAGGCACCTTTCACAACAAGCTTTGGTACCTTCACAAATAGAGATTTTTTATTACTTGAAGCAAAAGATGAACAAGGTACAATTGGCTGGGGTGAATCTGTAGCTTTCCACTCACCATGGTATAACGAAGAAACGTTAAAAACGAACTGGCATATGCTGGAGGATTATTTGATTCCGTTAATCTTAAATAAAGAGATCAGCCATCCAGATGAAGTAAGTGCTATTTTTGAGCCAATCCGTAAAAATAATATGGCCAAATCAACAATTGAAGGCGCAATTTGGGATATTTATGCCCAACAAACGAATCAAACACTAGCAGCTGCACTTGGCGGTACAAAGGATCAAATCGAAGTAGGAATTAGTATTGGAATCCAAAAATCGATCGATGATTTAGTCGCTTTAGTAGATGAATATGTGCGGGACGGTTATAAGCGGATCAAAGTAAAAATCAAGCCAGGCTGGGATGTGGAAGTGATGCGTACACTCCGTGAAAAATTCCCGGATGTGGCGATTATGGCAGATGCCAACTCTGCTTACCGTCTGGAAGATGCGGCTCTTTTAAAGCAACTTGATGAATTTAACTTAACAATGGTGGAACAGCCGTTAGCTTCGGATGATATTATCGATCATGCAACACTACAAAAACAAATGACAACACCAATTTGCTTGGATGAGAGCATTCACTCATTAGAGGACGCACGTAAAGCAATCGAAATCGGTGCGACAAAAATTATTAATATTAAAATCGGCCGTGTTGGCGGCTTAACAGAAGCGAAGAAAATTCATGACTATTGCGAATCAAAGGGCATTCCGGTATGGTGTGGCGGCATGCTGGAGTCGGGTGTGGGGCGTGCACATAATGTAGCACTGACAACTTTATCGAACTTTATTCTACCAGGGGATACAGCGAGCTCGAATCGCTACTGGGAAAAGGATATTATCGAGCCTGAGGTAGTGGCGGAAAATGGTTATATCCAGGTTCCGCAAACAGCTGGCATCGGCTATACGATCAATCGTGAAACAGTGGAATCTTATACGGTCGAAAAGAAAACATATAACTAATCCAAATAACTCCTTAAGCACGAATGTTTGTGCTTAAGGAAATTTATGGGCTATTTTATCAGAAAATTCAAACAATAAGAAGGTGCATTATGAAAAGAAGTTTACAAATAGGAGGTGCTTTCGTCGGTTTAATTGTCGGCGCGGGCTTTGCCTCTGGTCAGGAAATTATGCAGTATTTTACAAGTTTCGGTACACTGGGGCTAGTTGGGGGAATTCTCGCTTCTTTAGCGTTTGCCTTTTTAGGTATGACGTTAGCACAACTAGGATCGGAAATGCAGGTTGCTTCCCATAAAGGGGTTATTTATCAAATTAGTGGTCGTTATTTAGGCTTCATTTTAGACTTCCTGATTACGTTCTTCTTATTTGGGGTAGCGGTCGTGATGTTTGCAGGTTCTGGCTCTACATTCAATCAAATGTTTGGCATTGATCCTATGGTCGGCAGCATTATCATGGTTGGTTTAACGATTGCGACATTATTATTAAATGTGAAAAACATCATTAATATAATTGCGAGTGTAACTCCGTATTTAATGGGGGTTATCTTTGTTATATTAATCTATTCGATCTTTACGATGGATCTTTCATGGTCACAAGCAGATAACTTAGCGAAGGAGCAGCCGGCAGCGGCAGGGAATTGGTTTATTGGCGCATTATTGTATGTTTCTTATAATATCGCTGCGGGTGCTGCGCTGTTAATCGTCATGGGTGGTACAGAGAAAGATAGTAAAGTAGCAGGGCGCGGCGGTATTTTTGGCGGGATTATGCTAGGTCTATTAATTATTCTGATTAATGTCGCGATGTTCGTAAAAATCGACGTGGTAGCAGGGGTAGATATGCCAACATTAGAGCTGGCCAATCAAATTCATCCAGCGGTAGGTGTTCTCATGTCAATCGCACTCTTAGGAATGATGTACAATACGGCAGTCGGTATGTTCTATGCCTTTACCGTACGCTTCTTTGCACCGGAATCAAAGTCATTCAAGCCAGCTGTCATCGTCGTTGGTTTGGCAGGATTTGCTGCAAGCCTAGTTGGCTTCACAAGTTTAGTAGGGAAAGTTTACTCAACGATGGGCTATTTAGGGTTTGCTTTAATTCTTGTCGTGATTGTTGCATGGATTCGACGAAAAAAGTTGAAACAATCGGAAACTATACCTTTTAAACAACTTTCGAATAGGGAAGTGTCCTAGACTTTAGTTAGTTATAACGAAATGCTTTAGATTAATATATACACATTACAAAAAGCTCTAATTGCTGTGATATCAGCGTTTAGAGCTTTTCTGATTGAATAATATTTATGTAATATAAAAACATATAAAGCGCCATCTGAAATTTTTAAGTCTACTAGCCCTTATAGTATGTATCCAAATTAGTGTAGCAGATTGGGCGGAATCGGTCTTATTTGTATAAAATTTAATCTAAAAACCAACAAAAAATCCAAACAAAAAAGGAGTAGCAACTACTCCTTTTCTTAAACTATTTTACAGGAATATTAGTTTCTAGGATCTACATAATCCGGATAATCAGAAATGATTGCGTCAACGCCCATTTCGAATAGGAAGTCTGCAGCTTCTTGACTACGAACCGTCCACGAACCAATTTGCATTCCAAGAGAGTGAACTTGATTCACTAATTCTTCCGTCACAATTCCATAACTTGGGTTAAACCAATCCGCATAAGTTGAAAATTCCTGTAAAGCTTCTAATGTTGTATCTGCTCGGTTAGAAGTTAATACACCGATTGGAACTTTAGGAAGAAGCTGATCCATTTTTTTTATTGATTCAAAGTTAAAAGATTGAATAATGATTTTTTCATTTTGTGGTTTATGGAGATTTCGTTCTATTAATGCTGCTGCTACTTGTTCTTCAATACCAGGGTAAAGCTCTGGAGCCTTTAATTCTATTAAAATTCCAATTTTCCCATGGTAATGATCTAGAATTTCTTCAAATGTTGGGATTGGTTCTCCTGCAAATTGTTCCCCTTTCCAACTACCTGCATCAAGACTTCTAAGCTGTTCAAATGTTAAATCCCCAACTTTTCCCGTTCCATCTGTTGTACGATCTACCGTTGTATCATGAATCAATACTAATTCACCATCTTTACTTCGTTGAACATCGATTTCAATATAATCGGCTTTCATATCAACTGCTAGATCAAAAGCGGCAATCGTATTTTCAGGTGAATAAGCTGTTGCACCACGGTGTGCTACATTACTCACTTGTTTTCTTTCACCTACTGTTGGTTCTTCTGCAAATGATTGACTGAATGGGCTTAATAATAACGATAAGGCCATACCTGTTCCCACTAATAATTTTTTGCTCATTTCTCCATCTCCTATCTAAAATATGATTCAAATTTATTTTAGAAAAGGAATGTTAATAGAATATATAGATAGATGTATAGCTTAATAAAGATTATGTTAACGAAATTCGCTCTTTTTCCTTACGATTTTTTACAAAACTAGTAATAGAATAGTAATGGAATTGTATTCTCTACTGCTTTATTTTACCTACTATACGTACCTGTTTTATTTAAATGTATGGAGATCCAGCAAATAGTCGCTTAGACCCGTTCCCATAAGTAAATGAGGTTTTTATTTAATGTGCACCTACTATAGTTTCCGTTTTATCTTCTAATCTGGGTATAATACTTATATGAAGTCAGGAAGTGTATTCAATGGATTTTAATGAAGTAATCCATACGGGAGAGTCTAAGTATGTAAAAGTTGGATGGAAGCTAAAAAGAAGGAACTTATGAATACCTTAACGAGTGAAGCAGTAGGGTTCGCAAATACAAACGGTAGGAATATCTAAATGTAAAGTGGTGAATGGAAAGGAGCAGACTACAATCAATGAACAACAAAAATAAAACGGTTGTCCGTTCGATGGATATATTAAATTTATTTATAGAGAATACGGAATTAACCTTTCAAGAAATTATTAATCTATCGGGGATTCCGAAATCTTCGGTCTATCGAATGCTCAGGTCATTAGAGGAAATGGAGTTCCTGGAAAAGGGAAGCGATTCGAAATACCGACTTGGACTTTTGTTTCTCAAATTTGGTCAGCTGGTTTTAGGCAGGATTGATTTACGTAAGGTTGCTTATCCATTTATGCATGAATTACATAATGATGTGAAGGAAGCCATTAACTTAATTGTTAAAGATGGAGATGAAGCCATCTATATTGAGAAAATAGACACAAAACAAAAGGTGCGTTTGTATACGTCAATCGGAAGGAAAAGTCCGCTTTATGCCGGTGCCTGTTCACGTGCAATCTTGTCCTTTTTACCGGATTCAGAAGTGGAGACATATCTTGAATCAATCAATCCAAAATCGTTTGCAAACGGGACAATTACTGAAAAAGATAAAATTTATGAAACGATTAAACAAGCGAGAATCGATGGCTATACAATCAGTCATTCTGAATTGGAAAACCATACAGCGGCCATTGCTGCTCCGATTTTTAATCACAACGGAGAAGTTATTGCGGGAATCAGTATCGCAGGGATCGAAGCGAATTATCAGGATGAGAACATTGAGATCTATGCAAAGAAGGTAAAAAAAATTGCTGAGGATATTTCAATGCAATTAGGCTATAGCAAATAACATAAACGAGGCGGTCTCTGCATCAATTGGATGTGAGATCGCCTCGTTTTGCTTCTAAATACACTTATGTATCAATTTTCATATACTCTTATTGATGAAGTGCTTTAAACTGAATACCCATTGCTAATTTACGCAGCAACTCCTCTTGTTTGATTAATTCTAATTCTGCTTGTTCAAGGGAAAACTTCTTGAACTGAATGTTCGTGTTTGGCTGCATCTGTGCTAAACAAGGGAGGTCAACGGAAATGACTTGACCGATTTTTGGATAACCTCCTGTCGTTTGTCGATCAACCATCAGAATAATAGGCTGACCGTTTGAAGGCACTTGAATCGTACCGTACGTGACTCCTTCAGATAACAACTCAAATTCCTCTGATAGGCTGAGTGGTTCGCCATCCAATCGATAGCCCATTCGATCAGCTTGTGTCGTTAATTTATAGGGCTTCGAGAAAAAAGCTTGTTGGCTTTCAATATCGAAACGCTCGAACTCAGCACCATGTAAAACCCTGATTGTTTGTGTTTTATCGAATGATATAAACTCTGTATAGTCGACAGACCAATTAAAGTGAGTCGTCATTTTTTCGAGCTGATGAACAAATGCCTGACTGAGTGGATTGAAGTCTCCGCTGTCCAATACATCTCCTTTTTGTAATGCTCTGCCTTGAAGTCCTCCAATAGCTGCGCGCAAATAAGTGCTTTTACTTCCCATAACTTCAGGGACCACGATTCCGCCAGCGAATGCCACGTAGGCCCTGCATCCATTTATTGCTGACTTAAATTGTAAAACAGAACCTTTCCGAATCAGGACAGGTCTCCACATTGGAGCTTTTTCTCCGTCAATTGTAGGCTGCAGGTCTCCTCCTGTAATGGCAACTAACTCATCAGTGTCAAATTGGAGCGTTGTCCCTAAAAGTGTGATTTCAAGTGCTCCTTCACCTTCGTTATTTCCGACAAGTAAATTTGCAATCCTGAGAGAAATCGGATCCATTGCACCACTTACGATGACTCCAAATTTTTGTGAACCGAATCTCCCTAAATCTTGAATCGTAGTCAATAATCCAGGATGAAGTACTTTAATGCTCATTGTTTCATCTCCTTATAGACAGCATACTCTTCAAGCGTTATCGGTACATAGCGGATTCTATCTCCGGCCTGTAACAGAGTTGGCGGTGAAAGTTCCGGAAGAAACAAATCAAGTGGCGTCCTGCCGATAATTTGCCATCCTCCAGGAGTTTCTAACGGGTAGATGCCTGTTTGTTTGCCAGCAATTCCTACTGAACCCGGTGTGATGGCTAGACGTGGTGAATCCTTACGTGGTGTTGCGATTCTTTCATCCATCCCGCCCATAAACGGAAACCCAGGAGCAAAGCCAATCATATAAACTAAGTACTCGTTTGACGAATGAATTTCAATCACATCTTCAACAGAAAGTCCGTGATAACTTGCTACATATTCCAAATCCGGACCAAACTCTCCTCCGTACACGACTGGGATTGTGATTAGCCGTTGTTCGGAAGTTTCACTTGTTTCTAATTGATCCAGCAGCGATAAAATCATTGCACTTACTTTCTTATAGGGACTTGATGATTCTTTATGCGTGTTGGACAAAAAGACGGCAACAGGATTGTAATAAATTGTCAGGCTATTATAAGAAGGCACAGATTCAATCAATCCTGTAAACGGTTCTTTTTCTAATAGATTGGAAAGATTTTTAACTTTCTCATGGATGGCAAGGCTGATTCCGTCACCTAACTGAATGACGAGCGCAGAATCCCCTAAGGGCCTTATGTTTGCATTAATTTTCTGATAGGCCATTATAAACAGCTCCTCAAGGTTTCGAATTTCGGTATTTATGTTTTTCAAAACGGATATTTCTAACATTATAATTTGTTTTCAATTTTAAAATCAAGTATGTATGTTAAGAATATTGCGTTATTTACAATTTTCGAATAATTTTGCAAATAATATATTCAAGTGAAAATTTTTGTGCTAGAATTTGTTTTAGTTTTAAAACTACTGTTCCGAAATTCGGGAACTTCGAAAATACTTACTAATTATTAAACGATTATCAATGGAGGGGAGAAATATGTTTCAAGTAGATTTGAATTGTGATTTAGGGGAGAGTTTTGGTCGCTATAAACTTGGGGAGCAGGAAGAAATTTTGAAATACGTTACATCTGCAAATATTGCCTGCGGTTTTCATGGCGGAGATCCGAGTGTGATGAGAGAAACAGTGAAGATGGCCATTTCCAATGGTGTCAAAATTGGTGCGCATCCTGGTTTGCCGGATTTGAACGGATTCGGGCGAAGAGAAATGGCGATTACTCCTCAAGAAGGATATGACATGGTCGTCTATCAAATTGGTGCATTGCAAGGATTTTTAATGACATTTAATGAAAAAATGCAGCATGTAAAACCCCACGGTGCTCTGTACAATATGGCGGCAAAGGATCCAAAACTTGCCGAAGCCATTGCACAAGCAGTATATGATGTATCCCCATCATTGATATTATTTGGGCTTTCCGGCAGTGAATTGACGAAGGCGGGAGAAAAGATTGGTTTACGAACGGCACACGAAGTATTTGCAGACCGGACGTATCAAGCAGACGGGTCTTTAACTTCTCGATCACAAAAGAATGCGATGATTACAGATCAAGAGCAATCTGTAGCGCAAATAGTGAAAATGGTGACAAAAGGAGTCGTAGTTTCTGAGCAAAAAACAGAAGTTCCGCTGCGAGCAGATACTATTTGTATTCACGGTGATGGTGCACATGCATTCGCCTTTGCAAAATATATAAACGAAACATTGACTAAGAACAATATTACTGTAGATGCAATCTGTAATTTGGAGGTTTAATATGAAAAATCCTAAAACTGACGCGACACAAAAAGATGTCAACGTTACCGGGAAAAAGAAGGTAAGTAGAAGTGTTTTACTTGGAGCAGCCTTTTTAATGGCCACATCATCGATTGGACCGGGCTTTTTGACACAGACTACTGTATTTACACAGCAATTGGCTGCTAGCTTTGCCTTTGTTATTTTAATTTCATTATTACTAGACATCTTTTCTCAAATGAATATTTGGAGAATCATTGCCGTTTCCGGATTGCGTGGACAAGAAATTGCCAACAAGGTGTTACCTGGGCTGGGCGTTGTTTTGGCAATACTTATCGTAATTGGCGGTTTGGCATTTAATATCGGAAACGTAGCAGGTGCAGGCTTGGGTCTGAATGCCATGCTTGGCTGGGATCCGATTACAGGTGCTGTTGTCAGTGCGATTTTAGCAATTTTTATATTTGTTGTGAAAGAAGCAGGTAAAGCGATGGATAAATTCGCACAAATTGCAGGGGTTGTAATGATTCTCCTCATGCTGTACGTGGCATTTACTACATCGCCGCCGGTTGGAGAGGCGATTGTGAATACGTTTAAACCGGAGCAAATCAGTATATTCGCTATTGTTACGCTTGTTGGTGGAACGGTAGGGGGATATATTACATTTGCAGGCGGACACCGTCTATTAGATGCAGGTATTAAAGGTGTTGAATCATTGCCGGAAGTTACGAAAAGCTCTGTTACAGGAATTCTTGTTACCGGTGTTATGCGTGTAGCATTATTCTTGGCTGTACTTGGAGTAGTATCAAAAGGACTAGCGATCGATCCAGCGAATCCGCCAGCTTCTGTATTCCAGCTAGCTGCAGGTGACATTGGTTATCGTATGTTTGGTGTAATTATGTGGGCTGCGGCAGTAACATCTGTTGTAGGTGCTGCATATACGTCGGTTTCATTTATCCGAACGTTTCACCCTCTCATTGAGAAGTTTCAAAATTGGGTTATCATTGCGTTTATCGTTATTTCAACAGTAACGTTTGCTTTTGTTGGAAAGCCGGTAACAATCTTGCTTATTGTAGGAGCGTTGAATGCCTTTATTTTGCCAATCGGTTTAGGTACGTTATTAATTGCTGCACATAAGAAAAATATTGTTGGTACATATAAACATCCGATATGGTTGACGGTTACGGGCGCTTTTGTCGTGGTAATCATGGGTGTTTTAAGTGTCGTGACTTTGATTGAACAAGTACCATTGGTTTTTAAATAAAGGAATAAGAATACAAATTCGGGAGGGGTTTTATGGTGAACTATGGAATGTTAGAGCCGAAAGAAATAAGAGAGTTGATAAGAAATCAAGAGATTACTGGACCGACTGCAGGAATGTCAAAAGGTAATACACAAGCGAACTTGGTTATTTTAAAAAAGGAACATGCCTTTGACTTTTTGCTTTTCTGTCAGCGGAATCCGAAGTCATGCCCTTTACTGGACGTGACGGAGCCTGGTTCATATATTCCTGCTATGATTGCCGAAAATGCAGATATCCGTAAAGACATCCCGAAATATCGTATTTACCGAAATGGTGTATTTACAGAAGAAGTGGCAGATATTACGGAGTACTGGGAAGACGATATGGTTGGCTTCTTGATCGGTTGTAGCTTTACATTTGAAACCCCACTTCTTGAGAGCGGTATTCCGATTAGACATATCGAGGAAAACTGCAATGTTCCGATGTACAAAACGAACATTATGAGTAACAAAGCAGGTATGTTCGAGGGGCCGACAGTCGTTAGTATGCGACCAATGACGCCAGAGGATGCCATCCGTGCAGTCCAGATTACGTCACGTTTCCCGGCAGTACACGGTGCGCCAATACATATTGGGGATCCTAGCCAAATTGGCATCAAGGATATTACAAAACCTGATTTTGGAGATGCTGTCCCATTTAAACCAGGGGAGGTTCCGGTATTTTGGGCTTGTGGTGTGACACCTCAAGCTGTTGCGATGGAAAGTAAGCCTTCGATTATGATTACTCATGCACCAGGACATATGTTCATCAGTGATATAAAGGATGAAGCATTCAGTGTGTTATAGATGTATGTGGAATCATACTTTCATAGTAAGATAGATTGTAAAGGTAGGGTGTGGTAATACTCTTACTAATGTGAGGCGATGCAACCGTGCATCGTCTCTTTGAACTTTGTAGTGATTATTGGGACATGCTTTTTGTCGATGAAAGGGGATTTAGATAGTGTTTAAAAAATCGACTGCTGCACTTATTGCCCTCATCTTGATCTGGGGCGCGAGCTGGCCAATCAATAAATTAGCTGTACCCTACTCACCGCCATTACTTTATGCCGGACAACGTGCACTTTTAGGAGGCATCCTGCTGACAATTATCATTTGGAAGACTAGGAAAAGAGTCAATTGGCGGGAAAACTGGAAAAAGTATTGTATTGGGGCTTTTTTTAATACGATTCTTTTTTTCGGACTTCAGACGGCAGGATTGCTCTATTTACCGAGTGGCTTGTTTTCCGTTCTTGTCTATTTTCAACCGATCTTACTTGGCCTTTTCGCTTGGCTATTACTCGGTGAATATTTATCACCTGTCAAAATCCTCGGTTTATTTCTAGGATTTGTAGGGGTAGTGGTCGTTAGTGTGGATGGTCTGACAGTCCATGTTTCAGCAATCGGCGTTACGCTCGGGTTACTAACTGCTGTAAGCTGGGCGTTCGGAGTAATTTACGTAAAGAAAATAAGCAAAGAAGTAGATGCGTATTGGATGGTAGCACTTCAATGTATCATTGGCGGGGTTTTTCTTTTAGGTACCGGATCGGTGTTTGAAAGCTGGTCTGCCATCGAATGGAATCGGAATTATCTATCAGGGCTCGGCTTTGGTGCGACCATTGGCATACCGTTAGCTTACATCCTTTACTACAATTTAGTTAACGCTGGTGAGGCAAGCAAAGTTGGTTCCTATACGTTTCTCATTCCGATTGTCGCTGTTCTTCTCGGAGTACTATTCTTAGGAGAAACGGTGACCTATTCGCTGGTTATCGGGATGCTGTTAGTAGCCATAAGCATTTATTTTGTAAATTTCCAGCACAAAACGAAAAACAAAAGTATCAGTAATGATTAAAGAATTGTGCACTGATACCTCCTGGATCCTCATGATTCAAAGAGAGGGTATGGTTTAGCGTTTACAGCTAATGGAGTATATCTTGATTTTATCAGGATATACTTTTTTGCTTTAATTACAGTAGCTATGGCAATCTAAAGGAGAACGTAGAGAGGGGTGCTTTATGTATGATTTTAAAAAGAGGCGTAACAGGCTTTAGTGCAGATGATTTATCACTTGAGCGTGATTGGGTAGCACATACTGCTGAATTTAAAAAATATTGCTACGCATATGTTCAGCAATTAAATGGTAGCATTTTGGCTTTTTATGAACCTGATATTAATCTGGGGTATGCCCATGCTCATGTAAAAATCGATGGGGAAGAGTTATATATTTTTCATAATAATATGTATGATTATATAGCCTTCACTAGCAATTGTGATATTAGAGGCTTAAACTTTACTGATCATAAATTATTGGGCGCCTTGTTTGCTAATCGCTATATAGTATTAACTGCATCACAATTAGCAGAGCCCTTAGTATATCAAACAAAAGGCAGTGGTATTGTTCTGATGAATGAAAATGAACTTAATGATGTTGAGCTCCGTTTTATGAATCATTTCAGATCACAGACGGTAGGAGATTTAGTGTTTAATTATTGGGATTAGTAAAGTATAATCTCGGCGTTATAGATTTCGCTAACCAGTGGAAAACTGGTTAAAAACAAAAAATCCCCCAACACTTTCTAAAATGAAGGGGGACACTACGTTGACCCGGATTCTAAGGAAAACTGAGTTGTCATAAGGGACCTTTATTATGCTTTATATCCTTTATTGATAATCGTTTATGAATCCTCGATTAGTAAGAGGGAAAGGTCGAGAATTTTTTATACCTTAGTTCAAACAATTTTTATCTATTCAAAAAGCTTGAGAACATGGAGAACATGTCTCAAGCTTCTTTTTATTTTTTACATATCCCAAATCAGAATCAATAATGAACCGAATATAGTTATAGCTGCGAGAATGACACCGTACAGGATATTTGTATAAATGGCTGAGCCATCTTTTGATTCACCAGCATGCATGAAGACAACGAGCTGTAAGAATGCCTGAATGAAGGCAGTTATTAAAAGTATTGTCATGCCACCAGCGAATGTCATATCTGTAAAGTAAACTATCATTGCGACTACTGTTAGTGCCAATGAAAAGACGAAGCCCATCACCTGTTTTACAGGGAATAATTCCTTCATATTACATCATTCCTTTCAGATAGATGAAGCTGAAGATAAAGATCCAAACAACATCTAAGAAATGCCAGTAAAGTGAGAAGATAAATGATTTATTTGCTGTTTCAGGTGTTAACCCACGTTTTTTTACCTGTAGAATAATGAATAATCCCCAGAATAAACCTAACGTTACGTGAGCACCATGTGTACCTAATGTTGTTAACAGTGCAGCTGTAAAGGCACTAGTTTGATATGTTGCTTCAACATGGTAATAATGAATAAATTCATAAATCTCCACGCCCAGGAACACTAACCCAAGTAGTAGGGTAATTCCAAAGAAAGTTAGCATCGCATTTTTACGACCAAGTCTCATCGCATGAACACCGAGACCTATTGTGAAACTACTTGTTAGCAAAACAAATGTCTCAATTAATACGGGTGTAATTTCAAAAATTTCAGCAGGTGTTGGACCGCTACCAGTTCTACCTTCTAGTACGAAGTAAGCCGTGAATAGGGTAGCGAACAGCATAATTTCAGCACCAAGGAAAATCCAGAAGCCTAAAATATTTAACTGATTTTGATCAGTACTATACTCGAGCGGTTGTGCGTGATTAAGCTTCATTACCTTGCACCTCCTCATATTGTGCTTCTATTTCTTTAATTTCTTTTACATGAATATGGCGTCCATGATCTTTTTCGAATGAACGAAGAGCCATACAAACGAAAATTCCGATTAATGCAATCACAGCAGGGGCCCATAATGAAAAGATGAATGAGAATCCAGCAACGAAGAAAATGATTCCCATAATGAATGGAACGCCGCTGTTATTTGGCATATGAATATCTTTTAGTACACCTTTAAATAATTGATGCTCTTTTTTCTTTGCATCCCAGAATGCTTCACTTGATGTAACATAAGGTAATCTTGCAAAATTATATTCTGGAATCGGTGTATGAGTAGCCCATTCTAATGAGCGAGCATCCCATGGGTCACTACCGATGTTTCGCGGTGAGTTTTTGTAACTATAGTAAATTGTATAAACGAGTGTTAAGAACCCAATTGCCATCAATGCAGCACCAACGAAAGAAACCATGTTTAATGGTCCAAAGCCAGTTGCTTCTGAGTAAGTGTATATACGACGTGCTTGACCGTCTAATCCAGTGATATACATTGGGAAGAAAGAAAGTACAAAACCTACTGTAAGTAACCAGAAAGTTAACTTACCAATTTTCTCATTTAACATGTAACCGAAGAATTTCGGCCAATAATAAGTTAATCCGGCCAGCATAGCAAATACGACACCAGGAATAATAGTGTTGTGGAAGTGAGCTACCAAGAACATTGTATTATGATATTGATAGTCCGCGGCTGACATGGCAAGCATAACACCTGTAACCCCACCAACTGTAAATAATGGGATAAATCCTATAGAATACAGCATTGGTACAGTAAAACGAATTTTCCCTTTCCACATCGTAAATAACCAGTTAAAGATTTTAACACCAGTTGGAACAGCAATCGCCATTGTTGTAATAGAGAAGATACTGTTAGTGAAAGCACCTTGACCCATTGTAAAGAAGTGGTGAGTCCATACTAAGAATGATAGTAAGGAGATCAACACCATTGAACCAACCATCGATTTATAACCATACAGGTTTCTGCCCGAGAACGTTGAAATAATTTCACTGTAAAGACCGAAAGCAGGCAAGATTAAAATGTAAACCTCTGGGTGTCCCCAAACCCAGAAGAAGTTTGCCCAAAGCATATCCATACCACCATTTGTAGAGGTAAAGAAGTTTGTGTCGAATAAACGATCAGTTGTCCCCATTAACAAAGCAATTGTTAATACTGGGAATGCGAACACGATGATTACATTGGCAATAAAAACAGACCAAGTAAACATTGGCATTTTCATTAATGTCATACCGGGTGCTCTCATTTTTAAAATTGTCGTCATCATATTGATTCCTGTCATTAGGGAACCAATCCCGGAAATTTGAAGAGCTAACATGTAATAGTTAGTTCCCACTGATGAACTGAACTCATTTCCGGCAAGAGGGAAGTAGGAAGTCCAACCTGCATCTGGTGATCCACCGATAACGAATGAAATGTTAAATAACATTGCGCCTGCAAAGAATAACCAGAAGCTGAGTGCGTTTAAACGGGGGAATGCGACGTCGCGTGCACCAATTTGTAATGGTACGACTAAGTTCATAAAGGCAAAGATAAATGGCATTGCCATGAACATGATCATTACAATCCCGTGTGTTGAAAAGATTTCATTGTAATGTTGTGCATCTAAAATTTTCATCTCTGGTGAAGAGAGCTGAGCACGCATTAAAACCGCATCAGCACCACCACGGAAAAGCATAATCAGGGCAGAAAAAAGGTACAAAAGACCAATTTTTTTATGGTCAACCGTTGTCAACCATTCACGCCATAAATAACCCCATTTTCTAAAATAAGTGATTCCAATAACAATCCCAATCGATACTAAAGCAATTGCAACCATTGATGCATAAATCATTGGACTAGGATGAGGTATGGCGAAACGTTCAAAGAATTCCATCTTTATTCTCCTCTCTAGATTAAAAGAGTAATCTTTGAATCTAGTTTTTCTATTTTAACTAATGACCACTGTGGTCAGATTCTTCATTTGATTCATTGTGTGACTGTTCATCATGTTCAGCTTCATCTGTAACTGAATCGTGATTATGTTCAGGTGCAGGACTGAATTCTAGATGTGTACCTGTAAAGGTCATTTGTCCTAAATGACCAGGCTCTAATAATTTATTAAAAGTGCTTTCTGTTAAAGGTTTAGCAGTTTCATAAACTTCTTTAACCCATTCATCGAATTCCTGCTGAGACATTGCTGTGACATTGAATATATTTTCTGCGAAACCTTTACCACTAAAGTTAGCATTTCGTCCAATATATTCTCCCGGAACGTCAGCTGCTAAGTGTAAAGTTGTGACCATGTCGGCCATCGCATATTTTTGTCCGCCAAGCTGTGGAATCCAGAAACTTGTAATCGGACCATAAGAGTAAAGTCTAAACTCAAGAGGTCGATCCGTTGGAATATATAAGTAGTTTACTGTTTCAATTCCTTGCTCCGGATAGCTAAAGTGCCATTTCCAGTCTGAAGTAGAAGCATATACAACTAATGGTTCCTTATCTTCATAACCTGTTGGTGCAGATTCTACAATATAGTTACTTTGAACAGAAACAAATGATAGATAGGCTACAATTAGTATTGGAATCCCTATGCAAATCACTTCTACCCAAATATTTGCCTCGACATGAGGTGGTTCATAATCATATGGTTGTTTTGATGCGCGATACTTGACCAAGATATACACTAAAATAACAAGAACAACTATGACAACAACTGCCATGATTCCAATAGATAACATGATATCACTTGCTTGTCTTGCAGCCATTGGTCCTTTCGGATCCAGAACCGTTAATGGTTCACAACCAACAAGAAAAACAGTAAGCAAGATCATTGATACTAAAAATGGCCATTTAATTTTCATACAGAAAATCCTTCCCTTACTGTTAAGTAAAATTAATTGAAACGTTACAAATAAAAATTGAATAAGTGAGAATGAAATTCCCCAACCTTTTCCATAGGCAATATCCTTTCACGTAATCTTGGTATTTCATAGGCTAATAATTGGTTTATGCGTTACAAGATACACAACTCGTAATCATATTAGTTGCGCTAAATTTGAAAGGCAAGAAAATACAAAATCTATCACAAAATGTTCTAAAACGAGGAAATAAATTTTTTACTCATTTTTTAAATTCCATTGCATAATAATCAGCGCCACTAATGGTTTTGTTCGAGAATTGAGCTGTTGAAAGCAGCTTTGAAAAGAATGTGGTTGGCTAAAAATACTATGGAATGGATGGTTATTTTTGAGTGCAAATGAAATAGAATATAGTAATTTTATATAAATCACTAATTAGGGAAATACGGAAATAAGGAGTGTTACAGATGGATTGGAGACCGGACAGAACAGCGAAAAAAGCAATATATAAACAACTTGCAGAATATATTGAAAGTGGAATAGCAGATGGTACATTTCCACCCGATAAACCGTTGCCATCTGAAAGATATTTAGCAAAGGAACTGAATGTTAACAGGAGTACGGTAGTTGCCGCTTATGATGAATTGGAAGCAAATGGACTCATTGAAAGAAATAGAGGAAGCGGAACTACGATTAGTAAAGATATTTGGGGTCTAGCCAAGAAACGTATTCCTAGCTGGAATAGATATATCGAGGCAGGGTCTTTTTTGCCCAATCTACCAGTTACGCAACGAATAAGAAATGAAACGGTAGATCATAAATTAATTAATTTAGCTAGCGGAGAACTGTCACAGGACCTTTTTCCAATGAATTTTTTAAGAGAAATTACTTCAACAAGATCCTTCATTGGTAGCTTGGGATATGATCATCCTCAAGGGAGCGCTATTTTAAGGAATACTCTTACAGAACATGTAAATAAGTATCGGGGAATTGAAACAAATCCTTCTTCGATTCTGATTACATCCGGGGCACAACAAGCGTTACATTTAGTCGTACAGTGTTTGTTAAAGCCCGGAGACGCAGTTGCAATAGAAGATCCTTCTTATACGTATAATCTCCCAATTTTTAAATCTGCAGGTTTAAAAGTATATTATTTGCCTGTAGATCAGGACGGTATAAATCCCGAATATTTACTGTCGTTGTATAAAAAGCATCGAATTAGAATGATTTTTTTAAATCCTGATTATCATAATCCTACAGGATCTCAGCTAAATGAAACACAACGAAAAGCGATTTTGGAAATATCCTCTGAACATGGAATCCCTGTAGTAGAAGATGATCCTTATAGTTTAACATCATTTACTGGAAATAAGATTCCTACACTAAAGTCAATGGATGTTCACGGGAATGTCTTATATATTAGCTCTTTGTCAAAAATTGTTGCTTCGGGGTTAAGGATTGGCTGGATTATAGGGCCAAAATCAGTAATTGAGAGATTATCTGATGCCAAGCAACAAATAGACTTTGGCCATTCTAGCTTTACACAATGGATTGCAAACGATTTTATGGAATCCTCGAATTTTCAGTCTCATATTGAAAAATTGAGGAAAGAATTAGAAAAACGGAGAAATCAAATAGTTACAAGTCTTAATTTTTATTTAAAGGATCAGGTAGAATTCTCTATTCCAGAGGGCGGTATTCACATATGGGTTAAACTCAAAAAAGACTACAATGAAATGCAATTACTAGAGGAATCCATTAAAAGAGGTGTAATCTATGTTCCCGGTTCAACAATGGGTTCTAAAAAAGGATATGTACGCTTTACATTCGCTAGGGAAGATGAAAAATCGATTGCCGAGGGAATTAAACGGTTTGCTGAAGCATGTCAATTTCTTTAAACAACTATAATCATAATACTTCAAAAGAATCATGAATTGTTCATGATTCTTTTGTTATTAAATGGTAAATGGATGGCTGAAAAAACATCGGATTGGATGGTCATTAAAGGATGGGAACTCTTTAAGATGGTTGTAGGCTAATTTTATGGTTTTAAAAATGTATTACTTTTTCACAACTTTTAAGAGAAACAAATTTAGAAAAAGGGTTATAGGAAGAGGGATATACAACTACACATTCAAACATTAACAATTCTTCACAGGAATATAAGAAATCAGTTGGATATTTACAGATAACTCTGTCTTACAACCTGAAATCCCTTCATTGGCTCTAACTTCACGTGATGCATTATATGTGAGTAGATTTTGAAGAATCCGAGAAAAGAATCATTGCAGAATTTGTAAAAGTATATCCCCCTGATATTCCGATACTTATACCGTACGAAACAATTACGAAAGCTAATTTGAAGTATACACTTAAAATATCAAGCAGTGCTTCCTGTATAAGGAAAATAAGGCATTAAGTTTAAAAAAAAACGTGTAATTAAAGAAAGTTAGCAAAAAACTAAAATTGAAAAGGCTGATAAATAGATGGACTTTGCAAAATTAATCGATCATACGTTACTTTCACCTACTACTACAGAAGTAGAAATAGTGAATTTATGTAAAGAAGCCAAACAATATGGCTTTGCATCTGTATGTGTAAATCCTGTATGGGTAAGATTATCTTCAGAACTTTTGCGTGATTCAGATGTGAATGTTTGTACGGTTATAGGATTTCCCTTAGGCGGAAACACCCCGGAAACAAAGGCATTTGAGACTGTAAATGCAATTGAAAATGGGGCAACTGAAATAGATACAGTTATTAATATCGGTGCACTGAAAAATAAAAACGATTCACTTGTTGAACATGATATTCGCGCAGTTGTTAATGCAGCAAGTGGAAAAGCCTTAGTAAAAGTTATTATTGAGGCTTGTTTATTAACAAATGAAGAAAAAGAAAGAGCATGTAGATTGGCTGTAAGAGCTGGTGCAGACTATGTCAAAACTTCAACGGGATTTTCCTTGCATGGTGCTACTGTTAAAGATGTTGCGATAATGAGAAAAGCAGTTGGACCAAATGTTGGCATTAAAGCATCAGGAGGAGTAGGTAATAAAGAGGATATAAAATTAATGGTTGAAGCAGGTGCTTCTAGAATAGGGACGAGTTCTGCTGTGAAGATATTTGGAAGAAAGATGTGTACTTTTTAAAATACAAAATTATATATCGAGAAATATTCCAAGGAGTGAATAGATATGACATGGACGGCTGTTTTGATTCTAATTGTAGGAATACTTATTAAAATGTTAACAAGTCCACCAAGTGCGGTTGTAGCATGGGTTGTGAGTAAATATTCACTGCATCCAAAACTAGATTCAAAGGATATTACTGTAACCTTTAACGGAAAGAGCGTTGGAGAAGAAGAAAAAATAAGATTTACTAATTATTTTAATGAAGCAAATTTTTTAGAGAGACATCATATCTTCCCGGGAAGTGAAGATTTATTTCTAAATCCTGATAGTAATGTTGTTCCCTTTGTCATCAAAGCAAAGAGTAGAAACAAAGAAATAAATTTCTTTGTTTACACATACGATGAGCACATTGATGTAGTCAAGCAGTGGAAGAAGAAAATAGCTTCTTACAGTCTTAGCTCTGAAAATCTGCAAGAGTTTACTGTTTCAAGTAGTAAAAGCTGAGGATAACTTCAAATGACATTGCCTACTACTGATGGTTTTTTCAATAAAATTGTAGTGTCGGTACTCTTAATGTATTAAACGTCTTCGACTATAATCATTGTTTGGAACGGGTGTATTGGTACCAAAGAGGGTTGCCGGCAAACTACTTTTTTATTGTACCAATTAGGCAAGATCATTAGGGGAAAATACAAAGTATAGAATTAAAGGAGGATTTCTGATGCCAAATTGGTTGCATAATACGCTATTTGTTCTTTTATTAATAGTAAGTTTTGGATGTGTTTCTAGTGGAATTGAATGGAAAACTCACAAGAAGACTGTCGAGAAATAATTAGAGATCTTTTATAAAAATGTTTGATTTAATTCGCTCCCCGAAGGTTTTAACAACATTTGAAGATATTATTTCTAAATATTTCCTTGGAACGGTATTCTCGTTTTTTATTATTATATTAATCCAGTGCAGGAAAATATAAGAACAAGCAAAATCCTCATCATTAACAAAAGATGGGGATTTTTCTTTATATCATGTTTCGTTGTTTTGGACAGTTACAAGCTAAGGCGGTGGCTGAGACAAAAGAGTAATAGCGCCCCCTGATAAATCAGGCGGGCGCTATTTTACATCATCGAGGGTTATTAGCTTCCATCCCTGAAACAACATCGTTACAAGGTTTGTAATCTCTTCATTGTCTTAGATAACGCACTTGTATAAACCGTTCTTATATAAGGGGTTGTAATCTGTTTATAGAAAAAATCTGTCCAAAATAATTATAATTAATAAAGGAGGAGGGGGAGTAAGGTAAAGTTGTTCTCAATTTGCATACAATAATTTGCCTCTTAAATCATGAAGTTGTATATTTAACTTGTTAGTAACAAAAATTTATTAACGATACTGGGAACAATCACGTGAGGTTTGTGATTTTTCTGAGAAGGAGAAATTGTATTGAAATTAAAAGACAAGGTAGTGATCATTACAGGTGGTGCTGGCGGTATTGGCGCTGGTATAGGTCGTGCAATGGCGAAAGAGGGAGCAATTGTTGTGGCAGTTGATCTCAATCCGGAAGCCGGCGCAAACGTATTAGCGGATTTACAGCAACACTCACCGCAATCTAGCTTTATTGAATTTGATTTAACAAAGCATGATCAACTAAAAAATGTCGTGGAACAGGTTGTCGAGAAATATGGCCGTTTAGATGTGTTAGTGAATAATGCACATGCTTCCAAACAAGTACCATTCCTTGAAACAACTCCAGAACATTTAGCATTGTCAATGGATACAGGCTTCTATCCTACATGGTATTTAATGCAGGCTGCTATTCCACATTTAAAGAAAACGCGCGGGAATATTATTAACTTTGCTTCAGGTGCCGGGTTAAAAGGGCATAAAACACAAGCTGCCTATGCTGCAGCGAAAGAAGCGATTCGCGGTATTACGCGTGTCGTAGCAAATGAATTTGGTGCAGATGGTATTACAGCGAACCTGATTTCACCAATCGCCAATTCAGAAGGTGTACAAGCTTGGGCCAAAGCACAGCCGGAATATTATGAAGGTGTGCTTGCAGGTATTCCGATGGGTAAATTCGGTGATCCGGAACAAGATATCGGACGTGCTGCTGTCTTTTTAGCTTCAGAAGACTCTAAATATATAACAGGTCAAACATTGATGGTTGATGGCGGCTCGATTATGCTCCATTAACATCGTACATTAAATAAATACAGCGAAACGGGTATAGGGGTGGCCCCCTGATATCTCTATAAAACATGCAAAAGGCGCTTTCTTATTAAGAAGGCGTCTTTTTTGCTCGATATAGTAATACAGGTAAATGCAGTTTTATTTCTCAAATGGAATACTCAATAAATCTGGAACTGTGACAAATTCATAGCCTTGCTCTTGGAGTCTTGGAATAATTTGTTGAAGTGATATGATTGTATTCGTTCGATCCCCAGTCGATTCTGCACCATCATGCATGAGAATAATCGCACCTGGATGAATGTTGTCTACTACTCGCGAAGCAATAACTTCTGGCGGATCTTCTTGCCAATCCAACGAATCAATATCCCAGGCAATTACGTTATAGTTCATTTTCCCAAGCTTCTCGACTAATTCATTGTATAGGAAGCCATATGGTGGTCTAAATAATTTTGTCCGGTAACCAATAATTTCGTTAAGGGCATCTTCCGTTCTCGTTACTTCCCTCTCAAGCGTTCCGAGGTCAGCTTCTTCGACCAGGTTAGGGTGGGCGTAGGTATGATTTCCGATTACATGCCCCTCGTTTTGCATTCGCTTGACAATTTCAGGGTTAGCAACGGCTTTAGAACCTAAAACGAAAAATGTTGCTGGGACATTGTACTGTTTTAATACATCTAATACATCATTTGAAAACCGAGGATCAGGACCATCATCAAAAGTTAAAGCAATTCGTTTTTGATCTGTAGGACCTTGTAAGAAAAACATTTCTGGATACCGTTGTTGTAGAATTCTTAGGTCAACAGGCTGCTCAGGATTCCGCACGGAAATCTTAGTTACTCCTATATGGTCAGATAAATCTTGTTCCGCATTAACCTGTAAGTCAGCTTTCAACCATTGCCTTGCACCATCTGCCAAGTGTCCCTCGTTCGCATAAACGCTCATGATAATTGTTATAGGCAAACAAAATATAAACCCCGTAACCAACAACCATTTGACTATTCGTTCTTTCATCCATTCACCTCCTTTTTATATTGATGCCCCTTTTAGAGAGGGCTATCCTAACTTAAATGTGTTTATATTTCTCATAATTGTTTAAAAGTAATTTCGAATGTTAGATCCGTTTTCATTCCTAACCTTAGGAGTCCAGAGGAAAAAGCTTGTCCGATTATAAATGATTGTAATCGTCAAATAGCCTCAACACTAATGGAGGTGGGGGCTTGTTGTAGATTTCCTTCAACATTTAGGCTTCTTTCTATGAGAAGTTTCAGTTATTGTCACTTTAAATAAAAAGATGAACCATCAATGATTTCAACATCTTCACGAAGTTTTATTTCCTGCATCAAATGAAATAACGCGTTATCTTTCTTTTTTGCCTCAATCATACAATGTATTTCCGGTACTGTTCCTTTGATTTCATTTAAAAATCTGAAAAACATGTCTTCGTCCACATAATCAGAATGATGGCGGAATTCTCTCTCACTTTTAGGACTTGAAATATGCATTTTTATTGGCAACGGTGAATCCTTCCAAGTAGCGACAATTCGGTCCCACTTATTATCCCATTTTTCATCATAATGATGAGCGAGATGGTGATGATAATCAAATACAAGAGGTATTTCTAATTTTTCACACAAATATAGCGTATCATCCACTGTAAAAGAAGTATCGTCATTTTCAAGGATAATCATTTTTTGAATTGCTCTTGGAACATCCATCCAATTATCAACGAATTGCTCCAGAGAATTCTCGGTTTCTTTATAGTTGCCACCAACATGAAGAACACATCGGTGTGTCGGATCGATTTTCATTCCCTTTAACAAAAAATAATGCATTTTTAACGTTTTTAAAGAGTTTTTGACTACCTCTGTTTTAGGTGAATTCAAAACGACAAAATGATCAGGATGAAAATCAATTCGTATATTATGTTTTGCTGCGTACTCACCAATTTCAGTTAACTTCTCTAATAAGGGTTTTATATAATTCCAATCAGGCAGTTCTTCATGGTTAGCTAGAGGAATCAATCGAGAGGTTAACCGATAGAAATGAATGTCCTTAAAGACATTATGTTTTAATAGCCTAAATGTATTATCTAAATTTTTTAGTGCAATCCGCTCTAATTTTCGTACGGCAGCTTCACGATCCTTAATTTTTTGAAATTGAGTAAATGTCATCGTTTGAGACGGAGAAGCATTTTTTAGCTCCATACTCATCGCAACATATCCTAATCGTACAATCGTCATTAACCCACCTCAACTGTAGTATGTATGGTAGTAGACAAATTTATTATCCAATACTGTATTCCGATTAAAATCAATCGCATTTTTTCCTTTTTTTCTTTCTAATCAGATGAAGAGTGCCTTTTAATAAATTTAATAACTATTTTTGAGAATAAGAAGAAATAATTCAATTTCTAATGAAAAAACCGCCTTTCAGATATATGAAGGCCGTTTTTTCCTTTATGAGCAGTTCTTTAATATAAAGTTGGAGTTGGGGGAGAACAATGGTAGGAAACAATATCACTTAAAGCAATCGAATATTGATTCCATCTTCCACCGAAAAATCTAAAACCATAAACTCTTGATTCTCCGACAGCTGTTAAGTAAAACCAAAAGTTGTCATTGTTCCTAAGCCACATATACGTGAAGCGGTATAAACAATTTTGAATCCCTCTAGTATTTTGGCCATAATGCATTTGTTCCATATTTCGCATCAGTCAAGATACACTCCTTTGAAATTTAGACATATAACCAGTTTATGCTTAGGGAAAAAGCTACAGGGGATACTTGCCCTGAATAGTTATGTAAGATGTTAAGCAACACTGCTTAAGCAAGAAGTACATTTAATCATTACTACAAATTGATTGTTGATCTTTAACGCTATATTCGTTAAAAGTAGACGTTGCAGATTAAACGCTAGTGGGGAAGAATAAAAAAATCCGAAAATTGGAATCCGCTTAAAAGACCAAATCTTATGTGGATTTGGTCTTTTAAAAAGAACGATATAAAAACGGCCTATTACTAAAGACTGTCAGCAAGTATTTTAATTATTAGATGCCTCAACATAATACTTGTTGCCAAGATTATAAAGATCCATTAGCATCCCGGTTTATGCCCCCTGCAATAGTGCCACGCTTTCTTGAATAGGCATATTCCAAACCAAATAAAAGTTAGGAAGCCAATTAACGCAATTAGAATATTTAAAATATTTCCAAGAGCTCCACCTAGTCCGATTAATGTTAAAAAATCAGTAATGAACCCTAATAATGCTAGTAGCAGCCATATGACACCTGTGAGAAATCCAAGGAAAATTCCCACAATACTATTTTGATTATTCATAGAAACACCTCCTTCCATAGTTATTCATTATTACAGTATGTAAATGAAGGCAATATGGTTAGGTTACTAAATTAAGACTTAAGGCTTATTACAGTCATATTTTTCATTTTATTGCCATATTGTTGGGCAAAGGTATAGGGTTCTAAGAATAATTGAAACTGAAGAATTATACTTAAAGAGGACAGTTACTATAGCTATGTAAACAAGGTAGTAAATTATAGTTTTTCAAGGGGCGCAACAACCCAAAAAATAAGTACGGGGGATAAAAATATGAAACAATTAGGAACACTCTACTTCTTCTGTGGAAAAATGGGTGCAGGAAAATCAACTAAATCTAAACAATTGGCTATAGAAAAACAAGCGGTACTGTTATCTGAGGATGAATGGCTCTCATCTCTTTATCCCAATCAAATATCAACATTTGAGGACTATCTAAAATTCTCAGCCCAGTTCAAGCCAATGGTAAAAAAACTTGTCCAAAATCTATTAAGTGTTGGGACTAATGTAGTGATGGATTTTCCAGGTAACACTCAAAAACAGCGAAAGTGGTTTTTGGATATAGTATTGGAAATCAATGCAAACCACCAACTAATTTACCTGAATTTAAATAACGAGCAATGCTTACGGCAGATTGCACAACGACGTAAGGAACAACCCGAAAGAGCAGCTTTTGATACAGAAGAGACGTTTCTTTATGTTACTAAATTTTTTGAAGCACCAAAAGCTTCCGAAGGGTTAAATATTATAGAGGAATAACAGGAATTTCAATAAGCTTTAATAGTACTGAAACAGCCAATAAAAAACCATCCAATTCTCAACAGCTGTCGCTTGATTGGAATTAGGTTAATACATCAAAAAGGCTTAGAGATAAAAACTCTAGGCCTTTTTTTATTGAAGAATTGGCGTACTTAGGCGATCTTCAGCTTAAGGAGGATCATTTCCGAAGCGAAAGATGCATTGTGAGTCCGGTATTGTACCGGGCGCATTTTTAATTCATGCATTTGAACCCCATAAATTAATAAAAGCCCCTGACAAAATAAGGGGCGGTTGTGAAATCTAGAACATCATCGTTACCTGTCCTTCTTATCCTGATACATGTACGCATCCGCTTCCTGAATAAGTTTCTGAAAGCTTTTTCCGTGCTGAGGATAAATGGCATAGCCGACGGAAGCCTCAACATCCGGGAAGTTCTCCACGCTTTCCAGTGTAATCGCTCGTTGGAGTTCTGTTACGTAATCGTCGGCTGATTTTTCTTTCATATTGTCAACGAGAACAACGAATTCATCGCCACCCCATCTTGCAACTAAATCATGTTTCCCAACAAATTTGTTTAATGCTGCGGCAACTTGCACGAGCAGTTCATCGCCTTTATGATGACCGTATTCATCGTTTACTTCCTTAAATTTATTGAGGTCCAGCATGATGACCCCTAATGATTGTTTCTTTATATCGCATATCTTTGCAGCCTGGTAAAAGTATTGCTCTACGATTCGCCGGTTATATGTACCGGTTAACGGGTCTCTTTCTGACAGGTACTTGGCCTTATCAAATTGCTTACCACCCCACCAGGCAATACTCAAAAAAATAGCCGTTAATATAAAAAATGTCCAATTAAAAGGCAAGGCCAAATACTGATGATAGTAGAAATAACGGATGATGTTAAATAAGAGCACAATTCCAACTGCCAATAGTCTTCCCCTGTAAGGCATCTTATCACCTTTTTTATCTTTATTTTAAAAAGTAATTTTATACCAATAATAGGGTTTTGCAAAGTAAAAGGAGGGGAACTTTCTAACTAGATACAATATAGGAAATAACTGTATTTTTATAAAAGAATTCGCATATAGCTACTAGCCCATTTCAGTTTGCCTGGAATTTTTGAAGTTTCCAAGAAGTTGATTAAATATGAAACTAATTTCAAATATTTCCGTCAGTACAGCACACTACTGATTTAAAGGTTTTTTACGTTCGTAGTTGCAGTAATTTGTAGAGGCATGTGAAACCCCAAACTATTAAATGAAAAGAAAGGAAGCGAGGAAATGAAGAATAGACTAGTTGTACTGCTGAGTGTACTTTTACTGGTGGGTAGCCTGCCTTTATCTGGCACAGTTGCCGCAAGTACAAAGAAATTTACGGACGTTCCATCATCAAAGCATTTTGCCGAAGCAGTCTATGATTTGGCGGAGCGTAATATTATCGGAGGCTATCCGGATGGTACGTTCAAACCCGGTAACACCATTTCGAGAGGACAGGCAGCTGCGATTATTGCGAAAATGATCAAACTAGATATGTCCTCCGTGAAAAATCCGGGATTTAAAGATGTCACAACAGCGAACGGCTACTATAAAGCGATTGCAGCGCTGGCGGAAAAAGGCATTATCAGCGGCTATGGAGACGGTCGTTACGGGCCGAACGATCCTATTAAGCGGGGACAGATGGCTTCAATCCTTGTTAAAGCGTTCGATCTGCCGCGCTATAACGACACTAACAATTCTATCAACAATCCTTTTAAAGATGTAGAAGTTTATAGTTACCCACCATCTCATGGCGTTAATATTCTAATTCTCTACAAGCTTGGCATCGTGAGTGGAACATCTCCCGATAAATTCAGCCCGAATGCTTTTATCACAAGGGGACAAGCAGCCAAAATG
Organism: Solibacillus sp. FSL K6-1126; assembly: GCF_038003445.1. Taxonomy (NCBI): domain Bacteria; kingdom Bacillati; phylum Bacillota; class Bacilli; order Caryophanales; family Caryophanaceae; genus Solibacillus; species Solibacillus sp. FSL K6-1126. Next base: position 3,416,122 of record NZ_JBBOPD010000001.1, on the reverse strand, counting down.
TTGAAAGTAACTGAAGAAATGAAACCACCGATGATTACACTTAAGGCTAGTGACATTGGTTTGGATAATATTGGATATATAAAGACTGATCAGAAGGATACGAGAGTGTTTGACGGAATTTTAGTGAAAGGTAAAGAGCTACCGAAAGGCGATGGAGAAGGTAGTATTCAGTTCGTTCCATTAAAGGAGGGGATTGGCACACTAGTTGTAACTGGTTCTAAGTCAGACAGTACGGTCTTTAAAAAATATTATGTGCATATTCAAAAAGAAAATGGTGAGCTGAAACTGACACTGGAGGAAACAGATGATCATTTGCCGACAACAGTAAGCTTATTGCTTTTACTTGGTAAGGGGGAATTGCCTAGTGATGCGGTTCAAAACATATCTCTTTCCACGATGGATGGGGTGCAGTTGTCTGACAATATCGAGTTTGAATATTGCATGTATAATGATTCTGTTTGTTTTGATATCGATCAGCCTGGCCAGTATATCGCCACTGTTCTTTTTTCTGATGGGGAAGAAGTACGGTACGGAATCGAAGTGAAAGCACACGATTCTGATTTTTACTATGGCATCAGGACAGTGAGAGAAAACATTTCTGATGTATATGATATGGGGGCTGACTACAACATAGGCAAGCATATAATCCAGACGAAAGATGCAGAACAGATTGCCACAATTACGAGAGATCCAGGTACTAATCTGTTTCGTGCCCACGCTACAGGTCAGAAAGAAGGCGAAGTTTTTATTGGTTTCGAACATAAGGTAACCGAAAAATATTGTGATGAAACATGGTGTTACTTAAACGACTGGATAGGTATTCATGTAATAGTAGAGCGAATCGGTTCCATTTCGAGCGTTAGAATATACAGGACACCTCCTTACTGATCAGGCCAAAATAAAACTATAAAGAACACTACTCAAAATATGGAGAAAGAAAGTTTAAAAGGACTAGCAAATTCCTCATCTGCTAGTCTTTTTTAGTTAAATCAAGGCAAGTGCTATGTGAAATCATCACCTAATTCTATTTAAAATCCTCACTCGGTACGTCTTAAACATGATATATACCATGATGTAAATGAAAATCGAGGAGATAACTATATTGCACATGGCACCTGTTAGAAATATGAATCCACTGGAATGAGAACTCACAATACCTGTATATGTATGTTCAATTGCATCTATGTACTCTACTTCATCGAGTTCATCGACTTTTGTATTTCGATCGAGTAGTAAACTTCCGACCTTATAATTTAAAAAGAAAAGCAGCGGCCAAATAAACGTTCCCAGGACACCGCCGACAAGTGCGGAAACGGTATTCGCCTTTAGGAACTGTGCCATCCCGACGGAAAGAACGGGGCCGAGTCCGAATGTAGGAAGCCAGCTAGGGATAAACCCAATTGTTACCCCTGATGCAACTTGATGTGGACCAGATTTAAGCCGAAATAGACGGATTAAATTATATTTAATGACGCGTGTTATTTTCATAGATGTCTATCCTCTCCAAGTACTTCATCGCAAATGTAACAATCAATACCGATGCGTCTCCTATAGACAGATTATACCGAACATAAGAAAATTCTTATGCTATTGTATTAAATGAATAAAATGTTTTATGAGGAGTAGATTGTAAATTATACATTATCTGTCTAAGTCGAACATTACAAGCAAAAGTGCCCCCTGAAAAATCAGGAGGGCACTTTTGGCTAACATTTAATAAAACAGTTGCATAGAGGCATAAGCGGGTAGTGTACTGGATCTATGCTTTTTTCTAATTTTCGTTTCCGTCACAGTAAGAAGCGATAACAGCAGCCATTGCTTTGGCGCTTATAACGAGGCTTTCTTCATTAATATCAAATTTAGGATGATGATGCGGATATGCTTCCCCTGACGCTGGCATCGCACCGACATAGAAGAAACAGCCCGGTACTTTTTCAAGATAATAGGCAAAATCCTCTGAAGGCGGCAGTGGCGGTGTTTCTAAAACGGCCTCCACTTCAGGAATGGCTGCCAGCTCCAAAGCCTGACGTACATGTTCCGTTACTACAGGATGATTATTCAGAACAGGGTAGTCGTTGAGGTAATCTAGATGACATGTGACGCCAAATGATTTTTCCAATCCTTCTGTAAAGGCACGAACTTCAGATTCTACTATTTCCCGGGTTTGAGAGGTCATTGTACGAACATCGCCTTCGATTGTCACGGAATCCTTTATCACGTTAAAGGTACCTTTCCCATCCAAATTACCGATCGTAACGGATGCTGTATCAAATGGGTTAATGCGGCGGCTGACGATGGTTTGCAGATTCATGACGAATGAACTTGCGGCAATAATTGCATCATTTGCCAGATGTGGCGAGGAACCATGTCCACCTTTACCTTGAACGACGAGTTTAAAATAGGATCTGCCTGTTTGCGTGTTGCCGCTTCTATAATAAATATGACCTGTCTTCATGTTGCTCATAACATGGATTCCGATGATGGCATCAACGCCATCAAGAACACCAGCATTAATCATACCGATTGCGCCACCTGGGGGAGCTTCTTCTGCGGGTTGATGAATTACTTTAATCGTACCTTTTAATTCATTTTTAAACTCCGCCAACGTTTGCGCCAAAACGAGCATATAGGCTGTATGACCGTCATGCCCACATGCATGCATGACTCCTTCATTTTTTGAAGCGAAAGGCAGACCGGTTTCTTCCTGGATCGGCAACGCATCGAAATCAGCGCGAATGGCAATTGTTTTTCCCGGTTTTGCCCCTTGAATCGTTACAACGACACCACGTTCACCCCCAAAGTTTGTTTCAACTGAATCGACTGGAACGTCTTCATAAAAATCCTGAATATACTTGGCTGTCTGCTCTTCTTGAAAGGAAAGCTCCGGATGTTCATGGAGATACCGGCGGATTTCAATAATGCGCTCCTTTTTTTCATCTAATCTTTTCATTAAATTGTCTAATAACATTTGATAATCTCCCTATTTATAAAATGGATATGGCTGATCAATGCATGTCCATTCGGTATTTAAATCGTTTCTAAGTTTTGAGATTCCTGCTTTCTTCCGCCCGAAGCAGGACGATTCGGTTTTAGACCGGCTGCAGCGATGATTCCTAAAACGGCACAGGCAATGATGTACATAAATGCAGAGGCATAGATTCCATCAAATACTTCAATTAAATAGCCCATAACCATTGGTGCGAGGAATGCTCCGATCATTCCGCCAAGATTAATCATTCCAAAAGTAGACCCAATCACGTTTTTCGAGAATAATTTATGCGGAAGGCTGAAGATGATCGCTACAATTGGTCCGTGGAAAAGCATACAGATGGATTGGTAAATAATAACGAGAGTGACTGACGGCGCATTGAATAATAAATAAAGAGATCCGATCATGATGATAAAGCTTATAATCGCAAGGTATTTCTCTTTTCCCATTAATAAAGATTTAATCAGCTGCCCGCCGACGATAACTCCTATAGCCCCAGCCAGCGCCGGAATGGATGTCAGCATCCCCATCGACATCAAATCAAGGCCTCTAACATCTACAAGATATGGCGGCATCCATGAGATAAGCCCCCAAATGACCGTACTTACGCCAAACCACATAATGGCCAACTGCCAGCTTGTAGGAATTTTTAACACATCTTTGAATGATGCTTTTTGGACTGTTTCTTCCTCAACTAGTTCTACCTGCATATTTTGCGGACTTAAATAATACCAGAGTAGGGCTGCAACAAAGAGACCTAAAATTCCAATCGCGAAAAAGAGGTTTTGCCAGCCGATCCATACAAGTAACGGGGTGGCGATTAAAGGAGCAATCACACCTCCAAGTGAATTCGATGACATCATGATCGTTTGGGCACTTGTCCGTTCTTTCTTTGGAAAGACATCTGCTATCGCTTTTGAACTTGCAGCAGGATATCCGCCTTCACCAAGACCGAACATGAAACGAATAATGATCATCGACATTAAAGACCAGGCCATTCCGGTAAAAACGGTAAATAAAGACCATAAAACAATGGAGATCACAATGACCTTTCTGGAACCGAATTTATCGGCAAGCCACCCCCCAGGTAATTGCATTAATGCATAACCTGCAAAAAAACTACTCAGTACAACACCCATTACAGACGGACTAAGATTAAAGTCTTTTGCAATTTCCACAATTCCAACATTCATTGCCATTCTGTCAAGATAGGATAAACACCATCCTAAAAATAGCAGTGAAAGTATTATGTGCCTCTTTTTATTAGGAACTTGTTCATTTTTCATAAATAACCTCCCCCTGAAATTTACTCATCCAATGTGAATGTAGCTATATGAATATAAGAAAACGATTGGAATAAACAATTTTTCGAGTATAATAATTGTTTAATCAAGAAAAAGTAAGCGTTTTCTATATTCAATATTTATTGAATATTATATAATTTCAGAAATGTCATGCACATGTGCAGACAAACAAAGTTATGGAGAGAAAGTTGTTGAATTCAACAAGGGGGAGAATGAATGGAACAAAATGAGGCGTTGCTCAAACAATTAAGTAGGGAAAATCAAAAAGCCCAAAATCATGTGGTGAATCTAATGGAAAGCTTTCGCGCAATTAATTCGACACTTGAATTGGATGAAGTACTTAAAAAAATTATGCACTCTGCATTGAAGATTGTCGAAACAGCAGAGGCTGGTTATATACAAATGTATGATGCGATCTCGGATAAGCTGCTCGTAAAGACATATGTAGGTTTTAATGAAAACATTAAATTTTTTAAAGTTAACATAGGTGAGTCCATTACAGGAAAGGTGTTCAGGGATGGCGATATAAGGTTAATTACCTCAACGGAAGAAATTTATAATAGTATGGCAAATTTAAGTGAGGAGAATCTTGAGTTCATTACGAAGGCTCACCAAAATAGCCCTACTATTAAATCCATTTTGTCTGTTCCTGTAGCACTTGGAACAAAAACGATGGGGGTTATGACATTTCACTGTTTTGATGTAGAAGATGGCCTAAGTGAAACGGATTTGCTTCTTCTGCAAAGTTTCGCTTCCCAAGCAGCAACGGCGCTATATAATGCACAGCTTCACACAGAAGTTCAAAATAGCCTGGATGAAGTTACCCATTTATCAAAAAAGCTCAAAGAAACGAATGCGATGCTAGAGAAACGTACAGAAATTCATACGCACCTCACGAAGTTATCTGTTCAGAATAAAGGACTGGAAGCAATTATCCTGGAAATGAATAAGTTAATGGAGAGAAAGCTTGTCTATGCGGATTACCTTGAAGGAAATTACGTCCCGCAGCATATTCAACATATCGCTACCATTCTGGACGATATATTCTTACTCTTTGCTAATAAAACTGAGGCTAGTTATGTATCAACGTATGATTCAGTTCAAATTGATTGCTATATTTATCCGATTCGGTCAGGCTCTGTTTTTTTAGGGTGTCTGATTGTAGAAGGGAACACCCCTCTATCACAACCCGATCAGTTGATTATTGAGCAAGGAGCTCTGACTCTCTCGCTTGAAATTATGAAGCTTAGATCCCAGACTGAAATTTTGTACAAGAAAACCTATGAAACCTACCATCGTTTTTTGGAAATTAGAAATCTCCAGCAGGCTGAGCTTGTTGCGCAGGAGTTAGGAATTCATCATGATCATTTTCTCCAAATTGCTTTAATTGAGCTAGATGGAAATGCGGATTTGCTTTCACTTGAAAATGATGCACTGCTTCTTCTAGCACATCTAAAAGAGAAGTTACGTTTAGAGAACAGTCTTCTGTTTAGCTACAATAATAAAATTACCGTTCTATCCTTTACCCGAGATTCAGCTGGAGAAGGCATGATTACCAACATATTAAATAACGGTATGAATTGGTGGAATGAGCGGTTTACAGTAGTAGCCCGGGGAGGAATAAGCACGGGACAATACTCTCCCGGCCAAGCTAAAGATTATCATATGAAAGCGGAAAAGGCTCTTCTTCATTTGAAAAAACAAAAGGAAAAAGGCCTTCTGCATTACCGGGATATTGGCATTAGTACGCTTTTTTTACATCATCCTGCTGAAGAAATTAACTCATTTCTAAGTGAAACGTTTTCTGTATTGTGGAATAACAATGAAACAAACGATGAACTTCTCCATACGCTTTTCACGTATATACAAAACAACCGTTCCATGGCAACGACGGCAAAGGAACTCCATATTCATACAAATACGCTCTATCACCGTATAAAAAAAGTTGAAGACCTATTAAAAATTGACTTCAACCATTACGAAGATCATCTAAAAGTACTGTTGGCTGTGTATCTTTATAATACCTTTATGGCGGATTGACCACCATTCGAAAGAGGCTTAAAACTTATATTTTCTATAATTCAGATAAAAATTGGCGATTCATTTTGTGGAAAAAAGGGTAATGGTAAGAAGCCGATTAATTAAAAAGCTTATCAAAGGGTGACATCACGATACTAAACAGAAAAGGGGATAAGAACTATGTTACAATTATTTTTCAACGACGATCATTTAATTTCGATTACAGGGGATCAGGAAATTTTATCGAGAGTACCAGAAAACTATAAGCATTTCGATTTAATTAAAATTAGAAGTGAATTGGTCACTACAGAGCATCTAGTAGAGGCGTTCGAGTTTGCTTTACGTAAAACGGATGCAGGGGCAGTACATGCAGCAGCCTATTACGCTAAATTAAAAAATATGTACGTTCAAAAAAAGCGAGCTCTCACTAATAATTAACATGAAGATGTGAGCTTGTTAAAAGAATATTCTCTTCTACATATGAGCATCACCATAAAATACGAAATGGAAAGCATGGGAAACATGGCACAACTGACGTGCCATGCTATCGCCAGGCTTTTTTTGTGTGCAAATTTGTTTTGGGGGAAATACAATCCCCTAGGAAAAAGCTTATCACCCAAAATACCCCTTAAATATACAAAATTACTATATAAATATAAAGAAAAATCTAAAAATTTGCATAACTCATTGCTATCTCCTTTATATTTTGCTATTCTTTTAAACATTAAACTTCTAGGGGGTCGCATATGGAAAGTAAAGTTGGTAAGAAAAAATTGGTTGATAGGTTTTTAGACGGAATTGAACGAGCGGGAAATAAACTTCCGGACCCAGTTACGTTATTCGTTATTTTAGCATTTTTTGTTCTTGCCCTATCACTGATTCTATCAAAACTTGGGGTTTCTGCCGTTAAGCCAGGAACTGACGAGACGATCGAAGTGATCAATCTATTGAATCGTGAAGGACTCATTCAAATTGTTACAAACATGGTCAGTAACTTTACTGGATTCGCGCCACTTGGCATCGTAGTTGTGACAATGATCGGTATTGGGGTAGCTGAAAACAGTGGCTTAATATCAGCATTAATGAAAAAGACCGTTTTAAGTGCTCCTAAAAAAATCATCTTGCCTGTTATTTTATTTACAGGTCTTGTCGGGAATGTTGCCGCTGACGCAGCCTTCATTATTTTACCTCCAATTGCCGCCATGATTTTCATGAGTGTTGGACGAAATCCGCTAGTTGGGTTAATTGCTACCTATGCAGCCATTGCCGGAGGATTCAGTGCAAATATTATTATTTCGTCTTTAGACGTATTATTACTGGGCATTACCCAAACATCGGCCCAATTGGTTGATCCTACATATACCGGACTTGCAACAATGAACTACTACTTCCTGATCGTTTCGACATTTGTATTAGTTGTTGTCGCAACTTGGGTAACAGGTAAATTCGTAGAACCTCGCTTTGGTAAGTACGGCGGGAAAATAGAAGTGGCTGAACCACTGACAGCTTTAGAAAATAAAGGGCTTCGCTGGGCAGGGATTGTCACATTAGCATACGTCATTTTAATGGCAATTTTAGTTGTACCGGAATCAGGGCTACTAAGAAATCCTGAAAATAACGGCTTTTTAAATTCTCCGTTTATGACGGGCATTGTGCCGATTATGCTGTTCTTCTTCTTATTACCAGGCTTAGCATACGGTATCGTTACGAAAAAAGTAAAATCGGACCGCGATGTAGCGGAACAAATGTTTAAATCAATCGGTGACCTATCTTCATTCATCGTATTGGCATTCGTAGCAGCACAAATGATTGCCTACTTTGGCTGGAGTAACATTGGACCGATCTTGGCCATTAAAGGCGCGGAGTTTTTACAAAATATGAACTTTACCGGCGCACCGATGTTTATCGGCTTTATTATTATTTGTGCTTTCATCAACTTACTGATCGCAAGTGCCTCGGCAAAATGGGCTTTACTGGCGCCAATCTTCGTACCGATGTTCATGTACTTAAACTACTCACCAGCTGTTACACAAATGGCGTACCGTGTAGGGGATTCCATTACGAACCCGATTACACCGATGCTTGCATACTTTGCAATTTTACTGGCATTTGCTAGACGCTACGACAAAAATATCGGAATTGGTACGTTAATCTCAGCGTTATTGCCTTACTCAATATTCTTCGCGATTATGTGGATTATTTTATTTGCAATCTGGTTCTTGCTTGGCCTGCCATTAGGACCTGGCGATGGCATTTACTTAAAATAATAGTCAGGATACACGAATATCATTTGAAAAACAGACAACTTAGAAAATGGGGATGGAAAACATGACGAATATTTTTGACATACTGGAACAGCATTTTGATGAAATGGTAGCGATCCGTCGTTACTTGCACGAAAACCCGGAGCTTTCACATGAAGAGGTGGAGACGCCAAAATATATTGCGGCATACCATCGTGCCCTTGGACATGAAGTGCGTGAAGGGGTAGGCGGTCGTGGCGTAGTGGCAACATTACGTGGGGGGCAACCTGGTAAGACGGTGGCATTACGTGCAGATTTTGACGCACTGGCAATTCAGGAGCAAAATGATGTCCCTTATAAATCGAAGGTAGATGGCCGAATGCATGCATGCGGTCATGACGGGCATACGGCGTCACTCCTTGTATTGGCAAAGGCACTGAACAAAATTCAAGACGAGATTCAGGGGAATGTGGTGTTCATCCACCAATTCGGTGAAGAAATTGCGCCGGGTGGAGCGATTGCGATGATTGAAGATGGCTGCTTGGACGGAGTAGATGTCATTTTTGGCCAGCATTTATGGGCACCGGTAGAGCATGGGAAAATTGCTGTTTGTGAAGGTCCGTTAATGGCTGCAGCAGATGGATTTTACATTACGATTAAAGGTAAGGGCGGACACGGGGCAAAACCACAGGAAACGAAAGACTCGATTTACATCGGCTCACAATTTGTCGTGAACGCCCAACAGCTTTTAGGCAGACGTATTAGTCCTGTGAAACCGGCAGTTATTTCGGTTTGTCACTTTGAAGCGTTAAACCCATTTAACGTCATTGCCGATTCCGTAAAAATCAAAGGAACGGCACGTGTATTTGATGAAGAAACGCGTGAACTGATTGAACGTGAACTGGAAGATGTCCTGAAGGCGGCATGCTTGGTGATGAAGGCTGATTACGAATACGATTATGTGCGCGGATATTCAGCTGTCATTAATGATCGGGAAACAACAAGATTCTTCATCGAGCAGGCAAGACAAACGCCGGGTGTTGAGGAAGTGGTCATTTGCGAACCGGAAATGGGCGGAGAGGACTTTGCCTACTATTTAGAAAAGGTACCGGGAACATTTTATTTCACGGGTGCACGTGATCCTGAGAAAGAAGAAGCGTATCCGCACCACCATCCGAAGTTCGATATCGACGAGCGCGCACTTCTCGTTGCAGCAAACACACTTGCCAAGGCGACGTTGGAGTATTTGAAGCAGCATGCTGTGAGTAGTGTTATATAAGGATAGTTAAGGACATAACATATTTCTGTTGTTATGTCTTTTCTTTGGGTTTTAAAGGGGAAAAGAGGGATAACAGGATATTGTTAATATCAAATTCTAAAGTTTAACCAAGCATGGATAGGCGTTACACGTCATGAACGCAATATAAAGCCTCTTCATATAATGAAATCGTGTGCAACTTTTTACAGAATTGCGCGGCTAAATCAACGTTTCGGATTTTTACTTTCGAATGATACATTACATTTTTTTATAAAAATGTAAAAAGATGTTTACAAATAATCTGGGGATGGGTATACTTACACAATAATCAAAAAATTCTAAGGAGGTCGAAGAAAATGATCGTTATCAATAAATTAATGTCACTATTAGTTACAATTTCAGCGAAAACGAAAATCACACATTCGACCAGATTGGAATGGATTGCTTAAATTTTTTTATTAATTAAGTATGCCCATACCGTAGGGAGAAGTGTGCCCCTGCGGTATTTTTGTGCCTTTTTTTACCGCAGGGAGAGTCTCTCTGCGGTTTTTTCCATTTTCAGGGCATTTTAAGGAGGTGATAATCCATGATATTAAACTTTTTTACCCTTTCGATAGCTATTACAAAACGTGAGCGTGAGATCTCTCGTGAGAAAGCACTTCATGAAGAAAAAGTAAAAAAAATCTTTGAACAGAACCGAAGAAAAGTAGAAGATTACGTTCGTCAACGCCATTATTAATTTTGTTAATTTAAAACAATGAAAGGTGGGAATTGAAATGATTTATATGATTAAAAGAAGGTGTGCAGTTTTATGGTGGGAGAATGACTCCACTTAGCTAAAAAAGGACGTAATATAAAGTGTAGATTTTAATAACTACGTCTAGTGATGGGGCTGTGCGAAAAGTAAAATCATTTCATTCAGCCCATATCAAGGTGTTATTTAGCCGCGTTTATCGCGGGGCGGCCGGAGTATAGAAACGAATGCTAAAATCCATTTGGGACCAGTATCGTGCCGGCCTCCAGCATCCTTGATTTAGGAGATAATTTGATTGTTGCATCAACAGTGTGAAGGCATAAAATCGTACATATTCTTAATATGGTAAATCCTTCTGAAGATCCCCTTTAAACACAGCTTTTGATGCAATTTTTCCATTACTGTTATATAAATAGCGTTTTCCACAAAATCTTATGATATACATAAAAACTATATAATTAGAATCCCAATAAAAATGCGTAATTGTTAATTTGTGATATGCTCCCCATTAGGTAGACAGATAAAAAATAAAATCTGTTTGTCGAATGGGGGCATTTTTTTGTCTAATAAAACATTTTCAATAGATACTAAGATTTTGGCTCTTAAATATTTAGAGGAAGGTCGTTACTCGGTAAGAGAAATTTGTCGCATGTTTAATGTGAATGTAGCTAGATTATACGAATGGCGAGCTAAATATCAATTTGGGGGCACAAGCGCATTACTTCGTCCTGCGAAAAATAAAATTTACCCTCAAGAGTTGAAAAGAAATGCCATTGAAGATTACTTAACAGGTAAGTATTCAAAGCACGAGATTATGGCCAAATATGGAATCAGTGGTCAAAATGTATTCAACAGGTGGTTAAAAAAATATAATAGTCATAGTGATTTAAAAGACTCGAATAAAAGGGTGAGCCAAACTATGACTAAGGGAAGAAACACTACTCTAGAAGAACGAATTGAAATTGCGAAAACTTGTATAAAGAATCAAAAGGATTATAAAACAACGGCAACTCAACATAATGTGACTTACCAACAAGTTTACCAGTGGGTACGGAAGTTTGAAGTTGGTGGCGAAGAATCTCTTGAAGATCGCCGTGGGCGAATGAAATCAGCGGATGAACGTACACCAGAAGATAAATTACGGTTAAAAATCCAACAAATAGAACGTGAAAATGAAAGATTACGTGCTGAAAATTTACTTTTAAAAAAGTTAGAGGAAATCGAAAGGAGGCTTCGTTAAGTAAAATTCGTACGCAGAGTCATTATTTAGCTATTCAAGAATTAGCAGAAAAAGAAAAATTTCCGATTCTATTACTTTGTAAATTAGCTAACGTATCACGAGCAGCTTATTATAAATGGTTAAACCGCCAGCCAACATCGCAAGAATTGGAAAACAGACAGTTAGTAGCATCCATTAATCATTTATATAAACAAGTAAATGGTATTTACGGCTATCGTAGAATCACTATGACAATCAATCGTCAGCGCGAAAAAGAAGGCTTAAATAAAGTAAATAAAAAACGTATTTATCGACTGATGCAGATTTCCGATTTACAGGCAGTTATTCGATGTCGTCCAAAAAAGTACCGTAAGGTAACACCAGATTACACAGCTGAGAACGTATTAGCACGCGAATTTACGGCCAAAAAGCCAAATCAAAAATGGTGTACAGACGTAACTGAATTCCAGTATGGAAATGGTAAAAAGGCTTATTTAAGTGCGATTATTGATCTATATGACAAGTCTATTGTCAGTTACAAATTAGGACATTTAAATAATAATGATTTAGTTTTCAAGACCGTTAAACCAGCTATACGCCAGTTAAATCAAAAGGAGTTTCCTATCCTACATAGTGATCGAGGATATCAATATACATCAAAAGAATTCAAGCGAATCATAGAGAAAGCAAATCTGACACACAGTATGTCGAGAGTCGGCCGCTGTATTGATAATGGACCGATAGAAGCGTTTTGGGGGACTCTAAAAGTAGAGAAGTATTATTTACATAAGTTTGAGACGTACGAAGAGTTAAAACATGCGATTGATACATATATAAAATTCTATAACAACGAACGATATCAAGAAACATTAAACGGCTTGAGTCCTAAAGAGTTCAGGTCTCAAGCCGCTTAAAGCATTTTTATTATTTCCACTGTCTACTTGACAGGGAGCAGTTCATTTGACAATGTTTACGCATTTTTAATTTGCTTGCAAACTATTATTTGGAAAAATTTTTTCTAATTTTGGTTGGATAGGTTTAATAGTTAATTTTATTGTGTATTTACATAATATATGTATTTTGTAAATTATTGTATCAACTTTATATATAACAAATTATAAAAATGAGGAGTGCTTTCCAATGAAAAATATTTTCGAAAAAGTAAATATCCGCAAAAATGTCGAAACACTTAGAACTGCAATGATAAAGTCTGGTATGGAAAATGGGCTAAATCATCCTATTACAATAAAATTAAGTCAAAACTTAGATAAGTTACTGAATGAATATAGTTTAAATTTCAGCAATTAAATTAATGCCTAGCAATCGCTAGCGTACTTAACACCAGATGTTCACAAATAAGTTAAACAGACACGAATGCTGTGAAACCTACAACGTTCGTGTCTTTTTAGTGATGGAATAACTTAATTATCATAATTAAGTTCCTAACCTTCTTTATATAGAGAGAAATTTCATCAATAAAGAATCGCGCCCTTGAAGTTGCATAAGGGTGGGATTAGATTTATACATTTACAATGTTAAGCTAGATGTTTTCAGAAGACGCTTTGGGGGCGTTCTTATTCAACTTAAGGAAAATATTTTCTAACAATAAATGGTATTATAGAGGCACTAATAATTTATATGGGACAGCTATTAACTTCGAAATAGAGTAAGAGGGGGATACCGAAATGGAATATCGTATTGAGAATCTTGATTTTGATTTGAAAATTATAGGAAAAGGTAAAGTTGTCAAAACAAACAGAGCCTTTAAAACAATACCCACCCTTTGGAGTGGCTCTAAAAAAGATGGATTTATGCAACAATTAATTGAACTATCTTGGGAAGAACCCAAATGCACACTTGAAAGCTTATTGGGCGTTTGCGGAAAAGAGGCAGCTATAATGGACGATGAATTTACGTACTTTATGGGTGTCCGATATGATGGAGAGGTCCCAAATGATATGGAAACGTTCTTTATTACGCACAGTACGTGGGCTGTATTTCCAGGTATAGGGAACGCTTGGAAGCGATTATACACCGAATGGGTTCCGAATTCTGGATATGAACTTGCAGATATACCTTGTATCGAATGTTATTATCCACCAAAGCACAAACCTAGAAACGAACTTTGGGTTCCTATAATTCCTAAATAAATACTTATTATAAAATATACAAATATTAACCTAATAACGTTACCAAATGAAACTTTGATTACTTTATTAGAAAAAGACCTTAAATATCGCGCTTAGGAAAGGTGGCTTTTTATTGGAAATCAAAGAAATAATACTTAATATCTTAAATGAAATTAAAAATGGAACTACACCTATTCATACAGCTTACAATTTATATGGAAAAAGCACTTTCCTTATTAAAAGAAAGCATAGACACTTGCGTTCCTAACATTTTTTTGAAAATTCTAGCCCCCATGCAAGCAACCGCTGTTTAACTTTGCTTATTCACGGGAACTAAAAGCACAAGAGTATTGGGGGAATTACAATGAAAAAAGTTCCGAAGAAATGGAACAGCTGGAGTCGCAGAAAAAAAGTGATAAGCGTTCTTATACTTCTTTTGATTTTGCTGTATATAGGAGTAATGTTATGGCATACATATAAACCGTTGCCGGAAGGTATTTCCTATGAAGGAGACTTGCATAGAACAGACAATATTGAAATGCTGACGGATTTAACTTATGCGCAAGACCAGGAAGGGACCAATCGGATACATGAGAATCAGATATTTGATGAAGTTTATACATTGATTGATGAAGCCGAACAGTTTGTGGTGGTGGATTTCTTTTTGATGGACGGGTATTTCGATGAAAAAGAAGATTTCCCGCCAATTGCGGATACCCTCTCTGACAAGCTTGCCGAGAAAAAGAAAAACAATCCCGATATGCCGGTTGTTTTCATTACCGATCCGTTGAATAAGGGCTATGGCTCCTATGAAACGAAGTGGTTCAAGAAGATGCGTGAAGCCGGGGTAGAAATTATTTACACCGACTTAGAACCGTTGCGGGATTCCACGCCAATTTATTCAGGCTTATACCGATTATTTTTTCAATGGTTCGACCACGATGGTAAGGGATGGATTGCCAACGCCATGTCAAGCAAAGCTCCAAAAATGACCGCATCATCCTATTTGGAACTGCTCAACGTGAAAGCCAACCACCGTAAAGCGGCCGTTTCGGAAAAGGAAGCGATTATCACATCTTCAAACCCGCATGATGCAAGTGGCTTCCACGGAAATCTTGCTTTGAAAGTAACGGGGCCCATCATAAACGATATTCTGAAGGCAGAAGAAGCGGTGTCGCTCATGTCGGATGGTCCAAAATTGCCGAGGGCTGATATTCCCGAGCAAGATGACGGTCAGTATGGTGTACAATATTTGACCGAGAAGAAAATATTGGACGCCTTGCTTGAAGACCTAGAAGCAACAAAAGAAGGAGATAAAATTTGGATTGGCATGTTCTTTATTGCCCAGCGCGACATTGTCAACTCGTTAACAGATGCAGTAAACCGGGGCGTGGAGGTGAATATGATTCTAGACCCAAATGAAAACTCATTCGGCCAGGAAAAGTCAGGTCTGCCGAATCGACCGGTTGTGAACGAACTGCTTGAGGATACAAATGAAAAAATCAACATTCGCTGGTACAACACCGTAGTCGGCCAATACCATACAAAAGTCATCTGGATTCAAACAGCGGAACAAACAATCATTTCAAGCGGTTCTTCCAACTATACAGAACGAACATTGGAGAATTACAACCTGGAAAATAACGTACGTATCCTCTCTCCAAATGATAGCGCGCTCGTCTTGGATATGGAACGATATTTTGAACGGCTTTGGAACAATGAAGATGCCCTCTACACGCTTGATGTGGAAGAATTTCAGGATAACCTCTCCTGGTGGCAGCGCTGGATTTACACGGCTCAGAAAGTAGCCAAAGTAACCACTTATTAATCGAAAAAGGAGATGCCTCAATTTGAATGTGGCATTTCCTTTTTATTTTGGCTTTCTTACATTTCCAATGGATACTTTCTGAATGAATTGATTTACTTAAAGATAATCTACAGTGTAAAAAATTAGTATCAACCCAACTATGGACATTATCCATGATAAAGCTGAATTTGAACTACTTGATATTTTTTGCTGGAGATTAACTAATGCGGAATTTCCCCACCTTCCGAACAACTTATAACATAATAAGATAAGAATAGCAGGCAGAATCATAATGATATTATATGCAGCTATAATTGGCAGCCAATAATAATAAGGTAAGTTATTTGTCGTCAGCAAACCAATTGCGGCGAAGTATGGTAAAGCAGTCCCTGACTCAATTAGAAAAGTAATAAGACCAATAAATACAATTGACAATAAACTCTGAGTTTTAGGTTTTAGCATAGTGCCTTTTTTATTTTTATTAGTAGGTACAAAAAAGCTAGCCACAAATAAGATTATTCCTATTATAAGGAGCAACCAGCTAATTATTTTGTTTTGGAAAAGGTCTGAAAACATCTCCAAAATATAATTTAAGGATAACATCATTATTATTCCCAATGAGAAGTACAATATCGCTACAGTCAATAAATATGAAAATAATCTTGATGTTAACCTTTGATTATCTGTTAGAATAAGATACAGCGTAACACCAATGATAGTAGGGCTTAAAGTATCTAATAGAGCAAAACCACCTATATAAATGAATATATCTACTCCCATCTCGTCCTCCTCATTGAAATAATATGTTACTCCATATTGATATAATATTCATAAGCTTTTTCCAAAAAGTTAAGCACTTCTTGATCAATAGGATAAAGGTTGTATTCCTCTGATTTTTCTGGTGACATTCTAATAGCCCAAAGTTTATCTAAAAATGCACCCTCTTCATTGAAATCTTCATCTTTTTTTTCATTCATTCTTTTAATAATATTTTGCACACGTGAATTGCGATAACCAAGGTGCATATACTTTTTTAATTGACCTATTAGAGCAATCCATTCCAAAGAATCAGGGTCACTGCTTGCCATATTAGGAAGCCTTTTCAGCACTTCAGCATTTTCTATATTAAATTCATCTTGGTTATCCGTTAAAACACGCTTAGAATCCCTCGTATATAAACTCATGATTTTTTTTATCCTAAATTCTTCACCATCAACTGCTATACCATTTATTAGTTCTCTTAAACTAAGTTCTATCTCTGAGAGACGCTCCTTTTCACTCATTACATAAGAAAGTTGTTTCATCAGACTCTTAGACCAATCCCATTCTTCCGACTCTAGCATATTTTTAATCTCACTTAATTGAAATCCTATGTTTTTTAAAAATTGTATTTGTTGTAATTTCTTTAATTCAGTATGTGAGTATAACCTATGGCCTCCTTGTGTTTTTGACGAAGGTTTTAACAGATTTAATTTGTCATAATATCTTAAAGTTCTAACCGTTACACCGCTGATCTTCTTAAATTCGTTAATATGAAACAATTTAAACGCACTTCCTTACTCTCGCTTCGTATTATTAATGAATACAGTTTTAAATAAGTAGCCTATCCCTAAACCAATTAGAACTCCGGGAAAAGCATTATCAAAAAGTAAACCTACTCCTGCCCCAATAATAACGCAAGCATAGATAATAACATCCTCTTTTTTCAAAAGAAAAGTCCTCCTTCAAATTTATTGACAGTAAACGTTCTACTAACAGTATAAAAGATGACGCAGGGTCACTTTCAACCAATTTTTATTTTTCACTACATAAAGTTTGTAAGTGACCATACGTCATTTTATATAATTCTAGTCAGGAGGTTGTAATATGTTAAAATCAATAAGCTTAAAATTGTTATTCGTATTATTTATACTTACAGGCTGTTCAACAGGGGAGGAGGATATAGTTGTTAGTAAAGAATCTATAAACGATGTTGAGGAAATAATAATAAATTTTGCGAGTACTGATGTTAATTTCTTTCCAAGCGAATCGGATGAATTCGAAACATTTCTAACTGTTTACGATAATGGACCGGGCGTCATATTAGATAAGTCATCCAAACGATTATCAATTGATGTAGACAATGATATTACACGATTATTTAATCTTAGAAAAAAGCCGACTTTAGAAGTTAGGATCCCTTCCGAATTCAATGGAAAAGTAATTTTGGATGGCTCTTCTGGAAATATATACGGGGAGGATCTTGCTCAAAATGAAATTGATATACGAGCAAGCAGTGGTAATATTAAACTTCATTTTTTAAAATTTAGTAATGATGTAGAATTAGCTACCACAAGCGGTAATGTATCCGTAATAATTGATGAAAAACAACCCAACTTATATTTAGATATCCGTACCAATAGTGGAAGGCAATCAATAAATCTAACGCTAAATAAAACTTCACAAACTAAGAAGGGATTACAAGGTTCATTAGGAAACGGTAAGAATAAGATGGAGATTGAAACAAAATCAGGAAATATAAATTTAAATTAATTGAATCAATTTCATAAATCATCATTTCAAAATGTAGACTGTTCCCGTCCAATAAAGCTAGTATTTAAAGCAATTTCTTGTAGGGAAGCAGGAGCACTCAAGCTTAAAACTAAAAAGTAAAGTAATGTTATAAAATATAAATTTTGGAGGTATTTAAATGAGTTCTTGTTCATTTATCGCAACAAATTTTGAAATGCCTGAAATAGAATCCAAAGCAAAGTATATGACGGTCAAAGAAGCGATTGAATTGAAAATAAAACCGCATGAATTGGTGCCCTGGGAGAAGATGGACCCGAATAGTCAAATATTATTTGTTGAAAATGAAGAAGATTTAAATGAGTTGGTTATTAACGAAGGCAGTTACTATGATGTAAGTGAATATACGGGCTATCCATTCATTTATGAAGTGAATTTTGGCTATTCAGAATTAAGAGTAAAGCAATTATTGGATTACTTAAAAGATAATATTAGAGAAGGACAGGTCATCGAACTATGGCGAGTATGGATTGGTCATGAAGACAATGCACTTAATATACCGTATAGTAGGCTAAATTATAGCGAATTATCTCTCGATCATCTGTTACAAATGTATAATTGGAACCATGAAAACTATAAAGAGCAATATTGTATAGTATTAGAAAAATAAAATCTATTTATTCTATGTCTATACTAACCTATCCAAATAACCGTTCCCAAATGAAAATTAGGGGACTAACACCTTCCATTTAATTGAGTGGGGGGTGTTATAAAGGTTTGTGGTATAAATGAGTAAAAGCCGGGGAAATTCCCCGGCTTTTTTTATTATCAAAGTAAAAAGATTTATTAGCAGCAGCAATCGGATTTACTTGAATAAATTTAGTTATTTTTATACACCCATTGCTTTAATGAGGGTTGAAGTTTGTGAAGCAAAATACCCACCATTTTTCCAATACCATAGGCAGCAATGAACGTACCTATACCAATTGCGCCAAAGGATTGAATAAATAGTAAACAAATCACAAGTGAAAGAACGACGTTTAGCATGTCACTAGTAATTTTTGCTTTACTAAATGGTATCTTCCATGTGTTCGCAATGACATATGTAAGTGAATCATATGGCATCGTCGGTAAATTTGCTGTGAAATATAACAGTAAAGCTAAGGCAACAAGTATTAAGCTTATTGCTAAATACACAATAATAAGTACAATTGAAGTTGCTTCAGGTAAGCCATTTGTTAACCAAATCGTGAAATCCATAAAAAAACCGAATAAAAAGGAAATAATTAATTGTATGAAAAAGTTCTTCCACCGTATTTCTTTTAAAATGATTGCTTGTAAAATTATAAAAACAAAATTAGCTAATACGGTTGTAATACCAACTGACAAAGGTGTAGTTAAAGCAAGTGCATAAGGTAAAGAGGTTACAGGAGAAACACCGATACCTGCCAAAATTGAAAAGGTAGCACCAAGTGAAAGTAGAAATAAACCAATTATGTAAATGCTAATTCTTTTTGTAATTGTGATTGTATGATTCATATTTCCCCTCCTACAAGTAGTATACTCTTTGAAATTTTAAATTAAAAATATATAATTAATAATAAAGATATATATTTTATATATGAGGTGGTTAAGTGGATTTACGTCAATTACGCTATTTTAAAGAAATAGTTGATCAGGGAAGCATTTCAAAGGCTGCCGAAGTATTACATATGGCACAGCCACCATTAAGTATGTTATTAAAACAAATTGAAACACGCTATGGTACACCATTAATTAAGCGATATCGTCAAAAATGGGAGATTACTGAAGCTGGACAAATGCTATATAATCATGCAACTCATATGCTTCAGCAAATGGAAATGTTTGACGTGAAAATGGATTATATGATGCAAGGTGAAGTGGGGCAATTACGTTTAGGGGTTTCTTCAAGCTGTATACATTTAGTAGGAGATGTCATACGGCAATTTTCGCAAAGCTACCCTAAAGTAGAATTACAAATTTTCAAAGGGGATTCCGAGAAATTAGAACAAATGTTATTTAATAATGAAATAGATATAGCTGTTATTTTAGCACCGGAAAATAGTGAACAGTACGAAGAATTTCCCTTAACACCTAGTCCTTTTGCATTGGCTGTACCAAAGAATTGGTCGAATCAGATTGATCTAGATGTGGTATCGATCCAAAACTTAATGAAGTTCCCGTTTATTTCGTTAGAAGCGATGGAAGGGTATTCGATGTTAGAAAATATTATATATTATCTTAAAGAAAAGAACATTTCCTTAAATATTGTTGCTAAGTGTAAAGATATTACGATTGCCCAGTATTTAGTTGCTAAAGAAGTAGGAATCAGTATATTACCTAAAATTCAGCTAGGGTACGTGGATGGAATTCATTTTGTTGATTTACCTGAATTAGAAATTGCGATTCAGCCGAAATTATTTTACAAGCAAGAAGCCACATTCTCTCCTATTTGCAGGAACTTTATTGCTTTATTTAAATCAAATACATGAGATTAATTACCGTCTCAAAGTAGTTCAGTTATTGTTCATTTATATTGAAATAAAAGAAAGAGGTTGGGACATAACCCAGAAATGCCATTTTTCTGAGAGAAAAATGGCATTTTTTTGGTGAGCGTTAAAAATTGATTTCCATTCCGGGACGCTTTCCGCGGGCGTGAGGCCAACAGGATGTTGGTCACAAAAGCATTGCCACAGGACGTGGCGTTCTTAGCTTTTGTTCCTAGTCTCAGGCGTCACGCTATTCCCACAGGAAGCTTGCTTGTAGCGAAAGGCATAGCCGTCAGCTAATGTTTTCACAGTGCGAAAGGTGAAACCGTCAGCACGAACACTCGCCCTCCATTCCAATCAATTTTATAAAATATCCGTTTCTTAATAAGGTTTTTCTCCTTAGTTAATGAAATTTCTACTTCTGTCTCAACCTCTTTTTTATTTTGTTCTTATGATCGGTCGTTTAACAATATACAATTTAATAAATGATAATGGCTGCAACAATTACCGCTATTAGAGCAAATATATTTGCAAATGTCATTGTAATGAATTGGTACTTAAAATTGTTTTTATGTGTTAATCCTGTAAGTGCTAATAGTGATAAAACTACACCAGTGTGCGGCATAATCGTTAATGCAGAAGATGCAATTGCTCCAACACGGTGCATTGCTTCCGGACTCACACCCATAGCTAAATAAGTTTCCGCAAACACTTCCATTACAATACCTAATGCTCCGGATGATGATCCTGTTATTCCTGATAGTGCACCGGCTGCAACCGATAAGCTAACAAGCGGGTCACCAGGTATACCTAATATTAAATCGGAAATAAATTTGAAGCCTGGTGCTGTAGTTACAACAATCCCAAATGCTACTGCTGAAGAAGTAAGGAAAATTGGATTAATTGAACTTTGCCCCCCCGCATTCAATACTGCCTTTTGAGAAGGAATATACTTGTGGTAACAAATAACACATGAAATTACTGCTACTCCTAAGCCGATTAAAATTGTGTTTGGAATTTCCAATGCACTCCCTGTCAAATTCACTACCATAAGGAGCAAAATCGGGATAATACTCAGAATAAATGAAGGAGTCTTCTCTTTTAGCTCATGTTTGGATTGATCATCAGCGTTAAATTGGGCATATGTTTCCCCATTTGCAAGACTCTTATTTAATGTATAGTTCATATACCATAATCCGAACGTTATGGCTACTACTGAACCGATAATCCCTAAAAGAGGTGCTGCAGTCAAAGTTGTCCCCAAATATGGGATGGGTACAACATTTTGAATCGAAGGCGTTCCCGGTAACATTGTCATTGTGAAAGTACCAATTCCAATGTAAACAGGGATGACAATTAGATTCCAAGCAATATTTAATTGTTTAAATAAAGGTCTTGCTAGTGGGATAATCACGAATAACACTACAAATAAACTTATTCCACCGAATGTGAGAATCGAACTAATTAAGAAAATTGCAACTAATACAGAAAACGGCTTTTCTGTTCCTGTAATCGATAATACTTTTTGTGCAATGGATTGAGCAGCTCCACTCTGTTCCATATACTTGGCCAAAATGGAACCAAGTAAAAACACCGCAAAAAAGTTCACAACAAATCCGGTCAGACCTGTCATATATGAAGTTTCTTTACCAATTAGAGAAGAGAAGAAGTCCATTTGGTTCGTTAAAATTACGATAATTGATGCTAACGGGGCAATATAAATAATGTTATATCCTTTCATTGCCATCAATATGATAAAGATAATCGCTATGACTATGCCTAAAGGTCCGATCATTTCCATAATATTTACTCCTTTTATTAGAAAACATTTCACTTGAAAATTTTAAAATGTCATCATATTAATTAAATAATTCCTAAGAGATTATGTCATAATTAGGACTCTTTTACTCATACTAATTCCATTATTCGCTCTATAACTAATTGGTTATCGCCCAATTTCAAAAAAAAAAAGAGAACGGTTCCCACATGGGAAATTCGTTCTCTTTTTGCTGGCGCTAACTAAATTACTTCATAATATTTTAAAATTGAAGATATCTTTTCTTCGCAAACTTTAAAAAAGCAGATGCTGCGGGAGACAAAACAACATCTTTTTTATAACTAATGACAACGCTATTTTTATAAACTGGATTACCTAACGTATATAAGTTGGATTCAATCTTTAGTTGATCTCTTGTAATAATACATTCGGGAATAATTGTCATTCCTATTCCTTTATTTGCAAGACGAAATGCATTCTCAATATTATTCGTTTCTAGAGTTATTGTTGGGCTTATGGCATAGTGATCAAAAATATTATCCGTTAAACGACGTAATCCTAACCCTGGTTTTAATAAGATAAACTTTTGATGATTTAGTTTTGAAGGAGGAAATGGTATATGTTTTATTTCTTTATTATTTTCTTCATAGAATATATGGCCCTTTGGAATAACTAGGTAAATGTTTTCTTCATATAACTTCTCGTAAACAAGCCCCGTATTTTTGATTGGCAACATACTAATACAAATATCAATTTTATTTTGTAAGGTTAGCGCTTCCATTTCATTGGCAGTACCTTCCTCTAATTGAATTTCTATTCCTGGATATTTTTCCATAAACTCTGGGAGAAAATCATAAAGCATATGTGAAGCCAATATTGGATTAATACCAAGAACTATCCTACCTTTTTTTAATTCATTTAAGGCTTCGATATCACGCATCATCACTTCATGCATTTCATGAATCTCCTGCATATACGAAATATAAAGCTCTCCTGCATACGTAAGAACAAGCGGTGTTACTTGCCGATTTAAAAGTTCTACACCTAGTTTACTTTCTAAATTTTTTATATAAGTACTTAAATAAGGCTGAGATACAAACAAAGCATTCGCCGCGTGCGATATATTGCCATATTCTTGGATTGCCAGTAAATACTCTAAAGATAAATCTTCCTTCATACGTTATCCCCTCCCGAAAGATTGAAGAGTAATTATAGCACGATTTTTTAGTTGAACAGAAATCGTCCATTTGTAATATGCTCAGTATTTTCCTATAACTGTTTAGTTATAGGGGAAATAGCCTTAATAGTATTTTAAAAACGGACATATTTCATACATAATTTAAGTTGTGTTAAATACTTGACATACAGAAAATCAAATAGGAGGCAAACAACATGGGTACCTTAGGTATTATTGTTGCAATCATATTCATTATTTTTTTAGCTATGAAAGGTTACAGCATTGTATTTATTGCACCAATAGCGTCAATTATCGTCATTGTTACAAATGGCATGGATTTCTTTCCGTCGCTTATTGGTTCTGAAGTTTCATTTATGACAGGGCTTACAGGATTTATCGTTAACTTCTTTGCTATCTTTTTACTTGGGTCAATTCTAGCCCAATATATTGAAAAGAGTGGGGCAGCCCAAGCAATTGCACAAAAAGTACTATCTATTACGGGGACAGATAAACCATTCCCTGTGTTAATCGCTATTTTCTTAATCAGCTCCATTTTAACTTTTGGAGGCATTAGTTTATTCGTTGTATTATTCGTTGTCATTCCATTAGCCAAACCTTTATTTAAACAATTAAATATCGCATGGAACTTAATTGTTATTCCTGTATTTTTAGGGATCGGTACATTTACGATGACAATGTTGCCGGGAACACCTTCGATTCAAAACGTTGTACCAACAAATTACTTAGGAACAACTGTTACAGCGGCACCTTTAATGGGAATCGTCGCTACTATAATCGCAATCATTGCAGGTATCTTCTATATGCGTTATGCATTGAACAAAAGTTTAGCTAAGAATGAAAAGTTTGAAGCAGAAGAAGATGCTCAAGAACTGACACTTAAAGAAAACATTCCTTCTTTCTTCTTAAGTATTTTACCAATTTTAATTTTAATCGTTATTATTTTTGCTGGTAGTGCCATGAAAGTACAGAATATCGTACTAATCGGTTTAGCGGTTGGCGTAATTGTGTCAGCAATCGTATTCCACCGCTTTATGCCATCACATAAACAAGCAGTTAGCTTAGGAGCAATTGGTGCGATTACACCAATCTTCTTTACTGCTGCATCAGTTGGTTTTGGTGTTGTAATAACATTAGCACCAGGTTTCGGAGCAATTTCAGATTTCATCTTAAATATTCCCGGAAATCCGTTAATTAGTTTAACAATTGCATCATCTGCTTTAGGAGCAATCACTGGTTCAGCTAGCGGGGGGTTAGGGATTACAATGGAAGCGTTCGCAAATCCTTATTTAGAAATGGGTGTAAACCCGGATGCAATGCACCGTATGTCTGCAATCAGTTCAGCTGTATTTACTGGTTTACCACATGCTGGAGCAGTTTTATCAACATTTGCTTTAACGAAATTAACACATGAAAAAGCATTCAAATACTCATTCATTACAATGACAATTCCAAACCTTTTAGCATTAATTGCCGCATTACTAATTGGTATTTTCTTGTACTAATCAAACCATTGGAGAAGGTGAGAGTACCTCTCCAATACTACTTAAACTACAATTATCACTTTTGGAGGTATATAGATTATGAAAACAACAAATCGTACAGTACTTGTTACAGGTGCCGCTCAAGGGATCGGATATGCAATTGCACAAGAATTTATCGCAAACGGTGACTATGTGGCAATTTTCGATTTAAATGAAGAAGCTGCAGTTGCTGCTGCTGAAAAATTAGGAAACGCAAAAGGTTACAAAGTGAACGTTGCTGACGAAACTTCAGTTAAAACTGCTATCGACGCTGTAATTGCTGAGCGCGGATCAGTAGACGTAGTGGTAAACAACGCTGGTTTACAATTTATCAGTAAAACAGAAGATTTCCCGGTAGAAAAATGGGATCTATTAAATGATGTTATCTTAAAAGGTACATTCTTAATGACAAAACACTCTTTAAAATCAATGCAAGCTCAAAACTACGGTCGTATCATCAACATCGTATCTGCTCACGGTCGTATTCCGGATGCTTACAAATCAGCTTACTGTGCTGCTAAAGCAGGACAAACTGGTTTCTCTAAAGTAGTCGCATTAGAAAACGCTACAAACGGAATTACTGTTAACTGTATCGAGCCAGGTCCAGTACGTACAGAATTAATCGAAAGACAATTACCTGTTTTAGCAGAAAAGGATGGAACTTCTGTAGAAGAAGCATTAGGCCATCACATCTTGGGTAAACAATGGATCAAGCGTTTACTTGAACCATCTGAAATCGGGAAAACTGCTGTATTCTTAGCTTCTGAAGGTGCTGGAGCCATTACAGGTGAATCAATTCCTGTCACTGGTGGTATGTAATTCCTTTTAGTTGATCATTTAAATATCATATAGGTATTAAAAAACAGACGATGTAGAAAATTCTATATCGTCTGTTTTGATTTATGCAATTAAAATTAAATTAAGCATCAGCTTAACAGTGTGCATGAACTTTTTATCTCTGCCTATGACTTTTTGTATTTATTTATTTGGAATCTGCATTTTTGTAGGCTTCTTTCAGTAACGGTAAAACAGTTCTGAAATTCAGGAGTAAATCATCCATTGTTTTTATCGGTTTGATAAAGTCTATTTCATAAACGCCCCATCTATCTACTTCTGGCTCTATACAAACGGATATCGAAGGTTCTTTTGCTAGTCCCCATATTATGCCTGCTCTACTGCCATCTGGAGCTTGAACAAATCCATCTCCAGAAATGCAAGCCTCTCCATTTTCATAATAAAAATGGTTAGTAATTTCACCATAAATAAAACCATCTGTTTCGGTTTCTTTAACAAGTTTAAAATCATTATAACAACGGTATTTCATATAACTTCACCCCTCTAGAAGAAATCTTATCTCATCTGGTGATTGGAATCAAAATATGCAATACTTCACAGCGTCGTTTGAAACCATACGGATGGCATCTGAATTATAAATTTACAGCGTTAAAGATGTTCCCAACTATGATTTTGGGACTATAATTGGTTTGGATAGAAATTACCAAATTGAATCTACTTTATTCAACATTCGAACATTGTTAATTAAAGTAATAAATTGAGGGGGAGTTTTGTGAAATTATTTTTAGCAATTTTATTCGCTGGATTTTTAGGTATATTAGTTTTTCTAGGTCCATTAGGAATTTACATCTTATGTGCAATTATTATCGGTGTTATTTTTAGGTCATTTATTTTAATTAATGAAATTCATAAACAAGTAGTTCCAGCCAATAACAATGACAAAGTAAAACAAGCGGTCGAGAGGTATATAAAAGAAAGAGATCAATTGGATTAGAATTAATATTCCTAAACACTGCATTAGTAACTTTATTTAAGCAAGTTCAGTTATACTTTTCTAAACAGAGGTGGTTAAGTTGAAAAAATGGAAGTTTGTGATTATAGGGGTTATCGGAATTAGCATAATTGTATTTATGTACAAGCAACATCAAACAATTCTTGAATATCGACAGATTCCTTACTATTCTTTAGAATTATTGGCTTCTCCAATTGGAAAAGTAATCGAACTTCATGAGAACGATGACAATTATGAAGATGACGAACGAAAGGAAATGCTCGAGGATTTAAATGTTATGTTTTCTACGATTTTTAATCGAGCAGGTGTTGGACTCACAACGGAACAAAAGATATTTGATAAGTATTACGGTGAATACAATGATGCAAGAGCAGATTTTGCTGTTATTTTAGAAAAATATATGGCAGCAGAAACACCTGAACAGCATGAACAAGCATATAAAGCGCTAAAAGAAGTGTATGATGAATATCAACTATTTCTAGAGCAAGCAGCAGAGGATTTAATGCTACCTGACCCTACACTTCAGTAAATGTGATGATTTCTTTATGCACCTTTCATTGTTTCTGAGTACATTAAAAAGCTACAAACCTTGTTATATTTATCAAAACCTAAATTTAAAAAGATAGAGAAATTAGAGGGCTCTACATATTAGATATATTTCATATGTAGACCCCTTTCTTCTACTAAAGCACCAGTTAGTATAATAAGAATAGAGACGTTTATGCAACAATCGGCACGATTGCTGAATATTAGTAGCTTAAGCTTATTATTAGAAATAAAACACTCGCTATCATTGAGATAATAAAAGCTATTGTCTTATATTTTAATTCCTTAAATGCTGGATCTATATAAAAATAAAAAATAATTCCTAAGCCAAATAGTATCACCATAAAAAACACTCTACTTAGTGTAGTGGGTTGTATTGTAATTGCTTCTGGAATTGAGGCTAATGTGAATATTAATATTAACGGAGTAGTAAGAAAAAAGTACGCCGCTAACATTTTGATATAAGACCATTTCTTGTTCACTAAATTCTTTCTCCTTTTAAATATTTCTTCATACGAATTCCATTAATATTCTACATTAATAATTTCTAATGTTCTTTAACAATATAAATCAATGAAGGACAACGTGAAAGTATCCAGAGAGGTATTTGGTAACATGGCATAAAAGACTTTTATTCCACAATCTGGCCCTTTAATTAAAAGTGACGCGATCCTTATTAAAGAATCGCGCCGATTTTGGAAATTCGTTTTAAGTAAGTCCCCTAAAGGAAAATCCAGACTTTTATTTTGTTTAAAAACTTATTATGCAATGAATTTTGCAAACCAAGCAACATAATGTGCTCCTGGAATAAATAGAATTTGAGCAAATAATGTCCCCAAAAGCCTTGAACTCATCATCATAACAGAGGCTCTTTTCAATTCAGAATAATTTCCTTTTTTATTTATTACATCATCAGCTAATATAGAGATTTTAGGATCAATAAATATAATTAATAGCATTGTAGCTATACCATTTATTAAACCGGATGCCATGATTGCAGTTGTTTTGTATTCAGGTACTAACAAACTCGCATACAAAGCTGACAAAACTCCAATTGTATAAACAGCAGTAATGATAATATTAATTATAAATAATTTTAGAGGAATATCTCTTATACCTATTCCTCGTAAATAGGAAAGGCTTGGTTTGCGTATATGCTTGAATCCACGACGTATATACTCAATTGTAAAACCTTTTTTCAATAAAGCGGGGATTGAACCTCTTTCATTAGCTAAATGAATAATGGCTCTAGAAAAAATGGCTACAAAAGTCGGCAAACATATAATGCCTAGTAATGTACCTAGTGAAGCTGAACCTATAAGGAATCGGAATTGATTCTCGACAAATTGTAAAGCATTATCGGCAGGAGCCTTATCTATCAGGCTCCCTGTAAATGGTTGCTGCATCATATTAGAGAGTCTTGAAACCATAACCATTACATTAAAAAGTGACAATGCTGACGCTAATAAACGAACACGAGCTCCAGAAAGTCGCACTGCATACGCTAATGTTTCAATTGAGTGAATGATTAATATAAATAAGGCAATCATTATGAGTTTACCTGTTATAAGTTCTATTGCTCACACCTACCAAATGCTTATTTTTACATTTCGACGTTTAAATTGTAAACTAGTTTCATCGAATTCATACAAATCTATACAAAATAACATTCCCAAACAACGCTTTTGGGGACATTTTTAACTCAATTTATGGTAAAATAATACAAATTAATAATGAGGTATTAACGTTTAAAGAAGGGGGAGGAGTAGATTATAAAGAAAAAGGAAAAATTAAAAATATGGTCAATAATTTTAGTGATATTACTACTACTTGCTGGATTAATTTTATTTTTTTTAGGACATTATAGTATAGCTTTTATATTACTTGGGATTTTTGCATTAATTTTAACTGCTATTAGTAATTGGTTACAAACGGAAAATGAAGTTTACGCTCATGAAAAAACTATAAGAATCATAATAAGTAAAGCTGATGAAAAGTTTATAGTCAGCAATGAATTATAATTATACAAAATAAAATTAAATAACGTTTCCCAATAAAAGTATAGGGACACATTAAAAGGCACGAACGTAGTTAAAACAACGTTTCGCGCCTTTTTGTATGAACATTAGGTTAGATTATGCAATATTTTATACAGTTGATGCAAACCCTGGATGGAACGGTGTTTATACTTGCTGGGCGTGTCTTTAATTTGCATAAAAACTTGTATAGTATATTTCTTATCGTTTTAAATCTGCAGCTTTTCTGACGCTACCCCATGGAAAATGTTATTCAATAATATGGCCTTTAACTGAAGAAGACGCCATTCCTTCTTAATTGGCCCTTTAGCTTAAGAAGGCGCAATTCCTTTTTCAAGAAGGTATTGCACCCGTTTGTTGAAGATCGTGTCCTTTGGAAGTTTATTGTTAAGGTATGTATAATTTTTCAATAAAAATTGTTGACCTTAACTTAATAATATTGAGTCCCCAATGGCAAATAATATACATACAAATGAAAAAGAGATGTATGCAACACTAATACTAATTAAAACAGTATGCTTTTTTACAGATTGTTCAGGATGATGTATTACAATTTTTAACAAGTTAATAATGTTGATACAAAGCACTACGGAGAAAAGTGGAATTCCCATTATTGATAAAGCTACAAACAAATCTAACAAAACTAAGCTCCTTCTCATCTTTTAAAACAATTTTACCAAATTATGAAATTTAATAAAACGGTAAAGATCCCAAAGTGTCGTTTGGTAATTTTCATAAAGGAAGTTATTCAACAATCTGGCCCTATAACGGAAAAACGCGATCTTCTTATTGAAGAATCACGCCAGTTTGTTGAAGTTTGGTTTTCTGTGTCCCAAAACTTTTATTTTGGAATGTAGTGAAACACTTCTAAATAATAGAGCAGCGACAAGACTATTGTGAGAGATAATCTGATTTATTCTACTACAATAGCTGATATAATAGGGACTCCCATGGAACCTAGTCCCTCATATGTACCGTAAACTGTTATCTCAGCACCATATTTTGTGTCAGCTAATGCGTAATCATCAATTCCATACATACCTGGATTTTCACCTTCTGTTGTAAGTACAAATTCAAATTCGAGACTTTCTTCTGTAACTATTCTAGATACAATACCTTTAGAGAAAACCTTAGTACCTACTTCGACTTTATTTTCGTTAACATCAACAATATCTAATTCGATTGCTTCATTTTTTAATTCTGCCTGTGGTGATTCAACTTCAATTAGTTCTGTGGCTGGTTTTGCTTCTTCGCAAGCTGTAAGTAGTATTACTGATAATGCCCCTAAATATAATAACTTTTTCATATGTAAACCCTGCCTTTCTAATTCTATTTTAGGGTAATATTTTCTAGTTGTATACAAATGAACCGTTTTTTGTAACTGACTTTCTATACACTACTGCACTTGCGCCTTCTAAACAAATCAATGCGATATTTTCACTCCTATTTAAATGGCCCTATAATTGAATAAAGACTTTTCTTATTCAAGGATTTTACCCCTGACGTAATACTTTCTGGAACATCTTTGGTTGATGTTTTTCAAAACCTGTTATTAGCCCTTCTCCAAAAATAGTTATGGTTTTTTCCCAAGGGTGTCCTAAATATCCCCATTCAAAATCCTTATGAATAAAGAAATAATAATCTCCATTTGGGAAGACTGGTACCTTCAATTCATCGAATTCATCTTTTTCAAATTCCAAACTTGGATTTATCCAATAACATTCATGTTGCCAATCCAAAGCATAAAGATAATCATCTCGTGATGTATTTTCTTTAAATACAAGTAGTGCTTTTTCTTCCAAGTCATCATAAGCTCCTAAATCATGAGAATCTTCTAAATAAATGGAAATATCGTAGGTGATGAAAGGAGTAGGTACTTCAAAAGATGGGAAATTGGAGGTACTTGGTTTAAAGTTCAAAACTTCACACATTTTATTCCACACTTTTTCATACTCTGCTTCGGATAATTCAAGCCAAATTTCCATTTAAATACTCTCCTTAACATTCCTTTTTGTAGTCTCCATTATAACATTTCTTGTTAACCTTACTCGCTTACTATGTTATTCAACAATATGGCACTATAACGAAAAAGCGCAATTTTCTTATTGAAGAATCGCGCCCAATTTGACTTATCAAAATAAATTCAAAAAATGTTGAAACTATTTCTCGTTTTTTCCGTCCGTACAGGGCATTACAAAATAAAGGAGATTTAACGATGAAGAAAATAATTATGTTCATTAGTGAGCTTACACTGGCATGTAGCATGACTTTAGGTGTTGCAGCAAACACAAAGCACTGATAGTGAAGCAGATGAATAAATTCGCAGGAAATAAACCGCCATATGGATGAATTGATCGGTTAGTTTTTCATTGTATTTTATTTATTATCCCGTGTGAAAAACGATCAGTGTAAAGATTTTAAGCCCGCTCCTTAATTAGGAAGTAAGTATTTGTCGATTGGAACGAATGCAACATATGAAAACAAGAATCAAGAGGAATAGGTTATGAATACGATAAGAAAAGCAAATGTCGAGGACGCAGCGACACTGACAGATATAGCTTTTAAAGCAAAAGGCTATTGGGGTTATTCAGATGATTTTATGAATGCATGGAAAGATGCTTTAATAATTACAGTAGAAGATATTCAGTCAAAAGTTATTTATCTGCTTGAAGAAGATAAGGCTATTAAAGGGTTCTATTGTTTGTGCATAGAAACGCAAGAATTAGAAAGCTTATTTGTAGCCCCTACATACATTGGACAAGGCTTAGGGAAAGTTTTATGGGGAAATATTTTACTGAAGGCAACAGAAAATGGATTAAGTAGCTTCCATTTTAATAGTGATCCAAACGCGTATGAATTTTATTTGAAAATGGGTGCAAAAAGAATAATTTATGTTGAATCAACAGTTATTCCAGGGAGAATATATCCTCTTATGGAATATACGCTTACACATCTTCAAACAAAATAATGTTTCCAAATCAAAGTATGGGAACACCTTAAAAAGGCGCGAACGTTGTTAAATCAACGTTTCGCGCCTATTTGTAACATTGGGTATGCAGCATTTTTTACATTTTCTGACGCTACCCCATGGAAAATGGTATTCAATAATAGCGTCCTTTAATGGAATAACAAGTTAAACTAACACTTATATTTTAATAGCTTTTTAGATAAATGGAAATATAATGCTAAGTATCAAATAAACAATTATAATAATAAGCGCAAAGGGGAACTTTTTTTGAAAGGCTTCAATTTGTAAAGGTGTTAATGCATCTTTTTTTAATAGTTTATGGTAATTCCTTAGATTAATTAATATTACAAAAACCAGAATACTAATAATAAAGTAAATAATTGTAAATAGAACAATAAATATTTTGATTCCTCCTAAACTACCCCTTAACCAATTAAAAATAAAATGGTTGCTAATTATTTTAACGTTTTTAATCAGTTTGATTCCAGATAATGGCCCTATAACGGAAAAACGCGATCTTCAAATTGAAGAATCTCGTCCGTTAGTTGAACAAAACAAAGTCTGTGTTGACCTAAATCCACCCAATATTAACAGTATCATCATGAAAGAATTCTATAACATATTTCTGCGTAGGACAATAAAGATATAAATCATTTCCTAACCAGACAATATCTTCAATATTACTTAATAATTCTTCAGTCAATTTAGTTTTTACACATGGATGATTATCGTATCCCCAAAAGATATATATAGGAATTGAAGTATCAAATCCTTTAGAAATTAGAAGGGAAGGAATGCTTTTAATTCCTTGGTCATTTAATTCAACTCGGTTAACAATAGCATTTTCCCAGTCAATTCTGTTCCAAAAAGCAATCGGGAAATTTTCAGAGAAATCTTCTACAATTGAATTGGTGGTATTAGAATCCAGAATTTCAAATAATTCCATTTCGCCGAACACTTCTTGAAGCAGAATCTTTACTTCATTCTCTTTTTGGATCGCTTGTTGAATTATTTCTTTTTGTTTACGTTCCTCTACAATTTCATTTAATCTCTTCTGTCTTTCTTCTTTGTTCACTCTAATTTTCAACTCCTTCCCTATATATTATTTATCGAACTAAACTGTCCTGATATTTTAAGGATATTTATTCATAATCTCAATTAAATACTAACATAAATATTCAATTTTCTTATTGAGTGTTATTCAACAATCTGGCCCTTTAGCTGAAGAAAACTCACTTCCTATTCAAGAAATGCGTCCGATTGTGGAATAAGGGATCGTCATATTTGTGTGGTTTCCTACCTTTATACAAAGAAGTTTCCAAATACAATTTGGGTACGGGGGACTTTATTTCTTTCATCGATTAGTTTCAAAAATGAAAATGGATTATAATTCAAATAAATCTTATTTGGAGTTAGAAAATGAAAAATAAAAAAACAAAGAAAGACAGGACAACTTTTTTAAAGAGTTATTAGGGCAGCTTACCAGTTCAATATTATTTGAAGTGGCTTGGAACATTTTAATGTTTATTCCTAGAATGATTATTCGTTTAATAAAAAACATTTTATGAGTGAGTGAGTTAGGGACTTTAAGCTAATAAACTGTTATAAACATTCCTTAAACACCCCTTTATGGAGATTTTGGATATAATGTGAAGTGTTACATCTAACGGACAGTTTAGTAGAAGAACATGTTTATTTGAAACGGACTATTAGTAATTTCGTCTATACAGTTAAGGAGGGGTAATTTGAAGAGTTATCATTTTAGTATTCTTCTTGTCCTATCACTATTGCTTTCTGCTTGTAATACTGGAATTGAGCCAAGTGAGCATCTAGGAGAAATATATAGTGTTGCATTGGACTCTATAATGGAACAGGATGAAGCATTAAGTAGTGATATGGAATATATAGCTATCGATATGAGTAATTTCGAGGACGCGGCTGAAAGGGATAAAGAAGAAATTTTAAGCTACTTTAAGGAAAAGTATAAAGTTGAAGTAATGGACGCTACTCTTGAACAACTGAAAGAAAAGGGATTATACAATTCAGATACGATGGGTTTGGATGGTGTACTTCTTAGAATAGAAAAAGTTGATTTTAAGTTCAACAATGAAATCTTTTTTGAGGGTTCCAAGTATCGTTCAGGTTTAGGGGCAGTTGGAGTAGAAGTAAAAGTTCATTATAAAGATAATAAATGGGAATCCAAAGAAGTGAAAATGACTTGGATTAGTTAATTATTATGGTGTTAACAGGTACTTCATAAACGATGGCTAGAGTACTCATAGACAAAGGGTATCTGTTAATCCTTGATTTACTTATGTTCGGAATGTCTGATTTTTAAATATTAGACATTTAAAACGATAATAGAAATAAAGTTCTTAAACACCGCTTTGATAACGTTTCTTTCGAAATTAATCTATGTTAATATTAGTTTTAAAATTTTTCTATTAAGGAGCATTTTGTGGAGTCTTTAACTTTATTAATTTATGGAATAAATATCCCACCTCATAAGCATTTACACAAATTAGCAAACAAATTTATTAATCGATTTATGAAAGTAAGACAAACAATAGATTTTACTGACGAGCATTATTACGAGGTTATAGTGGAAGAGCAATCTCTTATTTCGGCTCAAAGAAACTATATAACTGCTCCAATTATTCCTGTTCATAAAACCTACTTACAAAACCTTTTAAAAGTTTATAGCGATTTAAATGCTACTGTGACTTTATGTACGGAAGAACACGAACATCCATTAGTTTGTTTTAAGGATATTGAGTATGAAGGATATTGCTACTATGAATTAAACTCTGATAAAAAAATCTTATTTTTTGGAGTACTTGATACAAAATACGTTATTTCACTTCCTAAACAATCTAATTCAGAGAAACTGATGTTAGAATATATAAAAACTTATTTCGAAACATTACATAACTAATACATCTCAATACAAAGTAGTACGTTTTCAAAGAAAGTTTGGGAAACTAAAAAAATCCACAATCGCTTTTAAATCAGTGTTTGTGGATTTTTTGGTGGAACTTTGTTTATGCGGTTTTTTATGTAAGTCGCATAAAACATTGATATTTAGTAGTAGGAATTTGATAATCCCTTCTATGAAAGTCCGTAATGTTCTAAAAGTTCTTCATAGATGCTCCCAAGATGCTCCCAAATACGATTTTGGAATCAGGTTTGAAAGGTTACAAAAAGACGGAATATAATTTGTTATAATTTATAATAAATACAAAATAAGGGGGTAGTAGCTATGGAGACATTAGTTCCTTTATCATTAATAGGTATTCCACTTTTCTCGATAATCCTTTGCATCAGCATTATTAACTTGCTAAAAATTATAATCCATACTCCAGAACAATCTGTGAAAAAACATACTTTTTTAATTAGTATCAGCGTTGCGTACATATTATTTTCATTTTTGTGTATATTAATCGCCATTGCCGATTCAATTGTGTGGGCATCTCAATAAACGTCCCTAAATGCCGATTTGGGAACTATCTGTACATAAGCATCAGTTTATTAAAAAAAAAGGAAATGTACATTTTGAATAGAATAGATAGGAAAGTAGTTATTTCTATTAGCATTATAAATCAATTATTCAACGTTGAATGGAGGAAGTATAATGGAATCTAGTATAATTCAAAGAATTGGACAAATAGCAGTCCCAATAAAAAATGTGGAAAGAGCAATTGAATTTTATAAAGAAGTACTTGAGTTACCACTTCTTTTCAATACAGAAAATATGGCATTTTTTGATTGTAACGGGCAACGACTTCTTCTTTCACTACCTGAAAAAAATGAATTTGCAAATTCAAGTTCAGTTATCTATTTTCAGGTAGAAGATATAAAAAAGTCAGTTGAAAAATTCATTGAAAAGGGGGTTTCCTTTATTGACCAACCTCATGTCGTTGCAAAAATGGGAAATACAGAAACATGGATGACATTCTTTAAAGATACTGAAGGAAATACACATGCTCTAATGTGTGAAGTACAAATTTAATTTGTAATAAATTCAGAGCCAATTTGCAGGATTAGATGTTAACCTGCTTTTTATATAATATTTACAAATTATAACATTTCAACCTTTTCAAAAATCTCTTTATAAAGAATATCTAACTCTTTTTTTTCGTTTAAATAGAAATACCAAGCATCCTCTCTGTTAGCATTTATATCGGAAAGATATATTGTCGTATGAGAGCCGTTTTTTAAAGATTCCCATCGAGCTGATTCGTATGTAAGCCCACCATTTGTAAATGGAAGATTCCTCTTTTCAGAATCAAAAAAGATAAAGGGGGTTTTTGTGCTAGTATACACTTCGACAAAGCAATCATTTGAAGCTTCTTCAAACATCAATGGTGTAATCATAATTGCATCATAATTTGTTGAAATCTGTACTGTATCTTCGCTAAGTTCTTTTAATGAAATTGATTCAAAATGAATTTTTTCATTATTTAGTTCTGGCAGATCCCCAATTACAGCGATTTTTAAAGGTTCCCCATCATATTTAACTTCCTCTTTTGAACATGCGCTTAGATTTAGTATGAATAGAATTGATATAATACTTAAAATCATATGTAATTTCATCATAACGCCCCCAATAATTTATGTAATAATATTACCATTTAAGGGTGATTTTATGTAGTGAGGATGGAGATGATAAATGAAAAAGGGGATTGTTGTATTCATTTTACTATTTATTATTGGGATCCCTATTTATATCATCTATGATTTTATCGAGGTGGAGTTAGATGAATTACCGAAAGGAGAACTTTTATCCGAGCATTCATCTCCAAATCATGATTACATAGCTAAAGCGTATTTGATTGATGAGGGGGGAGCAACGGTAAGAGCTGCGATAAGAGTAGAAATTGATTTTGGAAATGACTTAAAAACGATTTATTGGAATTATGATGAAAGTACAGTAAATATTAAATGGTTGGATCACGAAACAATCGAAATAAATAACCATAAATTAAACATCTTTAACGATAATTATCATTGGAAAAAAGACCCTGACTGGGAAGCAAACAGGGGTAAGTATTAGAAATTTGTTTAAGTAAAGAAGGCTTTTGTGTAACCAACCTTATTGAAATGTCTCCAACACCGCTTACGGAACTTTTATATGTATCCAATCTTTTCTAAAATCTTTTGGGTAGTATAATTTAATTCTGGTAAAGAATCTAATGGGAAGTAAGCCAGCTCCAAACTTTCTTCGTCTTTTTTTATATTTCCGGTTACCTTGCTAGCCTTAAAGATTACAGTGGCATTGTAAATCTCATCCCCATGAGGAAATTTATAATAAAACTCCTTACCAGAAGCTACTCCTAAAATTTCTAAATGATTGGTAATAAGCCCTGTTTCTTCATACAATTCTTTTTTAGCTGTCTCTTCAAAACTATCGCCCAACTCCATCCCGCCCCCGGGAATTCCCCAATCTTTTGTGTCTGAACGTAATTGTAGTAGTAATTCATTCTCCTTACTCATCACAATGATTGCTGATCCAGGAGCTATAATTGGCCTTGTTCCAATCATACTTCTAAGTGATTTAATATAGTTCATCATTTTCTCCTTTTGAATAGAATCTACTCTTCCTTCTATTTAAAATCTCATTAGTTCATTATCTTATACGACTTATTGGTCCTATACGAATATAGATACATTTCTTGATAAAGATATGCGCACAATTGTTGGAGATTTTTTTAAGATGATAATAGTTGTTCAATAACTTCTTGATCTTCAGGGTATGTATAAATTAACTTTGAAATTTCATTACTATTCATCCATGAAATTTCTTCGATTTCTTCGTCTGGATCTTTATATTGAATATCACCACCAGTAATTTCACATAAAAAATATTGTGTTGTTACCTTATATTCTTTGATAATTGTCTTTTTTGTATGTAACGCTTTAACAATCTTAACTTCATAACCAGTTTCTTCTGCAACTTCGCGTATGCAGGCTTCCTCTACAGTTTCGCCATCTTCTACTCCCCCTGAAGGTATGCTCCAACTATTTGAATCTATTGTACGTATCATTAATACACGATTGTCTCTAATTATAATAGCTGAGGCACCATTCCAAAGCTTGTATTGCATAATCTCAACCTCCTATATTTTGTTATTTATTGTTGATTATAACACTATTTTTTTAACATCAGATATATTATGAAATGGTACCAATCGATTCTTTGATAATGAATTTAATGTTATAATATTTACCTTAAATGCCAAATTGGAGGGTATATATGAAAAGTTTTGGGAAGCGTAATTATGATTTGAATTATTCGAAAAGAACTGGAGCATATGCTGTTATTCAAAATGACCATCGACAATTTTTATGTGTAGAAGATATGGACGGAAATTTATTTTTGGTTGGGGGAGGCATAGAAGAAAAAGAATCTCCTGACCTTGCATTATTAAGAGAAAGTATTGAAGAAACAGGTCATGAAATCCAAATCGGTGAAGTTATAGGTAAAGCCGAAAGACATTGGGTTTCTGAAAAATATCCCAAAGATTCTCAACATAATATTGGAATACTTTACGTTTGTGAGCTACTAGAAAAGGTAGCAGAACCGGTTGAAAAAGAAAAAATGCGTTGGGTGGAGTTCAATTATCTAGAAAAGCATCTTTTTCATGAACATCATTTATACTTAATAAAACAGTATTTAAATATTGCCTACTTAATATAAAACTTTCGTAAAACGTTTCCCAATGCCCTTGAATCACATTGTACTTCTAAGCTTTTATTACTTGTTTTCGAATACCGTTATTTCTTTAGCTTTGAATGTTAGCCTTTCAGAAACAGCGCTTAATGTTATGGGCTCTTCCATATATACTGAAACCTCATTATTTTTAGCTAATTCCTCAAATGTTAATGCATCGCCAGCTTGAGTTTTAATCATCGTTTCGTCGGTTATTTTAATAGCACAAGAATAACCGATATCATCTTTGCTCTTATCTAATTTTCTAACTAAATCTGAACATCCAATATTGATGTGATCTGCTTCAATAGATTTTATTTCACCGTAAATTGAATGTGTTTCATTTGAACAAGCAGTTAACAAAATGAGACTTATTATTAAAATGAATTGCTTCATACCTAAGCACCTCCATATATTTAATACTTCGGAATACGTATTGTTATTATCCTTCATTTTGATTGCTGTTTTGATAAATGCTACATGATGTATTTAGTACGGGGAACGATAGGGGAGATAATAGGAAAATAAAAAAAACAGTGGGAAGCCTCTCTCACTGTTTATTCATCATAACTCAACCAATATAAAACATTGGTCATCATTATTATAGTTACTATAGATCGTTTCCTTGTTTTCGAGTGCGCTCTGTATGATCTCTTTTGTCTGTGCTAATGGACTGGAGATGGATTCGTTCAATAAATGATTTAAAGTGTTTAACTCAAATGCTTCCGAAACCCCATCAGTATACAAAAGAATTCTTGTCCCGCGTTCATAGTGCAATGTTCTCGATTTAAAAAGTATATTTTTAAATGTTCCTAATGGCGGATTGGTTGCACCTAGCTCATGCTGTGCACCATTTTCTTCCTGAAGGATGGCAGGAGGGTGGCCTCCATTAATATATTCAATCGTCTGTGTGCTAATATCGATATTTAAATAGATTGCTGTACAGTAATGCCATGCATCCTGGTTGTTTTGAAATAAATCGTGCAAGTATTGGTCCAGCTCCTGCAATACGCTTTCAGGCGCTGCTTCCCGTGATATTAACTTCTGGAACATCGATTGAAGCGACATCGTAATTAAGGCCGATGAAATCCCATGCCCCATAACATCCAATAAAATAATCGCGTATTTTTGTGGTGTTACTTGATAAAATCCAAAAATATCGCCTGATAATGCTTTGGAAGCACGGTAATAAGAGAGAATCTCAATATTGTCATTGGTGATGTCTTTCGTTAATGCGGTTTCCTGAATTTTTTTGGCAATCTGTAAATCGCGTTCAGTTTCGCGCATGATTTTCGTGTTGATTTGATTAGCCTGCAGGAGATCCTGTTGCTTTCTTTCCAATTTTAAAAGGGCATTCTCTTTTTCTAAAAATGCATCTTCCGTCATTTTCCGG
Organism: Solibacillus sp. FSL K6-1126; assembly: GCF_038003445.1. Lineage (NCBI taxonomy): Bacteria > Bacillati > Bacillota > Bacilli > Caryophanales > Caryophanaceae > Solibacillus > Solibacillus sp. FSL K6-1126. The sequence continues at coordinate 3,375,428 of NZ_JBBOPD010000001.1, read as the reverse complement.
GCATTTATAAGCGCATCTTCCAATGCACTGCGATTACGAATCGGAAAGATGACACAGGTTAACTGATGATTATCCTGGAAAAATGCATTTAATAATATAGGAATTTCCTCTTTCATTACGGTATGTAATGTCAGGAACATTTCCTCTACAGCATGCTTCACTTTAATCAGTGGGACTAAATAAAGCTGGCAAAAAATCTGAGAGGAAGGTGACAATAGCATATTAAAATGCTTTCCCATAAAGTGCTCAGATGATGGATAGTCCAGCCAACTTAGCAATGTCTTATTTATCGTAAGAATTTCACCTTCTGAAGATAAAGTGATAAAACCGCACGGAGCGTTTTCTATAAGTTCATTCATTTAAATTTTCCCACGCCCTCACCGATAAGGGGCATAGAATGCTCCAATAAGTAATTTTTAATCATTTGAATTGTTTCCTCTGGGTCGCTCATATGTGGACAGTGACCGATTGCATCCATATAGGCAATCGTACTGTTAGGCATATTCGCATGTAAGTACTCGCCAACTACCCTTGGCGCAATGACGTCTTCCGAGCATTGCAAAATAAGGGAAGGTACCGTAGCTTTCGTAATATCTTGACGATTATCAGTAAAAAAACAAGCTTTTGCAAAAGTATTGGCAAATAAAGGATCGGTTGAACAGAAGCGATCTTCCAAATCTTTTGCCACATCTGCATTTGCTGTGTTGTTCAATAATGTAATCGAGAAAGCATTGGCCCAACCGATATAATTTTTTTCCATCAAGTCCATTAAGCTGAGCAAGTCTTTCATTTCAAAACCCCCGTAATACTCAGGGGGGTCATTTATATAACTTGGTGATGGAGCGATCATGATCAGTTGTGAGAAATACTCCGGTTTCGCTAACGAAGCCAATAAACCGATCATGCTGCTTACCGAGTGGCCGACAAAAATAGCTTCCTTTAAATCGAGCGTCTCACAAATATCTAAAAGATCTTGCACATAACCTGCCAGTTCACCATATTTAATAAGGTCAAAAGCGGTAATATCTGAATTTCCAAACCCGACATAATCAAATAAAATCACTTGATAATCTTCTTCAAAAGCAGGAAAAACATCATTCCATACCGTTTGGTCGCAACCAAATCCCGCAGCGAATATTAAAGGTTTTTTACCGTTACCTCGAATATGTACGTTATTACGTTTAAACGTATTTTGAATCATGAAATAGCCCTCCCTTCAAATGGTCACTTATAACATATTGATTTATATATGTTTAAACATTTTTAAACATCATGTTAACATCCTATTTAACAATCATTCTGTATGAAATTAGGATATAAGTAAAGGAATATGACTATTTTATAGTAGTAATCTATGAATTTATATTTTGTGAACTTCATTTGAAAATAGAAGTAGTGAGAGATATTTAACGAAAATAAACAATGTGTTCAATCTTGTACATTGCTTCATCCACCCATCCATCTTACAATTTAATCATAGAAATGAACAATGTGTTCAATTTTGAGGAGGAAGCAAACAATGAGTAAATTATCAAAACTATTAATGGCAATTGCTAGTATTATATTAATCGGATTTTTAGGGAAAGCACTTATTTTAGATGAAGCGGTGAAAGGATATTTAGTAACATTCTTTTTTGTTGGATCAGGGTTGGCGTTATTACGTTTAATGATTAATGCGATGATTGGTAAAATGAAAGGAAAGCATATTTTGGTAAAAATCGGATTCTTCGCTGTACTTTTAGGTCTTGGTATACCGTTCCAAAGCTGGTTCCGTACAGAAGTCATTTTCTCCATGAGTAAAGCGTTTATTGTTCCTAGTATTTCAGTGATGGTCGCTAGTGTTGTGTTGATGACAATTGTATATGGCATCATTGGCAAACGTATTCAAGCAGCGCGTATTGAAAAAATGCAATTAAATTAACGCGCATAAAGCTGGGTGCAAATTCAAGTCGTTAAAGGACAGGAAGAAATTTCCGTATCTTGGTACGAAAGCCCCTAATTCTACAATTATTATATCAATAAAATATCCATTTATTTTTTATAATGTGCTACATTATAAGGAAAAAGTGTTAAGTAAGAGAGGGTAAACCAATAATGGGTTCGCAATTGACCATGTATATTACGCTTGTTTGTACGTCAGGCGTATTGAATTTGTACTTATGTCTTTATGCCTTTAGCAAACGTCATAAATATACGAATATCGCAAATTATTTTATTTTCTATACAGCTGCCATTAGCATTTACTGTTTTGCTTCGGCTATGACTTTAATATCAACGACGCTTGAACAAATCAGTTTTTGGAACACCATTCTCTACATCGGGATGCCTACGTCAGCAACATTAGGCTTATTGTATGTCATGAGCTATTTAGGATTTAAGCTGTCGTTTAGAAGAAGCATGCTCATACTTCTTATTCCGTTTATTACAATTATTATGGTAGCGACAAATCACTGGCATCATCTTCATTATCGCGTATTTGAGTTGGACCCGAATTTAGGAGCACCTTTCGTTTACCAGGAAATTGGCATATGGTATATGGTGCACGGTGTTTACACATTTGCCAGCATGTTTGTCGCCTTTTTACTGTTGCTCTCTCATTGGAAGGAAACGGGGAAGGCATACCGTCCACAATTGATCGCGTTAATGTTTGGTCAGCTAGTTCCGACGCTGACGGCTTTTCTTTATTTGAACGGACTCACACCGGCAGGAGTTGATCCGGTACCGATGATTTTATGGCTTTCTTCATTATTATATTTATGGGCGATTAACTCATCTCGGCTGTTTCGGATTATGCCGATTGCGAAAGATACGATCTATAATAGTATCAATGATGGAGCCATCGTACTGGATGAATCGAACCGTCTCATCGAGTTCAATCAAGCATCAAAAGCGATGATGCCGAATTTGAACAAATCGATGTTCGGCAATAACTTTGTGAAGTTTTGGAAGGAGCAGACTGGGGAGGCTCTGCCATTCAAATTAGTTACCGATGGAATCGCCACCCAAGAAATAAAGTTATGTTCTGAAGGGATGGAACGGATTTATCAAGTCAGGATTACTTCATTAGATCAAGCAAGAAATAGAAAAGGGTTGTTGTTAGTTTTTACGGATATTACCGAGATCAAAAGGCTGCAGGAAAAATTGGAGCAGCAGGCATATAATGATGAGCTGACTAAGATTTATAACCGGCGCGCATTTATACAGCAATGTGAACAGGATTTTGAGGCAGCTAGAGAAACAGGTTTGCCATTTACGGTTCTCTTGATGGATATCGATTATTTTAAACGAGTGAATGATACGTATGGGCATCATGTTGGGGACCAACTGCTCGTACATGTCGTGAAGGTTTGCCAAACACAATTGCAGGAAGGGCATTTCTTTGCTCGTTATGGCGGGGAAGAATTCGTCATTGCACTGAAGGGATATAAAGAAGCTGAGGGTATAACAATAGCCGACCGACTTCGGGGTGCCGTTGAAAAGGCACCACTCATGACGGAAGCGGGTAATCTTTCGGCTACGTTAAGTATCGGTGTTGCGGAAGTGAAAGACTGGACAGAAGAGACACTGTATAAGCTGTTGCATAAAGCAGATACCGCTTTATATGCGGCGAAGGAAGAAGGACGTAACCGTGTGAAAGTGTATGGAACGAGTAAGGAAATACTTAATTGATTTGAGTGAAACCGGCATGGAGAAATTCATGCTGGTTTTTTTATTTGTTGAAAGGCGCGGCGAGTTTTATGAGCCGGATTCCATACTACCTGGTGTTAGGAGAATATGTTAGCATAGTAAAATAATAACTAAATTGGAGAGCGGTTATGGCACAAGAGAATTCAAAGGCGATTACTATATGTTTTAGCTTAATCATAGCTCAAATTATTTGTGCAGGTTTTTTGTTAAAAAATATCCAGCTTACTATTAATGCGACTTCAATCGTTGCTAAGTGGTTAGCGGTGATTTCTTTTATTCTGATTTCGTTTTTGTTTATCGTCTCGTTATGCGCAACAATCAAACATTTTAAAAGAACAGACTCGCTGGATCGTCATACATAAACAATTTAAATCAGGGGGATTGTGATGATTGGTTATATTCTATCAGGGTTTTTGTTAATCTTTGCGATTAGGAAATTTTATAAATATAGGGCGACTTTTAAACAGCTGTCAAAAAAGGAATGGCTACAATTTGGTTCAGGTTTTTTATTGGCATGGGCTGGAGCTGTTTTCATCATTATAGGTGGATCAAACATAACGGATATGATTGAAATCACATGGTTAAAAAACCTTTTGGAAATTGGAGTGATTTTGATTGGCTTGGCTTTGGCAGGAATCATTATGAATAAAATCTTGCCGAATAAAATAAAGGAATTTTATTCGGGAGATCAGTGAAACGGGGATAATTAAAATGGATGAAATGATCGGATTTGCAGTAGTTGGAATCATTATTGCATGTTTAATTTATGCTTTAATTAAACAAATTAAAGAGACAAAGCATAGTGGAAACGGCGTTGGCAGTGCGCTGTTCCGTAAACAAATGGCAAGAAAAAATAAAGTGATGACAGCTTCGTTATTTGGAATTCTAGTATTTTACACATTAAATATTGTGAGCATTTTAAATATCGCTTCAACGATTCCAGTTTCAAACAACTTTACTGGCCTCGGGACATGGGTGAGTTTTTTGGTTTACCTTTATGCAAGGATATTAATGAAACCAAAGCAGGTTGATCATAGTAGAAATTTATATAATTAAGCTTTTAAGAAGTAGGAGAGTGCTGCGATGAGAAAACGCTTTTCCAATTTAGATCAAAATGATCGGCTCGGGACATTTAAAGATGTGCTGAAGTGGCAGCGGTCAAAGCAAAAGAAAGTCGTCGATTATGAAGTACCGCAGTGTGAAGAAAAGCAGATTGCGTTTCTAAAAAATAACCGTACGGAGCAGTCTGTTACGTGGATTGGCCACTCAACCTTTTTAGTCCAAAAAGAAGGGCTCAATATCTTAACAGACCCGGTTTGGGCATTTTGGATGGGTGTGGCGAAACGGTTAACCGAGCCGGGATTACGGTTAGATGAGCTGCCAGAAATTGATATCGTACTTATATCGCACGCACATTATGATCACCTGAACATACCGACGCTAAAAAAGCTGAAAAAACGAAATCCCAATCTCCTATTGATCATTCCAGAAGGGCTCGGTTATTTAATGAAGCGTCACAAGCTGCACCATTTTATCGAACTTTCATGGTACGAAAAGCATGAGGCAGGACCGCTTGAAATTCATTTCGTTCCCGCTCAGCATTGGACAAGACGCATGCTTTGGGATACGAATACATCGCATTGGGGCGGATTTGTACTGCAAACGGCGTCAGATGCGCAAAGCATTTATTACGCTGGAGACAGCGGGTATTTTCCGGGATTCAAAGATATTGGCGAACGCTTCAACATACATACAGCGCTAATGCCAATCGGTGCATATGATCCGGAATGGTTTATGCATGCATCCCACGTGACACCGGAAGAAGCAATCCAGGCGTTTTGTGATGTCGGAGCAAAAGTATTCATCCCGATGCATTACGGTGCGTATATGCTGGCAGATGAGACGCCAAAGGAAGCGATAGACCGGCTGCATTTTCATTGGCAAGATGCGAATTTAGAAAATGAACAATTAAAATCGTTAGCGATCGGGGAGACCTTTCGAATGTAATTGGTGGTTTGTTAAACGCTTTGAAAGATTATCATCAGCGCAGAACAGCAGAATTCAAATTTGTGATTTTCATATTCGGAAAAAGGATTATTGCCGTGTTTTGTATGTTGAGGCAGGCAAAACGAAATTGAAAAGGAAGAAATGGCCCTCAATGAAAAGATTGATCCAGCATTTCCAGAAGGAGATGGCACGACAAAATTCACCCTCTAAACTATCTTTACTTGTTAAAGTTAAAAAACCTTGCCTTAACAAAATAATTAAGGCAAGGTTTTTATGGAATCTCTTATTTCTTATGACACTTTTTATTTACTAATAATATAAAACATTTACTTTATTACACTTGATACATTTTTCATGATATTGATTTCCTTTAAAATGATGATCACAATTTTGCTGGATTTCTTTTAAACTTTTCTCCAAAACAGCAAGGTGAGTTTTGAGCTGATTAATTTCCTCTTCAATTTTTCCGACCTTCATCCTAATGCCCCCTTAAGAAAGTTACTGATATATGTTACCACCAGATTGCTTAAACTGTTCAGCTTTTTCTTTCATACCTATTTCAATAGCTTCCTTCGTATCAAGTTCTTTTTCTTTTGCAAAATTACGAATATCTTGAGAGATTCTCATACTGCAAAATTTAGGTCCACACATAGAACAGAAATGTGCTGTCTTTGCACCTTCAGCAGGTAAAGTTTCATCATGATATTCGATTGCACGTTCAGGATCTAAAGATAAATTAAACTGATCTCTCCAACGGAATTCAAAACGAGCTTTTGATAAGGCATCATCTCTTTTATGTGCTCCTGGATGCCCTTTTGCCAAATCAGCAGCATGTGCAGCAATTTTATAAGTGACAACCCCTACACGAACATCATCTCTATTCGGTAAACCTAAATGTTCTTTTGGCGTTACATAACAAAGCATCGCTGTCCCATACCAACCAATCATTGCAGCTCCAATAGCAGATGTAATGTGATCATAGCCAGGAGCTATATCAGTTGTAAGAGGGCCTAAAGTATAGAAAGGAGCTTCCTTACAAACTTCCAGTTGTTTGTCCATGTTTTCTTTTATAAGGTGCATTGGCACGTGTCCCGGTCCTTCAACCATAACCTGTACATCATGCTCCCAAGCAATTTTTGTTAGTTCTCCAAGAGTTTCTAATTCCGCAAATTGAGCTTCATCATTGGCATCTGCAATGGAACCAGGACGTAAGCCATCCCCTAAAGAGAATGAAACATCATAAGTTTTCATGATTTCACAGATTTCTTCAAAGTGAGTATATAAAAAATTTTCTTTATGGTGGTGAAGACACCATTGCGCCATAATAGATCCACCTCGGGATACAATACCTGTTAAACGTTTTGCTGTTAACGGAACATACCGTAAAAGAACACCAGCATGAATGGTGAAGTAATCCACCCCTTGTTCGGCTTGTTCAATCAATGTATCACGGTAAACCTCCCATGTTAGGTCTTCAGCAACACCATTTACTTTTTCTAGTGCTTGATAAATAGGTACGGTACCGACAGGAACAGCCGAATTTCGAATAATCCATTCCCGTGTTGTGTGAATGTTTTTACCTGTTGATAGGTCCATAATATTATCAGCACCCCAACGTGTTGCCCATGTCATTTTTTCAACCTCTTCTTCGATGGAAGATGAAACAGCAGAATTGCCAATATTCGCGTTAATTTTTACATGAAAGTTACGACCTATTATCATGGGCTCTGATTCTGGATGGTTGATATTAGAAGGAATAATCGCTCGACCCTTTGCAACTTCATCCCGTACGAATTCAGGTTTCATATTTTCTCTAATTGCGATAAATTCCATTTCAGGCGTGATAATTCCTTTTCGTGCATAATGAAGTTGTGTAATATTTTTCCCTTTTTTAGCCCGTAACGGTTTCCGCTTTAAACCAGGAAACACGTTATGATTAGTACGAGGATCGTTTTTATCTTTATAACCATTATCCTCAGGCTTAATTTCACGACCATCATATTCCTCCACATCGCCACGTTCTTGAATCCATGTACTGCGAAGGGCAGGGAGACCTTTTGTAATATCGACAGAATAATCAGGGTCTGTATAAGGTCCGCTGGTGTCATACACACGTACTGGAGGATTTTCCTCTTCTCCAAACGTACCAGTTGTCGGGCTTAACACGATTTCACGCATTGGAACCTTAATGTCAGGTCTAGAGCCTGTTACATATACTTTATTGCTACCTGAAAAGTTAGACATAATGGAAATACTTTGTTCGTTTAATGAAGATGGTGACATTGACATAATAAATCTCTCCTTTTTTGAATATAAGGACAAGAGATAGAGCACAACAGTGAGGAGCTTAAAAAAGCTTATGAAGTACATAAAAAAGCCGGTGTCCAATAAATGGTCGGACCCGGCTAATATGTATACAGAAGTAGTATTACTATAATACGATGCTAACTTCCCCACGCTGGTATGATCCAGATCAGGTCCCAAGAGTCAAGAAACTTCAACGTGTTTCATTCTCAGCCCAACTTATTGGACTCCCCTAGTTATTTCTATTCAATTTTATATTAGTATACATGAAACTTCATTGAGATAAAAGGGAAAATTCAGAAAAGTATTTATTAGATGAATTACCTTACCGGATATTGATATCGTACTCATTTCGCATGCACATTACCAACCTCTGCATTTCTCGACGTTAAGAATATTAAAGAAACAAAACCCGAACGTATTATTATTTCTGATGAGTCAACATTTTCAGGAGGTGGACTTTTTTTATATTTAAGGAATTCTGAATCAGAAAGCGTTTTAATTCCTGCTTATTGAAAATCATCCTTGACGAAAAAAGCCATTCGTCATAAAGTAATGTTAAATTCATCAAGCATTAGGTGCCCGTTAAGGGAGAATAGGGAATAAAGTGAAAAGCTTTAGCGTAATCCCAACACTGTATAGAGGAGTTGCATAGCAAAACCCACTGGATTTACATTCTGGGAAGGGGCTATGAAATTGTGAATCTGAGCCAGGAGACCTGCCTAAGTATGCTTACTATTTATAGACACTGGATATGTCTGTAGTTTATTTGTTATCGAATAAACTGCAGGCTATTTTTATTGTCAAAAATACATTTAGATAGGGGAAACGAAACATGCAATTATTACAGCAAACAATTGATCAGATTCAAGGAATCGACCGAAAAATGGAAGAAAAAGCACGTACGTACATAGACTCTTTAGCCAAACCACCACAAAGCCTAGGGAAGCTCGAATCACTAGCTCTGCAAATCGCCACAATTACGGGTGACCTTGCGCCTAGAATCGATAATAAAGCGGTGATCGTCATGGCTGCGGATCACGGGGTGTATGAGGAGGGCGTAACGCCAAATCCGCAAAGTACAACGGTTTTCCAAACATTATCATTTCCGAAAGGGACGACAGGGATGTGTACGATTGCGAAAATTTCGAATGCACAAGTCATTCCGGTAGATATCGGTGTAAAAGAAGATTTACCTCAAGATGCTGGGGTAATCATTAAAAAGGTCAAATACGGGACAGACAATATGGCGAAAGGTCCAGCAATGACCCGAGAAGAAGCGATTCAAGCGATTGAAGTAGGAATTGAAGTCGCAACAGAAGCGATCCAAAATGGTATCAATCTCATTGGTACCGGGGAAATGGGTATCGGGAATACGACACCGAGTGCTGCGGTGCTTTCAGTGCTTCACGGCTGTGATCCGCTGGCAGTAACGGGCTTTGGAGCTGGTGTCGGAGCTGGCGGTATCGAATATAAAGCCGAAGTCATTCGAAAAGCGATTACCTTGAACGAGCCAAACGCCGAAGATCCGATTGATGTTGTAGCAAAAGTAGGCGGACTGGAAATTTGCGGGATGGCCGGAATCTTCCTTGCAGCTGCAGCAAATCGTGTACCGGTCGTTGTTGACGGGTACATTTCAACGGTTTCCGCATTAATCGCCTCTAAGTTAAATCCGAATGTGAAAGCGTATTTGATTCCGTCACATTTATCGGAAGAGCCGGGTGCAAAAATTGCAGCTGAGCTTCTAGGATTAGAGCCAATGCTGCATATGAATATGAGACTTGGAGAAGGTTCGGGTGCTGCACTAGCATTCCCGATTCTAGATGCAGCATGTTCGATGATTACAAATATGGTGACGTTGGAGGAAGCGGCAGCGCTTTTAGTAGCCAAGTAGAAAAATCTTCAAGACATGAAATTCGTAAAATAAAATTACGTAAACGGGCTACATTTAAAGTGACAGGAACTTTTAATGTCGCCTTTTTTATGAATTCGGTATTCCATAGAAATAAATGGAGTTTTTCAGTCTATTCCATTTGTTTTACCAGTAAAGTACCAAATAAGCGGAACTATTTTGTTTTATTGAGTAAGTAAAGAAATCATAAAGAAAAGCCCTATCCAATCCGCTGAAAATGTTATGTGCGACCAAAACATTCGGGGAATGAATAGAACTTGATTTAATTTTACAGAAAATTCAGTGAAATGCAAGCAATTGTCCTGTCATTTGCATTCCCTCCGTAATATCCTATATTAACTAAATGTAAAAACGTATTCGAATTGTTAATAATAACTAAAAAAGTGCTTTTTGAATGAAACTTGGAATAAAGTAACCGGTAAATAGGGTAAGGAAAAGTAAGGCCAATAAAAAGGAGAGGCGGGAGGGGCATTAAGAGAAACGGGGTGATCACTATTTCTCCGTATGTGAAAGGTCGTTTTTGAATATATTCGAAAAGGATGAGGATAATATGAATCAAATTTTCAAAAAAGATGAGTTTATTATTATTCCTTTTTATAAAGGGCGCAAGCAGGAATTTATGGTCGTCAATACGAAGAAGGAATTTAAAAATGGACATACGCACTTAAAGTCATTTAAGATGGCCAAGTATTTGATCAATCTTGCGCGTTGCCAAAAAATCAATTCCGGATTAAGACCATATTTATTAACAAGCCTTACAAGAATATCGGCAGACCGTGAATATATTCAAAAATTAGAAGAGCTTCTAGCCGTGAAAAGAAGTAAAGGGTCAAAAGCTTCCTATTATAATAAAGCAATCTAATTGTACGTAATCACGTCAATAAAAATAGATAGACCGCTTTTTCAAGAAATTGAAAGAGCGGTTTTTTGCATGGAACTTTTTTTGGGGTGGAACTCATCACCTGAGAGCTTACAATGTAACTAAATCATTTTTAATAATGCTTCTTCGCCAATCATACCTTCTTCAATACCGTACGCTCTTGCTTCGTATGTCACGGATTCTAGTGGCGCTTTAAGTAAGTCATCGATCGTTCGAACACCTACTGCACGACCCGCAATGATTTTGCGATCGGACAACTTTTCATTTAACAGACCAACATCGAGTGCACCGCACATAATGTAGCCATGCTCATTCGAAATTGTCAGCAATGTTGTTTTAGGTAATTGAACCGTTACCGCAGTAAATAAATGACCCTGAAGATCAATCGTTTCCGTATAGACGATAACCTTCTCCCCCTTTCATATAAATCATATGAAACAATTAGAAATTGGTACTTGTTTTTGGGGAAATTATGCAGCTTACTTCAAAAGAGCGACTGCTTTGTTACGCTTTTCTCAATTTACTTTCTACAATAAGGTACTAAGTTCTACTTTCGGAGCGAACTGTTCAACTTTCAAGCTTGTATCTTCTACTTATCCCGAAGCCTTCTACTTTAGAGCCGTTTTGTTCCACTTTCACCAGTCCTCGTTCTATATTCATGACGCAGAGTTCTACTTTTGCGTCAGTCCTTTCTACTTTTAAGCCGGAACTTTCTACTTTCCCGGCCTTTAATTACATGCGGTGATAATAATACTTACAATCTCTTACAATTAATTCATATGAACTTAATATTCCACCCTTACACTAAGAAAAAATGTAAAGGTGGAATGTTGTCTATGTCTAAGAAATTACTAGCTGCGGCTCTTCTTGGAGCGGCGGTCACTACGCCTGCTATTGTCGCAGAAGCTACGTTAAGTTTAGATGCACGTTATGATTCCGGTGTTCAAAATGAAGACGGTGGTACCACCGAAATTGTTGTGTATAACCCGCACACCCATGCAACGTATATCGTAAATGGCGAAACGAAGAAAATCGAAGCAATCTCACTCAACTATACAAAAGATGAGGCCATGACGTTAAAGCCTTTCCTTTCGATCGATATCGCCAAAACAATTGCCAGATTCGACCAAACATTTGAATACGGTGATTTAACAAGCATTACGGTACACCCGAAAGAAAATGTAATTGCGGTGTCGGTACAGGCAAAAGGCTACAATACTGCCGGTTATGCTGTTGTACTAACGGGGGATGGCAAGCTTCTTGGCGCGACAAAAGTAGGCATTCAGCCGGACAATATTACATTCACAACGGACGGGACGAAGCTTTTAACAGCAAATGAGGGGGAGCCGCGTGAAGGCTATGGTTCGGAAATTGTTGACCCGAAAGGCAGCATTTCTGTTATTAATACAGCAAACGGCTTTGACGCATTAACAGCAGAAACGCTTTTCTTTGAAGCATTCGATACAGCAGAAAAACGTGCTGAGCTCGTTGCGGACAATGTCATTTTAAAGAAAAATACAAAGCCTTCTAAAGATCTGGAGCCGGAATACATAGCAGTTAATGAAGCGAGCACAATGGCGTATGTCGCGTTACAGGAAAACAATGCCGTTGCCACAATTGACTTAACATCAAATGAAGTGGTGTCTGTGAAAGGGCTTGGCTTCAAAGACCACAGCAAGCCCGGCAATGAAATCGACTTAATGAAAGACGGCAAAATTGAGATTAAAAATGAAAACTACTTCGGTATCTATATGCCCGATGGAATGGCAACAGTGACGATTAACGGCAAAGATTATCTCGTCACGGCCAATGAAGGCGATGGACGCGAATGGGGTGAGGAAGACAGCGAAAACTTCCATTTGAATGAAATCGAAACAGACGAAGAAATTGTGACATATGATACGTCTGGCTACGACGGTTTTGTAGAAGGGCAGGACTATATTTTCGGTGCACGTTCATTTACTATCTTTGATGCTGAGACAATGGATGTCGTGTTCGATAGCGGCAGTGATTTTGAAACGATGACAGCACAGCACCATCCCGAACATTTCAACGCAAGTAATACGAACGTGAAACTTGATAATCGCAGCGGTAAAAAAGGACCCGAGCCGGAAGATGTAAAGATCGGCAAAGTAGGTGATGAAATCTTTGCCTACATCGGACTCGAGCGCATCGGTGGTGTCATGATGTACAACATCACAAATCCAGCAAGCGCAAAATTTGTAGACTATTTGAACTTACGGGATTTTTCGGATGACATCGCAGGAGATGTTTCCCCAGAAGGAATGGCCGTCATTACGAAGGAAGACAAGCCGCAGCTAATCGTCGGCCATGAAGTGAGTGGAACGGTAACGGTGTTGAATGTATTGGACAATCCGATCGCATTTAAAGACGTTGAAAATCATCCGGATAAAGATGCTATTGCAAACGTAACAAAGCGCGGTTTATTTAAAGGGGTAAATGAGACAACATTCGTGCCAAACAAGCCGTTTAGCCGTTCACATGCCGCATTGGTGCTGCACCGTTTGGCGGGTACACCGGCAAGTAACATTACGAATTTCAATGATGTAAAAGCATCTGCAACAGAAGATGCTGTTTCATGGGCAGTGGCAAATCAGTTCATCAGTCCATTAAACAACAAAGTATTCGGCGCAGCAAAACCTATTACGCGTGAAGAATTCGCCGTAGCGGTCTACAAAGCGTTGAAGGCGGCTGGACAGATCACAGCAGCTGAAGCGCCTGTCTATACGGACGAAGTGGATATTTCCGCTTATGCGAAGGAAGCCGTTGCCTCACTGAAAGCAGCCGGCATTATGACAGGAACGAACAATGGGTTTCACCCGAAGCAATCGTTGACACGTGCACAGGCGGCTGTTGTTTTGGATAAATTGCTGAAATAAGATTAAGTTTTATTCTATCTATCAAGCTCGCTGCGACGAAAACGCAGCGAGCTTACTTTTTTAACGTTGCATGAGATCCAGAGTTCACAGAATTCTTGAAATATACTTTCTTCTGACAAGTGCAATGATTTATACTAAAAATAACAACTACGAATGAACATGGGGAATGTAAATGAAAAAAATAATCGCTGCTTTTATGATGTTAGGAGTCATTTTTATAATGAACGATGCACAGGCACAGCAAAATAATACAAAATCAACTTGGCTTTGGCATACCCATACGATTACAGATGAGCAAACAATCCAGTTTCTAATAGAAAAAGAAGTAACGACCGTTTATTTGCAGATTGATCCAGCAATACCGAATGATATGTACGCAGCCTTTATTAACAGGATGCGCGAAGCAAATATTGAAGTGCAGGCACTGGATGGCGGTTCTTATTGGAATACAGCAAATTTTGATGCGTTCTGGGCGTGGATCAGTCAATACCATCAGGAATATCCTGCATCGAAATTTACAGCAGTCCATTTAGATGTAGAGCCTTATTTATCTGCATTATGGGAACAGAATCGAAACCTTGCAGTCAGTCAGTATCAAGAATTAATACAACACGCCCTCTATAAAGTACGCTGTACAGAACTAAGGTTAGAGGCGGATATCCCATTCTGGTATGATGAAGTGCTATATTATAACCAATTTGGTGAAGGGAACTTGGCAGAGTGGATGATTGCGAATACAGACGGCGTCTCCATCATGGCCTATCGCAATACAGTTGCCGCACTAAAGAGCATTACAAAAAATGAAATGAGTTATGCAAAGAAGTATCAAACTCCGGTTGTTATTGGTGTTGAAACAATGCCTTTCCCATACGAGCCATATATAACATTTGCCGCTGAAGGTGAAATCAAGATGAATCAAGTACTCGATCAAGTGGCAAGCCATTATGCTAAAAACCGTTATTATAGCGGGGTAGGTATACACTATGTGCAAAGCTGGCAAGGGTTGAGAGAGTAGTATTTGAGATAGAGTGCCATACAACAAATAACAAAGGACAATCCAAGGAGTTTGGGTTGTCCTTTGTTTATTTTTAAATCTTTACGAAAAGCCATTTAAATAATGCTGTAATGCACTCGCACCACTTTCTTGGAGAGACTGATCTTCTGGGAAGGTACACCAATGATAAATGACGCCCATTGCGAGTTGGGTAAAGGCGAGTTTTAATTGTTTAAGTGATAACGCAGGTTTTGATGGGCTTGCTTCAATAACCTCGGTAATTAATGCTTCAAATAACATAAATAATTTACGGTTAGGATTCCTGAAATATAAATGAGCTTCAGATTCTAAAGAAGTAGAGTAAACTACGGATAAAAACTCACGCCCAAACGTTTCTTCTAAATAAATAAATACGTTCTCTAAAAAGAGCTGTAATCGCCTTTTTGGTGATAATTGTATTGGTAGATCATTATACAATTGTTCATAATACTTATCTGCCAAGGCAAAGTGCTCATTTAAAATTTCAGCCTTTGACTTAAAGTGATGGTAAAACGAACCTTTGGATGAATTACAGGCTTGTACAATTTCATCGACACTGACATTTTTATATCCTTTTTCTTTAAACAACTGCATGGCAATCCTTATGATGAATTCCCTTTTATTTTCTGTTTTATGTATTTTATTTTCTCTTTTAATCAATTAAATCACCCTTTATACATTTACTTCTCTTTTATTCTATTGTAAAATTAGACTGCAGTCTAGTTAATAAGATGAGGGGGGTTAAAATTGAAAAACAAAGTCATCCAAAATCTTTCAGAACTAAGTGGGTTATTCAAGGACAATCAGGTTATTTTAGCAGGGGGATTCGGATTGTCAGGCGCACCATTAACAATTATTGATCAAATGGCTGAAACCGATGTGAAGGGATTGCATGTAGTTAGCAATAATTTAGGGGATCATGGGATCGGTTTACACAAACTGTTTTTACAAGGGAAGATTGAAAAGGCAATTGGTTCATTTTTTACAATGAACAGAGAGGCAGTTATTGCTTGGTCGGAAGGTAAGCTAGATATTGAACTTTTACCACAGGGTACATTAGCGGAGGCCATTCGTTGTGGAGGCGCGGGAATTGGTGGCTTCTATACGAAAACGGCTGTAGGCACCGAGTTGGCAATCAATAAAGAAGAGCGAGTTATAGATGGAGAAACGTATATTTTTGAAAAAGCAATCAAGGGCGATGTGGCAATAATTCGTGCAAAAGCAGCCGATCGATTAGGAAATCTAATTTATCATACAACTGCCAGAAACTTTAATCCTATGATGGCAACTGCTGCTGAAACGGTCATCGTGGAGGTTGATGAAATTTTAGAGGTAGGCGAATTAGATCCTGAAGCAATTGTTACACCACATGTTTATGTAGATTATATTGTGCAGTCTAACTATGTGAAAGAGGGGGATCGCTATGTCAGCGTTTGATCCACGTACAGTTATCGCTAAACGTATTGCGCAGGAGTTGCAAGATGGTCAAATCGTGAATTTGGGCATCGGAATTCCTACGTTAGTGACTTCTTACATTGAAGGAAAAGATGTCTATCTACAATCAGAGAATGGTTTATTAGGAATGGGACCACCACCATCAGAAAATCAGATTGATGCAGATTTAATATCTGCAGGAAAAGAACCTGTTACGATTACAAAAGATGCATCGTTTTTCAGTAGTGCCGATTCTTTTGCGATGATCCGAGGGGGCCATATCGATGTAGCTGTATTAGGAATTTTACAGGTGAATCGTTTTGGTGAAATTGCCAATTGGTCTGTACCGGGGCAACCGATTTTAGGTGTAGGTGGAGCAATGGATTTAGTAGTAGGTGCCAAAAAGGTAATTGCAGCCGCAACTTTGTTTACAAAAGATGGCGAGCCAAAAATTGTAGAAAGCTTAACTTATCCGAGAAGCGGTATACGCAGGATAGAGATGCTTGTAACTGAATACGCGGTATTTGAATTTGAGGACGAAAAAGTAATTGTAAAGGAATTGTTAGGTGACCTTACGATTGAACAATTGCAAGACCGGTTAAAAATTCAATTAGATATGGGGGTAAAGCTATGAATGAAAGCGCTTTAGCGAAACAGACGACGAAAAAAACGATGACTCGTATTTTACCGTTTATTTTAATCCTGTATATCATTGCCTACTTAGATCGTGTAAATTTAGGGTTTGCTGCGTTAGAAATGAACGCTGATTTAGCATTAACTGCTGAAGTCTTTGGGTTATTATCGGGTATCTTCTTTATCGGTTACTTCTTCTTTGAAGTTCCTAGTAATATGATTATGCATAAAGTAGGGGCAAGAATTTGGATTGCGCGTATAATGCTTTCTTGGGGAATCATTGTTATTCTGACTGGATTTGCGCAATCAGCTACACATCTTTACATTTTACGCTTTTTACTAGGTGTTGCGGAAGCCGGATTCTTTCCTGGTATTATTTTATATTTAACCTATTGGTTCCGCGAACGCGAGCGTGGTAAAGCAACAGCAGTTTTATTATTAGCCTTGCCGATTGGAGGATTAATCGGTGCTCCATTATCAGCCTGGATTATTGATAACGTTGCTTGGGCAAGTTTAGAAGGCTGGCGCTGGATGTTTATTTTGGAAGGGATTCCAGCATTAGTTTTAGGTGTGATTACATTAGTTTATTTAACAGATCGTCCAAGTAAAGCGAAATGGCTGACACAGGAAGAAATAAATTGGTTGGAAGGCGAATTAAATGTAGAGCGACAAAAGGCATTAAGGCTCAATAAGCCGTCTAAACTAGCAATGTTAAAGGATGCAACGGTTTGGAAATTAGCACTTTTCTATTTTGCCGGCTATACAGGTGTATATGGTCTATCGTTCTGGGTACCAACAATCATTAAATCACTCTCTGCAGTCACGACAACGAATATGGAAATTGGTTGGATGGCTATGTTACCATCGTTAGTCGGTATTCCTGCCATTATCTTTACCGGGCTTAACGCTGACCGGACAGGAAAGCATAAACAGCATCTAGTAGTATGTTTGCTTATTGCTACAGTTGGTTTCGTAGGTTGTGCACTCGCTACGACTCTATGGCCAATGGTTGCCATGTTGTCACTAGCTTCAGCAGGACTATACGGCTTCACGGGCAGTTTCTTTGCTTATTTAACATTCTTCTTCACCGAGTCAACAGCACCAGTAGGAATTGCACTTGTTAACTCATTTGCAGCACTTGGTGGATTCGTAGGTCCAACAATTTTAGGTATGTTTGTTTTAGAAACAGGTATGTTTGCATTAGCAATTATTTTAGTTGTCGGTATCCTAATTTTATTAACAATGCCGAAAGCGAATATCGAAATTGAAGCAGAAGGTAATAAAGAAGTACGTGTAACAACATCGGGGAAACGATTAACTTAGTATAATTTCTAAAGACTGATTATTCTGTCTTCTAAGCGCGAAATGCTGCTCAGTAAATTATTTCTGGGCAGCATTACTTTTTGTTTGGCTGTTTTCGTAAAGATTGTTGCTCTTCAATTGTTAATATGTTTTATTTTCTAACCTTACATTTCCTCAAAATAATCCAAATCAATTCGTTTAATAGTAAAAGTTTGTTCGTTAGATACACCAACGTTAAATTCAAATAATAAATCTGTTAATCGCTGGCCATCAATTAAGATTAGCGATTTGTCGATACCTTCTGCGTAATCAAAGGCTTCTTTTGTAAAGCGAGAAGTTGTAATGAAGATTCCTTTATTCGCTTTAAACCCAACAAGGCTGCCAACAAATGCTTGGATGTCAGGGCGTGATACCGGGTTGCTCCAGCGTTTGCCTTGTAAATAAATTTTATCCAAACCGAGAATGTCTTCTTTAATAACCCCGTCAATTCCGCCATCACCGGATTTTCCGACAGCTTTACCTGCATCTGCAACGGAACCGCCATAACCCATTGCGACAACTAAATCGACAATTAACTGCTCGAAGAATTGGGGAGAGTTGTTCATAATTTTTTCGAGTATATCCTCTTGGACGGCCTGTTTAATGAGGGAGTAATTTTCAGTTAGAAGTTCTAGAGGTGTTTTTGATGTATCGGTATTTGCTGCTTCATTTTGATTATCAGCACTTGAAGAAGACCCTTTTTTGAAAGCTAGATATTCAGGAAACTGTTTTAATACTGAATCATTAATATATGTAATGGTAGGATCGTTAATAATAGATAAGCCTCTATCCGTTATTCTAAACACTGTTCTTCGTGGACTTTCTATTAGTCCGGCATTCTTCAAGTAAGTTCTAGCCCAACCAAAACGGTTGCCAAATAAACTTTTCTTACCACTAGGAATCATTTCTTCCAAATCTTCTTTTGTTAAATTGAAATGTTGAATAAGTGATTCATTTAGTTCGCTTAATGTATGTTCTTGTCTGTCTTTTAAACAGCCAAGAAGAGGATACATAAATTTTTCATATGTAGGGATGGCCATTGTTACACTCCTTAATATTAGTTGATAAGATTTTTGACTTTCATGAGCTAATGATTCACCGCTCGTTGGTCCGAATATAGCTTCCTGTTCTTCTGATTCGCTCCATTTCTTACTCAAAGGAACAGTCTAATTTGCATGCTTATAGACAGCCCTATAAGTTCATAGTGTTTCTTTATTCAAGGGAATGGTTGAATTGAATTGGAATAGTTTTATAAATTCATCAAGGTTAGATGTAATGAGTCTTAAATTACTCATCATCAACCTCTACCAAATAAATCCCTTGCTCAAATCCACCACGCTTTTCTTTCTTAGCAACCCGAATTTTTTCAAGATCTTCAAAAGTGGCTTCATGAATAGGGAGGGCAGCATGGATTAGTTCCAAAATGTCAGCTAGTTCCTCTAAGGCTTCTTGATTATTAGTAGTCTTTTGATATTCATGCACCTCCTCTTCAAGTTTCTTCTTAATTTCTGTCAAATATTCAGAAGATTGTAGGATACGTGTAGTGAATTTACTACCAGATTTTTCAATGATTTGTGGTATTAAGTCGCGTACTAGTTTGTTGTAAACAGGCATTGGAGATCCCCCTTTTTACTTTTGGCATTGTCATAGCCATTCTATTTATTATAATGTCCCTTTAAAAAATCCAAAAATAATTTAACATGTCTTAATTTCTCCACATACGGGTTATAAAATAAACTCGTCTCTCTATAATAAATATCTTCTCCAAAATCGTTCAATGAAATTTTAAAGAATTCTTCTCCTTCTATACTGATTTCGGGCAATACGGCAATTCCGAGATTATATTTCACCATCTCTTTACATGTCGCAGCCTGGTCGGTTTCAATACTGGGACGGATAGGTTGCTGAAAATAAGTACGCCACCATTTATCAATCATAAGACTTAACGAAATATCCGTTTTATAAGTGATAAACGGTAAGTTTGGAATATCCTCTTTTATAAATGGTGTTTTCGATACGACAAATAATTCTTCTGTAAAAAGTGTATGCTTTTTGGCATTCAATGCATAATCACCGCGAATAATTGCTAAATGTATCTCCTCCGCATTCAGTGACTCTTTGATTTCACTGCTCCATCCAGTTTTTAGTTGGATATAAATATTCGGATAAAGTTGTTTAAATTCATCCAATATTTTGGGTAGGTGATATAAGGAGAATAAACCGGAAGCACCAATAGAAATGGTACCTCTTGTATCTACAGTTAGGTTGGCTAACTGATCTACTAATAATCTTTCATTATATATGACCTGTTTCGCATATTCATATAAAATTTGACCTTCTTCAGTGAAATCGATCCCTTTTGAACCCCGCACAATTAATTCAATCTTATATTTCTTTTCGAGTTGTTTAATACGGTAAGTGAGGGCGGGTTGAGATGTATAAAGGTTACTAGCAGTATGGGTAATATTTTTAGTTTTGTATAAATCAATTAATAATTGTGCGTCGTTTATGTTCATCGGTAATCCTCCTACTTCGTTGAAATAAAAAAATTTTATCGGTATCGCTTAAAACTCTCTATTTTATTTATTTGAATATATCATATATTCTGAAAATGGGGATAGTAAAACGCTTTCAAACTAATAAGAACGGGGGAGGTATATGATAGCTAGCTTAGGCTTTATAATGATAATCCTATTTACGTATCTCATTATGAGCAATCGTTTATCACCAATCGTAGCATTAATAACAGTTCCGATTCTATTTGCCATATTTGCGGGATTTGCTTCAACTCTTGGCGACATGATGCTTGATGGGATGAAACAAGTATCGTCAACGGCAGCGTTATTATTATTCGCTATTTTGTATTTTGGGGTAATGATTGATGCTGGATTATTTGATCCTTTTATTCATCGTCTTTTAACGGTTGTCAAAGGGGATCCGGTAAAAATTGCAATGGGAACGGCTGTATTGGCACTGGCTGTTGCATTGGATGGAGATGGTACTACAACGTACATGATTACCGTTTCAGCATTACTGTCTCTCTACTTAAAGATAGGAATGAATCCTTTAATTTTGGCAACTATCGCAATGCTTTCTTTAAGTGTGATGAGTGGGATGACGCCTTGGGGAGGACCGGCAACTAGAGCAATTGTTGCAACTGGTGTAGATCCGTCTGAATTTTTTGTGCCTTTAATTCCTTTAATGGTAATAGGGGCGATATGGGTACTGCTCGTAGCTTATTTGTTAGGGAAAAAGGAACGCAAGCGTGTGGGAGTTCATGAGCTTTCAATCGACCATGTTATGCAAACAGGTGTAGAAAGTGCAGGCAAGCCTTCACCGATTCGCTGGTGGACAAACCTGTTGCTAACGGTTGCTGTGATGGTCATCCTCGTAAAAGGAATTTGGCCGCCATCTGCTATTTTTATCTTTGGCTTTGCCATTGCGTTAATGATCAATTTCCCTAAAAATACCGTACAAAAAGAGATTATTATGAAGCATGCAGGGAATGCACTGATCGTAACAGCACTTGTATTTGCCGCAGGAATTTTTACGGGTATCTTATCAGGAACAGGCATGGTAACAGCGATGTCCAATGCGCTAATCTCCTTGATTCCGGATTCTTTAGGCTCACAATTACCATTGATTGTCGGGATTACGAGCATGGCCTTTACGTTTGTCATGTCAAATGATGCTTATTATTTTGGTGTTCTACCGGTCTTAGCAGAAACAGCTACATCATTCGGGGTTGATCCAATTGAGATAGCACGTGCCTCTGTACTCGGTCAACCAGTGCATCTATTAAGTCCATTAGTGGCTTCGACCTTTTTGTTAGTCGGGATGATTTCAAAAGAGTTAGGGGAATATCAAAAATATGCGTTTCTATGGTGCTTTTTAACATCTATTGTCCTTATTATTGCTGCGGTCATTACAGGAGCAATTAGTGTTTAAACTGAAGGAAAAGAATTTTATACGCACAATTTCCCCTATTGTTACAGTAATAATGGTCGCAATTGTTGGTGTCACCATTTTTCAATTAATCAACTTCCCGATGCCTTGGATGTTAGGCTCTTTATTTGGTGTATTGTTCACACAACTGCTTTGGAAACTTCCGATGAAGTGGCCGGTCGTCATGCGAAATATCGGATTACTTATAGTAGGAACTGCGATTGGCCAACTTTTCACTTTTGATATTTTAGTAGCCATGCAAGATACACTGCTTTTTATGTTGCTCCTTAACATCGTGTTAAGTGCATTTTGCCTTGCATTAGCATATGCATTGCAAAAGTGGGCGCATATACCACTTGCAACAGCTTTAACAGCTAGTATTCCAGGTGGTTTGTCTCAATTAGTTGTATTTGCAGAAGAGCAGGAAGATATTGACGTCGCAGTTGTAACGTTCTTTCATGTCATTCGGGTACTTTTCGTAGTCGGGTTAATACCGATTATAGTTTCCTTAACAGGGAAAGTTCCGGAGACAATCGAAACAGGCTCAACTAATTTATTGCATAACGGCCTCTTAATTTTACTTGGCTTTATATTGTTACCGGTTGGGAAGAAATTAAAATTGCCCGTACCGCATTTTTTAACACCTGTCATTATTGGGTTACTATTAAGTCTATTGAAGGTAGAAATAGCGCCGATAGACAGTAATTTATTGCATATCGCACAGCTTTGTATCGGTGCGTATATCGGGTTACTATTACATCCCAAATCTTTACGTTTACCAAAACGTGTATTAATCGGTGGAATCAGCAGTGCAGTATTACTATTAATCATTACTTTTTTTATTGCGGAAGGAATGGTGCTGCTTTTTGAAATGGATTTTGCGACAAGCTACTTAAGTACTGCTCCGGGCGGTATGGATCAAATGGGACTAATCGCAACTGCTTTACAGGCCGATGCAACCCAGGTGACCCTATTTCAGTTATTTCGAATGTTGTTTATTTATATAATCATTTTACCGATATTAAAATGGAGATTACTAAAGGGATAAAAAAATTTTATGGTTATTTCTAAAAAATGAATATTTCATTTATTTCAATATATTTTTTATAGTAAAGCTAACAAATAGAAAAGGGGATATGTCAGATGTCACAATATGATGTAGTAATTGTAGGTGCAGGAAATGCAGCGTTATGTGCAGCGATTTCTGCAAAAGAACAAGGAAGTTCAGTACTTGTACTGGAAAAAGGACCGTTCGAGAAACGCGGAGGGAATTCATTCTTTACAGACGGTGCCATTCGCGTAGCCTATCAAAATTTAGAAGCTGTTACAAAAATAGTTGATTTAGATCAGGAAACGATTAATAAAATCGATATGCCCGTTTATTCGGCGCAAGACTTTTATGATGACATTATGCGTGTTTCAAAAAATCAAAGTAAACCGGAACTGATTCGTCAGCTAGTGGATCAGTCATTACCAACGATTGAATGGATGAAAAAACAAGGCGTAGAATTTGAATTGAACTATGCGAATCAGTCTTTTGAAAAAGAAGGGAAGATACAATTCTGGGGCGGTCTGCCAGTTAAAACGGTGGAAAAAGGGATCGGCTTAATGCGAAGCTTATTCAATCGCTGTGAAGAATTAGGGATTGATGTATGGTATGAAAGTGCAGCGAAGAAGATTGTAACGGAGAACAGTACAGTTGCGGGAATCGAAGTTCAAACAAAAGATGGACTTAAAACGGTTAAATGTGAAAGCGTTGTGCTGGCATGTGGCAGTATTGAAGCGAACAAGAAGAAACGTGCGGAAGCATTAGGGGAAGAGTGGAACGAGGCGTTAGTTCGAGGTACTGAATTTAACACTGGCGATGGAATCGATATGGCGGTATCAATCGGTGCGCAAACATTCGGTCAAGTAAATGGCTGTCATGCGATTGGGACAGATGCCAATGCACCACGAGTTGGAGATTTCCAAAAACCAGGTGATATTTTCAAGAAACACTCGTATCCGTATAGTGTGATGGTGAACGTGGAAGGGAACCGTTTTGTAGATGAAGGGGCGGATTTCCGTAACTACACATATGCAAAATACGGTAAAGAAATATTGAAGCAACCAAATAATATTGCTTATCAAATTTATGATGCAAAGGTTCGTCCAATATTACGCGCGGAGTATAATTTAGAAGAGGCGACAGTCGTTGAAGCATCTTCACTAGAAGCGCTTGCAGACCAGCTGGATATTAATAAGGAGCAATTCTTACAAACAATTAATGAGTTTAATGCAGCTGTTCAAGAAGGGGAATTTAATCCTTCTGACAAAGACGGAAAATGTACAAAAGGGATTACGCCTCCGAAGTCTAACTGGGCACAAACAATAAGTGAAGGGCCTTTCTATGCTTATCCGGTTACTTGTGGTATTACATTCTCATTCTGGGGATTAGCGACAACTCCAGAAGGTGAAGTATTAAATACGAAAAATGAACCAATTGAAGGTTTATATGCTGCCGGTGAAATGATTGGTGGAATTTTCTATGAAAATTACCCGGGTGGATCCGGGTTAATGTCTGGTTCAGTATTTGGTAAACTGGCTGGTGCAGCAGCTTCACACCATGCCCAAAAAGTTAAATAAAATATATGCGTATTTTTAACACAAGGTAATCGCTACCTTGTGTTTTTTTTTCAATAAAAAAGAGCTCCCACCTCTAATAGTGGGAGCATGACAGACGCTTCGTTAGAAAATATTGTTTATGGGTAGAGCAAAGTTTTTACAGCAGAGTTAGCAAGGTTATTATGAGATGATTGTTCTAGTTTTTCCAATACATAAAATGTAGAAGGCATGTATGGTTCGGCTTGTTGTTTTAGTAAGATCGATTTCATGGATAAAATAAAACTGATTTTCTCTTGTTCAGTAAGCTGATTCCATAGCTCTGTGTTCATCTGTTGATGGTCATTATAGGGCATTGAATACAGATTCCAGTCACTATATTGGCTTTGCGCATTGTCGGTTTCATATAGTGTCGATAAATAAGCATCTACGTAAAAATCGGCATTTTCTAGTTCGTTTTTATAAATTGCGCTACTTAATTGTACAAGCATGGTTTGAGCTTGTTGATGCAGTTTGCTATCCAAATCCGCATATGCTAAATCACTTTGTAACAGTTGAACCTTTAACAATTCATTTTCAAGATTATATTCACTGTCATTATCATACATGGATACATAATTAGTTTGTAAGTATTGATTTATGGATTGAATGACATCATTGTCTTCCTTTTCATAACTTGCTTGTGGCGTAGTTATAAAACCGAATAAAATTATTGCTAATCCAAAGAAACTGAAGAGACCGTACTTTGAAATTTGAGCAATCTTCACCACTTTCAACTCCTTGTTTTATTGTAGGGCAATCTAAACATCCTTTAAAATACTTGTTGGTATTATTTTATTCTTTTAGTTGGGCAAATACAAATTTTATTAGTTCCTTTACTTATTATAAACAAGTTAATTATTTGGATAATCTAAAAGTTCTCTCACGTTTATTATTATACTGTTTGCAAATGCATACTTTTACATAAATTATTCCATGGACTCATACCATTTAATGTTGAGGAGGGATATTAAAATGGATGAGCATAATGACCGAAAGAACAGTAAAGACGAACAATTAGACATATTTCGAACAGATGATAAAGGAAAAGAACTTACAACGAATCAAGGGTTAAAAGTGTCAGAGGATGAATTCTCATTAAAAGCGGGCGTGAGAGGGCCAACTTTACTCGAGGATTTTCATTTTCGTGAAAAATTAACCCATTTTGACCATGAGCGAATCCCAGAACGTGTTGTCCATGCACGCGGTTTCGGTGTTCACGGTGAATTTCAGTTATACAAAAGCATGGAAAAGTATACGCGGGCGAAATTCCTTCAGGATACTTCTAGAAAGACGCCTGTATTTGTTCGATTTTCTACTGTCAATGGTTCCCGTGGTTCTGCCGATACCGTTCGCGATGCGAGAGGATTTGCAACCAAATTCTATACCGAGGAAGGGAATTATGATTTAGTTGGCAACAATATTCCGGTATTTTTCATTCAAGATGCCATCAAATTCCCGGATCTTGTACATGCATTTAAGCCGGAGCCTGATAATGACATACCGCAAGCTTCTACTGCACATGATACGTTTTGGGATTTTGTCGCGAATAACCAGGAATCTGCCCATATGATCATGTGGATCATGTCAGACCGCGCCATCCCACGCAGTTTCCGCATGATGGAAGGGTTTGGTGTGCATACATTTCGTCTCGTCAATGAGGAAGGAAAAGCACATTTCGTAAAATTCCATTGGAAGCCTTTATTGGGAACACATTCTTTAGTATGGGATGAAGCCCGTAAATTGGCGGGCATCGATCCAGATTTTCACCGGAATGACTTATGGGGTGCGATTGAAAACGGCTTTTTCCCTGAATTCGAACTAGGTGTTCAGATTCTCGCTGAAGAGGACGAATTCAGCCTCGGGTTCGACATCCTGGACGCCACAAAGATTTGGCCAGAAGAAGACATTCCAGTAAATATTATTGGAAAGATGACGTTAAATCGGAATGTAGATAATTTCTTTGCGGAAACAGAACAGGTTGCTTTCCATTTAGGGAATGTCGTACCGGGAATCGATTTTACAAATGATCCATTATTACAAGGTCGGCTATTTTCATATTTAGATACACAATTACTCCGTCTGGGCGGACCTAACTTCCATGAGATTCCGATTAACAGACCGGTTGTCCCCTTCCATAACAATCAGCGGGAAGGCTTCCATCGCCAGACGATTAATTTAGGGAAAGTAAGTTATCACCGAAACTCCTTGGCCGGTAACACTCCGTCACCTGTAAGTCCGGACAAAGGCGGATATGCCACTTATCAGGAAAGAGTGGACGGTGTGAAAATCCGAGCTCGAAGCGAAAGTTTTGCCGATCATTTTTCACAAGCGACACTTTTCTGGAACAGTATGAGCCCACCTGAAAAAATGCATATCATTGAAGCGTTCAGTTTTGAACTAAGTAAAGTGAAAAGTGAGTCAGTGAAACAACAGGTAGTGGATATGTTCGCCAATGTAGATATGGAATTGGCAACCGCCTTTGCAATAAATATCGGAGCACATCCTCCTGCACGGGGCGGTTCAGCTGTAACAAAGTCCTCCCCGGCACTCAGCCAGGAAAATACAGTGAAATCAGTACAAACAAGAAAAGTCGCAATCATTTTGACAGAGGGATTCAATGGTCCGGAAGTTAATTACGTGCTCTACCGATTGATTAACGAAGGCATTATTCCGGAAATTATTAGCGAACATATTGGGATGGTACACGGAACAGAAGGAGTGGTCGTAAAAGCTGAACACACCTTCCTAACTGCAAAATCTGTGCTGTTTGATGCTGTTTATATGGTTAGAGGAAGTAACACAAACGTCATGTTTAACAAGGATGCAGCCTACTTCATAGATGAAGCCTATTCACATTACAAGCCAATTGGTGCGACGGGCGCGGGAATTGAATGGCTGCGCGTCAATCAGATTTTAGGGCAGCCGGGTGTAATAACAGGAACAGATATGCAAGATTTCGTAACTCAATTCATTGAAGCGGTAGCAGCCCAACGGTTCTGGTATCGGGAATTAGCATAAGTATTAAAAACACGTAAAACCTTACTCACAAAAGGTTTTACGTGTTTTTTTGAGGTAATCTCATCCTAATAATTGTTAAACAAGATCATTCTACATGGTAAACTAGTAAAAATGATGACTTGAAAGGGGGGACTTTCATGATCAATCGCTTAAAACAATCACTAACAGCCCATCTTATCATGACAATCAGCGGAATCATTTTTACGATTTGTGTGCTGTTTTTACTGCTGATCAATCATTACTTGGATGAATCGATACTGGATGAGATGGGGGAAAAGGCATTGACGAGTGCGTACTTGATTGCTGATCGGCCGGATGTCGTCGCCGCATTTTCTAAGGAAGATCCGTCTTCCATTCTTCAGCCGATTGCAGAGGATATACGGAAGCAGACCGGGGCGAGTTTCGTCGTGATAGGGAATAAGCAGGGTATTCGCTATACGCATCCTAACACCGAAAAGATTGGGAAGTCGATGGTCGGCGGGGATAATGATTCAGCGCTGATTAACAAAGAGTCCATTGTTTCCGTAACGACGGGTTCAATGGGGGAATCGGTTCGCGGGAAAGTACCGGTTCTGGTTGACGGCAATGTTGTCGGGGTTGTTTCAGTTGGATTTTTGACAAAAGATCTTCAGGGAACAATCGATACTGCATTTTTCGGTTGGCTTCAAATCACGCTCCTTCTGGCGGTTTTCGGCATTGTCTGTGCGGTGCTAATCTCGCTTTATGTTAAGGAACAGCTGCTCGGTATGCAGCCGGCACAAATTGCGAAGCTTTATTCGGCCTATCATACAATACTAGAGGAAACAACGGATGGTGTGATCTTAACGACATTGAACAATGAAGTGGTGATTGCCAATTCACGTGCGAAGGAACTCATCTCATCCCTGACAGAAGGGATATCATTACATACACTGCTTCCGGAACGGCTATTTAAAGAAGAGGTCATCAAGGCCCTGGAAATTCCGTTGCAGCAGCAGGAAATGATTTTTTCGAAAACGCTTTTGAAACATGAAAAGCAGCTCGGCTATTTATATATTTTGCGTGCCAAGCTTGAGTATGAAACAGTGATTAATGAGCTGACATTGGTGAAGCAGCAGGCGCGTATGCAGCGGGCAAAAACACATGAATTTGCGAATAAGCTGCACGTTATCCTTGGCTTGTTGAAGCAATCCCATATTGAAGAAGCGATTGCATTTATCAGGCAGGAACAGCAGGATACAACGAAACAGCAGCAGGCACTTGCAACACAGCCTTCAATATTGCTGCAGGCATTACTTGAAGGGAAAATATCAGAAGCGAAAGAGCGCGGTATTACCATTTCGATTGAAACCGAGGATGTATTAATCGATTATAATGATGAAGAAGTGGACGCATTATTAACATCGCTAGGGAATGTCCTTCAAAATGCGATAGATGAATTGGATCAAACAACTATACCGGATAAGCAAATTAAGCTGTTTATACAGCAGTATCGTCATGAGCTCATAATAGAGGTGCATGATAATGGCCCGGGCATCGATGAAGAAACGGCAAATAAGATTTTCACTCTCGGATTTACGACAAAGGATGGCTATGATCGCGGTTATGGACTGGCAATCAGTGAACAGGCACTTGAAAAAGTGGGCGGCTCACTGCTGATCGAAGAAAGTGACTTAGGCGGGGCCTGCTTTTTAATCATTTTACAAAGGAAGTGATTCAATGGATATTTGGCTACTGGAAGACGATTTTCGGATTGCGGCGATTCATGCCGATTATATAAAAACAATTCAGCGGGATGCACAAGTACAGCAATTTTTAACGGGGGCCTCATTAAAAGAAGCACTCTTACATAAAACACCGCCAGCTGTTCTGTTGATGGATTTATATATTCCGGATGTCACAGGCTATGAACTTGTTGCGTATGTACGCATGCATTTTCCGGAAATCCGCATCATCATGGTAACGGCTGCAACCGAGCGTGCGCATGTGGAAGCTTTATATGCATACGGAGTATTCGATTATATTGTGAAGCCGTTTGATGAAGAGCGATTGCAAAAAGCATTTCAGCAGCTTCATCTGACACAGTCGGCATTACAAAAGAAAACACATTTTACACAGCAAGACCTGGATACGCTGTTTTACCGGAAAAATCATTCGACGACGACTGAAAAGGCACTGCCGAAAGGAATCGATACCTTTACACTCGAACAGGTCATTCACTTATTTAAGGAGCAAAAGTACACAACATTAACGGCGACACAGTTGAGTGAAGTAATCGGCACGAGTCGCTCTACAGCACGCCGCTATTTGGAGTACTTAGTGGAAATGAATATTCTGGAGACGAAGCTGCTTTACGGAACAGTCGGGCGTCCGGAACGTAATTATGTCCTCCGTGAAACTTATGAACAAAATTAGCTTTATTGTTTTTATTAAATAAATGAGCACATTCTTCCTCCTAACATAGAATTGTCATAAAATTATAAGAATTCTAAGCAATGGGGGTTGTTGAATGTTAAGTATCATTGGTATTATTACAATTTTAGTTATCGTCGCGCTGTTAATTAGCGGACGTGTATCACCAATTGTCGCGATGGTTATTCCGCCTATAGTGGCGATGTTTGTTGCGGGCTATTCGTTTGATGATTTAGGGGTATTTTTCGATGAAGGAATTAGTTCTGTAATCAGTGTTGCCATCATGTTTATTTTCGCGATTATTTTCTTCGGGATTATGCAGGATGTCGGGTTATTCGAACCCATTATCAATAAAATGGTAGCGCTGTCAAAAGGGAATGTCGTGCTTGTTGCGATCGTAACGGTAGTTATTGCAGTTATCGCGCAGCTGGACGGTTCCGGTGCTTCCACGTTCTTAATTTCAATCACGGCATTATTGCCGCTTTATGTTCGACTTGGCATGAACCCGTACTTACTTTTACTATTAGTCGGCGGTTCTGCGGCGATTATCAATATGATTCCATGGGGTGGTCCATTAGGGCGTGTTGCTTCCGTTCTTGAAACAGATGTAACAGAGCTATGGCATCCGTTAATTAAAATTCAGGTCATCGGCGTTGTGCTCATGCTGCTACTAGCTGTCTTTATGGGCTTCCGTGAAAAACGTCTGATTGCGAAACGAGCGCAAACAGGACAAACATTAAAGTTTGATTTGAGCAACAGTATTTTAAATGCTGAAACGGATGAAACATTGAAACGTCCAAAGCTCATTTGGGCAAACGCAATTTTAGCAATTGTTGTTCTTGCTGTGTTAATGTCAGGCCTTTTACCAGCGGGCTTAGCGTTCCTGATCGGTGTCGCAATCGCTTTACCATTAAACTACCGTACACCGAAAGAACAGATGGGACGAATTCAGGCACATGCATCAAACGCACTGACGATGGCTTCGATCATCATTGCAGCCGGACTGTTTTTAGGAATTTTAAACGGGACAGGCATGTTGACAGCCATTGCAAATAATGCCGTAAATATTTTGCCAAGCTTTTTAGCTCAGTATTTACATATTATTATCGGGGTGCTTGGTGTACCGTTTGACTTGCTGTTAAGTACGGACGCCTACTACTTCGCGTTGTTCCCGGTAGTTGATCAGATCGGTTTAACATATGGCATCGATTCATTATCGACAGCATATGCGATGATCATCGGTAACATCGTCGGCACATTCGTTTCACCACTTGCACCAGCAGTATGGTTGGCACTAGGTCTATCAGGCCTGGAGATGGGCAAACACTTAAAGTTCTCATTCTTCTGGATGTGGGGATTGAGTATTACCCTACTGATCATTGCGGTTTTAATTGGTGTGGTACAAGTATAGATTGATAGATTTAATGAAGCTTCTTTTATTAGGAGCTTCATTTTTTTATTGGTTATAAAAAAAGGAGAGAACAGCATATATGGCTAATTACATAGAATAGGACTTTTTAAGGGGGAAGAATATGTTAGTTCTCGGTTTATTGACATACATAATGATTTTAGTAATTTTAGTAAATGTGAATTTGTACGTAGCACTTGGCTTTATCTTTGTAACATCCGTTGTTGCTAAAGCCTATTTACCACAGCTGAAAGGATATGTAGGTGAGCAGCGTATCCGTAAATTGCTGGAAAGTCTAGGGGAGGAAGTGAAGATTTACAATGATCTGTATGTCCCGAAAAAGAATGGGGAAATGACGCAGGTCGATCATGTTTTACTTTCGCCGAAAGGTATTTTTGTAATCGAAACGAAAAATTATACGGGCTGGATTTTTGGTAGTGAAAGTCAAAAAAATTGGACGCAAACAATTTATAAGAACAAATCGCGTTTCTATAATCCAATCATGCAAAATAACACACATGTTAAAGCATTGCAGCACTATTTAAATATGGACGTTCCGTTGCATTCAATTATCGTTTTTTCGAACGCGGCAACATTTAAATTTAAAGAACCTTTTCAACAAGCGCATGTTATTCAAACAAAACATTTAAAAAGAACAATTAACCAATTTACCTCGCAGGAAATCTCAAGCGAACAACTTAGCAGAATTTCGCAGATGCTGCATGCACTTATTCCTAAAACTAAACAGCAAAAGAAGGAGGTTAAAAAGCAGCATCTGGAACATGTGAAAGAGATGGCCAAACCAGCAAAGAAAAGAGTAAGTAAAGTGAAAGTCGAGCCCGTTACTGCAGGGATGGTTATTGTTGAGCCTATTAGTATTGCTTCAGATCATACTTGCCCGAAATGCGGCAGTAACTTGGTAATGCGCAATGGTAAGCGCGGAGCATTTTATGGCTGTCAGGGCTTTCCGAAGTGTCGATTTACGAGGGATTTATAAAATATTAGAAGATTTTTCGTTATTTTAGAACATCCGTGTGCTTTATTAGAACTTCCACTACACATATTTGAACATCGGACAGACTTATTAGAAGATCGTACATATATATTAGAAAATCATACTTTTATTAGAACAAATTTTAATATATTAGAACATTGAGCAGTGATATTAGAACTTCTTCATGCGCTCTAACGAAAGCGAGAAATCCTGAAAATATGAAGGATGAAGATTTGAAACTGACTGTCGATGAAGAGAATATGGCGCGGCTGACAGTAAGGTAAATCGGTACCCGGTATACAAATCATATTGTGTACCGGGCATTTAATATTTATAGCGCTTAAATTAATCGTATATAACATTTTTCCCTTCTTCACTTAATTTCTTTAAAGATGCCAGCATATGATTGATGACTTCATCGGAATGGCGCTCCCAACAACCTAATTCGGCGACTATTTTCAAAGGAGATTTCGAACGATATGAGCGTGTTGGGTTTCCTGGGAATCTTTTGTCCGTAACGTTCGGGTCATTTTCGAATTCACCTAATGGTTCAACAATATAAATTCGCTCTTTTGCAGTGGATCTTGCCAATTCGGCACCCCATTTTGCAGCTTCTAATGTTGCGGTAAAGTAAATATAGTTCGATTTCTTATCCTGATAATTGGATAAGTTAAGAGGCTCCAATAAATCCCCGATATTTAGTTCTGCTTTCGTACCATGAAAAAAAGGACCCCGATCGAGGACATCTGTTTGATCTTTCATAGGACACACCCCTTTCTTTTTGTATATATCAGTATATTACGGAAATAGAAAAAGAGTAGTCTAAAAATATTTTGCCTGAAATGGTATACTAATAGTAGAGAGAATGAAGATCGACATACATATAGTACAAAGGACTAGTTTACATAGGGGAGTGACCGAGATGGAAACTGTATATTTTGCAGGCGGCTGTTTATGGGGTGTACAGGCATTTATGAAAACATTGCCTGGTGTAACACATACTGAAGCGGGAAGAGCAAACGGAGCTACAACCACTCTGGACGGCGATTATGATGGGTATGCCGAGTGTATCAAAACCGAATTTGATCCGAATGTTGTGTCAATGCGCGAATTAATGGGGTACTTTTTTGAAATTATCGATCCGTACAGTGTGAACAAACAAGGCGAGGATGTTGGCGAGAAATACCGAACAGGTGTGTACAGCGAAAACGAAGCACACTTGATTGAAGCAAAAGCATTTATTACTGCAAGACCGGATGCTGACCGGATTGTTGTGGAAGTGCTGCCGCTCACTAACTATGTGAGAAGTGCGGAAGAGCATCAGGACCGGTTAACAAGATGTCCGGATGATTACTGCCATATTCCTGAAGCGTTATTAACGAAATACAAATGAAAAAGTGAACCTTCCAGTCAAGTTTGAGATGGAAGGTTCATTTTTATTATTCGTATCACCATTTTAGCGATTGAATCTTTTTTGCTCATTTAATCGTAAAGGTATTAACTAGAGGAGGTATTTAGAATGAAACAGCTCTTTATTAAACAAAAGGTTTTCAGTCTTAGCGGCAAATTTACGGTGAAGGATCAGCATGAAAATGATGTATATTTTGTAGAAGGAAGTTTTATGCAAATACCGAAAACGTACTCGATTATGGATACAGCAAGAAATGAAGTGGCGCTAATTACAAAAAAGGTGCTCAGCTTGCTGCCTAAGTTTTATGTGGAAGTCGATGGACGAGAGGTATTGACAATCCAGAAGGAGCTCTCGCTTTTCAAGGCACGCTATTCGGTGGATGCAGTAGGGGTGGAAATCGAGGGGAATTGGTGGGATATGCAATTTGCAGTAAAACAGCATGGGGAAACCATCGGCCAAGTAAGCAAGGAATGGTTTACTTGGGGGGATAGCTACAAGGTAGAAGTACTGAAGGAAGACATGGAAAAAATCATCATTGCTATTGTAATTGCAATCGATTGTGTGAAAGCCGATCAGGATGCAGCGGCGTCTGTTTAAAGCAAGAAAAAGAGAGACAAAATCCGAGTGATCTAAGATTTTGTCTCTCTATTTAATCTATCAGCTACATGAAAATTAGTATGCAGTCCAACCAGCATCAGCAGCAATGACTTGTCCGTTGATGAAGCTTGAATCATCAGAACCTAGGAATAATGCTAGCTTAGCGATTTCCTCCGGTTGACCAGCGCGCGGCATTGTGCCAAGACCTGTTTGCTGACGAGCAGCACCAAACTCGGAAATGCCTGTCATCGAAGCTTGAATATTTGTCATTACGCCACCTGGTGCAATTCCGTTGCAACGGATACCAGAATTAGCGTACATATAACCTGTGTTTTTCGTTAAACCAGCTACTGCGTGCTTAGAAGCAGTATAAGCTGCACCAGCGCGAGCACCGCGTAAGCCGCCAGCTGAAATGTTGTTCACGATAACACCATGACCTTGTTCAAGGAAGATGTTTGTTGCGATACGCATTGCACGCATCACACCCATAGTATTGACTGAGAAAAGACGATCCCACTTCTCATCTGAAATTTCACCGACTGGCTCCATGCCGTCCATGATTCCAGCGTTGTTTACTAAAATATCTAATTGACCGTATGCTGCTTTTGTTTCTTCAAACATACGCTCGATGTCAGTTAATTCTGCTACGTTAGCCTGATTGGCGATTGCTTGTCCGCCAGCTGCCACGATTGCATCCGCTACCGTTTTCGCACCTTCACCGTTATAATCTGAAACGACAACTTTTGCACCTTCTTTTGCATAAAGTTCAGCGATTGCTTTCCCCATACCAGAAGCTGCACCAGTTACGATTGCTACTTTGCCTTGTAATTTCATTTGAATTCATCCTCCTGAAATATCATATTGCACATTTGTACAATAAAAGTATATTACACAAAATAAAGCGTTTTCAATCAGCAAAAAACCTTCATGTTGTACGATATCCAACATATTTGATAGAATTGTACAGTAAAGGAGGTCATCATGAATAAAAACGATCTTCGTGTTATCAAAACGAAAAAAACAATACATAAAGCATTACTGTTATTATTGAAGAAAAAGTCATTGCCTCAAATTAAAATTACTGAGCTTTGTAAAGAAGCAACGATTAACCGGGGTACATTTTATTTTCATTATCAAAGTGTTGACGATGTGTTACAGGAATTATTCGAGGAAATTATGAGGGATTTACATATTTCTTATGATGAGCCATTTAAAGAAGGACTGGAATTAACCGTCAACGGTCTCAACTTAAACCCAAATTCAGTAAAGATTTTCGACCACGTAAAAAAATACGAGGACTTTTACAAAATTGTATTATCTGAAGATGTATCGATGAAATATTATTACATGCTTTTTGATGAAATCTGCAAGCTGATGAATGAGACCGATTATTTAAAGCATGAACATCAGTTAAATAAATATCTGCATGCCTATAATGCAAATGCCATCATCGGATTACTCATTCAATGGTATTTGAACAACTTTGAAGACTCTGTAGATATGATGAACAACCGCCTCGTGGAAATTGTGAAGTTTCGGCAGTCGCTAAAGTGAAAATTTCTAATCGCTGGAAAGTGGAGTAGTTGACTATTACATTTTCTAGTTTTTTTATGCTTTATTGACGTGCCTAAACTAGTTCCATCACATTCTTAACAAGTAATTAAATAATTTAACGATTTTGCTTCAAAAATTAACGGAATATTAATAATTTTATGATAATATAAAGGGGAGTTGGTTGGCGTTTGCTGATTGAACTTAAATTGCATAACTAGGAGGAGAAAAATGGTTAAAAATCGAAATGTATGTCTACTATTTTCTTGGATACTTATTGTTTTCATTTTAATTCAGCCTCTTCAATCTACTGTTACAAATGCAGCAGCTGGGGACGGGTCGTGGTCGACACCTTACTCCGTATCTCAGGCAATCAGCAATCAAAACAACTCCACAAAAACAGTTCAAGGTTATGTGGTGGGACAACCTACATCAACAACGACCGTCCTTACAGGCAGTTTTCCAAATGACTATGCATTGGCTATAGCGGACAATGCGAACGAAACGAATACCGCTAACATGATCTATGTACAAATTCCAACTTCTTTCCGCTCTTCTTACGGATTAAAATCAAATCCTTCATTAATGGGGGAAAGCGTGAAAATCACGGGCGCCTTGTCAGCATACTTTTCTCACCCTGGATTAAAAAATAGTACAGCTTTTGAAGTAATGGGGGGAAGTCCTGCCGATCCTGAGCCGACTCCGACACCAAATCCTTCAACGGGTGCCTATTATGATGCAGCTATAGGGAAAACTGGTGCAGCTTTAAAATCGGCTTTGCATAATATTATAGATGACCATACCGAAATTTCGTATTCCAATGTATGGACAGCTCTTCGCGAAACAGATGAAGATCCGAACAATTCGAATAACGTCATTCTTCTTTATACAGGCCGCTCCCAAAGCAAATTTACAAACGGCGGGAACGTGAATGACTGGAACCGTGAGCATGTTTGGGCAAAATCGCACGGTGGTTTTGGCACATCGATGGGTGCAGGAACAGACTTGCATCATTTGCGTCCAACCGATGTCAGTGTCAACGGTACGCGAAGCAATCTTGACTTTGACAATGGCGGGAACGAGCATTCAGAAGCATCCGGCAACTACTATGATTCTGATTCATGGGAGCCAAGAGACAGCGTAAAAGGTGATGTTGCCCGTATGCTGTTTTATATGGCGGTTCGCTATGAAGGAGACAGCGGGGAACTTGATTTGGAATTAAATAATCAGGTCAACAACGGCACAGCTCCTTATCACGGGAAGCTTTCGGTACTGCTCCAATGGCATAAACAAGACCCGGTCGACAATTTTGAACGTACAAGAAATGAAATTATTTATACCGATTACCAGCATAACCGTAATCCATTTATCGATCATCCTGAGTGGGCATCCGCTATTTGGGAATAAAATATGAAAAAATACTCTCCTTTAAGCAAAGGGGAGTATTTTTGTGCTTCCTGTTATATAATTTATGGAAGGGAGTGTTATAAATGGGCGAAATAGACATAAGCAAAGAGGCGATCGAAAAGGATTTGGCACTGATTAAAACATGTTTAAGACTCATAAATCAAGCAGTAGTTTTAAGGAAACGCAGCGGCGAAACATTTACCCCTTCGGAAAATGAAGAGTTACATAGAGTAATATCCAAAATTGATAAAGATTTAAACGAACTTAAAATGAACATAAATTATGATACAAGCAAATAAAGGGACAGGTAACTATATTCTATAATAGGCGTTTTTAAAACAGTCGCATATGATAATACGATGATTCTGTGAAGGGAATGAAATAAATGTATTATCAATCTTATGGGTATCCATATCAAGCGCCATATTATGTGAATTCTTCGCCGTATAATTATGTTGGAACCCCGACTTACTGGACATACCCATATGGGGCTGTTTCTATAAATCAATTAAATCCCTCTCCTGTTTCCGGTGGTAATAATGGAATGATGTTAAAGGATTATGGAGCGACCCCATTTGTCATCAATATTAACGAGGCATCGAAGCAAAACAATACGTATCGTACGGCTTTATGGACTGGCAAACATTTGCAGCTCACATTAATGAGTCTGGAGCCGGGAGAAGATGTTGGACTGGAGATGCATCCGAATGTCGATCAATTTTTACGGATAGAGCAAGGGCAAGGGGTAACTCAAATGGGCAAAAATAAAGATCAATTAGACTTTAGAAGAAATGTCCAGGATGACTTTGCCATTTTTATCCCTGCCGGAACATGGCATAACTTAACGAATACCGGCAATGTCCCACTAAAACTATATTCTATCTACGCTCCGCCGAACCATCCATTCGGAACGGTTCACCCTACGAAAGCTGCAGCAATGGCTATGAAAGAAGGCGGAGGTCACAGCAATGAATTCCCTGTTATTTCTGGGAAGACGCCGGATGAATGGATACGGCATACCGAATATTTAGTGAAAGAAGGATTAGAAGATTTTCAAAGAGGGATAAACACTACTCATATTCTTCAGGAATTTATTCTTATGGGCGTTCTAGTAGGAAAAGGATACTCCCCGGAAGAAGCATATGAGACAGTGGAGGAGTGGGAACGATCCGGGAAGTCTAAACTTCTGCAGCAAAGCAAAAATATGTAGTGAAGCGTTAAGGAACCTGAATGATCTCTTTTGCCTTAACTAACATAACCAACTATAATGAAACGATAGATGGTTATTAAAGGAGATTTTTAATGAATACACGAATGAATCCACGATATAAAATTACACGTCATGATCAGGAAGGGAATCCTACGCTCAGCTTACAGGAATGCCAAAACTTCTTTGCGACAAAATCGGATTTCGTATACCGAGATTTCTATAGTGTCACACAAGACGGTGTCAATATGAAAATTAACGGCCACTTCTTCATGTGGCAATATGAAGGCCAGGAAATACCATTCCGTTTTTACGAAAGCGAGTTATATGTTGCGGCGGCACATCGGGCAGTTATGGATAAAACGAAGGAAGTAGCGCGCGGCTTGGAAGCGAATTATATTGAAGGATAATTATTAGGGGATGGGAGATTATTTCTCTCATCTCCTATTTTTTTGGGGCGATTACACTGGATGAGTGAAAGAAGGATTTACTCTCATTAAAGAGAATTAGTTTCTAATAGGAATTTTAATACCGATTAGGAGGATGAGTGGGAATGAATCAACATCAGTTTAGTAGCGAAAACATGTTCATAACGGATTATTTGAAAGCACAAGTGGAACAAACACCTGAAGCAATTGCGGTGGCATTTAATAACGATGAAATCTCATATGAGGCTTTTTACAAAAAGGTTGAACTTGTTTCAGCATTCTTACAAAGTAAAGGCATGAAAAAAGGAGATATCGTTGCCTCTATGTTGCTAAACTCCGATTTGTTTATGGCGGTGTATTATGGTGTTCAGCTTGCAGGATGTACATTACTTCCAATCAATACGAAGTTGGCACCAGATGAACTGACGTATATTTTCAATCATTCAGAAGCAAAAGGATTAATCTATGATGAGCGTCTTGAAGGATCGTTGCAGCAGGTGGAATATGAATTTGAATGGACACAAACACGGACTGAAATGCAAGCAGAGGCTAGTGATAGGGAGCTTCAACCAGTTGAAAACAAAGCAAACGACACGGCATTGGTACTTTATACGTCTGGTACAACAGGGCGTCCCAAAGGTGTCATGCTAACCCACCGTAATGTCATCAGTGCTGTGCAACAATGGTCGGAACGTATCGCCTATCAAAAGTCAGACCGTGTCTACATTTCGATTCCATTATTCCATTGTGCAGGCTTACATGTAATCGCCGTATCAACGATTTATTGTGGCGCGACATTAGTAATCGATGAAATGTTCATACCGGATCGTACTATTCCTACTATCCTTGAGAAAAAGATTACCGTGTTTTCAGGTGTTCCGACAATGTATGCATTATTACTAAGTAAATGTGATTTTGCGAATCAGGCATTTCCTAATGTAAGGAAAATGGTGTACGGTTCAGCACCAATGCCGCATGAAATTATTAAAAATCTTAAAGAAGCCTTTCCCAAAGTGGAGTTCCATAATTTATACGGTCAAACTGAAAGTAGCCCTGGTGCAACGGAATTGCCAGATGAAGCAGTGCTCACTAAAGCAGGGTCAGTCGGTAAAGCCCTACCGAATACACAGCTGAAAATTGTGGATGCAAACGGTGTAGACCTGCCTGTTGGAGAAATCGGCGAGATTTGCATTAAAGGTGAGCAAATTATGAAGGGTTATTTAAAAAATGATGAGGAAACGATGCAAGTAATTAAAAATGGCTGGCTTTATTCAGGTGATTTAGGCCGGCTCGATGAAGATGGTTACTTATATATTGTAGATCGTAAGAAAGATTTAATAATCCGGGGCGGGGAAAACATTTATCCGATTGAGGTCGAGAATGTATTGTATCAAATTCCGCAAGTAATCGATGCGGCTGTTATTGGCATACCAGATCCGATTTATGGTGAAATTCCTAAAGCCATTGTTGTCCTAGCAGAAGAAGGCGCGATTACAGAGCAGGAAATTATTGACCATGCACGGAGTAAATTAGCGAAATATAAAGTTCCGCACATAGTGGAAATTGTAAAAGAAATGCCTCGTAATCCATCAGGGAAAATTTTGAAACATGTGCTAAGAGCAAAAGAAAAGGAGCACATTATTTAAGACGTTAATATAATTTCGATATGGGGAAACAGAAATGAGAAACTAGGCAATCATTGAGTTTCTCTTTTTTTTATGCAGACCATTATAATAAAGTAAGTTTAAGGACGTATCTTGATAAGAAAGAAAGAAGGTTTTACAAATGAATTTATTAATTTTAGGCGGAACAGGTCGAGTTGGAAGTCATTTAGTTATGAATGCGCTTCAGGATGGCCATCATGTGACAGCTCTCGTTCGGACACCGGACAAAATTGAAAATCATCATGAAAATTTAACAGTTATTCAAGGAAATGTGCTGAAGAAAGAAGATGTTGAGCGGGCGATGCATGGAGTGGATGTAGTGTTAAGTGCACTGAATACAGATGGGGGAACGACTTTAACCGAAAGTATGCCGCTAGTTATTGATGCAATGAAAAAGGAAGGCATCAAACGTATTATTACAATCGGTACTGCCGGCATCCTGCAAAGTCGGGTCAGCCCGGAACTGCTGCGCTATCAGTCAAGCGAATCAAAAAGAAAGTTAACCCGAGCTGCAGAAGAACACCATAAAGTGTATGACATGCTGCAACAGTCCGGCCTTGATTGGACAGTTGTCTGCCCTACCTATTTGCCGGACGGGGAAAAGCTCGGGAAATACCGTACAGAACACAATTTTCTACCGGAAGACGGCAGCCAAATTTCAGTTCCGGATACAGCTGATTTTGCCTACAGCTTACTGCAAAGCAGCGATTATATAAAAGCGCGTGTGGGGATCGCTTATTAATTGCTCCCTAACTTTGCCGAAATTATTTTGAAAATCCCGATGCCTGTAAGCTTTAGAGTCATTTTTTCATTATGTGATAGATGCTTCTCAACGAAAATGGACAGGTTATCGATTTTGATTTCGTTATAATTATGCGCATCTTTCGGCTTACCTAAGTGGGTCATTAATTCCTGGACAGGCGGGGCGCAGCAGGCGTTCACCGAAATGGTTTTTACGGAAACCGGCTTGCCTTTTGACTGCATCCATTTTTTCGTATTTGTATCGAGTTCGATTTGCATGAAAGGTTCCTCGCTTTCGTAGAGCGTGTGGTTGGAAGAAGTTCTAATATCACCGCTCAATGTTCTAATAAGCTAAAAAATGTGCTAATAAAAGTATGATTTTCTAATATATATGTACAAACTTCTAATAAGTGTGCCCAATGTTCAAATATGTGCTGCGAAAGTTCTAATAAGGCACGAAAATGTTCTAATATAACGGAAAATCTTCTAATATCCTTCTTGCTTCTACCATATCATAAATCACAAATGATAAAAGAAACAAAAAAAACGAACGATTCTGATTCTCCACGAAAGGAGCCTACAAAATCGTTCGTTTTCGTCTTTCCCAATAATCAAGACGACAAAATATTTTCTGCTAAAACCCGTTGTACGCATAAATATTTGTAGCTTTGTTAAACTTCTTTTGAATAGGGACGCTATTGCCGGAAATCCAGATTTTCAATTCTGCATCCAAATCGAACGTTCCGGCCGTTTCAATCGAGAAATTTGTAATGCTTTTGTAGGGAATAGACAAATATTCAGTTTTCTTACCAGTCATCCCCTGCTTATCAACGAGAATCAAGCGTTTGTTTGTAAAGATAAACGTATCTCTTATGACTTTATAAGCATGTTTGACCACTTCATTACTCGTGATGATTTCTTCCATTTCCTTTTGAACGTCTTCTGCCTTCAACTCACTGGCATTCCCCATCAAACCGTCAAAAATACCCAATATGTTTCACCCCAACCATTTAGTTTTCTAATCTCTGCTATTTTTTACATTGTTTCTAAAGATATACTTGCCACCGAATAAAATCATTCCAAAACAGTAAAACTTTTTGACTGGTGAAAGAAGAGCCGCTACTTTTCTATTAAAAAAATATAGTAATTTTCCATCTAAATGCGTAAAAATATTAGAATTGGGTATTAAAGCTTTATAACAAAGTTAAGGAGGGATTCTAAATGAATCATGTTAAGGCCTTGGTTATTAAATTTGTGATGATTGCGGCGGTTTTAGGTATTATTCTTGCAGGGATTTTTAATTTCGCATTTAGCGACACGTTAGTAATCAGTTTAGTGTTAACACTTTTAGCTTATGTTGTAGGGGACTTAGGAATTTTCCGAAATACGGGTGCTCGTACAGAGCAGGATAAAAGAAATATTATCGCCACATTGTCGGATGTCCTGTTAGCAGCTATTGTTATTTACTTTATGGGACTAAGCTTTGCTGAAAATAGTGAAAGTATTGTAGCAGCTGCCGTTGTTTCAGCAGTAGTCATCGGTTTAGGGGAATGGTTCTTCCATAAATACATTGATAAACAAGTATTTGAAGCGGCAGATGCCCCAAGAAATACGCAAAGAGACTATTAATATAGTTTTTAATATACGAAAAGAAGAAATTAGGCGCATTCTTTTAATAGGAGCGCCTTTTTTGCGTTGGAAAGATTGTTTTTATCGCAGTTGCATTATATGGTAAACCTTATAACATACGAGACATTTTAAGAGAAAGAAGAGGTTAAAAACATGACATTGCAACAATTAAAATATGTAATCGAAGTAGCAAGGAGTCAATCGATCAATAAAGCGGCACAAAGTCTGTTTATTAGTCAACCAAGTCTGTCCAATGCACTAAAAGAGCTGGAGGAAGAACTCGGAATCACGATTTTTCTGCGTTCGAACAAGGGGATTATCATTACAGCTGAAGGCTCGGAGTTTTTAGGATATGCCCGGCAAGTTGTTGAGCAGGCGGAACTTTTAGAAAGTCTCTATACGAATACAACGTCTCCACAAAAGTTTTTTGGTGTATCTGCCCAGCATTATGCATTTGCGGTAAGTGCATTTGTCCGATTATTAAAAGACTATGATATCGAAAAATACGAGTTCAGTTTACGAGAAACCAAAACCTATGAAATTATTGAGGATGTCAAAAACTTACGGAGCGAAATCGGCATTTTATATGTCAATGAATTCAATAAAAAAGTAATCAGCAAGTTTTTAGGAGAAGGCAATTTACAGTTTCATGAGCTATTTACAGCAAAGCCGCACATATTTATTAGCTCGACAAACCCGCTATCCAAAAAGGAGTATGTCACTTTATCGGACCTGGATCCTTACCCGTACCTTTCATATGAGCAGGGGGATTATAATTCGTTCTATTTCTCGGAGGAGATTTTAAGCACGCTTTCCAGACCGAA
Source organism: Solibacillus sp. FSL K6-1126 (assembly GCF_038003445.1). Taxonomy (NCBI): domain Bacteria; kingdom Bacillati; phylum Bacillota; class Bacilli; order Caryophanales; family Caryophanaceae; genus Solibacillus; species Solibacillus sp. FSL K6-1126. The sequence continues at coordinate 3,331,439 of NZ_JBBOPD010000001.1, read as the reverse complement.
AAATATTAAGGTTACCGATCGTGCCACATTATTTAACTTACTGATCGGGTTAAATGGCTATACGATTTCCACAGGGGTGATCAGTCATAAATTAAACAGTAAAGACATTATAGCCGTTCCTTTAAAGGTGGACGAACAAATTCATGTAGGGTATATAACTCATAAAAATGTTACAAATAGTACAATGGCGAATACGTATATACAGTATTTAAAAGAATCTGTTGAACAAGAAATCGTTCACTTATAGTTTAAGACTATAACAAGGAATAGGATTTAGGTGTTACGTAATAACAATTTTCCCATGCTACACTAGCTTTACGTTAAGAAAACCAAAGGGAAAGTGGGAGATTGTATATGACGAAAACACTAATAAAAGCACCATTTAGAGCGGATCATGTTGGGAGTTTATTAAGACCGGAGCGAATCCACAAAGCAAGAAAGGATTTCAACGGAGGCAATATTTCGGAACAGGAATTACATGCCATCGAGACAGAGGAAATTAAGAAAATTGTTGATAAGCAAATTGAAGTAGGCCTTCAAGCAGTAACGGACGGAGAATTCCGCCGCAGATTTTGGCATACAGATTTCCTTGAACATTTAAATGGAGTCGAGGGGTATGTTCCGGATTCAGGGTTCTCATTCAAAGGCGAAGAAACCGAAAGATATGATGTGCGGGTAATCGGTAAAATTTCGTTTAACCCGGATCATCCACATATTAAAGATTTTATCGAATTTAAAGAAATAGTCGGAGACCGAGCTGTTGCCAAACAAACGATTCCAAGCCCAAACCAGCTATTTAATGCGGGTATTCGCAATTTGGATATTTACCCGGATCTTGAAGAATACTCAAAGGATATTATCAGCACATACCGTGATGCCATCAAAGCCTTTTATGATGCAGGCTGCCGTTATTTGCAGCTCGATGATGTATACATTGCCGGACTGAATGCTCCTGAAATTCCATTCAATGATAGCGGGTATTCCCGTGAAGAGTTAATAGATTTAGCTCTTCGTGTTGCAAATGGAGTGTTAGAGGATAAGCCGGAAGATTTAATCATCACGACGCATCTTTGCCGTGGCAACTATCGCTCAAAGTGGGCGTTCGAGGGAAGCTATGCTAAAATTGCGCCAACATTGTTTGCAAAAGAAAAAGTAAACGGATTTTTCCTGGAATATGATGATGATCGTTCGGGTGATTTCGGACCGTTGAATTACATTCCGAATGGTGGACCACAAGTAGTACTAGGCGTATTCACTTCCAAACATGGTGAATTAGAAGTGAAGGAAAATATTAAAGCTCGTATTGAAGAAGCAACAAAATATGTGCCGTTGGAGCAATTATGTATTAGTCCACAATGTGGATTCGCTTCAACTCATCATGGAAATATCCTGACTGAGGATGAGCAATGGGCGAAACTGAAGTATATTGTCGATATTTCAAAAGAGATTTGGGGATAATTTGAATACAGTTGGCGCCGTGAGAAGGGGCCGGCTGTTTCTACAAAAAAAAGAACACGAAAATCATTTCGTGTTCTCTTTTGCTAATTATTTTCTTGTTTCAGTAGTTTCCCACATATCCTTCAGCCAAGCGTCAAATTGTGCGCCTTTTTCGCCTTCGTATGTGTTGTAAATATCGATACGCATTTTTTCAAGTTTTACTTTGAAATCTTCATACGTGTGATCTGCTGGTAAGCTTTTCTTAATACGTTTGAAAATTTTGCGAAGGTCTTTGAACAATTCGCCTTTAGGTGCTTCCGATGGTTCCACTTGCTGACCCATTTTCTTTAATTGTTTCGCTGCCGCATCGCGCACTTTCGTTACTAGATCGGCTTTCGCTACATATTGCAAAATTGTGATCGATTCATCGGCTTTAATTTTCGCTAATTCCTGTACCGCATCTAAACGTGCTTCCCAATCTGCTGTACGGTTTACAGCTTTCTTTAATTCACTGAAATTTTCAGGTAATTGTTGTGTTGATTCTTGATTTTGTTGACTCATTATTTTGTCTCCTTTGTCATTGCCTTACTAGCAATGATCCGCTCCATCAATTATAGCATGAAAGTGAAGCAATTACTCGTCGCAATAGAAGTACAGATTCGATTGCCGTGAGGATGTTCTAATAAAGCTCTACATTGTTCTAATATCCCGAAAAATCTTCTAATAAAAGTGAGATGTTCTAATATAAATCATATTTTTGCTAATAAGTGCTCCAACTATTCAAATAAACCTAACCGATGTTCTAATATCCCGCGTAACTCTTCTAATATATCCCCAAACCTTTCTAATAAAATCCCGCACCGTTTCCAAGCAACCTGAAAAACAACGCTCCCACCCAAAAAAGCGCACACCTATCCTAGATTTTCTAATAAATCCCGCCGATGTCTAATATCCTGCGCAACTCTTCTAATATCCGCCCCAAACGTTCTAATAGATCCCGCACCAAATCCGAGCAACCTGAAAAACTCCACACCAACTCCAAAAAGGACAACCCCAAGCACGAAATTCCAAGCGATTTCAGTTACACTTTTACTAAGCAATTTATAAAGGAGGAAATCAGATGTTCCAAAACAAAACAGTCGTCATTACAGGTGCGGCGCAAGGTATCGGTCGTTCAGTCGCAACCCATTTCGCAAAGGCCGGTGCCAATGTGGTCATCGCGGATATTGAGCACGACTTAGGTGTCCAGCTGGCAGGGGAGCTTCAAACAGAAGGGTATTCCGCCATTTTTATAGAGACAGATGTGCGCAGTGAAGAGAATGTTCGCCAAACAATGGAGATGGCAGCAAGCCGTTTTGGCGGGCTTCATATTTTGATCAATAATGCGGGGAAAGCGAAATGGATTTCACCGCTGGAATTATCGCTCGAAGACTGGGATGACATCATCCAGACGAATTTGCGCAGCGTCTTTTTATGTTCACGTGAAGCGGCAAAACTTATGAAAAGCGGCGGGGCGATCATCAATCTTGCTTCAACCCGTGCAGTCATGTCCGAACCAAATTCTGAAGGCTATGCGGCATCAAAAGGCGGTATCCTTGCACTGACACATGCGTTGGCAAGTTCTTTCAGTGAGCTGAATATTACGGTAAACAGCATTTCGCCAGGATGGATTGAAACAGGAGATTACGATGCACTCAGACCTACCGACCACGCCCAGCATTTTTCAAACCGTGTCGGCAAACCGGATGATATTGCCCGTGCCTGTCTGTATTTAGCTAACCCGGAAAATGATTTTATTACAGGGACGGATCTGACAATCGATGGCGGGATGACGAAGAAAATGATTTATGAAGAATAATAGTAAGACAGTAAAATTACATGAAAGTGTCAATTTTCCATTTAGGAAAATTGGCACTTTTTTATGTATTTAACCCATTTTCCCGTCCGTATTAATTAAAAGTTCTAAATTTAATTATTGTTCAGAAAATAAAGATTGTTTTTGCTGTTACTCTGTTATAATATAAAGCTTATAAAAAAACTAGGAATTAATAATGGAGGCAATTTGAATGAAGAAATTAATATCAATCGTTACATTATCGGCGCTCGTTTTAGCAGCATGTGGTGGCGACAAATCAGATGAAAACGGAAGCGAGGCAAAGAATAAATTAGAGGAAATCCAGGCAGATGGAAAAATTCAAATCGGTCTTGAAGGAACATTCCCTCCGTTCAGCTTCCATGATGAATCAGGTGCATTAACAGGCTTTGAATATGAGATTGCCGATCAAATCGCAAAAGACCTAGGTGTTGAAGCAGAATATGTTGAAACAAAATGGGATTCATTGATCGCAGGATTGGATACAGATAAATACGATTTTGTTATTAACAACGTATCGATTACAGATGAGCGTAAAGAAAAGTACGATTTCTCCATTCCATATATGAAATCGGAAGCGGTAGTAGCCGTGCACACAGATAATACAGAAATTAAAGAGCCGGCAGACATGAAAGGCAAAAAATCTTCACAAACAATTACAAGTAACTTTGCCCGCGATGCAGAAGCGCTTGGTGCAGAAGTTGTTGCTACAAATGATTTAATGAGTTCAATTGAGCTAGTAGTACAGGGACGTGCAGATGGAACAATCCATGACCGCGTGACATTCCTGACATACTTGCAGGAGCAGCCTGACACGAAGTTGAAAGTGCTGGACGGTGCGATCAATTCAACTGATATCGCATTAATCTTAAATAAAGAAAACGATGAGTTCCGTGAGAAGTTAAATGAAATTATTAAAGAGCGTACAGAAGACGGTACATTCGAAGCAATTTCAGAAAAATATTTTGGTGAAAATGTTATTTCAAACAACTAATGGGAAGGTCGTTTCGACGGCCTCCTTTTTTACATAGCTTACACTACAGAAAGGAGTGCTAGTGGATGAGTAGAGAAATGGATATTTTACTTAGCTCGATCTGGCCGATTTTAAAAGCAGGACTTCTTGTTACCATTCCGCTATCGCTCATTGCTTTTGCCATTGCATTAGTCATTGCAGTTGTGACGGCATTAGCGAGAATCTCGAATTACCGGGTTTTACGATGGATATTCGGTGCTTACGTATGGGTGTTTCGCGGAACACCATTATTAGTGCAATTATTTATAGTGTTCTTCGGTCTACCGAAACTGGGGATTACCCTTGATGCGTGGACAGCGGCAATTATTACATTCTCTCTGAATACGGGTGCATATGCTTCTGAATCGATCCGAGCTTCAATTTTGGCCATTCCAAAAGGGCAATGGGAGGCAGCAGAATCACTCGGTATGACGTATTGGCAGATGATGCGACGTGTCATTGCACCGCAAACGGTTCGTATTTCATTGCCGCCAGTAGCCAATGATTTTATCGATATGGTAAAAGGGACATCTTTAGTAGCCAGTATCACACTTGCGGATCTATTCATGGTCGGACAGCAAATTACAGCAAGGACGTATGAGCCACTTATGATTTATTCGCTTTGTGCAGTTATATATTTAATCTTTATTAGTGTGTTGATGGTCATTCAAGGCCGACTGGAAAAATACGCCTCAAAATATATATAAGTCGGGTAACGTGAAGCGCTAGAAGGGAGGGCTTATTATCGTACAATTTCAGCAGATGTCGAAGTTCTTTGGCGAGAATGAGGCATTGAAAAATATTAATTTAACATTTCATGAAGGCGAAACAACGGTTATTTTAGGTCCATCCGGTTCAGGAAAATCAACGCTGCTGCGCTGTATCAATCTGCTGGAGCGACCTGAAAAAGGCGTTCTGACTGTCGGGAACCAGACAGTTGAACTGAACAAGCCGATCTCTCAGAAAAACTTGCTTTCGATTCGTCAAAATACGGCGATGGTATTCCAAAGCTTCAATCTTTTCCCGCATATGAAAGTGCTTGAAAATGTGATGGAAGGGCCAGTTACCGTTTTGAAGCAGGACAAAGAAATTGCAAGACAAAAGGCACAGCAATTATTGGAGAAGGTTGGCCTGAGTCATAAAACAGACCAGTATCCTTCGCAATTATCCGGCGGGCAACAACAGCGTGTTGCCATCGCAAGAGCATTGGCAATGGAGCCGCAGTTTTTACTGTTCGATGAGCCGACAAGTGCACTGGACCCAGAACTAGAAGGAGAAGTGCTGAAGGTGCTGAAGGATTTGGCGGAGGAAGGCAAGTCGATGATTATCGTGACGCATAACCTGAATTTCGCGCGCGAAGTGGCAGACCGGATTCTATTTCTGGAAAACGGTGAAATCAGCTATGACGGCGTAACCGAAAACTTCTTTACAACAAACAATAATGAACGGATTCAACAATTTATAAAATCGATGCAGTTTATCTAATCTAGGGGGATTTAACATGACAACAGAGAAAACAAATGTAGAGAGCTTTGATTTAGACCATACGAAAGTAGTAGCACCATACGTACGACTTGCCGGTACGAAAACAGGAGCAAAAGGCGACGTCGTAACAAAGTACGATATCCGATTCAAGCAGCCGAACAAAGCGCATATGGAAATGCCGTCACTACACTCATTAGAGCATTTAATGGCTGACCGTATCCGTAATCATAGTGAAGACGTCGTAGATTTATCGCCAATGGGCTGTCAAACAGGCTTTTACTTGGCATTACTGAACTACAATGACTATGACGGCGTATTAACGATTATTGAAAATACGCTGAAGGATGTATTGAAGGCGGAATCGGTACCCGCATGTAATGAAGTACAATGCGGCTGGGCAGCAAGTCACAGCCTGGAAGGTGCAAAAGCATTGGCTGAGGAATTTTTAGCTGGCCGCGCTGAGTGGCATATTGTTTTTGGGGAATAATTGATGAATCACCGGATGGAGATTATGACCACCCGGTGTTTTGTTTTTCGGCAAGGAATTTCTAATAAAGTGCTGTGATGTTCTAATAGATCTGTCATCATCAGCAATAGTTTAAACGGAGTTGGCACAGAGAATTACAGCTAATTATTGCGGAATTTAAATATTAAACAGGCATCTACGAGTTGGAGATGCCTTTTAAACTGTAGGGAGAAAAGTTCGCGTAAAAGGATAAAATAAGCTACATTGAAGTGGTGCAAATGAACTTAATTTTAGTGGGAAAGAGGAAGATAACGATGAAAAGCGCAAAACCATTTTTAATGTTTCAAGGCGGCGTTGCAGAAGAAGCGATGAACTTCTATACATCACTTATCGATGATGCGGAAATTACAAGCATTGTCCGCTACGGGGCAAATGAAGGCGGAGACGAAGGAAAAGTCATGCAAGCCACTTTTTCGATAAAAGGTCAGGAATTTATGTGCATTGACAGTAATATTAAGCATGAATTTGACTTCACACCGTCATTCTCTATTTTTATAACGTGTGATACGGAAGAAGAAACCGACCATCTTTATGAAAAATTGCTTGAAGGCGGGCATCCGCTAATGCCAATCGGTAATTACGGTTTCAGTAAGAAGTTCGGCTGGGTAAATGACCGTTACGGAGTATCTTGGCAGATTAATTTACCTTAATAAAATGTGCCGGGTGTCTGAATGGATACCCGGCGTTTCATTTTCTAATAAAGGTCTGAGTTGTTCTAATATATTTTAAAATCTTCTAATAAAAGTGAGATTTTCTAATATAATTGTACATTGTGCTAATAAGTCTTTAATATGTTCAAATATCGTTCACAGAAGTTCTAATAACCCCCTGCAATCTTCTAATATCCATCATAAATCTTCTAATAAAAACGGCAGGCTAGCGCAAAATGGACGCGCACATTATTTAGGAATAAGCCCGTTTTACCAAAATCCCAAACTGTTCTTATATCATGCGCAGAAGTTCTAATATCCCGCCAAGAAGTTCTAATATCGACACAAAAATTTCTAATAAAAACCTTCCATTCACCCGGCATTCTGATAAAGCATCCCGCCAAACGCCCGGTTTCTCACCATAATCTTCAGCAAGCCATAGCCTAAAAGCGCACCCGCAAACGAACTCATCATAAATGCCGGGACAAAACCGAACAGCGCCGCTTCGTGACCTAAAAATAAAATGGCGATCGGGTAAGTAGCCATCGCACCGAGCAACCCGGTCCCGATTACTTCACCTACTGCCGCAAACGCTAACTTCTTCGTTTTCGCAAATAGAAACGCAGCCAAAAAGGCACCGATCATACTCCCCGGATAAGCAAATATACTGCCTGTCCCCATTAAGTTTCTCAATGTCGATGTAAGGAATGCCTGTAATACCGCATACCATGGACCGAGCAACACCGCCGATACAACATTGGCAAAATGCTGAATTGGAAAAATTTTGGCAAAACCTAAAGGGATGTACACAAAACTGCTGAGAATCGTTGTAAGTGCAGCGATAATCGCTGAATACGTAAGCTTCCTCGTTTTATTCATTTCTACCATCCTTTACAATAAATTTTTGCAACAAAAAAACCACTTTCAACTAAAGAAAGTGGTATCGCAGCCTAAAACAAATAAAAAGGGATCGACACTACTTTCCTACGCTAGTATTACCTAGATCAGGTGCAAAGGGTTCTTCTCAGCCAAACAGGCGCCCCTAGTAGTTTTCATATTCAATTATAAGCAGATTACCTGCTTCCAATATTAGGTTAATTTCACAGTTATCATAACACGGCCGTTTCATTATGCAAATGTATTTTTGAAATTTGATTCCTTTGACCGAGAAAAACTACTGCTCATACCCGCCGCCGTAGTTGCCAGGCTGGACTTGCTGCCATGGGTTTGGTGGACCGATGAAGGTATTCGGCCGTACCGGTGCAACTGCCTGCGTCCACAAATTTTCGTTCATCCCATATGTGTGGGCCATAATATTTGCTGGTGTCAGCTTGAGGAGGTCGGAACCTAAAATGACTTCAGGTGTCGGTGCGTTGAAAATGGCGAGCAGATGCGTGTTGTTTTGCGTGGCGACTTCGTAATGCCACCACCCATGAGGGACGTTTGCGACCTGGCCGGGGGTAATCGGAAAATGCATCAGCTGTTTCGTAAACGGATTCAAAATCGAAACAACCGCACTTCCCGCAATACAATAAACAAGTTCCGCCGCATTTTGGTGGTAGTGCGGTTCAATGACATTATTGGCACTCAAATAAATATCAAGCAGCGATATATTATCCAGTGTATTTAACTGGTTGACGCCCATTACATTAATAAAATTTTGCTGGTCTTTTACGAACATGATATTATCCCCTTTAAGTAGACAATGTTAAAAAACCTACAGTACGCTGTAGGTAAACATTTTACTTAAAGGGGATTTTTTTGTGTCGAGAAAAAATAATATTTATTCAAACGAGTTGAAGTTAGAGATTGTACAAGCTTATTTAACAGGCAATGAAAGTATGCAAAAAATTGCGGATCGATATGAGATTCGTAATGTTTCTCAAGTAAAAGCTTGGGTGAAGAAATATAAAGAAGTCGGATCCATCGAAGCTTTTAATCGTATCGCATCTACAGGTTCTGGTGCGAAAGGTGAGAAGAATCCTTTAAAAGGAAAACGGGTCCACTTTAAAAATGTAGAAGAAGAACGTGATTACTATAAGGCACAGGTCGAATACTTAAAAAAGCAGTATCCAAATCTGTAAATGGAGGAATGCCTACTTATTCAGATCGTTATCAAATTATTGAAGAAATGAAAGATCGCTATCCCATTACATGGCTTACTAAAATGGCAAAATTGGAACGTTCAGGCTACTATAAGTGGCTTAAAAATGGCAAAGTATCGTTACGCAAACATAATGATATTGTTTTAAAGGAGCAAATTTTAGCGATTCATCAAACGCACAAAATGTATGGATATCCACGCATGAAAATCGCTCTACGGGACAAAGGCTTTCTTGTGAATCATAAGAAAGTCTATCGACTAATGAGTGAGTTGGGTATTCAATCGATTATCCGTAAAAAGCGTCGCGTATGGGGCAACCGTCTCTCACGTGTATTTGATAATGTGTTGGAGCGTCAATTTAAAGAACGTGTAGAAAATGAGGTGCTCGTAACAGATATTACGTATCTGCCAACGAAAAATGGATTTCTCTACTTGTCAGCTGTACAGGATTTATATAACAACGAAATTGTCGCTTGGCGTATTAGCAAGCGTAATGATTTAGAATTAGTCATGGATACCCTCCAGGAATTGACCGCAAAAAGAAATGTGTATCGAAGCATCATTCACTCAGATCAAGGCTACCAATACACATCCATAAAGTATCATCAAACAGTAGAGCAGCTTGGCATGATTGGCAGTCATTCTCGCAAAGGAAACTGCCATGACAACGCTTGTATTGAGTCCTTTTTCTCGCACTTTAAAAGCGAGTGCTTGTATCTGTTACATGATTATTCAGAGGAAACGGTAAGACAAGCTGTTGAGCAATATATCTACTTTTATAATTACCAGCGCTTCCAAAAACGACTCAACCATCTGGCACCGATAGAATATCGTCACCAGATGGCTGCTTAGTCTTTTTATAGGCTGTCTACTTGACAGGGGTAAGTCCAACAACGGGTTTTTATTAAGGTCGAATGTAAACTGGGGTTGCACTGATGTATAATCTTGATTCGGATTCAATAGTTCACCTCTTTTTTATTGTAGTTACAGTATGCAATAATTTACCGGTGTGTGCCTATTGTCGATAGTAGCCATCCATCTAAAAATACACATACAACGCATTGATTAATGTGAAAATTAAAATAAACAGGGTGGCACCACATACAATAATTTCTGCAAAGTGGACGAACATGACTCTTTCATAACTTAACTCGGCTTTACGAAAACCAAAGAAATCTCCATGACTGATAATATAAATAAACGTACTCACGACCATTAAGGAAGACATTAAAAATGAAATTGTTGGCAAAGAAGTAACGTAGCGCGAGTTGCCTCCTGTTTCCATATAGAGCGGAATATCCAATCTCTTACTTAACACAAAACTTCCAATGACCAGGATGTAGATAATAAGCGAAATATTAAACGGATGTTTGCGGTAATCGATCAGATCAAGCATCTTTTTTGTCTTCCCTTTATACTCCCAGCCTGTATTTTCTTCTACTCTGTCACCTTTCAGCATGTAAATAATACCGGCTATTACAAGCCCTGAAAATAAATACCATTCCAGCATCGTAAAAAACAGCGTCCAGCTATAAAACGGTGCGATCACAAGTGGGAGAATAACGAGTCCAAACAACCATTTATTAACTGGCTGATTAGCAGTAAGCCATTCGTTTAGAGCATGCCGTTTATCTTTTGTATGTGTTTTTTCCTGTTCCCGGTAACTGAAGATTTGATTCATTACAAAAGTGCATCCTACCAGTACTAACCCGATTCCGAAAGTAAGATAAGAAGCTTTCGGATAAATCACGACCCCATCATAATTAAGGATGATCCAGTTCCCGCATATCGCAGTGATCAATATCCCGGTAAGCATCATATATGAAGATAAGTTACTCATCCGTACACCTCCAATTCTTCTATTCTACGTCGATTGGCTGGAAATAGTTTCAAATAAAACAGGAGGCATGTATTTAGTTCTAATAACGACCGGCAATGGTCTAATAAACCTAAAAATGTTCTAATATAATTGCGATTTTCTAATATATCACTCAGTTGTTCTAAAAACCATCTGACATCTTCAAATAAAGCACTCCGATGTTCTAATATACCGCTGACATTTTCTAATAACCCCTCCAACTATTCTAATAAAATCCAAAACAAAAAAGCGATTGCACAATATAACCGTCTACTACTGTGCAGTCGCTTTTTTCATAATAAGCTGCAGTATTTCATTGGCACAAATCGCATCGGCATCGGCTGTATGATGCTTTAGTAGCGGAATGTTATACGTTTCGGCGATGACATTTAAATTATTCCTCGGGCTGTCCAAATATTTCCGCGCAAGCAATACAGTGCAGGCAGCCGGATTTGTTGGGCGAATGCCATTTCGGAAAAACTCCAGTGCGAGAAAGCTGTACCAGTCAAACCCGATATGATGACTGACGATCGGCAAATCACCTAAAAAAGCTTTAAACTTATGAATGACAGGGGAGATCGTTTGCTCATTTTTCACACGTTCATTAGTAATCCCATGAATATGCGAATTTTTGATTGGTTTTTCCGGATTCACAAACCGGTGAAAGAGGTCCACCGTTTCACCATGGCGAACTTTTAACGCAGCAATTTCTACGATTTTATCGCCCCTAGCAGCAGAGCCTCCCGTCGTTTCAATATCGACGACGACATATTCGGGTGCGTGATCCAGCAGTTCTACCATCTCCACAACCTTTAAGCGCGGACTGTACGTTGTCATAAACTTTCTCAAATACTGCGCGGCAAGCTTCGTATTGTAATAGTCGCCATAACGCGTCTGGGCAATATAGCCGTGCTGTTCCAGTTCATCAATTGCCTCTAACGGATAGCTTGCGGCCAATGCTTCCCGTTTCGCAAAGCTGACAATCGAGCACGTAATCATGATTCGGATGTGCAGCCGTTCAATGTTCATAAACTTCACCTCTTAATTGGAACGTTTGTTCTGTAATTGAACCATATATGAAGTAAATAATAAATAATAAATAAAAAGCTGACCACTACACTTATACTGCACGTTTTATGTAGAGCTTTTTTTCTGTAAATATCACAAACAAGCGGTTGTTAAACAAAAATTTTCTGATTTATGCCATTTTTATGGAATTAGACGTTAGGAAAGTTTTAGTAGCAGGTTTATAACGGTGTTCCGTATGAACAGAAAATAATTTAATATTCGCAGGAAAATCGAACAAATTTCATAATCTTTTGTACAGTAATTCAATATTCCTATCGATTCCATTTCCAAGAGTGTATTTCTTACAAAATATTTGCACAATGAAGCCTTCTCTACTGGTCAGTAATGAATTGATAAGACTACATGATAGAGTAGAGCAAGTTCACCTTCCTTCCTTTATTTGGATTTTAATGCCGTAGTTTTCCTTATAAAATTTTGAGAAATACCTAATTTCACCTCTTTAAATCAGCACTAAACCGAAACTTAGGTCTTTCTATGGGAAAGTTTGAATGTCTCTTGACGTTGTAAAATGTTAGGCCTATCATTGCTAATAGAATCAATTGATAATGATTATCATTATTGATTGTTGATTCTAATAAGAAATCAAGCTGTTTTTACATAACTGTAAACGAGAAAGGAAGTGTTGAAGTGAACTTTCAGGAGTTAAGAGGGAAAGTGGCACTTGTGACAGGTGGAGCCCAGGGAATTGGCGCAAGCCTTGTCAAAAGCTTGGCTACATTAGGAGTAAAAGTTGCTGTAATCGATTATAACGAGGAAAAATTGAGAAGCCATGTGAATGGTTTAATAGAGCAGGACCACGAAGTTTTCGCCTTTCCTGCAGATGTCGGAGATAGTAACGCCATTGATGCAGTTGTAGAGAAAGTGGAAAACGAAATTGGACCAATCGAAATGCTCGTCAATGTAGCAGGTGCATTGGCTACAGGACCGGTCGAATCATGTACTGACCGTGACTGGGCAAGGATTTTTTCAATTAATACGACAGGTGTGTTTTATGTTTCAAGAGCGGTAAGCCGTTATATGGTTCAAAGAAAAGCAGGTTCAATTGTAACAGTAGGATCCAATGCCGCTAGTGTACCAAGAATTTTTATGGCGGCCTATGCAGCATCAAAGGCGGCAACGGTCATGTTTACAAAATGTCTCGGTTTAGAGCTGGCAGAGCATAATATACGCTGCAATATCGTTTCACCAGGGTCGACGGATACGGACATGCAACGTTCGATGTGGTCCGATGATCATGGCGCTGAAGTAATGATTAAAGGAATGACTGAAACGTATAAAGTAGGGATTCCGCTGAAAAAGATTGCACAACCGGACAATATTGTCGACGCTATTCTGTTTTTCCTGTCCAATCAGTCAAGTCATATTACGATGAGCAATCTTGTCGTGGATGGCGGCGCGACATTGGGAGCCAACTAAGTCTGTCTTTTGAATTCAGAATAGTGAAACGAAAAGGAGCGGTAATATGGTAAGCAAACAAAAAGTAGTAATCGAACATGAACTTTTAGATGAGTATGAAGTTGGTGACTTTTTCATTGAAACACCAAAAAGAACGATATTAGGCAAAGGTGTATACATGCATGTGCCAACGGGTGAACCACATCAAAACCAGATGGAAGGATTGTCCGATAGGGTGGCGAGCGTGCTGAAGAAGGCTAAAGAACAAGGACATCTACGATCAGTCGTAACGGGCGCGGTACCATTTGATTACTATAAAAAAGCATGTTTACTTGTTCCGGAATCTATCCAAATCGCACCATCATTGCAGCAGGAGGAAAGGGCAGTGTCCGGTTCAGCATCAGTTACTGTCAATCGGCTCGTATCCAATCCATCACCAGAGCACTATAAGCTAGGTGTCATGCAAGGCATTGAAAGAATAAGAAGCGGCGAACTCGATAAAATTGTGCTGTCACGTTCACTGGAAGTAAGTCTCAATGAGCCGATCGACCTCCCGCAACTGTTACGTAATCTTGCGTATCAAAACAAACATGGATATACGTTTGCAGCACCGATTGAATACGGAAATCAAAAGGCTTCGCTCATCGGGGCTAGTCCGGAGCTGCTTGTTTCAAGACAAGGGATGTACGCCATCGCGAATCCATTGGCAGGTTCAAGACCTAGAAGTGAAGATCCGGTAGAGAACCAAAGACGTGAAGAGGAACTGCTTTCTTCTCCAAAGGATTTACATGAGCATGCGGTCGTAGTGGAAGCAGTCGTTAAGGGATTGCGTCCATTACTAAAAACGATCGAAGTCCCGGAAAAACCGTCAGTCGTGTATACGGAAACGATGATGCATCTTTCGACTGTCATTAAAGGAGAGCTCCTGAAAGCGGATATCTCATCGTTGGATTTAGCCATTGCCCTGCAGCCTACACCAGCTGTTTGTGGCGCACCAACGGAAAAGGCAAGACAGGCAATCACAGAAATTGAACCGTTTGACCGAGGCTTCTTTACAGGCACAATCGGTTGGTGTGATGCTGAAGGCGACGGGGAATGGGTTGTGACGATTCGCTGCGCAGAGGCAAAAGGCGATTCATTACGATTATTTGCGGGAGCAGGCGTTGTGAGTGAATCGAAGCCTGAAGAAGAATTGGCTGAGACGGGTGCGAAATTCCAGACAATGCTTCGCGCAATGGGCATCGATACAGAGCAGCTGAAGGATATTTAACGACTATTTATATGAAATACAACAGGGTTCACCAACAAAGAAAAAGGAGTGATTTAGATGGCTATTCCAGCGATCTCATCATATAAAATGCCGAAAGAAAGCAATCTTCCAAAAAATAAAGTAGGTTGGAAAGTCGATCCGAACAAGTCTGTCCTACTCATTCATGATATGCAGCAATATTTTATCGATTATTATGAGAAGGATTCGTCATTAGTTCGTGAAATGATCGCCAATATAAAAGTAATTAGAAAACAATGCGATGAACTTGGCATTCCGGTTGTCTATACGGCACAATCAGGCAATCAAAACCCAGAAGAACGCGCATTACTGACTGATTTTTGGGGGACGGGACTAAAAGACGATCCGAACATTACAAAAGTAATCGATGAATTGGCGCCAGGCAAGGCCGATATCGTATTGAAAAAATGGCGCTACAGTGCATTTAAGAAATCGAATTTACTGGAAATGATGAACGAACAAGGCCGAGATCAGTTAATCATTTGTGGGGTTTACGCCCATATCGGTTGCCTCATGACTGCTGGAGAAGCTTTCATGTCGGACATTAAGCCGTTTTTCATTGCCGATGCAGTAGCTGATTTTACACAACCTGAGCATGAAATGGCGATCAACTATGTAGCAGGTCGCTGTGGGGCAGTTTATTCTACAGCACAAATTATGGACCAGCTAAAGCGTGAGGCATCTGCAGAAGCAGAGCTCGTATAAGAATGAACAGGTGGTGAAAATTTTCACCGCCTGTTTTTTGCGTTTAAATGGAAGCAAGTTTTTTTGAAGAATAAACAGGGAATTGGTTACCGACAATGTTTTTAGACAAAAGGAGATGAAGTAGATGACAAATTCGGTGCCAAAGGAAGAAGGAATTGACCACAGCCTGAATCTTCTGAGAGAAGGCTATTTGTATATTTTAAATAGAAGACAAAGCTTTCATTCCGATCTGTTCGAAACACGATTGCTTGGAAAAAAGGCGGTCTGTATGGGCGGAAAGGAAGCGGCCGACCTTTTTTACGATAACAGTAAGTTTAAAAGGGCAGGTGTTGCACCAAACCGTGTTGCCGAAACATTATTCGGCAAAAAGGGTGTACAGACACTGGATGGAGATGCCCATAAGCACCGGAAAAAGATGTTTATGTCCATTATGTCCCAGGATCGACTTAAAAAAATGAATGAAATTGCCGCGAAGCAGTGGGATACAGCTTTAACTAAATGGCAGCAGATGGACGACGTTGTTCTTTACGAGGAAGCGCTGGAAATTATGTGCCGTACTGCCTGTGAGTGGGCGGGGGTACCGGTGGAAGAAAAGGACATGAAAAAGCTCGCAGACGATTTAAGAGCGATGTTTGAATCGGCAACTGCAATTGGACCATCGCACTGGGCTGGCAGACATGCACGAAACCGGGTGGAAAAGTGGATAGGGAACCTCATCGACCAAGTGCGCGACGGGAAACTGAATCCCGAAGAAGGCACAGCACTGTATACATTTTCATGGCATCGTGATTTGGAAGGGAAACTTCTTGATCAGGAGGTCGCTTCTGTAGAAGTAATCAATATATTAAGGCCGATTGTAGCGATTGCGGTCTATATTACTTTTTCAGCATTGGCTGCCCATCATTATCCGGAAGAGCGGAAGAAACTTCAATCCGGCAACGAGAAAAATGCACAGATGTTTGTGCAGGAAGTGCGCCGTTTTTATCCATTCTTCCCTTTTGCCGCTGCGGAAGTAAAAGCAGATTTTACATGGAAGGATTATACGTTTGAAAAGGGTACATTAACTTTATTGGATTT
This sequence comes from Solibacillus sp. FSL K6-1126, assembly GCF_038003445.1. Lineage (NCBI taxonomy): Bacteria > Bacillati > Bacillota > Bacilli > Caryophanales > Caryophanaceae > Solibacillus > Solibacillus sp. FSL K6-1126. The sequence goes on along the minus strand of NZ_JBBOPD010000001.1, from coordinate 3,314,940 downwards.
ATACGGAACGAATCATGATACGAATATTTGGGGGAATCCCGAAGTATTTCAGCCGAGCCGTTTTGAAAACTGGGATGGCAGTCCGTTCAGCTTTATTCCGCAAGGTGGGGGCGATTACTATTTAGGGCATCGCTGTGCAGGGGAATGGGTGACGATTGAGATGATGAAAGTGAGTCTAGATTTTCTGGTTAATCAAATGACGTACGATGTCCCGGAACAGGATTTAAGCTACAGCAAAGTTAGCATCCCAAGTTTGCCTAAAAGCAAAGTGATGATTAATAATGTTCAGCGAGTATTAAGATGAATTGATTAAGCCTGTAACCTTTTACTTGGTTACAGGCTTTTAAATGCTAATTCGTTAACTCAATTTTTCGCATATGTCGCAATCTTTTTCGTGAAAAATGTTTCAATTTGTGCCCACTGAGCGTGCGTTACGGTCTCCAAGGAATCCTCCAAACAGACAGCTGCACTGTAACCAGGTGCAAGGAAAAAAGGAATGGTACGGGCTGTTACACGTGAGGCGGGATGATGAATCGTTCCATCTTGCCGAATCGTTGCCTCCATTAAAGAATCGTGTAAACCAAACCCTTTATATTTCCCGTAACTTTCCTTAGCAGTCCAGAGGGCATAGAAAGCTTCCTGTTCAAGAAGCTTATACAGATGATTCTCCTCTTCACTCCACAATGTTTGAAAGAGGGAGAAGTCCCTTGTTACCTGCTGTTCCACATCAATTCCAACCGGAAAATCACTAATGGCACATGCCACATAATTTCCGGAATGGGAGAGATTGAAGTGAAGGTCTTGTCCTAATTGGTATTTACCGTTTGAATCTTTGGTAAAGCGAACTTCCGATAATTCCTTTTTGTAAGTCGTCACCAACATCATCTTCGTTAGTAAATGAGCACAAACCGTTCGCAACTGATCTTCCGTTTTCCGCATGCGTCCAACCCGCTCCACCACGTCGCTTTCCAAAAAGGGAAGATAACGTTGCCAATCAGTAGGCATCTCGTTGATTTTGCAATAGGCAATGGTTGTCATGCTTTTTCTTCCTTTAGAATAGTTTCCTGTTCTTTCGCAAATAAAGAACAGCAGAGTCCTGCCAGAAGCAGAACAACCGTAGCAACGAGGGCGTACTGATAAGAGAGGTTCTCTGAAAAGTAACGACCAGACACGGTAATTGTCGTCGCTACAAGTGCAATTCCTACTGCAGCTCCAACGCGGTTAAGCATATTATATAGCGTTGTCGCCTTGCTCATCTGACTTTTCGCTACATGATGAAAGGCGGAAAGTTGCGAACCGATTACACTATGGCCTAAACATATCCCAATAGCAAACATCAATCCGCGTAACAGCCAAGGATTTGCTGAAGGACCAAGGATGGCGATACTGCAGAAAATTATTACTGTACCGATCAAACCGAGACGTACTGTATACAGCATGCCGAAATGCTTGGATGTTCGAGGCAGTAATTTGGATGCGACCATCAGTCCAAGTGCCTCGGTAAACGTAATGAGTGAGCTTTCCAGAGCAGAAGCTGAGTACGCGTACTGATACATGAGGGGGAACAGATACAGCATCCCCATCAAGGCGCCCATGGAACACATCGCGACAAGACTTGATGAAAGGAAAAGCGGTTGTTCATACAGACGCACATCCAGCAGAGGCTCTTTTATTTTTCGTTCATATACATAAAAACGGCTTAATAAAAATACGCCGACAATCGCACAAAAGACGACCGTAATGGAAACACCGTCTGATGCAATAAGGCTCAGTGTCAGCATTAACAGCGGCAACCCGAGTGCAATGAGCATATAGCCTCTCGTATCAAACGGTGCTTTAAAAATCTCAAATTCCGTTAATGCAAAAAGTCCGATCAGGACGATGATGATACCAAACGGAATATTAATGAAGAACGCCCAGTTCCATGATAAATACTCCGAAAACAGTCCGCCCACTAAGGGGCCAATCGCCGGTGCAAAGGCGATTGGCAATACTAATGAACGCGACAGATTTTGTCTTTCCGGTGGAGAAAATGTCCGAAACAGCAGTGTCATGCTGACCGGTGTAATGATTCCTCCTGCCAGTCCCTGCAGCACGCGCGCTAAAATAAGGGCCTGCAAGCTTCCCGCCAATCCGCAAAGAAGAGAGGCGAGTGTAAATAGACTGACAGAGAGTACATACATTCTTTTTACGCCGAACCGATTGCTTAAATAGCCGGCAGCAGGCAATGCAACAGCAATGCTGACAAGGTAGCCGATATTAATTCCGTTCGTTGCCCCCGGCGTTACACCGAATTCAACGGCAATCGTAGGAAGTAGCACATTGACAATCGTTCCGTCGATTGAAACCATGAACATCGCCACTACATAGAGGGCGAGGATGACTGCTCGCTGTGCATTCATCCTAAAACACTACGCAGACTTTTAGGTCTCATATCCAGCCAATTTTCTTCTATATAGAGTTGGCATAATGGTTTTAACGCAGAGCCATATACGACCTCCCATCCGGCAGGGACAGGGATGACTGCTGGCCATACTGAGTGCTGTTCTTCCGCATTTCGCAAAACATAGTATTCACGATCATCTTGTTCAAAAGGGTTAGACATACATTTTTTTCTCCTTTACTAAGTACTTGATTAATGTTTGGCCGATTTCATTCAATGGTATGGACTGACACATATCTTTATGGCGACAGGCAATATCAATCTGTGTAAGCTCTCCTTTGATATATGGTTTCCACGAAGTAACATCAACGTCCGGGATCCAATCTGGCACAAGTGTAGATTTATAAAATAAAGCATCGCCATCATACGTTTGGGGCTGATGATTTTTCAGTAACTGAATCGAGTTTTTATACACTTCTTTTAAGCGCAGAAAGGTCGACTCATCTAATGTTGCAATCGCGCTGCCCTCTGCTTTTAGAGCATTCATTACATATTCCTGTGTCACTTCATCTTCTATGTCAGGTTCATACCCGGCTAGGGCAAGAAGTGCGACAAGTGCCTCCTGTTCTTCCGTCAGCTCCACTGGCGGGGTGAATGTGAACGGGTAGGCATCCATAATGCATAGAAGCGACAGTTCTTCTCCTTGGCGTTCCAGCTGGACAGCCATTTCCTGTACGACATTTCCGCCAAGTGACCATCCGAGTAGACGATAAGGTCCTTTTGGCTGAATTTCTTTGATGGCTTCAATATAGCCGAGCACCATTTCAGTTAAAGAACCCGGAAGTTCACAGTCTTCGGCAATCCCTTTTGCTTGAATGCCGTATAGGGCAAATTCCGGCGGCAGATTTTTTAGCAGTCCTGCATAGCACCAACTTAATCCCCCTGCAGGATGGACAGCAAAAATTGGTTGCTCTCCGCTGCGTAACGGCAGTACGGTGTTCAATGCTTGAGATTCTTTCCCTTTTTGCAGAATATGTGCGAGTCCGGATACAGTAGGTGCTTCAAATAAATGCCCGATTGCCAGCTCTTTACCGAATGCCTCGCGAATGCGTCCGATCAGCTGTACGGCTAATAACGAGTGGCCGCCAAGTTCGAAAAAGCTGTCCTCTGTGCCGACCTGTGGCAGATTCAGTACTTCGCAGAACAGTTCACAAAGCAATGTTTCCTGCGGTGTTTTCGGCAATACAAGTTCCTGCAATGTAATGACAGGAGCAGGGAGCTGCTTCGTATCCAGTTTTCCGTTGGCGGTAAGCGGCATCTGCTCCAGGCAAGTGCAGCTTGAAGGGACCATATAGGCCGGCAGCGAACGGGAAACAAATTCTTTCAACATTTGCTCTGTTACGTCCGTGCTTTGCTCCGGAACATAGTAGGCAGCCAAGCGGACATCTTCTTTTCGATCCTCTCTCGCAATGACAGCTGCCTGTGCGATTTGCGGATGTTTCAGAATCACTTGTTCAATCTCGCCAAGCTCAATGCGGAAACCGCGTATTTTCACTTGGTGGTCAATGCGTCCGATATAGTCCAGTTCGCCGTTTTTCGTCCAGCGAGCCAGATCGCCTGTACGGTACATCCGGTTTCCCGGAGCTCCATACGGGTTGGCGATAAAACGTTCTGCCGTTAAGGTAGCGCGGTTTAAATAGCCTTGTGCCAAGCCTTCTCCAGAAACATATATTTCGCCGACAACACCGGGAGGAACAGGTTTTAACTGCCCATCAAGGACATAAATATTTAAATCAGGAATCGCCGTGCCGATCAGACTATTCGCCTGTGACTGGCTCAGTTCTTCATTTAAACTTAAGTAGCTGACATGGACAGTTGTTTCGGTAATGCCGTACATATTCACAAGGGTAGGTGCATCTGACGGATGTCGGTCATACCATTCCTGTAAACGCGTCAGGTTAAGTGCCTCCCCACCAAACACAATGTAGCGAAGTGCCAGTTGTTCGGACAGTTCGGCATGCTCTTTATCAACGGTCATGAGCTGATAGAAGGCAGATGGTGTCTGGTTCAGCACCGTAATTTTCTTGTCTGCAAGCAATGCTAAAAAGTCGATTGGCGAGCGGCTGACATTGTACGGGATAATTACGAGCTCCCCACCGTATAACAGGGCTCCCCAAATTTCCCATACGGAAAAATCAAAGGCATAGGAATGGAACAGCGACCAGCGATCTTTTTCGTTAAAATGAAACCATTCATCTGTTGCATCAAGTAAGCGGATAACGTTCTGGTTCGGAATAACTACACCCTTTGGTCGGCCTGTTGAACCGGAAGTATAGATAACATAAGCCGGATTAAATGGATGATTGTTATGATTCGTATTTTTAACAGGGAATGAAGTAAGTGAAACCTCCTCCATTACAAGCACTTCCATAGCTTCCATCGCTTCTACAGACGGCTTCAAGTCTTCTGTAGTGATTAAACAGCTCGGGTTTGAATCGTTTAAAATGTAGTCAATTCGGTCTTGCGGATAAACCGGATCAATCGGCACATAGGCAGCGCCGGTTTTTAAAACGGCTAAAATACTGACAATCATATCGGTTGAACGCCGCATTAACAGTGCGACAAATGTTTCGGATGTAACGCCTTTTTCCAGTAAAAGATGTGCTAACTGGTTCGCTTTACGGTTCAAATCGGTATAAGTAACCTCTTCGTTTTCGTCACTGACAGCAATTCGTTCGGGATGCATTTCCACAATCGCTTCAAATTGTTCGGCAATCGTTTTTTGATCGCTTACATGGCCTTTCGGATTCCAGTCAAGCAGGATTTTTTCCTGTTCCTGTTCCAACAGCACATCCAATTCTGAAATGGCAGGATTGTTTAGCGCCTGCTGCAGGACAATTACATAGCGTTCCATAAGAGCGACAACTGTTTTTGCTTCATATAAATCCGTTCGGTATTCCACCTGCACTTCGATGCCATTAGGCTGCTCGGCTAAATATTCCTCACGCATCTCAATATTCAAATCGAATTTTGGCTGCCCAACCGTATGCAGCTGAATGTCGGCATTTTGGCCTTCCATTACAAGTGATGGCTGAGGCGTATTCTGTAAGGTAAACATAATCTGGAAAATCGGGTGCTGTGAAGGGACACGAGTCGGTTTTAATGCTTCGACAATATGGTCAAAAGGAACATATTGGTGCTCCATTGCCTCAATCGATGTTTGTTTTACGCGTTCCATTAATTTTGTGAAACGAGGGTCCCCGGAAGTATCCGTCCGTATCGCCACCGTATTGATGAACATACCGACATTTGCCAGCAGTTCTTCCTGATCACGGCCCGCCATTGGACTACCGAGAATCAGATCTTCCCCTGCACCGAGCTTTGTCATGAGGGCTAAGAATCCGCTTTGTAGCACCATGTAAAGAGTTGCCTGTTCATCTTTGGCAAGCTGCTGCAATTGTCCGTGAAGCGCGGAATCGATTGTAAACGTCAATGTTTCGCTAGTTGGTTTCACCTGCAATTGACGCTTTCCATCCCGGACAAGCTCAATTTCATCCGGAACATGCTTCAGTTTTTCCTTCCAATAAGTAATGTTGTCGTCTGTATAAACACCGTGCGTTTGCTGCCAAACCGCAAAGTCATGGTATTGAATCGTTAACGGCTCTAACTCATGACCTTCATAGGCAAGCTGCAGATCTTCAGTGAATGTTGCAAGTGACCAGCCATCAGCACTAATATGGTGGAATACAACGACCAATGTGTTCGTATTAATGAGCGTTACACGAAAGCCGGGTTCATGTTTCAAATCAAACGCATAGCGAGTGCACGCATTAATTTGAGCCGGCACCTCTTCAGGGCTCACTTCCTCAATCAGCACTTTCGGTGTATCCTCAACGATTTTCTGATAGGGCACTCCATCCACTGCAGGATAAACCGTACGTAAAATGGCATGTTTTTCTACCACTTTACCAATGGCTTTAATCAGTTTTAATACATCTATCGGCTGATCAAATGTATAAACAAGCGGAATATTATAAGAAGCACTTGATTCCTCCAGCTGCTGGATAAACCATAAACTGCGCTGTGCATGCGATAAAGGAATTTTTTTAACTTGCTGTCTGTCGATTACAACGAGCGTTTTTTTCTTTGCTTTGTCCACTGCTTGTGCCAGCTCTTTTACAGTAGGCTGATTGAAAATGACGGAGATCGATAAATCGATAGCAAATGTTTTCCGTAATGCCAATAGCAGCTCGGTTGCGAGCAGGGAATGCCCTCCTAGCTGGAAGAAGTTTTCATCAATTCCCACTGAATTGAGATTCAAAATATTTTCAAAGAACGTACAAATCGTTTCTTCGGTACGCGTTGTCGGTTTCGCTTTTGCAATAATCGAAACATGAGGCTGCGGCAGCTCTTTCCGGTCGACTTTTCCATTATTCGTTAATGGGAAGGCCTCCATGAAAACAAAATGAGCAGGTACCATATAATCCGGCAAACGTTCTCCTAGCTGCAGTCTGCATTGTTCCTCTGTTTCATTTCCAACAACATAGGCAACGATTCGTTTATGACCCGGCTGATCTTCACGGATCATCACAACGGCTTGTTCAATTGAAGTGATTTCTTCAAGGGCATTTTCGATTTCGCCTAATTCAATACGGAAGCCACGAATTTTGACTTGGTGGTCGGCCCGGCTAACATAATGAAGGCTGCCATCCTCCTGCCACACAACTAAATCTCCTGTCCGGTACATGCGTTTTCCGGATGCAAATGGATGTGCAACAAAACGCTCTGCCGTTAAGGTTGGACGATTATGATAACAGCGCGCCAGTCCGTCACCAGCAATATACAATTCTCCAACGACACCTATCGGAACGGGCTGCAGCATGGTATCGAGCACATAAATGTCTGTCCGGTCGATTGCATTACCTAATGAAGGAGTATCTTGTGGACGAATTTCCGTGCAAGTTGACCAGATTGTTGTTTCGGTAGGTCCATACATATTGTGAACGGTTGCTCCTGCTTCCAGTAGTGCCTGCGCAAGGCTTTTTGAAAGGGCTTCACCACCGACAAGTACAGTAAGTCCTTTCAGCGCGTCTTTTGCGTACTGTACAATCATCTGCCAAACAGTCGGTGTAGCCTGCATGATGGAAACGTTTTGCTGCTGGATCAGCGACTGCATCACAACCGGATCTTGTACTTGTTCTTTTGTCGCCAGATGAATAGATGCCCCGTACAGCAACGGTAAATAAAGCTCCAATGCCGAAATATCGAAAGAAATCGTTGTAATCGCCAGTAAATTGTCCTTTTCAGATAATGTAAATTGATGCTGCATTGCTTGTAAAAAGTTAACCAAGCTTGGCATTTCAACAACAACACCTTTTGGATTTCCGGTAGATCCAGACGTATAAATCATATAAGCTGTTTGTCCAATACAAGTGGCAATCGGTTCATAAATTTGCTTCGAAGGGTGTAATGTCACAATCGGTGTTCCTTTTGCAATAAATGAAACCTCACCATTTACGAGCACAATTTTAGGACGAGCATCTTCAATCATATAAAGTAGCCGTTCTGCCGGATAAGTAGGATCCATCGGAATATAGGCAGCACCAACCTTGAAGCAGGCAAGCATCGCTGCGACCATTTCAATCGAACGGTCCATGCAAATTCCGACAAAGTCTTCGAGCCCAATGTCATGCGCTTTCAGCTGATGCGCAATTCGACCGACAAGCAGATCCAGTTCTGCATAGGAAATAGATGTATCATTCATCTGAACAGCGGTCGCACCAGGCATATGCTCCATCTGTTTTTTGAATAATTCATACACCGTAGCATTTTTCAGCTCAATGGCAGGACCTTGTTTTGCCTCAAATATTGCCGCTTCTTCTTGCAATAGCATTGGCAAGTTGAACAGCGGTGTGTCAGCTTGATCTACCAATAACTCAAGCAATTGTAGGAAACGTGCGGCATGACGTTCCACTTCTGTCTGTTCATAAAGATCCGAATTGGCTACAAGATCAAACTGCATTCCATTTGGCGTGCTGTAGAAATTAAATGAAATATCTTCAACAGGCCCTGTCACAACTTTCTTGTTCTCTACCTCGACATTTCCGAACAGATAGTTTTCATAGAACGGCATGAAATTAATTTCCGGACCATACAGCTGGTCATCGGATGTCAGCCGCAAATCACGGCGCAGCTGTTCTTGACGGTACAACTGATGCTGCTTCATCTCCGTCATGAAGCTTTTTACGTTTATACAAAGCTGTTCAAAAGTTTCCTCAGTCGTGAACGTTGCACGCAAAGGCAAAACATTTACTCGTGTACTTGGTACGGACAATGACTTATGACCAAAACGGTTCATCAACGGAATGCCGACAATCACATCCTCTGCCTGTGACATCCGTTTTGTGTAGGCAATAACTGCTGCAGTAACGACTTCCTGTATGTTGACATGCAGCTGCTTACTGTATGTTTCTAATTTCGCCCATGTAGCGGCAGAAAGGGAAGAGGGGTACAAAATAATCTGTCCCATACGACCACTCTTTTTTTTGCTGAGCGAAATGACTTCGGTTCCTTGCATTTTGGATAACCAGTAGGCAGCGTCCGCCTTTGCCTTATCGGAAGTTCTGTACTGTACTTCCTGCTCGACCATCTGAATATAGTCACCAAACTGCTTTGTAAATGATTCATGATGAAGCATAGCCGAATAGCGCTCGGAAATTTGCTGGAACAGTAACCGGAAACTATACGCATCACTGACAAGATGGTGAATGCGCAAATAAAGGAAATGTTCTTCGGCAGACACAGAAAATAAAATGGCGCGTACAAAGTTATCCTTTGCTAAATGAAGCAATGTTCCGACATCTTCCTGCATATGTTGAAACGCTTCAGCCATTGAACAACTAATATGTTGAGAATGAAATTGAACCGAAGAAGGGATCGTCTGGAAAATTGAGCCTTCTTCCTCCGAACATTGGATATGTAGTCCAACCGCGCTCTCGATTGTGGCATCAACTGCCTGTAACAGCAGGGTGGAGTCGATCGGAGCCTGAATATGTAAGTACTCCGCTGTATTGTATAAAGGGCTTTCCGTTAAATGGTGGGCATACCAAATCCCTGCGGCAGCTTCAGTTAAAGGGAAACGTAATTCAGTCATTCGACTCAACCTCCGTAATCTGCCATCGATTGTTTGATCAGACGATGCCACCCGTAGATTGTTGGCTCATCGGCAAGCTGTATGAATGTAAGTGCAAAGCCTTTTTGACGGAGTTCTTCAACAATTGTCATCATTGTGATAGAATCGATCCCGACATCCAGTAAATAATCTTCATCCGAAATCGTATCAATCGGTTCTGTCACATATTGAGCAACAAGTTCGCGCAGCTGTTCCATTGTAAAATCAGTTTGAATTGCCATATTATCAACCTTCTTTTCTTAATATTCAGTATTTTAATGTTGCAGTTGCTGTTCAAGTAAAAGGCGTAAATCCTTTTTCGAAACTTTACCTAGATGGGTCAATGGAAATTGCTCTACAAATAAGATTTCATCCGGAATTTTATAAGTAGCCAGCCCACGTTCACGCAAAAATGACTTTAGCTGGCGTTTCGTTACATCCGCATTTCTTAGAATAATGAAGGCACAGCTTTTTTCACCCATAAAATAATCAGGCATCCCGACAATTGCCGCATCATGGACAGCAGGGTGGGCAAGCAGCATATTTTCCACTTCTTCCGCCGCGATTTTTTCCCCGCCGCGGTTTATTTGATCTTTTGCTCGGCCTTCTACGATTAAATAACCATCTTTCGTGCATCGGACAATATCACCAGTCCGGTAAAAACCATCTTTTGTGAACGCTTTTTCATTATGTTCAGGCGCTTTATAGTACCCTTGGATCGTATATGGCCCACGCGTCAACAGATGTCCTGTCTCGCCAATTGGCAATTCCTGGTCTTCGTTATCCACGATTTTCACCTCGTCATAAGGGGACATGGGGCGACCTTGTGTATAGATGACAATTTCATCAGGATCATCCAATCGTGTGTAATTGACCAAACCTTCCGCCATTCCAAATACTTGCTGCAGTTGACAATCAAATACAGGACGCACACGTTTCGCTGCTTCAGCACTGAATTTCGAGCCGCCAACAAGCATGACTTCCAAGCTCGATAAATCATCCTTATGATTCGGCTTCACATCCAGCCAATGCAGGGCAAGGGACGGAACAAGCGGTACCATTGTCACACGGTGCTTTTCAATAAGCGGGAATGCAACATCCGGACTAGGCGAAGAACTTAAAACGATTTTACCGCCAGCATAAAGGGCTCCCAATATACCTGGGGAACTCATCGGATAATTATGAGAAACCGGTAGAACAACCAAAAATACTGTATCTTCTGTCACCTGGCATTGTTCAACACTCAGCCTGATCGTGTACATATATTCATCATGCGTTCTCGGAATCAGCTTGGAAATTCCTGTACTCCCGCCAGATAGCTGCAAGAATGCTACTTCGCTCCCTCTAACCTCAGGAAACTCAGTAGATTGTGTACTGAATAGTGAATCAAATGACACAAACTCCTGCGCCTCGCCAAGAACGATGACATGCTCCAGCGAATGAACTGCGTGCTGAACTTCTCGCGCAAGACCACGGTAGTCAAAGCCCCCAAAATGATCCATTACGATATAAGCCTTCGCTTCCGCAAATTCGCAGAAGTAGCGAATCTCATTGGAACGGTGAGAGGGAAGTGAAAAGACAGGCAGTGCACCTATCTTAAATAGGGCAAATACAATTTCAACATAACCCACCACATTCGGAAGCTGTACAACGACACGATCTTCTTTCTGAATCCCAAGCAGTAAAAGACCGGTTGCCAACTGGTCCACACGCTCATTAAGCTGTGCATATGTAAGTGATCGTTTATCATCTATAACTGCCACATTGTCAGCAAATTGACGAGCACGGTCTTCGAGCATCTGGCCGAAAGTTAAACCTACCCAACAACCAGTCTCTCGATAAAATTCAGCTCGATCAGCAGGCCACGGTGTAAAACCTTTCAACATGGGTTGAAACCTCCTTTAATAAACATTCAATTATCAACAAATCAACTAATGATATTGATAATCATTATCAGTATGTTGTAACGGTTATGCTACGCCTTAAACCATTACTCGTCAACAATTGATGGACAATTTGATTCAATTAGACCAATTGCTCTGGTTCTTTCGACTTTTTTTATATTAATTAACATGGACTTAAAGAGGGATCTGTAAAATACAGGAGGATAGTTACCTAATAATTAGGAAAGTGTGTCATTAGCAAAATGAACTGTAACCTTTTTGTAACTCTTTCCATAGAAGTTGGCTATATAATAAACTTATTCTAATTGATAGTGTGTTGAGAAAGTAAGGGGTGCGTATGCACATGAGAAAAAGCATTGGGTGGTTAATAATTTTAATGATCACATTGCTTGCTGGATGCGATCTTGTAAAATCCCCAAATGATTTAATTATTTCACCAGAGCAGCAAGACGAACAGAAAAGGAAACTGGAACAACAGCTAAAGATATTGTTGCCACCCTCCAGTGAACTCGTCACACCGGTGCAAAGCGACAAAAATCAGTCCATTTTTATCGAGGATCTGGATGGTGACGGACAGCAAGAAGCCATTGTTTTATACAGAAATCCACAACAGAAATCGCAAGTTCATGTTGTTGTTTTACAAGAAGAAGATAATGAATGGCGGGAAGCGACGAAGGTTGAATCAAATGGGCAGGCAATCGATTATTTTGGACTTCATGACTTAGATAAAGACGGTGTAATGGAAGTAGTACTCGGTTTAGGAGAAAGTGAGTTTGAAACGAAAAAACAGATGATTATTTATGTATGGCAGGACAGAAGCTTGAAAAAGACGGTCGAACGCAGTTATGAAGGGCTTGATATTTCAAATTATAATACTGATGAAAGATTGGAACTTCTTCTTGTGGATGGTGAAAGAAGAGCGTCGTATACCGCCGAATTATTTCACTATGAATTAGGGGATTTAGTATCCCTATCTGCAGTTACTTTAAACAGCTATGCATTTCATCAGCGAATGAAGAGCGGAAAATTAAATGATGGGAATCACGCATTATTTATTGATAGTGCAATTGGTGTGAACTCCATGATCACTGAAATTATTGCTTTTGACGGTTCAGCCCTGATAAAGGTAGGCGGTGAACAAGGGGATCTCCCATTTAAATCGCTGTCTCTATATAGTACAGATCTTAATGAAGACGGCATAATTGAAGTCGGTGAAACGTATTTGCCGGAAGGATGGGTAGAAGCAGATTCAACTGAAACCCCATATCTCGTGCGCTATGTCACCTATTCAATCAACGGTACTTCTAAAAAAGTAACAGAACGGGCTACCAACCTTGAACATACTTTTTATATAGATATTCCGGAAAAATGGCACGGGAAAGTGACCATTAAGTCGATAGAAAACGGAATCCAACTTGTATCACTTGCAAACAATGATCTGCTGTATGAAGTGAAATGGACGAATAACGAAGCACATGATTCTGCTCATACAATATTAGAAGAAACGAAAGACACGATTTATTATTCTACGATAGAAGAACACCCGGATTTTCCTGTTGAAGTATTTCATTTGGAACAATACGAGTTTTAAGCGAGGGCAAATATGACAAACATCCTAGTTGTTGAAGATGAACTATCCATTCGCAGTTTTGTCTCATTAAGTTTGAGAAAGAAAGGCTATGAAGTGATGGAAGCCGAATCAGGCGAACAGGCATTAGAATTATTTCGAAATAAGAATTTTGATGTGGTTTTGCTCGATTTAATGTTGCCGGGAATCGATGGATTTACGGTCTGCCAGGAGATTAGGAAAGTGAATCAAAAGGTAGGCATCATCATGATTACGGCCAAAACACAAGTGAAGGATAAAATAGAGGGCCTTGTGATAGGGGCAGATGATTATTTATGTAAACCATTTAGTCTGCAGGAATTGGAAGTGAGAATTTTTTCGCTTTTGCGGAGGATGAATGTCGCTGACGAAGCAGCATCCCAAATGACTGATATGCTGATTTCCGGGGACTTCAAGATGGATTTAAAAAATAACAAGTTTTACAGTTTTGATGAAGTAGTGAAGTTGACACCGACTGAATTTTCTCTGCTGCATTTTCTAATGGGACATCCAAACAAATTGTTTACAAGAGATGAGTTATTGGATGCTGTATGGGGCGAAAATTATGTAGGCGAATTAAAAGTAGTGGATGTCAATATTAGACGAATTCGTCAGAAAATCGAAAAAGATCCTTCCTCCCCAATGTATTTATGTACTGAATGGGGACGCGGATACCTATGGAAGGTTAACGAATGAAACGTAAAGTCATTCTTTATTTCATGATTATCATTATTTTGACGTTAACCCTTGTGATGACAGTGTTTTGGGGTGCATTGACAAAGTATTATTACCAAGGAATCGCCAATACGTTTCAACAACATGTTGAAGCGATCCATCCTAGGTGGGCAAATGAAATCGAGCTTACTTCCGACAGGATAAAAGATTTCGGTGACTTCGTTATAAAAAGCTATGAGTATGACGGTGCGGAATTGCAGCTGTTGAATCGTGACGGTGAAATGATCCAGTCATCTACAGGGTTTTATGAAGACATCAGCTATACAGTGGATCCGAATCTCTTTTCTTCCTATAGCCCTTATTATGAAAAGGAGGAGCTTGAACGGACAGAAGAGAAAGTTTTGGCTATGTATATCCCGTTGCTGTTGGACGACAAAGTGATAGGCGTACTTCGTTATACTACGTCATTAACAGAGACCAATCTTCTCATACAAAGCCTGTTAGGATACGGAATCTTGCTATGTTTTGGAGTTGCGGCAATTGTCTTTCTCGTAGCCCTTCAGCTTGCCCAGTCTATTGTAAAGCCCTTTAATAAAATCATTCAATTTACAGAGACAATGGCGAAAGGACAATTCGAAAAAAGAATCAAGGAAGATTATCCGGCTGAATTAGGCGAAATGTCAAAAACACTGAATTATATGGCGGATGAGATTGTCAAAACGGACCAGTTAAAAAATGATTTTATCTCCTCGATTTCTCATGAGCTTCGGACACCGTTGACAGGAATAAAAGGGTGGGCTGAAATGCTGGAGTCACCGGAAGGGTTAACGGAAAAAGAAATCAACTTTGGTTTACGGATGATTAACAGTGAATCCGATCGCCTTATAAAATTGGTGGAGGATCTTCTGAATTTCTCAAGATATGAGTCAAACCGCATTGAGCTACACCCGACAAAGTTTGCCTATGCGACACTGATTGAAGAAGTGACATTACAGTTGCAAAGTAAAGCAAATGAAAAGAATATCCGCATGAATCTGAACAGTACCCCAGTTTCTATTTACGCCGATGAAGATAAAATCCGGCAAGTTTTATTGAATACACTCGAAAATGCGATTAAATTTTCGCCTCATAACAGCGTAATAGTTATTAAGCAATACGAATCGAACGGGAAGGCAATTTGTATAATTCGGGATGAAGGAATTGGAATAAAGGAAGAACAGCTACAGCATATTATGAATTCTTTTTATAAAGCTGATGTGAAATCCGTTGGTGCCGGACTTGGATTAGCGATTTCCCGTACGATTATTTTAAAGCACGGCGGGACAATCGAGGTGAATAGTGTATACGGAAAAGGTACAGAAGTTTTTATTGAATTGCCCTTAAATAGTAGCCTGTAATAGAGAGAGGGGAAACAACATGAAGAAATTATTAGGAATGTTTACCGTTTGCTTATTGTTAGTTGGCTGCGGTACCGAAAGCGAGGAACAACTAAAAGACAAAGTCATTGTAGCGTTGGAAAATGAAGAATATGATAAAGCGTTAATATTAATAGAGCAAAATTCAGGGGATAGCCAAATCGACGAAGAAACAAAAAATTTATACGCACAGCTTCTGGAATTTAAAGAAGTAGAGGAAGCAAGAAGCCATGCTGATTGGGATGGCGTTTTAGAAAAAGCTCATACTCTACTGGAAAATCCTGAATTGGAAACCAATTTAAAAACCAAGCTGGAGAACATGATTGAAGAAGCCGAACTGGAAATTAATAAAAGCATTAGAGAGAACTTTGAACAAAATTCCGCAAATGGTGACGAAGAAGGAAATCCTCCACCTGGAGAACCCGAAGATACACCTGTCAGCTTGAAGGAAAAGTACCTCGCTAAATTAGCGGAGGTAGAAAAAAGTGTGAAAGAGTTTGATGAAATTTTCGATCAAGGAATACAAGTAGAAATGACAGCAGCAGAAGGAGAAATATTCTCGAAATGGGATATGCTATTAAATGAAATCTACGCAGATCTAAAGAAAACCTTGCCACCTAATGACATGAGCAAACTAAGAGAAGAGCAGCATGACTGGCTGGAATATCGCGACGAAAAGGCAAAAGAGGCCGCCTTACAATATAAAGGCGGATCGATGGAAACTTTACAGTATGTAAGCACACAAGCCCAGTTAACAAAAGAAAGATGCTATGAATTAGTCGAATTGTATATGAAATAGATAAGGAACAAGAGGCTGTAGGGTTAATTCCTTACAGTCTTTTTTATAGAGGGTGCCAGGTTCCTCCTAGATGTTCTAATAAATCTTAAATTGTTCTAATATCACAAAAAAGGTTCTAATAAAAACCGGAAGTTCTAATATAATAGCCAAATGTTCGAATAACCCCGTCAGAAGTGCAAATAAACCACTCCAATCTTCTAATAAGCAGCCGCCATTTTCTAATATCCGTACCAACTGTTCTAATAAAACATCCTCGCCAACATGAGACATCTGTTGGAAAAAAATATATAGTAAAAACAAAAGGGGGGAGAAGAGAAATGAGAATTTTTGATGCGCATTTTCATATTATCGATTATCAATTTCCGATTATCGAAAGTCAGGGCTATATGCCGCCAAGATATGACGTTGCAGCATATAGCGAAGAAACAAAAGATTTATCGGTTCAAAGCGGGGCAATTGTTTCAGGGTCATTTCAAGGATTTGATCAAACGTATTTACTTGATTCGCTAAAGCAGCTTGGTCCGGCATTTTGCGGCGTGACACAATTGCCGTATACAGTGTCAGACGAAGAAATCGAAGCATTGCATAAAAATGGTGTGAGGGCATTGCGTTTTAACATTAAACGCGGTGGCTCGGAAGATTTATCGAAGCTCGATTATTTTGCGAGACGTGTGCATGAACTAGTCGGCTGGCATAGCGAGCTGTATATCGATGCGAAAGAATTGCCTGAAATTGCTGCAACGATTGAGAAATTACCGGCTATTTCGATCGATCATCTAGGGTTATCGGAAGAAGGGCTGCCGCATTTACTGAAGCTGGTCGATAAAGGGGTACGTGTGAAAGCGACCGGTTTTGGCCGAGTAGAATTAGATGTAAAAAAAGCACTGCCGGAAATTTACAGCATTAACCCGGATGCACTTATGTTCGGGACGGACTTGCCGTCCACCCGGGCAAAACGACCATTTGAAATTGCGGACATTACGCTGATCCAGCAACTTTTTGATGAACAAGCCAGCGATAAAATCTTCTATACGAATGCGTCGGCTTGGTATTTTGGTAAATAATAAAATTTAGCGAAGAATCCAATGAGCAAAGCCGAAATAATTATATAAAAATAGTAACAGCCTTTGTAATGATGTTTAAAAATAGCATAATATGGGTAATTTCTCTTCAATGTATTTAAAGAGGTGAACATATGAAAGGGAAATATTTTTCGAATACTGTATTTACAGTTTCAGCAGTATTTATATTAATCTGTGTTATTTTTGGAAGCATCGCACCAGAAGCCTTCAGTAATGTTGCTACATATTTATTTGGTTTAACAACCGACTATTTTGGCTGGTTTTACTTGCTCTCCGTTTTTATTATTATTGTATTTCTTTTCGTGCTGGCTATTTCCAAGTACGGGAAAATCCGTTTAGGAGGAAAAGATGCACAACCGGAATTTAAATTCCATACATGGATTGCGCTATTATTTGCAGGGGGCCTTGGAATTGGGTTAGTTTTCTGGGGTGTGGCCGAGCCGATGAGTCATTACTTTAAAACGCCATTTAATGATGTCCAGGCGCAAACAACGGATGCGGCCCGTCTTGCAATGGGCTATGCCTTTTTCCACTGGGGGATTAGCCAATGGTCCGTATTTGCGATCATTGGGTTAGTTATGGCCTATATGCAATTCAACAAAAAAAGAGATTTGTTAATATCTACGGCGTTAGAGCCTGTCACAGGAACAAATCAGGGCATTAAAAATACAGTTGATATATTGGCTGTTATTGCTACAGTAATGGGTGTTGCTACGTCAATCGGATTAGGTGTTCTGCAAACGAATGGTGGTTTAAATGCCGTCTTTAATACACCGATTTCCATTTGGGTCCAGTTAGCAATTATAGGGGTAGTTTTCATTGGATATATGGCATCTTCTATAAGCGGTCTACAAAAGGGGATTCGTATATTGAGTAATGTAAACATGTACTTGGCCTTGATTTTACTAGTATTTGTTTTTGTTACAGGCCCTACAGTTTTCATATTGGAAAGTTTCGTTTTAGCAATCAGTGATTATATTACGAATTTCGTACAGTATAGCCTACGTTTGCAGCCGTATGCAGGGGGAACGTGGGTGAAGGATTGGACAATTTTCTATTGGGCGTGGGCGATTGCCTGGTCACCTTTTGTCGGATCGTTCGTAGCACGTGTATCGAAAGGGCGTACAATCCGTGAATTTATCGTCGGCGTTTTAATCATTCCGCCGGTTATCTCTTGTTTCTGGATTGCGGTATTTGGCGGTTCAGCACTTTACTTTGATTTGAACAAAGGCACAACAATCGCCGAAGCAGTTGATACTGATCTGACTGTCGCCTTGTTCCTTATGCTGGAACAGCTTCCGTTAACAACGATTGCCTCGATTTTAGGGATTGTTTTAATTGTTATTTTCCTTATTACATCAGGAGATACAGCTACATTTATTATGGCAAGTATGACGGATAAAGGGACAATGAACCCTCATAATCGATTAAAAGTAATATGGGGTGTATTAATCGCTGCGATTGCAAGTGTACTATTGTTTTCAGGCGGGCTCGAAGCATTGCAAACAGCTTCCCTCATATCAGCCCTTCCTTTTACTGTCGTCATGCTCTTACTCATTGTATCCTTCTTTAAAATGATCCGACATGAAGTCATTCCTATTACGAAGCGGGATGTCCGTCGTCATAAACGAATTATGGAACATATCGAAAAAACCGAAAATAATACAAACAAATAGATAAAGACCGGACAATCACCGTTATGTAGTTCAAAATAATAGCTTTTATTAAAATAAAGTTTAATTACAAATAAGGCGGGTAATTGTTAGGGGAACGCCAAAACACAATCTAGGAGGAATTACAAAATGAGTGAAATGAATAACATTAACAAAAAACTTGAAGAATTATCTCCTGAAAAAAAAGATCAGATTTTAGAAAGTTTTTCAACGTTCAAAAGTTATTTGAACGACCAGCTTGCTAAAGGTGAACGATTAGGTTTGAGCGATGATATGTTGGCAAAAGGTGCCAAGTTTGTAGCGGATCATTTAGCTAAAAACGAAGAACCTCGAAACAGTGAAGAAAAAGTGCTGCAAGAATTATGGAAAGTAGCAGATGAAAATGAAAAGAAAGCATTGGCAAGTGTGCTAGTTAAAATGGTACAAGCAGATTAACACGTTGGATTAAGTTAGTAGAATCCAATCATACTAAGAAACGCAAAAGCTGATTTGCAGCTTTTGCGTTTTTTATGTTTACTACACTTTAAATAGATTGATTTGTTCTTGAACTCCGACAGCGCCTTCACTCAATGATTGGGCGACCTCGTTAATCTCCTGCATTGTAGCAGTTTGTTCTTCAACTGCTGATAGGACAATGCCAATCTCACCGGCAGCGCTGTTAGCTGCATGAGCCATTTCAGCAATAGACGCTGCAACTTCCTCGGTACTTGCGGAAATTTGTTCGGACGATGCAGAAACTTCCTGAATTTGAGCAGTCATCTCTGTAATCGACCCGACAATATGATTAAATGAAACTTGCGCATTTTGTAAGTAGACAACACCTTGATCGACATTTTGAGCTGTTGTATTGACGCTTTCTTCAACTTCTCTCGTATCTTTTTGAATTGTCGATGTAAGGCCGGCAATTTGTGATGCCGAGCTCTTCGATTGCTCTGCCAGTTTGCGCACTTCGTCAGCGACAACGGCAAACCCTTTCCCATGTTCTCCTGCACGGGCTGCTTCAATTGCTGCATTTAGAGCAAGCAAGTTTGTCTGATCTGTAATATCCGTAATCACTTTTGTAATGTTCTCGATTTCGGCAGATTGTCTGCTCAGCTGTTTAATTTTTTCTTTTGTTTCATAAGAAGATTGCTGAATAACCGACATTTGCTGTTCGGCTGTCTGTAATGTATGACCACCTTCTCCTGCAATTGTCTGCATATCCATCGCATGAGAGTTCAATACTTGCGCGGCTTCAGCGATTCGGCTTACACCTTGAGCTGTCTCATCCATAGCAACAGCACAATCATTACCGATTGCTGCAGAATTACTACCGCTTTCTGAAACGGTTTCCACACGTTTTGCAATGTCAGCAGAAGCAGCCGACACTTCATCGGTACTGCTCGCCAGCTGTTCTGAAGCAGCTGTTGTACTTGAAACGTTCAACGATACATTACTGATTAAGCTGGAAAGACTGGCTTTCATTGCATTAAAGGCAGCCGCAAGTTCGCCAATCTCATCTTTTGTTTTCACATGAACATCTTCTTCTCGTAAATCACCGTTCGCAATCACATGTGCCGCATTTGTTAATCTGTGTAAAGGGCGAGTAATGTTGAGTGTAATAAAGATGGCTAAGCATGATGCAAGTAAAATACCAATAACGGAAATGGTAATCATGAGTGTTTTACTGATTTTTGCACTTGCTGTTGTTTCGTCGCTTGTTGTATGCATTTGTTCCTTTTGAACATCAACAATGCTGTTGATTGTTTGCTGAATCGAGCGGTTAGCAGGTACCGCGAATTCAAATAGCATATTATTAGCTTTTTCAAATTCATCGTTATCTATATAGTCAATAACTTGAGAAACATAGTCATTATATAAAGCTTGATTTTCTTTTAAAGTATTAATTTGTTCCTGCATATCAGCAGTTCTAAATAATCCTTCGATTTCACCGATTTTTTCTGCAATTGTTTCTCTTTGAGTAGTAAGGTTTTCTAAATCAGCTGAATCCTGACGTAAAACATAAGAGCGGATATACAGCCCTTGTAATGATGTCGCATTTTGGATTTCCGATAGTTCCGTTACTTTATATACTCGATCTTCAATGAGGAACGAATAATCCTCATCGATTTCAGTCATTTTAATGACAGAAAAAATTGAAAGAAAAATAAGAATTACAATAACGATACCAAAACTACCGAACAGTTTCTTTCCAATATTCATATTTATTTTCCTCCGAATGTCATAGTTAAAATATATCTATAACTTCGGTTTAAATTCAAAGTACTTAAGACTTACTTTTAAAAAGAGGGAATACTTATTTAGTCTTAAATTAAAGTTTTGGCATTAAGTAATATTTCTATTGTTTTAAGTAGGATATTTCGTCATATTCCAGTTTAATGTATGGAATTAAGTTTCTGGGGTGCATTTTCTAATATATTGCCGGGTTGTTCTAATATAGCGAAAAATGTTCTAATAAAAGCTGGATTTTCTAATATAAGTGCCCGTTGTTCTAATAAGTATCCGAGATGTTCAAATAAAGTCAGTGAATGTTCTGATATCACGGTGCAATCTTCTAATATCGGATGCAACTCTTCTAATAAAACACCAAACCGTAAACCACATACCGTAAAACAAGGAAAACTACCTCAGCCAAAAGCCCATCTATTGAAAACTTCTAATAAACTTTGTCGATGTTCTAATAACCCATCGCAATCTTCTAATATCATGCGCAACTCTTCTAATAAAATAGCAAACCATATCCCGCAAACCGGTACATAAGCAAACATCTCGCACCAGAAGTCCATTAAAAGAAAACTTCTAATAAATTTAACCAGAATCCCAATAATAAAACCACCTAACCCCATAAGAAAAACCGAAACCCTATAAAAGGATTTCGGCATACAATTAAGTTCTAAACTTCGCCACAATACCTTGCAGCTCTTCGGCAAGATGGGCAAGGGAACCTGCTGCGGTATTTACTTCTGACATCGAGGCAAGCTGCTCTTCTGAAGCGGATGCGACCGACACGGCATTATCGGCCGTAGTTTCGGAGACTGCCGCCATTTGCAGTGATTGCTCTGATACAGCTGCCATTTTCGAATGAATACTATCAGACACAGCTGTAATCTCGGTTACCTGGTTTTGTACTTGACCGATAATAGCCATAATTTCATCAAATGTTGCCTTCGTATCATACGAAATTGTGATCCCCGCATTGACGCGATCCTTCACTTGCTGAATAGATGCAACGGTTGTCGTCGTATCATTTTCAATCTCAACGGCAATTCGCGAAATATCGGATACCGACTGCTTCGTCTGCTCGGACAGTTTTTTCACTTCATCCGCGACAACAGCAAAGCCTTTACCAGCTTCACCCGCACGCGCTGCTTCGATTGCAGCATTCAAGGCAAGCAGGTTCGTCTGATCGGAAATATCCTGTACAAGCTTTAGTATATTGACGATCTCAGTCGTACGGCTAGCAAGAAGTGTTAAAGAATCAGCTGTTTCATCGACTGTTGATTGAATGAGATTCATTTGAGATACAGTGTTTTCAACATATACCGAACCTTTTTCAATTTTTTCATTTGTTGAATTAGACAATGTTGTTGCCTGATTCGCCTGATTCGCAATTTCCTCAGCTTCTTCTAATACTTTTTGTGCAAAGGAGGCAGAGGCGTTCGACATTTCTTTTTGCTTGTCCGCTGCATCCGATACATTTTGAATGGAAGTGGAAATCAGTTCTGTGCCAAGCATTGTTTCATCGGCACTGGCCATCAGTTCCTCGGCAGATGCTGCAACCTGATCTGAACTGTCCGAAACATGTGTAATGATTTCCTTTAAGTTGCCGGTCATTTGGCGGAATGAAACCTGCAGTTCGCCAACTTCATCGTCAGACTCTTTATCCTCAAACTGCACATTTAAATTCCCTGCAGCAATTTCTTTTGCACCTGCAGTTAATCGACTGATGCGGCCAACAATTCTGTTTGTAAAATACAGGGCCGATACAACGCTTACAATAATCAGTGCGATCGCTGAAATAATGGAAATCCATGTAATGGCATTAATTTTATTGCCAAGCTCTTGCTGCATTGCGGTATAGTTTGCACTGACATCACGTTTCAACTCGATGACATCATTGACAATTCCTCGTGTACGCTGGGATTGGCGCTTAATTTCCGCCACATTTGTTTCCTGTAGGGAAGCTGTAGTCGCTTCAGCAATTTTAGTGAATTTTTCTTCAAATTGTGCACTAATCTGACGTTGGCGATCTGTTGAAAAACTGCTTTGCAGACTATTGTAAATTTCTTCTGTTCGTGCTAAATCTGTTTCAATATTATACTTGTTGTTTTCAGACACATTGATCGAATAGACGCTCAATGATTTCTGCAGGCTTTGTACCGAGCTGTTTAATTCCTCAACAGCAACCAAGGAATCCACCACTTCTTCCGTTGATGCATTCAGGCTCATAAGCTGACTAATATTATAAGCGATAATACAGACAGCTAATATTAGCGGTAACAATGCCAATATTAATATTTTTTGTTTTAATTTCACTGTTGTACGACCCTTTCTTCTACTTAATCGTCAGTTGCCCGTCCGCAAGCTCCTGCTGTAGGTTTTCAATTTGCTTTTGTTCCTGTGCAGTTAAATTCACGACACGGATTGGTGCTAGACTTACACCATTTTCTTTAATGCCAAGCACTTTATCTTTTTCCGAAAGGGTCCCCGTTTCCGAAACTTCTTTAATTGCCTGATAAACAGCTGTATCTACCCGTTTCAGCATGGAAGAAACAATCGTATCTTCTGCAAGGAAAAACTGATCGCTGTCCACACCGAATGCATATACACCGGCTTTCTGTGCCGCTAAAATGGAGCCAACACCTGTAAAGCCTGCAGCGGGATAAATAAAGTCCGCGCCTTGTTCAATCATATCCTGTGCAATGGAGGCACCAAGCTGATCATCACCGAAATTCCCCGCATAAACGGATAGCATTTCTGTATCAGGATTTACTTGTTTGGCACCTGCTTTAAAACCGGTTTCAAAACGTTCGATTACCTCATTTTCAACACCACCGATAAATCCGATTGTATTGCTGTCTGATTTCATCGCAGCGAGTGCACCGAGTAAGTAGGAACCTTCATCTTCTTTAAATGTTATGTTATGAACATTCGGCAAGTCCGACACAGCATCGATCAATAAAAACTGCTCGTCCGGATTGGCAGCGGCAACGGCCTCCATATCCTCCTGGACCGTAAACCCGATTCCAATGATCAGATCCTGACCTTCCTCAACGAGCTCTTCCAGCCCTTGCTTATATGTACCGGTAAATTCAAGTTCACGGTAATCAAATGTTATATTTAATTCATCGCGTGCTTTTTCGAGACCTTCAAAAGCAATATCTGAAAACGACTGATCACCAAGTCCTGCATCTGACAGCATGACCCCAATTTTCACCCGCTCCTTTTTCTCTTCCTCTGACTTCTGTGAGCAGGCAGAGAGCACGACTACAACGAGAAGACTCATCAAAAACAACCATCTTCTTTTCATTTCATCAGTCCTTTACTTTAAATACATTATGTAGAGGTTCGACCTCCAACATTTTCAATTTTAACGTATACTTGTCATTTAATAAATGAAATAAAAAAAATATGCAGAAAATTAATAATTTTTGGGAGATTATGGGTAATCGAAATTTTATTAGAAGATAACTTGGGGATATTAGAAAAAATCCAAGCGTTATTAGAAAATCGTAAAGTCATATTAGAACACCTCAAATTAGATGAGTACTTCTCCAACTATAAAAAGAAAATTCTGAAACTTTAGTTGACACAATCTGGAAGCATGCAGTATAGTGTAGTAATTAAAAAGGGGGAAACTTTATGAAAGGGTTCATTTATACTCAACAGCAGTTTGCACAATTACATCTTCATACTAAGTAGTCTTGCTATCTTTATTAAATTTTTAATAATGAATAGGAAGACTTTTTCGCATTGAATCGTATAATAAAGCCGTTTTGGAGCTTTATCATTATACGATTTTTTTATTTCTCAAAAACAGGAGGATTCGTATGAAAAAAATGGACTATCAAAATGTAAAAGGAACACAGGATTACTTGCCGGCTCAGGAAGTTGTAAGACGCAACATTCGGCGCACTTTAGAAGATACGTTTATGTTGTACGGTTGTAAGCCATTGGAGACGCCGATATTAAACTATACAGAGTTAATGGCTTCCAAATATGCAGGCGGGGCTGAAATATTAAAGGAAATGTACACATTAACCGATCGAGGAGAACGCGATTTAGCGCTTCGTTATGATTTGACGATACCTTTTGCGAAAGTAATTGCGATGAATCCACAGCTTTCAATGCCATTTAAGCGCTATGAAATCGGAAAAGTCTTTCGGGATGGACCGATTAAAGCAGGGAGATTTAGAGAATTTACTCAATGCGATGTGGATGTAGTCGGTATCGAGTCACAGTCTGCAGAAGCTGAACTGATGGTGATGACAATCGATGCTTTTAACAAGCTAAATATTGAGATGTTGATTCAATTCAATAATCGCAAGCTATTGGCAGGGTTATTGCAATACTTTAAAGTTCCTCAACTAAAAATAAATAGCGTCATTCTCATACTGGACAAAATGGAGAAAATAGACCAAGTTACTTTACTGAAAGAACTGGAAGAACAGAACCTTTCACCTTCAACGATTAAGTTAATTAAGCAATTTTTAAATGCCAATCCGACAATTGCCTATTTTGAGAAGTACCGAGAGGAAAATGAATTAATTAAACAAGGCTATGAAGAATTAATCGAGCTGCAGGATTATTTACAAGTTTTAAATGTTGGTGAAAGTTGTGTGTTTAACCCATTTCTAGCTCGAGGTCTGGAGATATATACAGGTTCCATTTATGAGCTATTTCTAAAAGATGGTGCAATTAAATCAAGTATTGGAGGCGGTGGCCGTTACGATAATGCAATTGGAGGATTGATCGGTTCAGAGGAAGAGTTTTCGACTGTAGGTATCTCATTTGGTTTGGATGTTATTTATACAGCGATGGAGCAAAGAGAAAATAGTGCAGATCAGGCGTTGGTGGATATTTTTATTATTCCATTAAATACGGAAAAGGAAGCACTGCGTTTAGCATGGCAATTACGTCAGCAGGGAAATCGTGTAGAAGTTGAACTGAGTGGTAAGAAATTGCGGAAAGCAATGGAAAAGGCAAACCGTGAAAATATCCGGAAAGTAATCATTTTAGGAGAAAATGAAATTCACACAAAACGATATGAGATGAAAGATATGCAAACAGGAGAAGTGGAGCAATTTGAAATACTGTAATATAGAAGGGAAGAGATGGGATGAATATTCGAAAAGCAAATAGAGACGATGCACCGGGGATTGCAAAAGTGCATGTTGATAGTTGGAGAACTACATATAAAGGCATTATTCCCCAAAGCTTTTTAGATGAATTAAGCTATGAACAACGTACAAAACTGTGGGAAAATAATATTTCAGATCAAACAAATACGATTTTTGTAGCAGAAAATGAAAATATAATTATAGGCTTTGTTACCGGGGGCACACGTAGTACAAATAAAGAAGTTGGAGCAAGTGATTTAACTTCGATTTATTTACTTGAAGAATGGCATGGCCAAAGCGTTGGGAAAAAGCTATTAAATCAAATCATGACTTCCTTATTAGAACAAGGCTATCAAAAAGTATATGTGGATGTATTAGCAGACAATAAAACAAAACAGTTTTACCAATATTATGGGGCTGAGTATGTCAAAACTGTACAATTAAGTATAGCAGGTAAGACATTAGAGGAAGAGATTTATATATGGAACAGTGTAGAAAAAGTAATCCAACAATCAAAATAAAACAATTTACATTTTTTGTCTAAATTCAAATAATTTTATTGAATAATCGTAATATTATGTTATTATTTTACAGTATGCTATAGCTAAAAACCTAGCAATTCTCTAAATATTAGGATAATAGAAATAAAAAATTAGGAAGTAAAACATGCTACATTCCTTAATAGACATGATATAATAATTGTTATCAGACATTTCAGTTAAAAGGGAGGGGGCAAGTATGGAATTTAATCAAAGAACGAAAAAGAACGTATTATTGCTTTGGTTAGCTACTGGGCTACCCCTCATGTACGGCTTATATTTTCTGTTTCCAAATCAGCCGATCGACTGGGAAATTTTTGTGTATTTATCGATATTCGCGCTCATCACAACAGCAATTCCATTTCAAATAGGAAATACGACGATTATTCTTTCACAATGGGTCACATTGGCAGCCTTTTTGCTGTACGGCGTAGGGGCGGAAATGCTGATTGTCCAATTAAGTATTTTACCGATTATTTACCAGATGAGAAACCATAAAGATGCGTTTTACCGAATCATCTTTACTTCTTGGATGTTTGCCTATACGTCGTTTTTCGCTGCAGGCATTGTTCATTTAGCGGGGTTTGAAGTAGGGAATTCGAATTTAACGCATTTACTGCTTTACGGAACGGTATTTGTCGGGTTCCATTTGTTTATCAACCATACGATTTTATATGTACGCGATCGCTTTACAGGTGAAAACGAAAAGTTTTTCAGTGAACATATATTATGGGATTACGGCAGCGCAACCATTACGATCCCGTTTGCCATTACATTAGTCATCCTGATTAATGATATAGGTGCACCAGCAATTTTCCTGCTCGGTATTCCTTTTTTTGCGATAACATTTGTTGCAAAAATGTACAATATTTCGGAACGGGTCAACTATTCACTCAGTAAAGCAAGCGAGTTTGGTCATGAGTTGGCAGACAGGTTAAGTGCACAGCAAATTATTGAACTGTTTATGCACCGGGTGAGTCAGCTCTTTGCACATGATGCAATGTATCTTGTCGATAATATTCAAGGAAAATATGTGATTTTGCGTGCAAGAGTAGATGGAAAAGATATCGAAATTCAGGCTGATTCAGATTCAATCCGCGATTCATTTATTCATATTTGCTTCCAAACAGAAGACAAAAAGGTATTCTCTAGTGCAAAAGAGTGGGAAGAAGATGCGCCGGATTTCCTCCCGCTTGATATGAATAGTGTCATGATTGTTCCAATACACCGTAACCAAAAAACGGAAGGAACATTAATTTTAACGGCACGCAAAAAGAATGCATTTGAAAAGTATCAGATGGATATCGTTCACTTACTGTCGACGTATTTTGCCGTGTCTCTGGAAAAAGCGAAATACTTAAGCGCGGCAGTTGAGAAAAGTGAGACATGTGCATTAACAGGTCTATATAATTATCATTATTTAGATAAGATGCTATTAGTAGAGCAAGAGCGGATTAAGGCGAATCCTCATCTTCAGTTTTCATTATTAATGATGGATATTGATTATTTTAAACGGATTAATGATACGTATGGCCATCATGCGGGAAATATCATCCTTCAAAATTTTGCTAAGCTACTAGAAAACTTTGTTCCGGAAGAAGCGGTTTTAGCTAGGTATGGTGGAGAGGAATTTGTCATGCTTTTACCGCATAGGACGAAGGATGAGGCAGTCCAATTAGGTGAAGAAATTCGTCAATGTGTAGAAGTAACACCATTTTTAATTGAATCCGATTTAGCCGAAGCCGGTCAGAAAGAGCTGGTGTTTATTACAGTGAGTATCGGTGTTTCAAATGTCCCGGATGACACGGATGAAACGAAAGGGCTTTTACGCAATGCCGACCGTGCACTGTATATCGGAGCAAAACAGGCAGGGCGCAATAAAGTAGCAGAGTATTCACGTTAAGAGAACTCCTTAGTTAACGCTATGGAGTTCTTTTATTGTTATGGAGCAGAGAAAACCACCAGTTCAACTGGTGGTTTTTATTTATTTTCAGCCTAAAATTTATTAATTACACGATTACAAATCATACTAATTTCATATGAATTAATGTATGATGGGAGTATAGTTTTTAAAGTTGAAAAATTCTGTGTAAAAGCATAAGCATGAATATTGGAGGAATGGCAGATGGCAAAAATCTATGTAATCCATGAAAATGATGATTGGACGCGTCACTTAGTAAATCGTTTAGAAGAATTAAACTTACCATATGAATCATGGCATTTGGACGAGGGGATTGTTAACTTAACAGAGGCTCCTCCAGAAGGTGTATTTTATAATCGAATGAGTGCCTCTTCACATACCCGTAATCACCGTTACGCACCTGAACTGACAGGAGCAGTGCTGGACTGGCTGGAATTCCACGGAAGAAAAGTGTTGAATGGCAGTAATGCATTGCGT
Source organism: Solibacillus sp. FSL K6-1126 (assembly GCF_038003445.1). NCBI lineage: Bacteria > Bacillati > Bacillota > Bacilli > Caryophanales > Caryophanaceae > Solibacillus > Solibacillus sp. FSL K6-1126. The sequence goes on along the minus strand of NZ_JBBOPD010000001.1, from coordinate 3,285,955 downwards.
TTAGAGTTAAGTAAAGTGAAGCAGTATACAGCACTGGAAAAGCACGGAATCAAAACACCGAAAACAATTGCTGCCGTTGGGAAACAGCAAGTTGTTGAAGCTGCAAAAGCATTGAATATCGTACCGTTTATTACGAAGCATAATCGTGCAGGCAAAGGATTAGGTGTTCAGCTATTTTATTCGATCGCTGCATTGGAAGAGCATTTAGCGAAGCCGGATTATGAAGAGCCTGTAGATGGCATTGTGCTGATTCAGGAATACATCGAGTCACCTGAATCTTATATTACACGTGTTGAATTTATTGGCGGCGAGTATTTTTACTCTGTACAAGTGGACACATCCGAAGGGTTCGAGCTTTGTCCGGCAGATGTATGCCAAATTGGCGATCTGTTCTGTCCTGTAGGGGAAGAGCCGAAAGAGCAGCGTGCAAAATTCGAAATTGTCGAAAATAACGAAACAAAGCTGCTTGAAAACTATGCGAATTTCCTGAAAGACAGCGGAATTGATGTAGCAGGCATTGAATTCATCCGCAATGCAAAAGGCGAAGTATTTACGTATGATGTCAATACAAATACGAACTATAATTCGGATGCAGAGGCAAAAGAAGAAAAGTACGCAATGCTGCAGCTTGCTAAGTTTTTAGGGCAGGAACTGGAAAAAGTGACAGCTCAAAAAGTGAAATAAAATGAGAAGTCCAATGAAGGGGGAGCGCTACACTGCACTTTCTTCATTGGACTTTTTTATTTATGCTTCTTATGCTGCTTCATTCGTTTGACTAAGAAACCGCCTTTAAACGACTTCGGTTCATAAGAAATTATAAAGGCTGACGGCTCATGATGCTGAACAAGCATAAATAGTTCCTTTTCACGATTCCGTTTCGTTAAAATTTCGTATTTGTATCGTTGACTATCCCGGCCTTCACCAACGTATGTCGTTACCGCAAACCCTTCATTTCGCATAACTTGTATCAGCTCTTCGTTGCGGATTTGTGTATTAATCGTTACATATATATAGCCAATCGCAAGCTTTTGCTCGATGCGCGTCCCGATAATGATCCCTAGACCAAACCCGACTGCATACACGACCATTGCAAGAAAACCTTGATCGCCGCTGAAAACAAGAGACAGACCAAACACATAGATGAGCATTTCAACAATTCCGATCAGTGATGCGAGCGTTGTAATATTTTTAACTAAAAAAATTGTCCGCAGAGTAAATAAAGGAACATAGAGCAGTTGTAATAATAGAATAAGCAAAATTTCTTTCATCAAATCGAATCCTTTTCTTTAAATTATGCTCATCATAATATGGGTACTCTTGTAAATGCAATAGATAAGATTATATGGAGAGGCATGAACCAAAATATTATTCATCCTATCCTTTTCCTATGTTCCCTTTAAAGAATACTTTATGCAATATTTCTCAAAAAAAACATAACTTATATGTTTACCCATCTCTCTTTTGTGGGAAACATATATGAGGATAATTATATAAATTGTTCGGTATAAAGTACTGTTCGTTCATGCAGAAAAAGAGACAGGTAGAAGCTTTCAGAACAAGCCTATCGTTTACTTAATATTATACATAGTACAAAGTTAATGAGACTTATAGACTGAAATATCGACAAAAAAGCCTCTTCATTTCATTTACCTGTCGTTTTCTGTATAATTAGGTGTAACGGGCAATGAATTATGCTTTATCTAAAAAAGTAGAGAGAAGTTGATGTAATGACCATTCTTGTTGTAGACGATAACCAAGTTAACCTCTTTGTTATTGAAAAAATATTGAAAAGTGATGGTTATGAGAAGTTTGTTTCCGTACAATCTGCAAAAGAAATGTTTGACTACCTAGATCCATCCAATGCCCCTAAGTGCTATGACGTTAATGTTATTTTATTGGATGTTATGATGCCGGAGATGGATGGAATTGAAGCTTGTCGTATATTAAAACAAAATCCACAATGGAAAGATATCCAGGTGATTTTCGTTACCGCTCTTGAAGATAAGTCGAAGCTGTCGGAAGCCTTGGACGTTGGCGGCATTGATTACATAACGAAACCTATTAATCGAATAGAATTATTAGCCCGTATACGTGTAGGGAAACGGTTGAAATCAGAACTGGACTGGCATACAAATCAGGAAAAGATTATTCAAAGTGAGTTGGATCTGGCAGCCCGTGTCCAACAAAGTCTATTAAGTCCGCCTGTTCATGAACCGGATATCTCGATTACGGCTTCTTACTTACCTTCATCGAATTTGGCCGGAGACTTGTACTATTGGGACAAGCTTGATGAAGATCGCTATGCTGTCATGTTATTGGATATGATGGGGCATGGTGTGTCCGCATCGCTTGTTTGTATGTATATTTCATCTGTTTTGCGTGAGGCAATTAAGAAGCTGACAGACCCTAAGCGTGTTATTTCAGAATTGAATCGTTATATGAATTTACTGCAAAATGAAAAAGAAAATATATTGTACTATTTCACTGGTGTGTATTTTATTATCGATACGAAGCAAAAGACCGTGGAATACGTAAATGCAGGGCATCCGAAAGGATATGCACTAGTAGACGGGGAAAAGACAGTACCGATTACGTCGACGAGCTATGCGGTAGGATTTGTGGAAGATATCAAAATTGAAAAAGCAGTTATACCATATAATTCTTCTATCCAAATTGTCCTCTTTACAGATGGTGTTCTGGAAGCAATGGGTCCGTGTGATCTGGAATCTGAAAAAGAGCTATGTAAAATTGCGAGTAGACACTGGTCGACGGACATTTCACCGATTGACTACTTATTGAAGGGTGAACTGCAACATAATCAGCCGGATGATATGTGTGTATTATTATTGCGCGCCAATAGTTAAGGAAACTAGATTAATTAATAAGTCTTTAAATATAAAAACTCAATTTTTCTGTGAGAGAAAAATTGAGTTTTTGCTATGGAGAAATAATTTAATACGAAATAAAAAATGGCACATCCGTAAAAGATGTGCCATTTTTATTTCGATTCCTATATATTGAGTAACTAAAAGTACTTACTACAACCTCTTTTGATAGATTCGCTCTGTTGCGTTAATGGTACGGTATTTGGAAACGAGCGGCGTAAATTGCAATGTTTCTTTATCGCCTAAACCCAAATATCCGTTTATTGCTAAGCTATCGTAAAAGAGATGGTGTACTTCATGCTGCAGATCCGGTGTAAAATAGATGAGCACATTACGGCAAATGATAATATCAAATTCCTGAAACGATTTATCCGTTGCCAGATTATGCTGGGCAAACATGATGTTTTCGCTTAAGTATGGATGAAAAGAAGCAAAGCTGTCATCCGTTTTATAATACTGGGAAAAGCTTTCTCTTCCGCCTGCTAAAATATAATTTTTCGTATAGGCTTGCATTTTATGAAGAGGGAAGGCCCCAAGCTGTGCTTTTTCCAGCACATCTTCATTCATGTCAGTCGCATACATCATCGTGCGGTCCAGCAAGCCTTCCTCCTGCAGCAGAATGGCCATGGAATAAACTTCTTCACCCGTTGCGCAGCCTGCATGCCATACCCGGATTTTATCAAGCTGCTTCAACTTAGGAACGATTTCTTCCCGGAATGCCCTAAAGAAAGAGGGGTCCCGGAACATTTCTGTCACATTAATCGAGAAATCATTCAGTAATACTTTTAGTAACTCTTTATCGTAAATAATCGATTCGGTTAATTGTGATATTGATGAAAAATTGTTAATCCGCATCCGATGTTCTATCCGTCGTAATATTGATTGTTGATTATACTTTCGGAAATCAAATCCTGATAATGAGTATACCGCTTCCAATAATAAGCGGACTTCTAACTTCTTTCTATACATTTCGTAAACGTTCCCCACTTGTGAGCCATACCGTTAGTACGGAGAATAGTTGTTCCAAGTTTAAAGGCTTACTAATATAATCGGAAGCCCCTGCTTCAAATGCACGATCTTGGTCTTGCTTCATCGCTTTTGCTGTTAATGCAATAATCGGCAGCTCATGTAATTGTAAATCTTTGCGGATACGCTCCATTGTTTCATATCCGTCCATTTCAGGCATCATAATATCCATCAATACAGCATCAACACGTGTCGCCGTCTGTAAAATGTTCAGACATTCTACGCCGTTTGATGCCTCTAGAATATGAACACCTTTATGTTCCAATGCCTGGCGCAATGCGTAAATATTACGGTAATCATCATCAACAATCAAAATATGCTTTTCATCAAATATTGACTTCGATACACCCATTGCCGGAGCAGCATCTGTATAAACAGCCTCCTGTACAGCAATGTTCGTTTGGGCAGCATTTCCATCAGGTAAGCTTGGCAAGTAAACAGTAAATGTACTACCTTGACCTTCAGTACTTGATAAAGTAATCCAGCCGCCAAGAAGTTTTGTTACTTCACGGCAGATTGATAAGCCTAATCCCGTTCCGCCATATTTACGAACAGTAGCACCGTCCGCTTGCTGGAACGACTCAAATACAATATTTTGCTTGTTTTTCGGAATACCGATACCGGTATCTGTCACACTCACCGTAATCCATGTGTCGCTTAACTGTCTCATGGCCGGTGTAATACGTGCTCGATCCACTTTAACTGTTACCGAACCTTCCTCTGTAAACTTCAACGCATTGGAAAGCAGGTTATTTAATACTTGATGGAATCGTTTCACATCGGTATGGAAGATTTCCGCAAGATCATTTGCGACATCCACCGATAATTCCAGACCTTTTTGATTGGCTATCGGCATAAATAAATTTTGAATATGCTGTGGTATTTCATATACATCCATCTCTCTGAACCATAAATCCATTTTTCCGGCTTCCACTTTTGATAAGTCGAGAATGTCATTAATCAGGTTCAGTAAATCTTCACCTGAATCATGGATGACTTTTGCATATTCGAGCTCATCATCAGATAGATGGTTTTCATGGTTTTCCGCGAGCATTTCAGACAAGATTAAAATACTGTTAAGCGGTGTTCGCAATTCATGCGACATATTCGCCAGGAACTCGGATTTGTAATTCGAACTTTGGCGAAGCTGTTCTGCACTTTGTCTCAGCTCAACCTGTACTTTTTCCAGCTCATGTGTTTTCTGTTCCGCGTCACGTGTACGTTCTTCTAAACGTTCATTAATTGTTGTTAGTTCTTCTGTTTGCATTTTCAGTTCTTCAGATTGTGTTTGTAGCTCTTCTGACTGAACTTGCAATTCTTCCGTCATCGCCTGTGATTCATTTAAAAGACGAATGACTTCCATACGACCGATGATGCTGTTAATCGTTACGCCTAAATGTACAACGACTTCTTTAATTAGGTCACGATGCAGTTGGCTATATGGTTTTAGTGAAGCTAATTCAAAAACAGCTACGACTTCCTGCCCGAAAAATACTGGCACAATAATACCATTTGAAATTGGAATATTACCAAGTGCTGTTTCTAAGTAGTGGAAGCTATTATCTTTATTATCATAGCTTAAAATCCGTTTTTCCTTCACACTCTGTCCAATGAAGCCTTGTCCAACTTCAAAACTTTCACGTCCGACATTGTCGCCAGTTTCCGCAAAGGCAGCAATCTTATTGAATTTGTTTTTATTGCGGATATCTTGAATATAAAATGCGCCATATACCGAATGTGTACGTGTCGTCAACGAGTTCAGCAGTACTTCACCTAATTCATCGAGTGTATCGACACCTTGGTAGGCTGTTACAACCTCGGCCAAGTTTGTTTGGAACCATTGACGGTTCTCCAATGTGGTTAGAAGTGAATTTGTTGCCAGTACGAGATCTTTCACTTCATCGTTCGTCTTAGCAGTAATTCGCTTCCGTAATTTCCCGTCTGATGCATTCATATCTTGGATAGCATCGGTTACTTCGTTAATCGACCCTGCGATATTACGAGAAATAATTGTGAAGATGATAATTGTAGCCGTCGCGATTAATGTTAAAATTCCAAAAAGGCTATATGTTAACGCCGTATTTTGGTCATTAAGCTCCGCAACTTTTACTTGAATTGCGTCTGTTTCAAAAGTACGGAATGCAGTGAACTTTTGCTGTAAATCACTGATTGCCACACTGCTTTGCATTCCATCAAACGTCGAAAGTACTTCTTCATTATTATTAGCAAGTATCGCATTCAATAAAGGCTGTCCAATATTATTGATCCAATCTTCGATACCGCTGTGTATCACTTCCAACTGCTCTTGGCCACTTGAAAAGTCCTGTACAATTGTGCTTAGTTCTTCATAAGAAGCTTCCCATGTTGCGAGTTCTTCATTAAATTTATCAAGATGAGTTTCGTCATCTGTAATTAAATAACGTTGTAAGGAGGATTCCATATTAAGAATTTGACGTTCTAGATTATTTGACATCATGCGCATTTGGGAATCATATTTAATGACGCCGTTTCGTTCTGATTGTAAACTTGTTATTTGGTTATTTAAGACAAGCGCCGAAACGATTAAACATATTATGAGAATAATATACCCACTCGTTATTTTGAAGCCAATGCCCCATTTACGTTTTTTATTCATTGTGTGTTCCTACCCTGCCTTTATATAAAATTTCTATCATCTAAGTATACTATAATTTAGTAGACTGTACGAATATGATGATTGAAAAAGTTCACAGAATGATGATTTTTAATTAATAAGAATCTTTTAATTCGTATCAATCTTTCCGTATACTCCGCCGCCGCCTCCTGTAATGGCAATTTGTCCTTTTCTTGATAAATCGATGAGGACTGCAAGTTTTTCAGGAATGACGCTTTTTAGTTCCTCAAATGATGCTTCATGTAAAATATTCATCTCGGTGCCGAATGCATCCAACATCTTTTCGATTGTTTTAGCGCCAATACCCGGAATAAAATCGAGCGGAACTTGGTGAATATACGGAGGTCTGCTGATTTCGAGCTGCGGGTTATCCGTTAATTCCACAATTCTTTTTGCAACGCCTTTGATCAACTGCTCCTTTCCGCAATGAGGGCAGCGGCTATGACCTTCCTCTATTAATTGTTCGCCGCAGTTGGCACATACCGTTTCGTGATACTTGCCAAGTAGGGGATTGAGTCCGTAATTAGCTATGATTTGTCTGCCTTCCATCTTATGGAGCGCTTTTCTCAGCTCTTCAAAATTAACATCCTGTACCCGGATTTTCTGATATTCACGGGCAAGCTTTCCTAAAGAATGCGCATCCGAATTTGTTACAAAGCTATATGGGGCCAATTCACTAATCCCTTTGACCATCATCGTATCAGAACTTAATCCGAGTTCAATTCCATCAATGAGATTTGGATCAAATACTTCCGTTAAACTACTTTTAACCCCTCTGCCGAAAAGGCTTTTAAACGGGGTAAATACGTGCGCCGGAATAAAAAGGCCGCCAAGTTCATGGACTTTTTGCTGCAAAGTGTGTCCATCACATCGTGTACGCTGTGTGCTTAGATGGATGTTCTTCTGGTGAAGCTGGAGCCAATTTGAAAACTGTTTCATCTTAGTAAGTGTCGGTATATAGCAAAGAACATGGATTGGCCCATGGCAGTTGGCATCGTAAATCTCAATTTCCGTTCCTAAAATGAGCGTCGTCTTTTTATAACGAATTCCGCCTTCAGCTAATTCTGTTGCTTTTTGTTCTAGAAGAAGATGTTCCACTTCTTCGATTACTTCTGGGGAATGACAATCAATAATGCCGATTAAATCCAATCCTTTTCTCGAAGTAGCAGTCTCCAAAATATTTGTAAGCGTCAAGTTTTTGCTTCCTGTTATTTTTACTGCCCGACCTTTATAAGTACGACCAATATGTATATGTAAATCCGCATAAATTTCCTGCCACATTATGCACACATCCTTAAAAGAGTTGTTTTATAAATAATACCCGAAATTCGAAGTTTATTTTCAACGTGGGAAAGATTATTTATATTAAATAACTCAGACACTGGTCACGACATTCGAAAGCAGCCGAAAGCAAAAAGGAAGGGGGCAAAACCCAAAAACACCCTTTTTTTCTATAAGAAAAAGGGTGTTTTTACTATGCTTAAAAATATACGTTTTTTAATAAGAGATTTTACTTATCTAACGAAATTTCTAATTATGTTGCAACTTCTTTAAACTCTTTTCTGTTAGTCAACTGCTTCGGACAGTGTCGCTTTAGTTGCGGTAACATTTTCTGGAGACACGTTTTGCATATTTACATATGAGCGTTTATCCGAAACGAATGTTAAAGCAATCGCAGCAATTAAACCCGGAATGGCAAATGCGATGAAGTTCATTTCAATCGGCAATGCAATTGATAATAGGAAGCCGCCTAGAAGGGGACCCATCATGCCGCCCATACGCCCAATCCCGGATGCCATCCCTAATGCAGTGGAACGGATATTTGGCGGGTAGTACTGTGAAACGTATGCTTGTACAATATTTTGAGCACCGATTGTTGCAGCACCAGCGACAGCAACTAACACATAAATGTAAAATGTATTACCGCCAAACCCTAGAAGTGTTAAAGCGATGGCACCAGAGGCATACATCGGAACAAGCATTTTCTTTGAACCGTATTTATCACATAACCGGGCAATAATAATCGTACCGACCATTGCACCACCTTGAAGTGTAATGAGGAAGCCTAAGCTCGAGTTCAACCCATAGCCCGCTTCAATCATGAGCTTTGGCAACCATGTGTTTAATCCATAAACCATTAGAAGACATGAGAAAAACGCTGTCCAAAACATGACCGTACTTAAACCACGTTTATTATTAAATAATCCGACAACAGGAACTTTGGAATTATCAACCGGAATATGTTCGAGCTCTTCCGTTCCGTCAAATGTTATATTCGGATCTACTTTTCGTAAATTTTTGAATAACTCTTCTGTCTTTCCCCTTCTAGCAAGGTAAACTGCTGATTCCGGCAGCTTTTTATACATCAGTGGTAATAATAGCAATGGAATTCCGGCCACCCAAAAAATCGACTCCCAGCCTAAGCTTGGCATAATTAAGATACCTAAAATAGGGGCTAACATCCCGCCGACAGAATAGCCGCATAATACGATGGAAACGACCATACTGCGCATTTTTTTAGGTGAATAATCTGTCAATAATGCGATGACATTCGGCATAATACCACCGAGGCCCAACCCAGCGAAAAAGCGGAAAATGGAAAATAACAATACATTTGTTGTAAAGCCACATAGGACTGTAAATAAGCTAAATAATACGATCGAAATCGCGGTAACTTTTTTTCGGCCAATACGGTCTGCTAAAATTCCTAAAATGATCGCACCAAACATCATACCGAACAAACCATAACTGCCAATTGCTCCGGCTTGAACTGTCGTCAATCCCCATTCTTCGATTAGTACAGGGACAACTGTACCATAGACCACTAAATCATACCCATCAAATAAAATAATGAGAAAACACCATGCCAATAAGCTGAAATGAAAGCGGTTAAATTTACTGTCTGCAATAACCTGTGCTACGTTAATCTTCTTCATATGCATTCCCCCTAAAAGTCCCCAATCCCCATTGAACCGACTTAAATTATTAATATAGTGAACAAAGTTCATAATATTTATAGATAATAATATTCTGAATTAAGGTAATTTTCAATGTTTATTATTAAAAAAGTTTAAAAAAGTTAAAAAAACATCAAATTGTCTAGTTTATATAAATTTTTCGTTAAAATGCACAAAAGGGTAAGAGAATAACTGTACAATTATTTAATTTCTTTTAGGAGATATTTGTTAGCGTATGTAAAAAAAGAGGGGTTAAATTAATATGTCCTGCTGACAGGGGAAATTCACTCAGCAGGACCGTTTATTTACTCATCATTTCAATTAAACAATAGATTTTATTGCTTGCCATTTTTCCATTACGACATCTACATCAAACGTACTAATGATTCGATAATTTTCGTCATCTAAAATGCGGTAATGCTTGCTTAAAAGATTTTGCTGAAGTCGGTGGTGTTTAAATTCGTCGATGTTCTTCCACCAAACATAACCGCCCATTGTTTTTTCACGTGGGGTAATGATGACATTATGTGCGGTAAGTTCAATGACTTCCATCGGGTCGCCGCCAATACGGTTTTGTAATGTTTCGCTATGACGGAAGAGGGCACAGATCGCAATCGTCGTTGTCCAGTTTGCATAAGTACGCTCTTTCTCGATCTGTACGAGCGTCTTTTTCGAAATGCCTAAAATTTCGGCCATTTTATCTTGCGTGTAATTATTTTCCGTTCGGATAAGTTTCAAACTTTCCGATGTTATTTGAATGATAAAATCTCGATCCATCGAATCACCTCGTGTAATAATACACTAAATATAACATAATACTATTTTCATTACGATGGATAGAAATGAAAAAAAGTAGCCTAAGCAAAATCACCTAGACTACATTCAATGAACAATTATTCTTCTTTTTCTTTTCCGAGTAGCTTGTTTGAAATGACCAGTCCGATTGCACCGATTATGATGAATGAAATCGAACGGATTAGAATGTCGAGTTCGGATAAGTCAAAGAATATCATCTTAATAATTCCGAAAAACAATAAGCCAATACCGACCATCTTCAGATTACTATAATTTCGTCTCGCTGCAAGGAACAGTGCGAGACAAGCGAAGATGAAAATGAACACGGTATTCAGAATAACCGCCGAACTCCAATTGATGAGATCATGGAAATTCATGAAGTTCGTTATACTGAAGATCCAAATAATCGAAATAATCATACTGGCAATTGTCAGCTGCTCTGTATAACGGCTGAAAAACGTTTTGTAGTTTTTATAAATCCACCCTTGTTCCCAAGAATCTGCAATAATTGCCCACAGGATGGCAAAATATAAAATGCGAACGATAAGGGCAACAATAACGGTGCGATCATCAACCCATACTGTAGAAAGTAAAACAAGTCCCGCAATTCCGTAAACTCCGGCAGCAAGCCATGGGAGTAGTTGACCGGCAATATCACGTTTGACAATCAAAACTGCAGCAAAGGCAAATGCAATCACACTAAAAGCTAAAAACGTTGTATAATGCTGCGGCATATACGCCCAGTCCAGTTTCCAAATATAAAGAAGACCGACTAAATACAATAGAGGAGGGTAGATATCTTCAAGTTTGAAAAGTCTCTTCTTCTCTTCAACCGGTGTACCTTTATACAGAAGCAGCACTTTATAAAGACCGATTAGCATCGCGATGACAAGAACAATGTTTAAATGCTTCAGTGAGAAAAATGGCTCCACTTCATAAAACATTAAAACGAAAAAGGCGAGTACAGTAAACGTAATGCCCTTAATCCATTTCATAAATAATATCGCATGCTTTACCGCAACAACCAGTCCGCCAAAAGTTACGACAATCATCAGTAGCAGCGTCATTTCACTTGAAATATTAATCTGTGTAATAATATTCAGCAGTACAATTGCTGATAATGTCCCGAACATATCGATCAACAGTCGATCCGCCCGCTTAAATACGATGTATAATGCACCAGCTACAATCGTTAAGAACAAAATAAGAGCGATTAGTAATGGAGTCTGTTCACGAGAAAGAATGCCGTTTACCAGTGACAACACAATGACAGTAAAGGTAAATAGTAAACTAGCATGGACTTTACTATTACTAGAATACAACCGTAAGAAACTTACGAGAAATAGACTGAAAACGGCAATGATCGCAAATGCAAAAAATACGAGTCGTTCATCGTGGAATATCGAAACAACCGCCAGTGCTAAAACTGAAAAAACGGTCCCGATATAAAGTGCTTTTCGCTGTGTATGCTTCCAAATAACGATTTGTAGAACTGCGAACAGTAGCACGATGAAAATGCCGATAATGATTCCGCTGAATTGCATGTATTCGAGTAAATAAGGCAGTAATAATGACGTAAAGACAACGAGTACTGTCAATGCTTCATTTCCTTTAATAAAGCTGATGAATACCCCATAAACAATGTAAAGCAGTGCAAAAATCAGAGCCACATATAAACTAAGCACATCATATAAAATGGCCCCTGCAGCAGTAGTTAAAATCCCGACAATGAAGGCACCACCATACAGTGATAACGCGACAACCCGCGATCCTTTTTGTTTTTTCTCCATATAGTAGGCACATGCGCCAAGACCGATTGATAATACAAACCCGGCAATAATTTTGACGCTATCGGATAAGAAGCCGTAATCACTAACGAGTTTCAAACCCCAAAGGACACCGAGCACTAAAATGACCGTAAAAATTCGCGGTAATGCCCGAGTAAACAATTCTTCCAGGGACCGCTTTTCCGTTTCTGGAATGGGGTCTTCCTTAGGAACAGCAACCGTATTCGGTACAGATAGTTTTTCTCGTACAACAGGTTTTACCGTTTCTGTTTTAACAGGTACAACTTGCTCAACTTTCGCATGCTGCTTTAAATGCTGGACTTCTGTTTTTAATAAGCGTAATTCCTGTTCCAAAGCCGCAATCCGCTCCAGCATCTCTGAATCTCTTTCCACAAGATCACCTCTTTCAATAAAAGTAATGATACTCTATTAGTGTAATTTTACACTTTTATGCTGTGGAAGTAAATCGTTTTCGGAAAATTCATTTACTGTAAAGTTAATCTCTAAATAAAGGACGAGGAAATAGAACAAAAACTATTTATGAGAATGTCATGCATATTATTTATCTTTTAAACCTATAATTAAGTAATATAGAAATTAGTAAAATTAGTAGGGGGTAATATGAGCAATTTAATTATTTTTTCCATCATTTTTCTAATTGTCCTAGTAATTTTTATAAAGCTGTTTCGTTCCTTTACCGCACAATTATATATACGGAGCAGAATACGAAAAGGAATCCAACAGAATTTTAAACAAATTAAACTGGCAAAAGGCAATAAGCAACAGCTTTTTGACGTATACAAAAGTGTTTATAATAACGCGACATCGAAACCAAATCGATTATTTGCCTCCAGAGACAGAGATAAATTTGAACTGAAAGCAAATACGGAATTAAATCGTATGACAAGAAACCCTTTTACAAAATTGTACGCAAGCCTATTAACCTATTCAAAAGGTTTGTTTACATGTCTTTTTCTTATTGCGACAATTCTTTCAGGCGGCATTTTGAAGGAGGAAGTAAAAGCCTCTTCATTGACATTGCCGACAGTTGACGAAAACATTCAATTAAAACTGAATGTTAACTTCGAGGATAAAATCGATCAGATCGTGACCAGCTTTATGCAAGGAGAAAATAAACTGCAAAGCTTCAATTTTCAGGATTTGGCGAATAAGAAAGTTGTTCCGGTTTATGACGTAAAAGATTTACCGCAGGCAGTGACAAATGTGGAGCAGTTAGGGCAGGCAATCGCACATCATATGTCACAGTTTGAAAATCAGTTTACGGTGTACTATGAAGGGGATGTCTCCGATTTTGAAACGACAATAGATGAAGTATTTGCATGGCTTGAAGTAAATGAACCGTATTTATGGGCGGTCATGGGCGAGTTTTCAACACGTGCAAAATATTATGGCAATAAAGTTGAGTGGCATGCAACGGTTAACTATGATTTAACAGCAGAACAAAACGCCATAGTGCTTGGGAAAATCGATCAGATTATAAGTACAATTCCGGAGAACGCAACGGAATCCGATAAAGTGAAATTTGTGAATGATTATTTAGTCGTGCATACTGAGTACAACCTGAACAGTAAAGCAAATCCGCATACCCCTTATTCTGTTTTAATGAATGGGGAAGGTGTCTGTGAAGGATATGCATTAGCCGCGTTATTAATGTTTGAAGCGCTCGGTATCGAAGCAAAATATGTTGTCGGTAATGCAGGCGGACCACATGCCTGGAATTTGGTGAAATTGGATGGACAGTGGTATCACCTCGATACTACTTGGAATGACCCGGTTCCCGATCAGGGAGATCGAGTCCATTATCAGTATTTTTTAATTAGCGATGAAAAAATTTCAGATGACCATGAATGGATTAAATCCGATTATCCTAAAACGGCTGTAAATGATTACCTGTAAAAAATAATATTGACAAAAAAATGTATTAACCACATAATACACTTATTAGGTGTATGAAGTGCTTAATACATTTTTTTATGCATACTGTATTAAGTAGTTAGTACAGATTACGATTTGACGGATTTTTTTGCAAATAGTGTACTAAGTGAGTAATACACGAAAGGAGCTGAACAAGGTGGAAGTGAAATTCAATAACCGGGATCCTGTATACGTGCAGGTTATCCGTCATTTTAAGGAACAAATTGCAAAAGGTTCGTTTGCGCCAGGGCATGTCATCCCATCTAGACGGGAGTTGGCCAATCAGCTCAAAATCAACCCGAATACAGTGCAGCGTGCCTATAAGGAAATGGAGGAGCAGAAATTGATTTATACAGAAGGAAACATGCCAAGTTGCATTACGAAAGATGAAGCGGTACTAAAAAGTGTACGTGAAGAATTAATCAGTGAAGCGGTGCAAGTATTTATCAGTTCGATAAAATCAATCAATGCGCCACTTCCCGAAATAATGGAGCTCGTACAAAAACAGTATGAGGAGGCGGAGCAGCGTGATTGAAGTAAAAAATGTCTCTAAAAAATATAAAAGAAAGCAAGTATTGAAAGATATGAGCTTTACTGCAGAAAAAGGGCAAATTACATGCCTGATCGGAATTAACGGTGCAGGAAAAACGACCATTATGAAATCAATCATGGCGCTCACTCCGATTGACCGTGGCGAAATTTTAATCGATGGCAAAAAAATCAGCAAAGATGCGTACGAAAAAATTACGTATATTCCAGACCGTCTGACAATGTCGCCAAATTATACAATTGCAGAAAGCTTCGAGTTTATGGCCGATTTTTATAAGGTGTGGAATGAACAGCGGGCAACAGAACTTCTCGCCTTTTTTCAACTGGATCCGAGCGATAAAATTTCAAGCTTGTCAAAAGGGAACACGGCAAAAGTCAATTTACTGCTTGGCTTGGCATTGGATGTAGACTACATACTAATGGATGAGCCATTTTCAGGAATCGATATCTTTTCTAGGGAACAGATCGCGAATGTCTTTACGAGTCATTTAATCGAAAACCGAGGCGTCATTATTACAACACATGAAATTAATGATATTGAGCATTTAATCGATAAGGCGGTGCTTATTGGAGACGGCCGTGTATTAATAGAAATGGATGTAGAACAAATGCGGGAAACAGAAGGCAAATCCGTAGTAGATGTAATGCGGGAGGTGTATGTCGGATGAATCATTATATAAAGCTCGTCAATTTTGAAGTGAAACGATTTAGTAAACTCTTTCTAGCTTTAATAATTGCGGTAGTAGCAGCCCAAATTTTCGGGGCCATTATCACGTCTTTACATTATGTAAGTAATGCGGAAACAACGATGCTGCGTGACCAAATGACAGTAAGCGACTATATACAAAACTATGGTGCATATTCACTGCAGAACTTTTTATTTTCGGAATACTTCATACTATCCGTTGTATTTGCAGCAGCTTTACTTATGATTTATGTATTTTTTATTTGGTACCGTGACTGGTTAGGGAAATCATCGGTTATTTATCGTTTGCTCATGCTTCCTACAGCACGCAGAAATGTGTATTTTGCCAAATTAACAACAATTTTGCTTTTTGTTTTCGGTTTAACAGGAATGCAAATCATCTTACTGGAAGTTGTGAAACAAATTACTCAACAAATAGTACCTGACCAATTGTGGCAGGCTGACAGTGTAATTTATATTTATTCTACTGACATACTGAATTTATTGTATCCACAATCACCGTTATTATTTGTTTTCTATTATGTAATTGGCATTACAGCTGTTGCCGTAATTTTTACCTCTATATTATTTGAACGCAGCTATCATCTTAAAGGGATTTTCCTGGCATTAATCTATAGTGTCATTTCAGTAGTCCTTGTAATGGTTCCAGTAATCATTCAAACGATTACCGATTATTTTTATATGAATGAAATTTATTTACTAGTGACTGGGTTCAGTATTTTAACTACTGCCCTTGCGATTTATTTAGCAGATTATTTATTAAAACGAAAGATTAATGTGTAGAGGAGGGGAATTACATGAAAAAATATTGGCAACTTCTTTTAATTGCCGGAATCATCGTTGTAACATTTACTGTGCACTATATACAAGTAGTGAACGCAAAAGACAAAGAGTATGATTTTACGTTCGAAAAAATTTCAGGTGATGATAAATATATAGATTCATTGATGTTCGAAACAAGCGTTGAGTATGGGATAGGATACAATTTACTTCTTATTAGTAAAGATGAATCCACATTAATTGAATCTATTCATAACCGTACAGTGCCGATAAGGTTTCAAAGACTTATAGATGAACATAAAAGCTTTATGCGCGGTAAAGCATTTATTGAAAATAACTATTTTGAGGACGATACGAAGCTAATTTATATGAATGAACCTGAGGAAGGCTGGAAGATAAAAGAAGGGGACACCTATAGTTATGAAGTTGATATACTGGATAAAGTGAAGGATGAAAAAACTTCATTTACTATCGAGTCACAACTGAAAAATAGATATAACTGGGTTTTTTATAATGACATTACGGTTGTTGATAATGAGCTTAAACTTATTGTAAAACAAATGGATAATGACGGAAGCGAAAAAATGTATCAAGTAATTATTGATTTGAAAAAGCAGCAGCTTCTGAGTGAAACTTTACTTGAAGAAGCAACAATGGATGAAACGACAAGAAGAAGTATTGATTCCTACAATTCTTATTCAAATTTAGGTTATGAAAAATACCACGTCTATTCTATAAATTCTTTTGATTTGAAAAGTCCTGAACAAGATATTTTTTCACGTCAGTTCAGCGCATTAAATACGGAAACGAATGAAATAACAGATATTCAGTTACCGGAAGGTTTAGATCAGAACATGCAAAGTATTGAAGTGGATGATAATTATTTAGTTATCGCCTATTCAACAAAAGAGGAAATAGTCATTTACAGATATAATATCGGACAGCAGCGATGGCTTGAACCGATTACTGTACCGTATTCTGAAAAAGTGTTAATTCCTGAACTTAATAGCACGGCTACACTAAACGGAAAATTCTACGTCATGACAGAAGTGAATAGCGATTTTATACTCAAGATTTTTGATATTGAACAAGGTACATTATTATATGAAGGAAAACTTATCAATAATAATGTGGAACAAAAATATTATATTCACATAACTGATGTTTATGAATTAGAAAAGTAACTGAAAAGATTTAAAACTCAATGAATTTGGCTACCAACAGATTTTTGGAGTATATAATAGAAAGATGCTTAATCGAGGAATGTGCGGAAAAACTTTTAGCTATTATTAATGCATTATCTTCAATTCAATTATTCCATTCAATGGGTAAAGAAAAGAAATAAGCTTAAATGCACATAACCAATCCTGCTATCTTTAAGGGTAGCGGGATTTTTTTATCTTCTGATCGTTTTTAACATTTTTTATCGATTGCATCTCTCAAAGAATATTATAGTCTTAAACAAATGATTGACTGAATATTCACATTTATTTACACTGAGGAAAATGAGGCGACATAGAGAGACAGCTAGAACTAGACAAAGGAGAGGGTATGTTGTGTTTAAATGGAAGAGCAAAGAGCAGTTAAGGCAATTATTATGTGAACTTGTACAAGTAAAAAGTGTTTCAGGTTCACAGGCAGAAAAGGAATTCCCTGATATTGTAGTGAATAAACTGTCGGAGCTGGCCTATTTCAAAGAAAACCCTGGCCATTTAAATCGAACATATTTGAGTGACGGGCGCAGTTTTATTAGCGCATTGGTCAAAAAATCTCCAGATACTAAAAAAACAATTGTATTAATTAGTCACTTTGATGTAGTGGATGTGCAGGACTACGGAAAATGGAAACAATATGCTTTTGATCCTGAGAAGCTAACGGAACAATTTTACTCGATCAAAGACGACTTGCCTGAAGCAGTGCAAGTTGATATGGAGAGCGGAAACTGGCTATTCGGCAGAGGGACAATGGATATGAAATGCGGGCTTGCCTTGCATATGTCCATTGTTGAACAAGCGACGTTCGGAGAGTACGACGGCAACATTCTTTTATTGACCGTTCCTGATGAGGAAGTAAACTCTGAAGGGATGCGAGCAGCGGTTCCAAAACTTGTACAACTTCTGGAAGAGCATAATCTTGAGTATACAACAATTTTAAATTCAGAGCCGATGTTCAGCAATTTTCCTGGCGATAAAAATAATTACTTCTATACCGGATCTATCGGAAAAGCATTGCCGGGCTTTTTATGCTACGGGAAGGAAGCCCATGTCGGGGAACCTTTTGGTGGATTGAATGCAAATTATATGGCATCGGTAATCACAGCTGAAATGGAATTAAATACGGACTTTTGTGAAAAAGTGGACGAGGAAATTACACCGCCACCAACAAATTTAATATACCGTGACTTGAAAACGGAGTATTCCACACAAATTTCACACCGGGCTGTGACGCTGTTTAATTTATTTTTATTTGAAAGAAGCATGACAGACGTTGTTTCATTGCTCCAGCAAAAAGCGATCAAAGCGGCAAATGAAATTGAACAGTCCTATATGAACAAAGCTACAAAGTACTCACAGCATACGGAATTTACACCGCAGCAATTAAAAGTGAAGGTCATGACGTATGAGGAAATTTATGAATATGCGCTGGAGAAATACGGTGAGGAAAAAGTTGAAGGGCTTCTATCAAATCGGGACAGCGAAAAAGATGATCGGAAACGAACAATTGATCTAGTCGATCAATTAGCTGCGTTATGTAATGAGCTGGCACCGATGATTGTCATTTTCTTTGCGCCGCCATTTTATCCTGCAATCAGTTCGGGCAAAAATGGACTCATCAGCAACCTTGTAAATGAGTTGAAGCAATACACGCATGAAACTTTTAATATGGAGTTTACTATTCAAAACTACTTTGCCGGAATATCGGATTTAAGCTATGTAGGACTAAACTATGAAAACAGTTCGATTGCGTCGCTTATAAACAATATGCCGGTTTGGGATAAAGGCTACTCGCTGCCGATCGGGGATATGAAAAAGCTGAATGTACCGGTGCTGAACATCGGTCCGGTAGGGAGAGACCCGCATAAATGGACGGAACGGCTGGACGCGGATTTTGCATTTGAAACATTAGTCGGTCTACTGGATTTGACGATCGAAAAGTTATTCGCAGCGCATTACGAGGTGAATGAACAAATCGTGAGCAAATAATATTCTGCCTTTAACATTTTAACGTTAGATTTATGTTACAGTGGGAATACTAACCGCCATATAGAGCGGAGTTGGAGGCTTATTATGACAAATACAGTAGACGAACTATTAGAATCGCTCGTGGCAGCGACAATAAATAATGAAGTGAAGTGGAGTAAAGGTACGGAAGCGCTGGAAGATGTTTTGGAAGAAGTATACGGCAACACGGAAAAGCTTTATTTCTTCTTTGATGAAGAAGAAGGTTCAAACATCGTATTAGCAACGTATCAATATTACGAAGGTGAAGTAGAAGCCGATGAATTTTTAAAAGAAGGCATGAGCCTATTTGTCATCGATGCAGATGATTTTGAGATTTTAAATGAAGTAACAGATGAAGATGCAGACGATGCAAAGTTATTTCCTGCTTTAATGGAAGCGATTGAAGAAGCGAAGTAAACTTTAAAGATAAAACGGGTGTGGACAGTGTTTTTATATGGTTCACACCCTTATTTTTTATTTATACGAGCTCAAACACTATGCCTTCAGGATAAATGCCAATATAGGTCTCTTCATCATTTAAATAGGCAATTTCCGCTCCATCAATTACTTGATGTTCGGTTAGTATTGTTAAGATTGATCTCAGTGCTAATCCTAAATCTACAACGAGGCAGAACGTAATGCCGGCACCATACCCGATTTCGGAGCCATAAAGCTCGCCGTTTCCAGTTTCGTGCAAAATATCATCTAATAAATCCTCCACGAACAGGCTTCTTTCTTCCGCTTCTTCAAACTGCTCTTCCTGTTCATAACGGTATTGAACAGCAATTTTAATTAAAGAACCGGGATCTACATATTCATAACCTTGATTGACCTTCTCTGCTGCCAGTTTTTCCATGGCGCGTTTAGAACTTTGAAAAAATCCTAACGGCAGTTCCTCCTCCTGACCTTGCTCACCTAATGTCCCGGATAATATATGAATCTGCTTATTCATTTTCCAGGCTTGCCAAAATTGTGTGTCGCCGTTCATTTTCTTTAATAATCGAATCATTTTCCATCCTCCATATCCTATCTAAAATCTCATACCCATTAAACTATGTAACTAGACAACAGAAAGTTAAAAAAAGGAATCTTTTTTTCTCGCACTTTTTTTTAATAGAACAATTGAACACGATTTCAGAAAAACTCAACCCGATATTGGAAAGTCTGGAGGTGATATTAGAACAAACCGATTCCTTATTAGAACAACTGGAGAATAAATTTGAAAATCGCAACTTTATTAGAACAAATAAAATGATTTTAGAACTTCTGTAACTATAGAATACCCGGCCAAACTCTAGTGCACCCCGGCGCAAATCCCGGGCAACATAATTCAGCCCAACAAAAAACGCCCGGTAACTACTCAACCAAGGCGTTCCACTCAACCAATCAATAACCGCTATTCAACAATTTAAACCCTTTCACCGCTAACGGCACTTCACCAAAGGGCTTTTGATCAAATTGTTCTTCGATATAAATTTCCGCCAGCATCTGCTCGCGTTCACCGGCCGATTCAGCATGCTTTACTGCGACAACTGCTTCGTATAGACGAGCAAGCTGTTGCATCAGCGGTTTTGCTTCGAGCGTTTGCATTGCCGGATCTAGTGTGACAAACACTGCAAAACGCTGCTCCACGACAGAGGCAAGCTGCTGCAAATACGGATGGCTCGTTTGCTGTAGTTCATGAAGGAACGTAATATGCGCATTTTTTTGCACAAGGCGAATGAGCTCGTGTGCCAATATGTTCGCAGTTCCTTCCCAAACGGTTAATACCTGGGCATCCCGAAGTAAACGGGGGAGTACGAAATCCTCGATATAGCCATTGCCGCCATGTAGCTCAATTGCTTCATGGGTAAATTCAATCGCCCATTCTGCCGTTTCCTTTTTTACTAACGCAATTAACAGGCGGACGATTTGCTGTTCGTCTTCAGATGCATTACCGCCGATAACCTCATCATAGCGCGATACTAAATCAAATAACGCGACAAGTGATGCATGCCATTTTGCGTGCAATGCGCCTAATGAATGCTGCACCATCGGAAACTCGGCAACGGTCTGTCCAAAAGAGATACGTCCGTTTGTATAATGGACTGCTTCATCAAGGGCACGTTTCATAATGCCAACCGATGCTGCAGCATTGCAAATACGTGATAAGTTCAGTGCTTCGAGCATATAGTAAATCCCTTTAGACGGATCCCCGACAACATATGCTTTCGCACCGTTAAATTCAACTTCACCTGATGGTACCGCTTTTACGCCAAGCTTATCTTTCAAACGGCGGATTGTAATGTGATTAAGCTCACCATTGTCTTCACGCCACGGTACAGCAAACAATGTTAAGCCTTTCGAGCCTTGCTTGGAATTGGTCGTTTGGCGTGCAAGTACCATTGCCACTCCGCACATACCCGCATTCGACGCAAAGTACTTTTCACCGTATAAACGCCATTCCCCTTGATCCAATCGCGCTTCCACTACATTCGCACCGACATCAGATCCACCTTGACGTTCTGTTAAAAACGTAGCCCCTTCAAATAACTCCGTATCCCTTGTTGCACAGATGTGCGGCATAAACTTTTGTTTCAGCTCTTCTGATGCATAGTGCTCCAATAAATACGCAGTCGCCATCGTCAATGTAACAGGACAGTAAAAGCCGGGCTCAGTTTGCGACAATAAATAACCTTGTGCAAAGCTGTATACATAATTGCCTTTATGACCTAATTCCGGAATGTCTTTATGCACATAGCCGACAATTCCTGTTGCATAAGTTTCGGCAACCGTTTGTTTATAACCTTCGTTTACAATGACTTCACTTACTTCATCGCCGTATGCATTATAGCGGCGTAATCTCGGTTCACCTTCACGGTCTGTCACTTTGGCACGGGCATCAATTGGTCCTGCACAAAGCGCACCGAATGCTGTCAGCTGCTCATCGGCATAACGGTAAAAAGACGGAGAAAGCTTTTGCTGTAGTAGCTGATGCAATGTTTGATCAAACTCATAAAAATTTTGGTTTTTTTCATGTTTATTGGCTAACACTTGCATTTGCTTCACCTCTTAGCTGTTGTTTTAATATTTTCCCGGAAGCATTGCGCGGAAGTGCTTCAACTTGTTCATAAATTTTCGGTATTTTAAACGCGGCAAGTCTATTTTCTAAATGCTCTCGAATTTCCTGCTCGGAAACAGGGACTTTCGCACAGTAAACCGCTTTTACTGTTTCCCCCCATTCAGGATGCGGCACGCCGAACACCGCTACTTCAAAAATAGCGTCATGCTGCAGTAGTTGATCTTCAATTTCTTTCGGATAAATATTGACGCCGCCGGAAATAATTACATCTTTTTTACGGTCAACAATGTAAATATAGCCTTCCTCGTCAATGCGGGCTAAATCGCCTGAACGTACCCAGCCATCGATGAAAATATTCTTAGTTTCATCCGGGTTTTTATAGTACTCTTTCATATTACCTTCACCATATAAAATGATTTCACCAATTTCACCTGGAGCAACATTTTCATTGAGTGAATTAATAACACGCAGCTCTGTTCCAAATGGTGCACGCTTTCCGATACTGCCTGCTTTATGAGGATGGTCGGCTGCGTGTAGAATCGATCCGCTCGGACCCGCTTCCGTTAAACCGTACACACATACTAAATTGTCGGTATTGAACTGCTGTTGAATATAGACGACTTCTTTTTCAGACAGCGGTGCCCCTCCGTAAACCCACCATTCCATTGACGAAAGGTCCGCGTTTGCGATGCGCGGTGAGCCAGCAGTTAAAAGATAGGCAACAGGTGCCCCGAAGAAATGTGTCGTTTTGTATTTTTCTACTGTATCTATTAATAAGTCAGGCGTAAACGTTGGTGTGAGTACAGCGGTAGCCCCGACTAAAACAGCTGTAACTAAAAATAAATTCAATGGAGCAGAATGAGTTAACGGCATCATAATCAGCATTCGGCTTTCAGGTTTTACTTCCATTTCAATGGCAATCATATGTGATACAGCAAGTACATTGCGGTTTGTCAGTAAAACACCTTTTGGATTGCCGGTTGTGCCCGAAGTATAAAGTAAAGTAGAAAGATCATCTTCCACTAAATTACAGCAAACAACCTCATTACCTTCAGCCTCGAATTGATTGAAGCTTTGCCAATCATGAATGACAGGACCTGTTTTTACTTTCAGACCGTTGAACATAATCGTAGCAGCCTGTTCGAAAATCAGCTCATGTACAAAGATCGCCTTTGCATCACTATGATTGAGCACATATTCAATTTCACGCGTGACAAACTTGGCATTGATCGGGACTACAACTGCACCAATACGCTGAATGGCAAAGTAAAGTGCGACAAACTCTTTCACGTTCGGCATGAAAATCCCGACTTTATCACCTTTAACAATTCCGTTTGCGCGCAATGAGCCGGCGATTTTATTTACTTGTTCATCCAATTGTTGATACGTCGTTTCCTGACCGAGACTAATGACAGCAATTTGATTCGGATACTTTCTTGCATGACGAGCTAACAGATTAGAAATATTCATGATTGGTCCTCCAATAATAGAATTAGTTTTTCCCGAAAAATAGCTTCCGTCCTTTCGATATCTTGACGGATTTCATACAATTCTTGAATCTTCTGGTCAATTTCCTTTAACTTTTGCTGACCGTATTCGATTGTACGCTCCAACTGTTTAATACCAGTACGATCAAGGTCAAAAAGTAAAATCATTTCCTTGATTTCTTCCATAGAAAAGCCATACTTTTTTCCGCGGATAATTAACTTAATCTTTGCCTCCTCTCGTTTGGAATAGTGGCGCATTCCATTATGAGGTCGTGTCGGTTTCAAAATCCCGAGTTCTTCATAGTAGCGCAATGTTCTCGTTGTGAGTGCGTATTCTTTAGCGATCGTTTTAATGGATTTCATATAAGGCACCCCCATTGGCAAAAGTATACCATTTACGTTAACGTCAATTTAAAGAGAAATAAAGAATAAAAGAGAAAAAATGTTTATTAAAGACAGGAATGGGTTTTTGCTTTAGAAAGGTGTCCTTTAAATATAAATAATATTTACTAACTACTAGGCAAAATTGGGTAAATTTAAAATTCTGAATATTTAGTATTGATAATATAATATTCTACTTGTAAACTTGTCATACAAGCTTAAAACTTTTCATAAACGGGGGGAATGAAATGAAAAAGTCTCTTATATTATTTTTGGTAGCGCTAACATTAGTGTTGTCAGGGTGTATTGAACGACGTGAATTCATAACAATTGCAACTGCATCAGCAGGGGGAACTTATTATCCAATTGGGGTTGGACTAGGAAATTTATGGACTGAAATCTTAGTTGAAGACAATGTTAAGGGGACAGGTCAATCATCAGCAGGATCAGTAGAAAATATCCAGCTATTAAAAAATGAAGAAGCAAAAGTAGCGATCCTTCAAGGGTTGATAGGTGCGCAGGCATATGAAGGGCGTGGAGGAAACTTTGAAGGACGACCTTATAAGGATTTACGTTCAATCTCCATGCTTTGGTCAAATGTTGAGCACTTCGTATTAATGGATAAGGAAATAGACACAGGAACGATTTCAGATATTGACGGGAAATCATTCTCTGTAGGCCCGCAAGCATCCGGAACGGAGCAATCAACAATCGTTATTATGGAAGGACTTGGTTTAACGAAAAAAGACATCACGCCCGAATATTTAGGGTATGATGACACCATTTCAGCGATGCGCGACGGGCGATTAGATGGAGGATCTTTACCGGCAGGTGTACCGGTTTCATCAATAATGGATATGGCTGCGTCAGGTGTTAAAGCATCTGTTCTTGATGTCACAGATGAACAGCTTGATAGCATTAACAGTATTTTTAATACATGGTTCCGTTTTGTTATTCCGGCAGGTACGTACACTGGAATTGATAAAGAAATTAACACGATTGCTCAGCCAAACTTTTTAGCAACAACAGCAGAAATGGATGCGGATCTTGTTTATAAGTTAACGAAGGCGATTTATGAAAATTTAGATAAAGTACATCAAATCCATAATTCAGCGACTGAAATTCAATTAGAATCGGCATTAAATGGTCTTCCAACACCACTTCATATCGGAGCATACAAATATTTTGTGGAGGCTGGCTTAGACATACCGGAACATTTAGTTCCACCTGAAGCAGCAGAAGGTCAACAATAAGAATCCATTATGGGGGTGTAATGATGATTTTTAAGAAAAAAGTAGAAGAGTTCGATGTAGCAGAGACACTAGAAAACGATAAAGAAGCTGGTGGAGCAATACGTACGTTTACAGGTAAGACTGGCTTTATTATTTCAGCACTATTGTTTGCACTGGCATTCTTCTCGGTATACGTAAACAGTTTAATGAATATCCAGGAAATATACCGTAATGCCATCTTCCTGACATTTATTTTAGTACTGACATTTTTACTTTATCCAGCAACTAAAAAATCGAGTAAAACAAAAATCACAGTTGTAGATTATATATGGGCGGCATTTGGTTTTGCTGGGGGAGCTTACATTCTATTAAATTACTCAAATATTCATAATGTAAAATTCTCAGAGCCAACCTTTATTGATTATGTATTTGCATTCATTACAATTGTTGTATTACTTGAAGTTTCACGGCGTACGATTGGCTTATTTATTCCAATATTATCTGCAATTGCTTTATTCTTTGCACTTTTTGGTCCGTGGTTTCCAGGAATGTTTGGACATGCAGGGTTTAGCTTCGAACGTTTACTATACCGTTTATACATGACAACTGAAGGTATATTCGGAATGACCTTCTCGATTGCGACGACCTATATTGTAATATTCATTTTATTTGGTGCTTTTTTAAATGCGAGTGGAGCAACACGTCTGTTTAATGACTTAGCATTATCCATAGCAGGCCAACGACGCGGTGGCCCTGCCCAAGTAGCTGTATTATCTTCAGCATTAACAGGAATGTTAAGCGGATCGGCTGTAGCGAACGTTGCCACTACAGGAACATTTACAATTCCTTTAATGAAAAGTATTGGTTTAAAACCACGCTTTGCTGCAGCTGTTGAAGCAACTGCCTCAACAGGTGGGATGATTATGCCTCCAATAATGGGAGCTGCTGCATTCATTATGGCTGGTTTCTTAGGTGTAGGGTACAACGTCATTGTTTTGGCAGCAATTATACCAGCAATTCTTTACTACGCTTCACTCATAATTGCCATTGATCTTGAAGCGAAAAAGCAAGGATTAAAAGGGATTAGTAAAGATAATATACCAGATGTTATCGAAGTGATTAAAGCGCGCGGAGTGTTAATTTTACCGATTGTTATTGTTATTGTGACTTTAATGACAGGTTTCACAGCACTATTAGCTGGTTTCTCAGGGATTTTCGCTTGTATTGTAGCAAGCTGGTTAACGAAAGACAAAGAATTCCGTATTGGAATTAAATCAATTGTAAACGCATTAATTGAGGGTGCACGAGGTTCGATCCAAGTAGCGGTAGCCTGTGCAACAGTAGGGATTATCATTGCTGTAATTACGATGACAGGTTTAGGTTCAACTCTTGCCTACAACATTATTCAAATTTCGGGGAATAATTTAGCAATTATTTTAATCTTAGTCATGGTGACTAGTATTGTTTTAAGTATGGGCTTACCATCAACGGCTTTATATATTGTCGTTGCAGTAGCCGCTGCGCCAGCCCTAATTGAAGCTGGTGTTAATCCGATTGCAGCACATTTCTTTGTATTCTGGTTCGGTGCACTTTCAAATATTACACCACCTGTAGCACTAGCCTCCTATACAGCGGCAGGTATAGCAAGAGCCGATGCGATGCAAACATCTTGGACAGCGGTAAAACTCTGTTTACCAGGATTCCTATTACCGTTCATGATTGTATACAACCCGGCTCTTGTCATGCAGACAGATGCAACAGGTATAGATGCAATATTTCAAATAGCATTTGCATTTACAACATCCATTTTAGGTGTATTTGCATTATCAACAGCAGTATTTAATTTCTTTACGACAGGTATGAATATGATGGAGCGTATGCTAATGGGGATTGCGTCAATTCTGCTTATTATTCCGGAATTAATTACAAGTGCAATCGGACTAGCCCTTATTATAATAGTATTAACAATTCATATTCCACGCGGTAAAAAGGCGAATGCCCAAGTTAATAATTTATCTGTTGAAAGATAGGAGTTTTCATATGCAAGTAGAACGTAGAAAAGTTGCGGATCAAGTTTTAGATTTCTTAATCGAGATGATGCGTACTGGTGAATTACAAAAGAATACAATATTACCTACTGAAAACGAGTTAGCAACTCGCTTTGGTGTAAGTAGAGCACCGATTCGAGAAGCATTGAAAGTACTTGAAGTGGCAGGTGCAATCGAAAGCAGACAAGGTGGAAGAAGTTTAGTTAAAGAAGTATCTTTAGCTGAATTACTCGATCCTGTTCGCTTCCAGCTTATTCATAAAAAACAAGTGCTCGATTTGTTGGAATTTCGAATCATTATAGAGAGTGAAGCGGCTGCTCTTGCTGCCGAACGGCGGACAGAAGACGAGCTGATTGAGATTCAAAACTTAGTTGAGCACTTCCAGAATTTAATGAAAGACAACCAGGCGATTGGTCATGAAGAAGATTATCAGTTCCATCAATTCATTATGAAAGCGAGTAAAAATGATTTTATATCTGGAACAATTAGCAACTTAAGTGATCTGCATCTACGTGCTTTAAAGTTTTCATTATCCCATAATTTAGGATGGGACAAGAAACGTCAAGAAGTCGCAAAGGAGCATATGCTAATTGCTCAAGCGATCGCAAAGAAAGATTGCGAAGGCGCTAGACAAGCAATGCGAGAACATTTAATCAATGCACGCCAAAAAATTCTCAACTTACCGGAAGAGTAACGTTTCAATTACGTTCTCTATCGCGGTCAGAAGTTAACGGACAGTGGAGGGAACGAGATGAATCAAATCCTACAGCTTTTAAAACAAAACATTCAAGATGATGCACGCATATTTACTGAAAAGGCAGATTTAGTAAGCTATTCTTTTGATGCTTCATTCGGTTCATACATGCCTGAATACGTTGTGCAGCCTTTAACAACAGAAGAAGTAGCCGCTGTTATAAAGCTGGCGAATACTCATAAGGTTCCTGTCTATCCACGCGGACAAGGGACAAGCTTAAGCGGCGGTCCTTTGCCGGTTCGTGGGGGGATTGTGCTTGACCTCTCCCGATGGACATCGAAATTAGAAATTGATGCAGAAAATATGTTGGCAATAGTATCACCTGGGGTTACAGCACAAGCTATTAATGATGCTGCATTGCTACATGGCCTAATTTATCCTCCTGATCCGAGCAGTATGAATATTGCAACAATCGGGGGTAACTTAGCTGAAAATTCTGGAGGACCAAAAGGATTAAAATATGGTGTAACAAAAGATTACGTAATTGGCTTGGAAGTTGTTACGCCTGAAGGAAATGTCATTCGGACTGGTGGTAAAACGATGAAAAATGTAACTGGCTACGACTTAACAAAACTTATTGTTGGTTCTGAAGGAACGTTGGGTGTCATTACAGAGGCCATTTTACGCTTATACCCAAAGCCAGAAGCAACGGAAACATTGATGGCGCAGTTTGATGACATTGTCGATGCAGGTCGAGCAATATCCAGTATTTTAAGTGCGGGGATTATTCCGGCAAAACTTGAAATCATGGATAAAGCCTCAGTAGAAGCAGTTGAAGCGTATCGTCCATCAGGGCTGCCGACTAATATTGATGCGCTAATTTTGATTGAATTAGATGGCCATCCCGAGGCAATTAAAGATGAAATTAAACGAGTAAATGATGTTTGTATTAAAGAAAACGCCCGTGCAGTTCAAATTGCGCAAACAAAAGAAGAAGCAGCCCAACTATGGCAAGCAAGGAAACTTGTATCCCCGGCAATTGTACGTCTGAAGCCGACAAAGATTTCTGAAGATGCAACAGTACCACGTAGCAAAATTCCGGAAATGTTTCAACGTTTAAAAGAAATACGTGAAAAATATAATGTTGATCTAGTGGTGTTTGGTCATGCAGGCGATGGGAATTTACATCCGAATATAATTGCTGATGAGCGTGATGCAGAAGAGATGAGGCGTGTTGAAAAGGCAGTAGAGGAAATTTTCCGTACAGCCATTGAACTGGGTGGTACATTATCGGGAGAACATGGAATCGGTACATTAAAGGCACCATTTATGGAGATGGAGCTCGGGGCAGTTGGAGTCGATATGATGAAACGGATTAAACAAGCTTGGGACCCAAAAGATATTTTAAACCCAGGGAAAATATTCCCGGAACCAAATCAAAGGTTTGTGTTAACAAATGACTGAACTTGCATATCAAGAGACGCTCAGCTGTGTTCAATGTGGTTATTGTCTTCCAACCTGCCCAACGTATGTAACATTCCAAAAAGAAACCCATTCACCACGTGGCCGTATAAATTTAGTCAAAATGGCTGCAGAAGGGAAAATTACGTATGACGAAATATCCGATTCAATTGACTTATGTTTAGGTTGCCGTGCATGTGAAACAGTATGTCCCACAAATGTGCAATACGGAAAAATTTTGGAGTCGGCAATTGAAGTATTAACAGTTCATAAAGAACAACAAATGAAAAATCGTATGAAAACGGTGAAATCACTATTGTTCAATCAAGTTGTACCGAATAAAAATATTCAAAAAGTCCTTGGTACTGGTTTAGCCATATATCAACAAACTGGTATACAAAAAGTTGCACAAAAAACAAAAATATTAAACATTTTACCGGAAAATCTCCATTCTTTTGAAACGATACTACCAACCATTGAAGGACCTATTAAACGAAATAAAAGAAAAACACATTATGCTGTACAATCTCAAAAGCCAGTGTTTAAAGTAGGTTTTTTCGTTGGCTGTATTATGGATACGATGTTTTCATCGATTAATACACTTAGCATGAAGTTATTGCAGCAAGCAGGCTGTGATGTGACCGTTATTAAAGAACAAGGTTGTTGTGGTGCACTTCATCAACATAGCGGTTTAACAGATAAGACACGTCAATTAGCAAAACGAAATATTGAAGCATTTGAACAGTATGATTTTGATTTCGTAGTAAATAGTATCGGTGGCTGTGGTGCTATGTTAGGGGAATACCCTCATCTTTTAGCAACTGAGGCTGATTGGGTAAAACGCGCAATTGAATTTTCCGAAAAATCTGTAGATATTAGCGTTATTTTAAGTAAGTTACCGCTACCATTTAAGAAAAATTTGCCTTATGTAATTACTTATCAACCGTCTTGTCATATGACAAACGTACAAAAACGTGTAAATGAACCACTTCATATGATAAACAGTATTCCTGGTATTGAACTAATGCCATTGCCTGATGCTCATATGTGTTGCGGATCTGCAGGGATATATAACATCATTCGTTATAACCATTCTATGAAAATACTAGATGAAAAGATGAAGCATGTGAAGTTATTACAACAGCGACCAAATGTGATAGTTACGACAAACCCAGGTTGTCATTTACAAATGAAGTTAGGTGTAGAGCGTGAAGGGTTAGCTGAAACAGTTCGAGTTGTGCATCTTGTCGAGCTGTTAGCTGAAGCATGCGGCATAGAAGCGTAAGGGGGAAAATAGATGTTAGAAGTAGTTATTATTGGTGGAGGGATTGTTGGCTTATCTGTGGGTCTAGCTTTAACGGAACGCTTCCCGGATAAAAAAGTAGTCATTTTAGAAAAGGAGAATTCGGTATCGAAGCATCAAACCGGCAATAATAGTGGTGTCATCCATTCAGGCATTTATTATAAACCTGGTAGCTTTAAGGCACGTTTCGCAAAGCAAGGTAGTCAGTCGATGGTGGCCTTTTGTAAAGAGCATGGCATTGAATACGACATTTGCGGGAAAGTTATTGTAGCAACTGAGCAACACGAACTACCACTATTACAAAACTTATACGAGCGCGGTATACAAAACGAGCTTGAAATTGAAATGTTAAATGCGGAACAACTTAAAGAAATTGAGCCGCATGTAGCAGGTCTTGGAGCCATTCGAGTTCCACAAGCCGGGATTGTCAACTACCAGCAAGTGTCTGAAAAAATCCGGGAGTTAATAGAAGCAAACGGTGGCGAAATTCGTTGCGGCGAAGAAGTGAAATCTATTAATGAGCATGAAAATGGAGTGTCAATTGAAACTTCAAAAGGTACAGTTGAAACAAAAGTAATGATTAACTGTGCAGGACTTCAAAGTGACCGGATTGCAAAAATGACAGGATATTTTGCCGATTTAAAAATCGTACCTTTCCGTGGAGAATACTATAAGCTAAAAGAAAGCAGCCGTAGTTTAGTCAATCATTTAATCTATCCTGTACCAAACCCGGACTTTCCGTTTTTAGGTGTACACTATACACGCATGATTGGCGGGGAAGTCGAAGCTGGTCCAAATGCTGTTCTAAGCTTTAAAAGAGAAGGCTATAAAAAAACAGATATTAACTTATTTGATATCGCCGAGACGTTAACATACAAAGGGTTTTGGAAGTTAGCCGGGAAAAATATGAAAGAAGGATTAAATGAGATGGCTCGTTCATATAGCAAAGGGCTATTCGTAAAAAGTTTACAAAAGCTTATTCCAGAAATCCAAGCAGATGATTTAGAACCAGGAGGAGCAGGAGTACGGGCTCAAGCTTTAAAAAGTGATGGCTCAATGGTAGATGACTTTTATTTCATTCCGGGTAAGCGCAGCATTCACGTGCTAAACGCCCCTTCACCAGCAGCAACTGCATCCCTTGAAATCGGGAAGGAAATAGTCGCTCGATTTGAGAAAAAATTTGAAACTGTTTAATATTGAAAATTATAAACTACCGAAAGCAAAGGTTTAAAAATGCTCTCGGTAGTTTTTTGTAATAACGTAGTAATTGGTAAACCAAAATAGCGCTATAGGCTACAAAGCATTTTAAAACCCTCCTATATAAAAAATAATACTCAATAAGTAACAAATCTCATTGACAATCATTATCAAATAGCTTTATTATTCTAATTAGCGATAATGATAATTATTATCAATCAATTTTAAGGGGCGTTAATTAGATGAAAACGAAAAAGTTCTATTCTTTAATGGCAATGCTTTTCGTAACAATAGGCTTACTAGTTGTTGCGGGTTGCTCAGATAAAGAAACAAGTACAGATGAGAATTCAAATGAAACAACAGGCTCTTCGAATTCTGAAGATTCAGCAACGCAATATCCAATCGTAATCAAACATGCATTAGGCGAAACAGTAATTGAAGAAAAACCGGAGCGTGTAGCAACGGTTGCATGGGCAAACCATGATGTGGCACTTGCTCTAGGTGTAGTACCAGTAGGTTTCTCAGCAGCAAACTACGGAGTGCAGGATGAAAGCGGTATGCTTCCATGGACAGCAGAAAAATTAAAAGAGCTTGGTGAAGAAAATCCGAACATCTACCAAGATACAGATGGCATAGATTTTGAAGCGATTTCAGATTCAAATCCGGATGTTATTTTAGCAGCATATTCAGGTCTTACACAAGAAGAGTATGATACATTAAGCGAGATTGCACCAGTCGTTGCATATCCGGAAACTCCATGGGTTATTACATGGCGTGACCAAATCCTATTCAATGCAAAAGGTATGGGTATGGAAGAAGAAGGTAAACAATTAATCGCTGATACAGAAAAATTAATTCAAGATAAAGCAAACGAATTCCCTGAAATCAAAGGTAAAAAAGCGGCGTTCGGTATGTTTAACGCTACAGATTTATCGAAGTTCTATATTTATACACCAGCTGACCCACGTGGTGAATTACTGGAAGAGCTAGGTATGGAATATCCGGAAAGCATTAAAGCGCAAGTTCAGGATGAAAGCAGCTTCTATATCGAGTTAAGTGCAGAAAATGCAGATGCTTTAAACGATGCTGAAATTTTGATTGCCTATGGTGATGACAACACATTAAAAGTACTTCAGGCAGATCCGATTTTAGGCAAAGTGCCTGCAATCAAAAATGGTACGGTTTTAATTATTCCTGACAACACACCACTTGCTGCAGCAGGAAACCCGAACCCATTATCAATTCAGTACACAATTGATGAATACGTATCACTAATTTCGGAAGTTGCGAAAAAGTTAAAGTAATATGAAAAGTCCATCCGTTTTAGAAAAGAAGCAAATTATAATGCCGCGTAATTTTATAAAAGTATTATTGCTTTTAACGATTTTACTCGGACTATGTATACTTGCATCACTTATATTTGGTTCGCGGATGATTAGCTGGACAGATCTTCTGAATGGGTTATTCCGTTCAGAAGCTCAGTCTCATGAAGCGAACGTAGTAAGACAGCGTGTGGTACGAACGATTTTCTGTTTATTATGCGGCGCAGCATTAGGTGTTTCCGGAGCGCTTATGCAATCGGTTACACGTAACCCTATTGCAGATCCAAGTATATTAGGTGTAAATACAGGGGCATCCCTTTTTGTCGTTTGTGGTATTGCTTTTTTGAATATCAGTTCTGCAAATCAGTATATTTGGCTTGCGATAGCGGGAGCTTTTATTACCGCTATTTTTGTATTTGGAATCGGTTCAATGGGAAGAGGCGGGGCGACACCATTAAAGCTCGTTTTGGCAGGTGCAGCTACGAGCGCTATTTTATCTTCACTGGTCGTTGCCATTATGATTCCGCGAACGAATGTAATGGATCAGTTCAGATTTTGGCAAGTAGGAAGTGTCGGGTCAGGAAGCTGGGATACAATCACTTTATTTATTCCATTTATCGCGGTAGGACTATTCATTGCCTTTTTTACAGCGCCGGCATTAAATGCATTGGCATTAGGTGATGATGTCGCGACAGGGCTAGGGGTTCGCACAGGTACTGTAAGAATTGTAGCGGCATTAGGTGGCGTATTATTATGTGGTGCTGCGACTGCTTTGGCAGGTCCAATCGGCTTTATTGGTTTATTAGCTACACATATCGTACGTCTCGTAGTAGGTCCTGATCTACGTTATATTATTCCGATGTCAGCATTGTCGGGGGCGGTTATTTTAACCTTTTCCGATGTGATCGGAAGGCTTCTTGGCAGTCCAAGTGAGCTCGAAGTTGGAATTGTGACGGCCTTTATAGGTGCGCCGATTTTAATTTTAATTACGATGAAAGCGAAAATGCGTGCAATATGATGAATGAAACGATGAAGATGATTAAAACGTCAAGATTAAAAAGAAAACGCCGGTTTATATTGATGACTTCCTTGATGGCAATCATTTCGCTCGTACTTTGCGGTTTGATGCTTATGCTTGGCAACACGATTTATCCGGTGCAAGATGTCATAAAGGTTTTACTAGGTGAACAAGTGAAGGGAGCATCCTTTGCGGTCAATACAATTCGTTTCCCGAGAATGGTAGCCGGTTTGTTTGCAGGCTTTGCATTTGGTGTCGGGGGTTACATATTCCAGACAATGCTGCGCAACCCGCTTGCAAACCCAAATGTAATCGGAATTACAACAGGTTCAAGTGCTGCGGCAGTATTTTGTATCATTGTATTAAATGCAAGCAATACTGTCGTATCCATCGCAGCTGTAATCGGAGGGCTTGCAACAGCTATCTTTATCTATCTGCTGGCGAAAGGCACATCCTTTTCGATTGGTCGACTAATTTTAATCGGTATCGGCATTCAGGCGATGCTGACTGCCTTTATCAACTATTTAATGCTCATCGGGGATACACATGATATTCCGGCTGCAATGAGATGGCTGAGCGGTAGTTTAAACGGTGCTAAATTAACGAACTTATACCCGTTAATCCTTGTCGTGTGTATTTGCACACCGATTTTAATTTATTTTGCGAAGCGTCTGGAAATGCTTGAACTTGGTGAACAGGCGGCAACGTCTCTAGGCGTCAATACAAACCAAACGAGAGTCATCCTTATTATTACGTCGGTGCTCATGATTGCATTGGCGACTGCTGCAACGGGTCCGATTGCCTTTATTTCCTTTTTGGCAGGTCCCATTGCAAAAAAATTGGTCGGTGTCGGATTTTCAGGTCTTATTCCTGCGGGTTTAATCGGGGTCATTTTAGTATTGGCAGCAGATCTTATCGGACAGTTTGCTTTTGAGACACGCTATCCGGTAGGGGTCATTACAGGGATAATCGGTGCACCATACTTAATTTATTTATTAATCCGAATTAATCGGAAAGGAGATTTATGATGAAATCGACACATACATTCCAAACGGAAAATCTTGTTGCAGGCTATGACAACAAAGCGATTTTACACGGTGTAAGTCTAGCGATTCCTAGCAACAAAATCAGCATTATTATCGGTTCGAATGGCTGTGGAAAATCGACACTTTTAAAAACGATGGCACGATTAATCAAGCCAATCTCCGGCCAAGTATTGTTGGATGATAAATCGATTAACAAAATCCCGCCGAAGCAGCTTGCACGTGTTTTAGGACTTCTTCCGCAATCACCGATCGTACCGGAAGGCATCACGGTAGCCGATTTAGTTGGCCGGGGCCGATTTCCTCATCAGAGCTTGTTAAAGGGCTGGTCAACAGAGGATTATGATGCAGTTGCGGAAGCGATGGAAATGATGAATATTACCGAACTTGCAGACAGTCATATCGATGAGCTGTCAGGAGGGCAGAGACAACGTGTATGGATTGCCATGGCACTTGCACAGCAAACCGATATTTTGTTTCTAGATGAACCGACAACCTACTTGGATATTACGTACCAAGTGGAGATTTTGGACTTGCTGACGGATTTAAACCGTAAGCATGGTACGACAATTGTAATGGTACTCCATGATATTAATTTATCCGCCCGCTATGCCGACTATATTTTTGCTTTACATAAAGGTCGACTTGTTTCGGAGGGAACACCAGCACACGTGATTACGAGTGAATTAATCAAAGATATATTTAATCTAAACTGTGTGGTCACACAAGATCCTGTTTCGGATTCGCCTTCTGTTGTACCAATCGGAAGACACCATTCGAAATCCGGAATGCTCGTTTAGCTGCAACTTAGTCAATGGAATCCGGCTGCAATTTCGCGAAAAGTGTAATTGACCGATAATGAAAAGAATGGAGTGTTTCGAATGAACGATATTTATGATGTAACGATAATTGGCGGTGGTCCAAGTGGATTATACAGTGCGTTCTATGCAGGGTTGAGAGATTTAAAAACAAAAATCATTGAATTTCAGCCTACGCTTGGCGGTAAGCTGCATGTTTATCCTGAAAAAATCATTTGGGATATTGGCGGCATGCCTGCAACTCCTGCGCAGCAAGTCATTGAAAATCTGGTTAAACAAGGACTGACATTTAAGCCGACCGTATGTCTAAATACGAAAGTTGATTTCATTACAAAAAAAGATGATTTATTTGTAATTGAGACAAGTTCAGGCGAAAAACACTATTCGAAAAAGGTCGTAGTTGCAGTAGGTGGCGGTATTATTAGTCCGATCAAATTGCATATTGAAGGTGCTGAAAAGTATGAAGTATCGAACTTGCATTATACAATTCGGGGCATTCAAAGCTTTAAGGACAAGTCACTGTTAATTTCAGGCGGCGGTAACTCGGCAATTGACTGGGCGAAGGATCTGATCGGCATTGCCAAGCAGATTACAGTTATCTATCGAGGTGAAAAGCTATCTGCACACGAAGCCCAAATCCGACATTTGCAGGATAATGGGGTTCCCATCATTACAAATACGCAAATTAAAACACTTGTGGCTAATGACACAAAGACTAAAATAGAAGAAGTCATTTTGGAAAATGTCGTAACAAAGGAAACAACCAAAATAGTTGTGGATGATGTACTTGTAAATCATGGCTATGACCGGGATTCTTCGTTTTCTTTTGATGAGGCACTAGCTCCGGAAAAAGATTCGGATTATGACTATTATTATTTAACCAACGGAAAAGGATTGACATCTGTTGACGGTATTTATGCAGTAGGCGATATTTCCAAGTACGACAACAAAGTATATTTAATTACAGGTACATTCCAGGATGCCGTCAATGCAATTAATGCAATCAAGTTAAGCCTGGAACCTACAGCAGATCAGTATGCAAAAGTTTCTTCGCATAACGAAGTGTTCGAAAAGCGTAACAGGGAACTGATGAAGGATATCCTTGTGAATGGCTAGTACCAATAACGATTAATTAAAATAAATCCAAACGTAGAAGTTTATGTGAACTTCTGCGTTTTTTAATGAGGGAAAGGTAACATTAGATTATAATGGAAGTACCAGATTTATGGGAATTTATGTAATGCATTTAAGGAAGGGGATTGCGATGGTTTTCCAAAGAGTATTTGATTATAAATGGCTCCTGATTGCTTGTATCATTTTAATGGGTAATATGATTGTTTATCAGTTATCGTTTGTTTCCACACTTTCAGATGGGCAAGCGCGTGGGATGGTGATCGGTTCGCTAATTGACTGTGCAGTTGTGGCACCAGCGCTTCTTTTGCTGCAAAAGGGCAAATGGACAGTCCAAAATTTCGTTGTCTTTATCGCTGCCGGTATTTTATTTGCTCGACTAGTAATCCCTGATGGATTGATGGAACCTTTCCGTTATTTAACACTTTCTGCAATCGCTGTAGAAGCTGGGTTGGTTCTTATAGAATTATTCATTTTATTTATTTTTATCAAATATTTACCAAGCATTATTCGGGCGGTTAAATTAGAGCAGGAGCAACTTATTTTTGCGTTTCCTCGAATCGTAGCGGAGAAAGTGAAAGATAACATTCTCATTAGGGTACTTTGCTCAGAAATGCTAGTTTTTTATTATGCGTTTTGCAGTTGGAAGAAAAAACAGCCTACCGGATTTTCCGTTTACAAAAATACGATGTATGTACCTTTTTTAGTAATGATTTTTCATGCGGCATTGTTTGAAGGAATCGCATTTCATTGGTTCTTTCATGATCGGCTACCAATTTTAGCTTGGGGCCATACAGTTCTATCACTTTATGGACTCGTATTCTTACTTGCAGATTTTCGTGCATTAACGCTAAATCCAGTTCGTATTGAAAACGGAAATCTATATCTATCCAATGGCTTATTGAAACAAACAAAAATTGATGTGACTAATATTGCACACCTTCATAAGTCGATAGAAGAAGATAAAAATGTCTATCATTTTAAAGTATTAGGTAATACAGATGAACAGCCCGCTTTTGTAATTGAAATGAAGCAATTGCAATCAATCCAATTAGTTGGCGGATATGAAAAAAAGGCAAAATATATTGGGGTTTATGCCGATGCGCCAGCCCTATTACGTAGCGAAATAGAATTAGCGATACTAGCGAAATAGTGTAAAAGATTAAGAAACGGGGTATATAATAAGGGACGTAAATTTAAGAGGTGAAAAGATGAATATTAGAATATTAGGTTATAAAGATGCGGAACAATATCATAAAGTCAGATTGCATGGACTTTTAAATTATCCAACATTTTTTAGCTCGTCTTATGAACATGAGAATAATTATACGGTTCCGGAAATTGAACAACGACTTCGCCCGCAAGCCGATAAATTTACACTTGGGGCATTTAAAGAGAGCCAACTGATCGCAATTGCGACATTTAAAAGGGAAACAAACGCAAAATTAAATCATAAAGGCTTTCTTGTAGGTATGTATGTTATGCCAGAAGAAAGAGAGAAGGGCGTTGCGCGTGCCTTGGTAGAGGAGTTGCTGCGTCTATTAAGAGAAAACGAGGGTCTTGAACAGCTGCATCTAACAGTGGAATCAACGAATGAACGGGCAATTGCCCTTTATGAATCTTTAGGATTTAAGCAATATGCATTGGAACGACATGCATTGAAAGTTGACGGTAACTATTATGATGAAGTTTGGATGGTTAAAGAGCTATAGCAATAAAGAAAAAAGTAAAAGCAGTTTTTATGCTTTTACTTTTTTTTTGCTATATTGCGCTTCCTGCAGAACCTTTCGATAATCGTTCTGAAATAATCAGTACAATCAGGATTAAAATAATCTGCAGCACACCATACGCGCACGCCGTCCCAAACTTGAAGGCATACAACTTTTGGAAAATTGCAACCGACAATGGAATAGTCGACGTATTATAAATTAAAATCGATGCGACGAATTCCCCTATACTTTGGACAAAAGCCAACAATGTCCCGGCAAGAACGCCGGATAAAGTTAGGGGAATGACAATTCTTCTGAATGTGTACCACCATGATGCCCCTAAACT
The DNA here is from genome assembly GCF_038003445.1 of Solibacillus sp. FSL K6-1126. NCBI lineage: Bacteria > Bacillati > Bacillota > Bacilli > Caryophanales > Caryophanaceae > Solibacillus > Solibacillus sp. FSL K6-1126. Next base: position 3,246,410 of record NZ_JBBOPD010000001.1, on the reverse strand, counting down.
CCGGGAAGCTTCTTCTACAGACTGGTCCAGCTGCATGAGGGATGCTGATGTTGACCTGAAGACAAGCGGCAAATGCCGGATAAAGTACGCAAGCGGTAAAATCCAGAATGAACCAATTAATACTTGGTTGAATGTAAACGCACTTTCAGTTGAGAAGGCCGCGATTAAGTTGACGGCTACAACTGTACCTGGCAATGCCCACGGAATCGTAATTAAAATATCGAGCGCTGTTTTCCCCTTGAAACTAAGTCTGACCATAGCATATGCTGCAGCAACACCGAATATAATATTGCCGACTGTTGCGATGAAGCCCATCTGCAGCGAGTTCCAAATTGGACGCCATGTCCGCTCATCGGTAAAGAGCGCTTTGTAATGGTCGAGTGTATATTCCGTCGGTAAAATTTGAATTGTCCAAGCACCATCTTTAGAAAACGAAATTAAAATCAGCACCAAAATTGGCAGGATTAAAATTAATGTACCGATGAATGACAGTGTGACCGCTAAATATTTTAAAGGCTTTGAGCTCACTTCAGAGCGGTGAACACTTATGCCTTTACTTAAATTTTGATAATTACGTCGGTTTTGGTACCAACGCATAATAAGTAAAAAGGTGATAGATACGAACGATAAAATGGTTGACTGTGTTGCCGCCATATCCAGATTGCCGTTTGTCCGTGATAAGTAAATTTGCATCGTCATCGTACGTTCAACCCCGAACATGAGCGGCGCGGTATAGGATGCCATCGACACCATGAAAACGAGCAGGGAAGATGCGATTAAAGAAGGGGTAAGCATCGGCAAAATAATCTTCCGCCAAACACGGATCCGGCTTGCACCCAGGCTTGTTGCGGCTTCTTCCAGAGAAGGATCAAGCCCTTTAATTGCGGCAGAAGCAGTTAAATAAAAGTACGTATACATCGTAAACGTATGAACAACAATAACACCCCAAATCCCTTTCAATGCAAACGGTACATCTTCCAATTGAAACATCTGCTGAAATAAGCGCGGGAAAATGCCGCTTTCGCCATATAAAAATGTAAAGGATAACACCCCGACTAACGGGGGCAATGCCATCGGGACAAGTACTAAAATGGAAAGCAGCCTACGACCCGGGAAATCATAGCGCTCCAGTAAAAAGGCCATCATTACCCCGACAACAGCACAGCATATAACACTAATAATCGATATATAAAAGCTGTTCCAAAGTGCCTCTAAATTGGCTGTACTTTCCAAACTGAAAAACTTCTGATAGTTTGCTAGCTGATTGTCGCCTGCAAAACTTTGAATAAATGTTGAGTAAAATGGATAAATGACATAGGCAAATAAAATTAAAAACAGCGGGGAGATGAGAATATAGACAAAATAGCGTGATTGTGTAAGACGAGACCACCAACTCGCTTCGTATGTGTCAACGGATTTTTTGCTCATTGTGTGCCTCCTCTCTTATTCTCCTAGAAAATAAATATTTTGTTTAGGGATATGTAATTCAATCATATCGCCAGCTTGCAGTATTGCAGTACCCCGACTGATTATCATTGCTTTTAATGTTGTGTCATTCCATTTAATAAAGTAATTTACGCTGACTCCAGTAAATTCAATCAGCTCAACGATACCTGTAACGGTGTTTTCACCAGGACCATTTTCAAATGCTTCAGGACGGATTGATACATAAATTTCGTCACCGGTTGATACTTGAAGACCCGGTGCCAAGTTTTCTGTCAGGCCTTGGAGTTCAAGTTCTTTCTCATTTGTAACAGTAATAATATTGTCCTCAATCGATTGAACTTTCATTGTAAGCAAGTTTGTTTCTCCGATAAAAGTAGCGACGAAGCGGTTGTTTGGACGGTGGTATATTTCCTGTGGTGTACCAATTTGTTTAACGACACCATGCTCCATTACCATAATCCGATCCGACATTGCCATTGCTTCAGTCTGGTCATGGGTAACGTAGATTGTCGTCACACCCAGCTCTGACTGAATTCGTTTAATTTCAATGCGTGTTTCCTCACGCAGCTTTGCATCCAAATTGGATAATGGCTCATCCAGCAGCAAGATATCAGGTTCAATAACAAGTGCTCGTGCCAAAGCAACACGCTGCTGTTGTCCACCTGATAACTCATTAATCTTACGTGTGCCATATGGTCCTAAATGAACGAGCTCGCGTATTCGGTCAACCTTTTCTTTAATTGTTTTTTTATCATATTTCCGGATTTCCAGACCGAATGCGATATTTTCATTGACGGTCATATGCGGGAAGAGTGCATAGTTTTGAAACACCATTCCGATATTACGTTTATTAGGCTGCAATGTTGTGACATCCTGATTGTCAAAATAAATCTTTCCTTTAGAAGGGTAGTAAAATCCGGCGATCATCCGTAATGTAGTTGTCTTGCCACATCCACTAGGACCTAAAAATGTAAAAAACTCACCCGATTTTATATCCAACTCTAAATCTTTGACACTTACGATATCACCGAATTTTTTTGAAACGTCGTTAATATGAACAGCTTTCATCCAATCCAACTCCCTTCACACCGACAAATTATGAAAAGAAAGACCTCTTAATTCAGAGGTCAGTCTATAACTACTATTTACCTTTACCTTTAATGTTTGTATCCCAATACTCCATCCATTCCGCTTCTTTATCGGCCATAACTTGCCAATCGATCTCCAAAGATTTCAAATCCAGCTCTTTATACCAGTCCGGCATAGCATCCGCTGCAATATCAGTACGTGTTGGAATTTGGTAATACTCTTTTGAAAGCTCAATCATTGTCTCCTGATCGAACAGGAATTCCATAAATAATTTCGCATTTTCTTCGTTTTTCGCATTGTTTACAATACCGACTGCATCGACTAAAATCGGTGCACCACTTTCCGGATAAATAAAGTCAAACGTGTAATCCGTTGTATGTTTTTTCAGTAAAATATCCTGCAAGTTCCATAATGAAATCGAACCTTCTTGACGTGCCAGTTTCAAATACAATGCATTAGGATCCTGCGTATATTCTTTCGTGTTCGCATCCAGTTGCTTCAACCATTCATAGCCTTTTGACGGATCATCAGCACCTTGACGGAAAATCATAGAAGAATAAATTGTCCGCATCGTTCCTGAAGCAAGGACACCGCGAATTAAAATCTCATCTTTCCACTTCGGATCAAGTAAATCGTCCCAATCCTGAGGTCCTTCTTCTGGTGACATGACATCACTATTAATCATAATGACTTCAGGTAATAGCATTTCACCGACCCATCGATTTTGTTCATCTTTATGAAGAGGGTCAATAGCATCGATAAATGAAGGATCCCACTGTAAAAGTAAATCTTCATTTGCGGCAACCATCATCGCAGCTTGTGTACCACCCCACCAAAAATCCCCTTGTGGATTGGCTTTTTCACCACGGACACGCTCTAAAATTTGCTGGGCACCCATTGTCATATATTCCACTTCAATATCCGGGTAACGCTCATTAAATTTTTCAATAACACCCTGTACCATGTTTTCATCACGCCCTGTGTAAATGACGAGCTTGCCGGAAGCATTTTCTTCTGTTGTACCTTCTGTCGTGCCGCTATCGCCTTGCGTTGACTCATTTGTCGTCTCTTCGGCGTCGCTACACGCAGCCAAAACTAATAAAAGAGTTGTGAGAATAAGAGAAAGCCAAGTAAATCTTTTCATCCAATGTCCTCCTTACATATAGTTTTTCTTTATCATGCAGAATAAAGGATATCTATTCCAATTTCATTTTATCTACAAATTTTTTAATATTCAAACAAATATCCCTATATCTTATAATTTTTTACAGATTAGTAATTAAAATAAATGAGTTTTTACGTGGTCATTTTTAAAACGAGGAAAAGCGAGAGGACTATAAGCTGCGTTGAATATGAAGAAAGTTGTTTTATTTAAATTTATTAGGGGAATTATAAAAGCATCAGCACATCAGCAATTTTGCAAAATGGCTTCTATCAAGTTGGACGTGCTTCTCATCTCACGAATAATGGAACTTAATTTACCGGAGGAGTGAAAATATGAGTAATAAAGAAATTGCATTACAAATTTTAAATGAAAACAGTATTGGCGTTATGGCCACAAATAATAACGGTGTGCCTAATTCGCGCTACATGACATTTCACTATGTTGAATCAAAACTGTATACCGTGGCAAAGGAAGATTCCGATGTCGTCCGTGAAATTAAGGAATATGGCGGTACCCATATTTTATTAGGCTATGAAAGCGATGGCATACTTGAAACATTTTTAGAAATCGAAGGCAATGCAGCGACAACATTAAATGATGTTGTGAAGCAGCAGCTGCTTGTAAAATATTCAGAGCATGCGGACGGAAACTTTGTGCTCATTCAAGTTACGCCGACAAGAATGAGAATTATGAATAAAAACGGAAAAAACCAGGAAGAAATTCAACTATACTAAGGGAGGCATCGTAATGGAAACATTAAAGGAAAAAGTACTTTCAATTATTAAAGATCATAAAATTGGAACAATGGCTACATTAAACGGACGGCACCCTTATGTTCGTTACATGACATTTACAAATGAAGACTTCACACTATATGCGACAACAACAGAGGATTCCCAAAAAGTGTACGATTTAAATGAAAATCCCTACACTCATATTTTACTGGGCTATACTAAGGAAGATCTTGATGCCCCATATTTAGAAATTACAGCAAAACTAAGCGAAGTAAAAGATGATACATTAAAGCTGAAAATTACAAACTTCTTTAAAGACATTTTTACTTCAGAAGACGGGGATATGGTGACACTTCAATTCGATCCAATCACAATCAAATTAATGAATGATGGCGAACCGCAGGAACTGAAGCTGTAACGTGTTATTTATTTAATCGGTTAGCGAAGCAATGGCATATATCGTTGTCATTGCTTTTTCTGTTGCATATAGATTTAAAATATTTAGCAAACCCGCTCATTATGGGAATTGAGCGAGGTTTTACTAAGGAAGTCTATTTTAGTACGTTAAAAATTTTACCTATTATGTGGATTATCGTCGTATTGCTTGTACGTTTAGTAGCGGGTCCTCTAGTAGGTAAAATTATGCCTAAATTTGTTGGTCAAACAGACGGCTTCAATGGCAAGCTTTGCAATGAGAAAATTACATGAAAATCAAACTGCAAAAGAAGCAGCCCAACAATAAGTAAAAGCTCTTATGACGTAGTATGAATACTACCGCATAAGAGCTTTTGTATTTACCTTTAGCCTAGAAACATTGGAAAGTCAGGATTGAGTTACGGTTTACTGAACTGTATACCCAACCGAAACGTCCCCATCTAAAGCCTAAAATGATATTGCTCGTAACAAAAGTCGGGAAAAACCAGAAACTATTTCCGTTTCGTTGCCAAATGAACGTATTACGATAAATACAACGTCTTATACCACTGGAACCTTGCTGTGACTGGCTAGCGGATAGTTGTTGCATTTGGGGAGTAAAAGTAGGGGGCGGACCCATTGGCATTGGGGTATTACCGCCAGGACCTCCACCAGGACTGCCAGGGAAGCCACCTGGACCACCACCTGGGAATCCCGGTGCTCCACCAGGGAATCCTGGGCCACCAGGGAACCCACCTGGTCCTCCTGGGAAACCTCCCGGGCCTTGGCCGGGTGGGGCTGGGAAAAACTGTTGTTGAAATGGTTGTCCTGCAGGGCTCTCATCAAAGCGTTCAAACGGATTTTGATACAACAAGCATACCTTCTTTCTTAAGTATTCTTTGTAATGTATGTAAATGTGGATAAACGCCAATAGGAATTCGCCTAATACGAGTCAAAATACCGTAGTGTTCATAATTTTCGCCCAGAAATTTAGTTCCATTAATATGTTTTATTGCAAATTGAATTAGGGGGAAGTGTTAACAAATGGACAATTATTTAAAGTAAGGTTGAAGATTTGAAAATTGTTTGAAAGTAAACTAAAATTCACTATGAAGATGTAAAAGAGAAGGGAATTTATGATGAAAAAATATTTGTTCGCTATAATCTTATTGTTGTTGGCAGGTTGTAGTAATGGAGAAAATACAGAAGTTAAATTTACCGAAAAACAGGCAGTACCATTTGAAATTATTAAGTATGATGAAAAAATTGCACCGATTTACGAGACGCTCGTACCGCATATTGCTTATGCAAATACGCAAGGACAGTTTGAATCCTTGCAAGCTCGCTTTGATGTAGACAATTTCACGCTTGATATGGATAAATATATGGCCGTATTTATAGTTACTTACTCGGGTAGCTGTGGTACTTCAGTCGATAATGTTTACAAACACGGTAATTACTTGGCAGTTCAATTAATCGACAATGTGGGACAAAAATGTGAAGATGAAGGCGTCCCTCATACATTCGTTCTCCAAGTGGAGAAAGACGAATATGAAAAAGTTCAATTATATAACGGCGAAATTTTAAAATCTTCAATGGATGTAGAATAAATTTATTAAAAGTTTTCAGCTTTGATTATTCAAAGTCGAAAGCTTTTTTTTATAGTTCTATATTTATTGGGCACAATTTATTGTGATTTGATAAAAAAAACTATATAATTTTTATAAACTATAACGTGATGGTTTTGAGGGCAATAATTCTTCTATAAGAATTAGTAACTTCACCATTATAGTTAGCATGTTCAATAGGATAGTTGGGTACATATCAGAAAGACCGAATTACTATTAAATTATTTTTGGAGGTGAATCCCTCACGCTGAGGGAAGTAATTGGACGTAAACACCATATTAAACATCATTTTATTAATTATTTTTTTAGGTTTAACTGGATTTTTTGTTGCAGCTGAATTTGCTGTTGTTAAAATTCGTAAATCCCGTATTGACCAATTGATTTTGGAAGGCAATAAGAAAGCAGTCATTGCAAAAAAAGTAGCAGGAGACCTAGATTATTATTTATCTGCCTGTCAGCTTGGTATTACCATTACAGCAATCGGTTTAGGAGCGTTTACGAAGCCGTATGTAAAAGAACTGCTATATCCTGTATTTGACTGGTTAAATGTTTCGGATGTTGTAGCTTCGGCTGCTTCTTATGTAATTGCACTAGCTATTGTAAGTTATTTGCACGTAGTAATTGGCGAAATGGCGCCAAAAACGTTAGCGATTCAGTTTTCCGAGAAAGTAACTTTAATGCTTGCAGGACCACTTTATTGGTTCGGTAAAATTATGTATCCGTTTATTCAGGCATTAAATGGAACATCTCGGTTACTATTACGTGCAGTTGGTGTTAAATCAGCAAGTGAAGAGCAGGCCTATTCTGAAGAAGAACTGAAAATTATTATGGCACAGAGTTTCCAGGGTGGACAAATTGACCAACAAGAACTGAAATATTTAGAAAATGTATTTGCTTTTGATGAGCGTGTTGCAAAAGATATTATGGTGCCTCGAACAGACTTAGTTACAATCGACAAAGATATGAGCGCCGAAGAGATTATCCAAATTTTAGATGAACATAACTATACACGTTATCCGATTGTTGAAAATAATGATAAAGACCGCATTATTGGTGTGATTAATGCAAACAAGCTTCTTAGCTATATCGTTTCAAATCGAACAGTACAGCTCGAGCAGTTTTTAACAAAAGTACCATTTGTTTTAGGTGTGACTAGTATCCAAGATGCACTATTAAAAATGCAAAAGGCGAAAGTGCATATGACGGTCATTATCGATGAATATGGCGGTACAGCCGGAGTATTAACGATGGAAGACGTTTTGGAAGAGCTGGTTGGAGAGATTCGGGATGAATTTGACGAGGATGAAGTAGATGATATCCGTAAGTCAGGAGAAAACGAATATACGATTAATGGTCGTGTACTGCTCGATGAACTGGAAGATCGCTTCGGTTTTGAGTTTGAGGACAGTGAAGAGATAGATACAATTGGCGGCTGGATTCAGCATACGAACATCGATTCAATCAAAAACGGTGAAGAGCTTCAAATCGGTGATGAAATTAAATTCGACGACCATATTTGGGTCATTTCGGATATGGACAATTATCAAATTAAAGAAGTTGTATTAAGACAATATAAACTTCAGCAGTAAATGATCGATACTTTATATGTCTTGGAGGTGAATCCCTCATATTTCGGGGGAATTAATTGGACAGTATTATAATGATAAATTTAATTTTAATTGCAGTATTTATTTTGTTAACAGCCTTTTTCGTTGGAGCAGAATTCTCAATTTTAAAAGTACGTATGTCACGAATCGATCAGCTGATCGCAGAGGGCAATAAAAAAGCCGTCACGGCAAAAAAGGTAACACAGGATTTGGATTATTATTTGTCAGCCTGTCAGCTTGGAATTACGATTACAGCGTTAATTCTTGGTGCACTCGGGGAACCGACCGTAGAGAAAATGCTTGAGCCTGTTTTTGACTACTTCAGCATTCCAGCGGCGGTTGCAACAGCCCTTTCTTATGTTATTGCATTATCGGTTGTTACTTTTTTACACGTAGTACTTGGCGAATTAATGCCAAAGACATTGGCTATCCAATATGCAGAAAAAATGACACTATTATTGGCACCGCCACTTTATTGGTTCGGTAAAATTACAGGACCGATTATCTCGATATTAAACGGTTCTGCTCGTGGGCTGCTCAAAATCTTTGGTGTCAAACCGGCTGGTCACGATACAGTTTACTCGGAAGAAGAGCTTAAAATGATTGTGACGCAAAGTTATGAAGGGGGAGAAATCAACCAGACAGAGCTTGCCTATCTAGAAAATATCTTTGCTTTTGATACACGGAAATTACGGGAAGTAATGATTCCGCGCAATGAAATAATTACAATCGAAAAAACGTATACATTAGAGCAAATTCTTGCTGTTATTGACGAGTACGAATTTACGCGTTATCCGGTCATTGATCGCAGTAAAAATACAGCAGCCTTTATCGGTTTCATTAACTCGAAGGAAATGCTGACAGATATAGCTGCGGGACGGAAGAATAATTTCAGTACGTATATTCGTGAGATTCCCCGTTATAAGGAAACAGTAGCGATAAAAGACGTGTTTTTAAAAATGCAGCAATCGCGCAACCATATGGCGATTGTTACAGATGAAAAAGGTGTCACAATCGGTCTTGTGACAATGGAAGATATATTGTCAGAAATTGTTGGAGAAATTGAAGATGAAGACGATGGGGAAATTATCGTTCCCTCAACATAAAGTGAAACTCCAATTGGTTGGGGTATTTTTCATCCCCACGGTCCGTTAATGCGGGATAAGAAAAGGTCGTAAATGATGGACATATTGTTAATTATTTGCGGCTTTTTTTAGTATTATCGAAAGTTGAGCTAATAGATTATAAGGGCAAATGTCACTATAATTAAAGCAAGGAGCTGTTGAAAATGCAATGTGGTGCAAAATGCTTTTTAGTGGAAATTGAGCATAATGGCGAAAAAAAACAAGTTCAAGTGAAAGCAAAATCATCCGTACGTGCGAGAAAAACAGTACGTATTCAATTTGAAGAAGCCGTTAACATCCTATCCGTAAAGGAAGAAAAATAAAAATGAGCAACCAACAATACGGTTGCTCATTTTTCATTTGTTTTACTTATTCTGCTTTTCCAACTTTATTTGTTTAACTAAATGTACAATTAACATAATGATTCCGACTGTACAAAATAGCAGACTGACGATAAATAAAACAAGCCATGAAGTAATGCTCCAGTTAGTTGTGAAAAAGATAGAACTGATTAATAAAAGTATCCCGACAAACAAGACAAGATAGCCCTTTTTAGATAATGACAATGCAATAACCTCCTTAAATACCTATCATAAAAATACCATAATCTTTGCAAACTTATCTATTTAAACGGTTGCTTTACTAAATTGATGGTTGAATTTCATTCTGGTCCGGACGTAATCCGCTTATGATACAATTCGGTAAGGAATATAAATTCAAGAAAAGAGGCACAATGCATGGTTCAATTGCTCAATCAATTTATTCAAAAGTGGATGCCGGTATTAACACCCCTCAGTTTAGTCATCGGTGTGCTGCTCGAAAAAATCGGAACACATTTTCTTTTTCTAGTCCCGGTATTATTTGCCGTGATGACATTCATCAGCAGCTTGAATCTAAAATTTCGCGATATAAAAGTGTTTAAACAATACCCTAAAACGATTTTATTTGTCATCGCTTTTCTACATATTCTCATGCCTTTATGGGCGTTCTTTCTGGCGGAACTCATATTCGATGACCGCTTATTAACGATTGGATTTCTAATATCCGTTGCCGTACCAACAGGGGTTACGAGCGTCATTTGGGTGACGATCAGTAAAGGAAACTTGCCTTTATCTCTCGCCATTATATTGATTGATACTCTGCTTGCTCCGATCCTTATGCCATTAATTTTGCATTTAGTTGTCGGGGAATCGATATCACTAAATACATCAGCACTTATTTTTGATCTTATTTGGATGATTGTTTTACCGTCTATATTGGGTATCCTTGTAAACGAATGGACGAAAGGGAAGTTATTCGAACAATATGGAAAACCAATGTCTTTAGTTTCAAAGCTCTGTTTATTCGGCATTATTATGATTAATAGTAGTGTAATTGCACCTTATGTAAAAACGATTGACTTGGAGCTTGCGAAAGTTATTGCTGTTGTCCTGTTTTTGGCAGTTTCTGGCTATGTATTCTCCCTTGTACTTGGTCGGCTGTTATGGAAATCAGAGGCTGATCAGGCGACATTTGTTTTTAATGGAGGAATGCGGAATATTGCGGTAGGGGTCGTTATCGCTACCACATATTTTCCGTCAAAAGTAGCGATGCCGGTCGTTTTCGGGATGTTATTCCAGCAAGTTTTAGCTTCAATATTTTATAAAATAATCCAAAAAAATTCTGAAGCAGTTTAAAGTTACTTCTTAACATTGTACTGTGGAAAAATACAGTTGTGTTATTTAGTCGCACATTGTATTATTGGTCTATAGTAAATTATTAAATTTTGAAGTGTTATATAGAAAAGTAGCTTCAGCCGGAGAATTTTGTAGTGCATTGATCAGATCCAATCACTTACTCGTTCTCAAACATCCAGAAGCAATGTAACATCTTAGAATAGCGGGGGAAATTATGAAAAGATTGTTCGAAAAATGGAACAGCATTAACTTAGTAAACCGTATTATTATTGGTATAATTATTGGTGTTATTTTAGCACTGACGATACCGGAAGCGGTGAGTGGTATTACCATTCTAGGAACTCTATTCGTTTCAGCCTTAAAAGCAGTTGCACCGATTTTGGTGTTCGTGCTTGTTATTAATGCGATTGCTTCACATGCTGGCGGCAAAGCAACAAATATGAAAATGATTCTAGCTTTATACGGAGTTGCGACATTCGCGGCAGGATTTGTTGCCGTCATTGCAAGCTTTATTTTCCCGACAGTATTAACATTAAAAACAGAAGCACAGGATGTGGCTCCGCCTAGCGGGATACTAGAAGTGTTTGAAACATTATTATTCAATATCGTGACAAACCCGGTAAGTGCAATTATGAACGCAAATTATCTCGGCATTTTAGCTTGGGCAGTTGTTTTAGGGATTGCTTTAAAAGCTGCGAATGATTCAACAAAAAGTGTTATGGCGAATTTTTCGGATGCGATTACAAAAGTTGTGCAATGGATTATTAACTTAGCGCCATTCGGTATTTTAGGAATAGTATTTGAAGCGATTTCAACGACAGGCCTTTCAGCATTAGGGGAATATGCTCGTCTAATTCTGATCTTAGTAGGAACAATGTTCTTTGTAGCGCTCGTTGTAAATCCACTTATTGTATATACAGTAGCACGCAGAAATCCGTATCCGCTTATTTTTACATCTATAAAAGAGAGCGGAATTACAGCCTTTTTCACACGTAGTTCAGCGGCTAATATTCCAGTCAATATGGCATTGGCAGAGAAGCTGAAATTAAATAAAGATACATATGCTGTATCGATACCTTTAGGTGCAACAATAAATATGGGCGGGGCTGCGATTACAATTTCCGTACTGACAATGGCAGCTGCTCATACATTAGGTATCGAAGTTGATTTCCTGACTGCGGTCATCTTAATGGTAATGGCTGCAGTATCGGCTGCTGGTGCTTCCGGTGTTGCAGGCGGGTCGCTATTACTGATTCCGTTAGCATGTAGCCTATTTGGGATTTCAGATGATATTGCGATGCAAGTCGTGGCAATTGGTTTTATCATCGGTGTAGTCCAGGATTCTTGTGAAACAGCATTGAATTCTTCAACGGACATCGTATTTACGGCAGCTGCTGAATATGCAAAAGAACGTAAACAAAATTAATAAAACTGTGCTGAATGGAGTCTCTTCCGGTTCAGCACAGTTTTTTTATTTTTCTTTCAGTCAGCACCGCCAGCAGGAAGGTCGCTTTCATAACGACCAGAATTTGAATGCTCTGCAGCAGAGAAAATAATTGTGGAGAAATCTACATCATATGAGGGTAAGTCACCGATAGATTCAGTCGATGTGTAAATTTGAGTGGCTACCAGCAATGAGTTAAACTGGCTTCGATCCACCTTTAAAAAGCGGCAAATTTCTTCATGCATATCATGTAGTGCCGGGAATTGGTGCACTTCGAACTTCGCAAGCGAGAGCAGGGCAATCGTATTGTAATGGTACGGTGTAAGTTTTTTTTCTGTTTTTCTAATAAAAGTCGTCAGCTCTTTTAATCGGGCAAAGGTTTCATTATGAAAATCCCCTGTTCCGATTGTTAAAATGACAGCTGTATTTGTCGTGTCCTTTGTTCGTTCATATCCGATAGACACAAGCGCCTGATAATACTTTTCCACACTATTTGCCAATACTTTAGTATCTTCCACACGCCCGGCAAGCATCGTACTAGTGGAAAGTTTTAAAGGCGCATATTTTACGCTTTGTTTGTCCATTAAATCTGTAATTAACAGACCGATTCGCTCGATATGTTCTTCCGAGTTTAAATAGGCAGCCGCTATATAGCTGTCTTCATGGCGGCTAAACTGCTTCGTCAATAATTTATGGAGATTTATAACCTCACCGATTTTTTCAGGTTCATTTGCATAATGAACATAATATGTATTAATAATCTGAGTATTAACGCGAGCAAAGTTATACCATTTTGTATTGTTTTTAATTTGTTGACGCACGCTTTCATAATCCTCATAGTTAAATACAATATTGCGGACAGTCAGTTTTAGTGCAAGGTCAATATAAAAATATTTTGCATCTGCCCCAAAATATAAAACGATTTTATCAATGTTTGTGAAGAATAATTGTAATTGAGCATTCATCCCGATCACCTCTTACTTAATACGTACGTTTTAAACGAGGAGAAGTTTCATTAAAATATTCGGGAAATAATAAAAACCATTTACAAAATACAGCATAAATCGATAGAGTATTGTATGATAAATAAGTGATAAATCAAATAAGAATACCGTTGAACAGATTGAGAGGAAGTATAGTAATGACTCGACAACCATTTTTACCGATTATTGTCGGTACTGATATTAATGCATACAACATGGCGATATCTTTCCATGAAGAATATAAGATCCGTCCGATTGTAGTAGGGAAAGGTGTTTTACCTTTTACGAACTTAAGTAATATTCCACGTGCAATTGAGTATGACAAAAAACTTGGTGAACCAGACCAGTTTGCCAAAATTTTAATTAGCGTAGCGAAAAAATATGAAAAAGAAGCAGAAAAACTGATTCTAATCGGCACAAATGATTTATACGTCCGTTTAATTATTGAAAACAGCGCGATTTTAAGAGATTACTTTGTGTTTAACTATATCGACGAAACGTTAATGAATGACTTACAGATTAAATCCAATTTCTATAAACTTTGCGAACAATATGGAATCGATATTCCGACGACGGTATTTTATGATTGCAAAAATGATGGTCAATTCGAAACCGAGATGATGTATCCGGTTATTATTAAACCGAGTAACGGGATTGAGTATAGCCGTCATCCATTTGAAGGACAGGCGAAAGTTTTCAAAGTAGAAAACAAAGAAGAAGTCCAACAAGTGATCGATATGATTAAAAACAGCGGCTACCAGGAAGAACTCATTATTCAGGATTATATTCCCGGTGACGATACAGCAATGTGGGATTCGGTTGTTTATGTCAATTTAAAAGGCGAAACACAGCTCGTATCGTTTGCACAAGTTGTCCTTCAGGAACATACGAAAACGGCGATTGGCAATTACACGGCGCTTATTTCCCGTTATAACGAAGAAGTAATGACGAAACTGCGCGGCTTTTTGGAAGCGGTCGGCTATCGTGGCTACGGAAACTTTGATTTAAAATATGATGAGCGTGACGGGAAGTTTAAAGTGTTTGAAGTAAATATTCGACAAGGCCGTTCAAGTTATTATATTAATGCAATGGGTCATAATTTGGCGCGCAACTTTGTTGAAGATCTAATTTACGATATTCCGAAACCATGCTCGTATTTAAAAGGGGATGTGCTGTTTTCAGTCGTGCCGAAAATTGTATTAAAAAAATTCGTTTACGATGAAGCGGTGAAAAAGGATATTCGCCGATTGATTCTGGAAAAGAAAATTGTGAATCCGTTGTTCTATAAACAGGACAAGCATTTTAAACGTAAAATCTACATGTTCATCCGTCAGGTTAACTACTATAAAAAATATAAACAAAACGTATGGTAAACATCAGCCGATTAACAGGAGCTTTCTGTTAGTCGGCTGTTTTCATTAGCTGAACATCCTAAGGGAAAAATGTTATAGTTAAAGAAAATTGAAAAGAGTGAATAGTAATGACGGTACATACTTTTACATTAACGATTGACTGGCCAGGGGGACGAAATTCGGTTGGTGACTTAAAAACCGAACGATTGCAGACGCAAATTTCGATTCCGCCTGAAATGGATGGACCTGGTATTGGGACAAATCCGGATGAAATGCTGCTCGGTGCTGCAGCAACCTGTTACTTAATTACACTGGCGGCAATGCTTGAACGAAGCCAAATTGATGCAAAGCTGAATTTGAAATCAGAAGGGCTTGTTGATGTGACAAATGGTGTTTTTACTTATAAAGCGATCCATCACTATGTCGACATTGACTTGCAAAATAAGGAAGATGAACGTGCCCGTCGTATAGCGGAGCGCTATGCATATAAGGCAGAGGAAACTTGTATGATTAGTAAAGCGTTAAAAGGGAATGTAGAAGTGCATACACATTTAACTTTGACCTAAAGGGGCGATTTGAATGGATTTCATATCAGCTATACTTCAATTACTTATTGCATCCGTGCTTGTTTTCTTCATTAGCGGCCGTTTAATCGGCTCACAAATAAGTCTGATGAAAAGAATATTATCCGTGTTAATTAGTGTTTCCCTTACGACATTTGTATTTTGGTATACATATTTACGAGGATCGGACTATTATGACCAAGGAATCGTTTCGAATGTAGTCAACATTACAACACTTATCTGGCTCGGCAGTATGCTTCTGATTTCGATGCTGCTTTATCTGTTTTTTGAGCTGTTTGATTCGATAGAATTGAATGAAAATGGCACTCCTGTCGGCAGACGTTCCTATTTTAAGACACTTATTACGTATTGGAAGCGTCAAAAGCGGTTACGCGAAGTTGTAGGAATCGCGGTAACGAACGGGGTAACAAGAACGATGAAATATGCCCGTGCCCGTGAAGATGAACGGGAACTGGCAAAAGCATTACGGGATACGCTGGAACAGTGCGGCGGGGTATTTATTAAATTTGGACAAGTACTGTCAACGCGTAAAGAGCTCTTGTCTCCCATCTTTATTGAGGAACTTGAAAAGCTTCAGCAACATGTGAAACCCCTTACCGAGCAGCAAGTTGACCAAATAATTGCAGAAAATTTCAATGCAGGTACGCAACAAATCTTTTCTTATATAAGTAAAACTCCGTTAGCCTCCGCTTCAATCGGTCAAGTACATAAAGCGGTGTTAAAGGAAACGAACGAACCTGTCGTTGTGAAGTTTTTACGGCCTGATGTCAAAAATATTATGCAGGATGATTTATCGATATTAATGGAGTTTGCCAGATGGATCTCCAGTAAATCGCAATGGGCTGAAAACTTAGGCTTTTACGACTTGGCAAAAGGATTCAGCATGGCGTTAAAGGAAGAAATTGATTTTATTATTGAGGCACGCAACATGGAACAGGTTGCCAAAATTGTCGAACGTGGCAGTATCGATGTGAAAGTGCCGAAAGTATACCGGGAATGCAGTAATTCAAATGTTGTGGTGATGGAATATATAAAAGGGAAATCCGTTACAGTAGGAAATGCATTATTTACGGATTTGAGCATTGACCGCCATCAGTTTGCACAAACTTTATTGTATTCGTTTTTAGAGCAAACACTTATTTCCGGAATTTTTCATGCGGATCCACATCCGGGAAACATTTATATTGAGGAAACAACCGGGCGTGTCGCAATTCTCGATTATGGGGCTGTCGGCCGTTTAGCTGAATTGCAGCAGGAAGGGTTAAAATATTTCCTAGTCGGAATTCATCAAAATGATGCAGCACTTGTTGTTGATGGTATTGCCCAGCTTGTGGAAAATGCCGAACAAATCAATCGGCATGAAATGGAGCAGGCGATTAGTCAAATCCTGTTGAAAATTAATTATGTGTCGACAATCCCTACAGATGAACTAATGTACTCTATCTTTTCTGTAGTGCGTGAATTTGGACTCCATTTTTACCCATCCGTCAATGTGGCTTTACGGGCGATTGTTACATTGGATGGTACATTGTCTGTGATTTGCCCAGGCTTTAGGATTTTCAGTGAAGTAAAAGACTTCTCCAATGATTATTTGAAATCAAGCTTATTGAAACCGTTCAAACATCCGGGCGAGACGAAAGACTTAATTGAAGAAGAACTCGCATTGTTATTACCGAATATACGGAAAATACCGCGTCGTCTTGATCAGCTGTTCAGGAAAGTGGAGAGCGGGAAAATTATTTTGCATCATGATATTTTTTCGGATAAAGCGAATTCCATGTTTGTCACTCAGCTGTTTTCACGGTTTGTTCTGCTGATGGTTGGGATTACATTTGGGATTATATCGGTGGCATTGCTCGCAATCTCGCAATTTATTCATAATGCCTATGCAATTTATTTGAATACTGCTGCGTATTTAGGCTTGTTTTTATGTGCGATTTTGCTCGTGCGATTATCGATTCAAGCAATCCGAGATATGAAGCGAACAAAGTAGAGGCTTAAAATAATCCAAAATGCCATTTTTCTTCTTAAGGAAAATGGCATTTTTTGCTGTGCGTAAAAATTGATTTCCATTCCTGGACGCTTTCCATGGGCACGGCCTGAGCCTGTAGTCTTTAGGCGTCGTGCTATTCCCGTAGGAGTCGCCCTCCATTCCAATCAATTTTATTATATCGCCCATTTCTCACTAAGAGTTTTATTTTTCAATTAAATTACAACTGCTTTCTAAGCTTTTTATCCTTCTTCGCTTTAGTACTTTACTATAATAAAATACTAAATCACTAGAAGGCTAATGTATTAGTAGGTGAACAAGTTTTTAGAAATAAAACGCACAAAGCCTTTAATACAGGCGTTTTCAACTGAACTATAATTTTAAGGGTGAAATATTAGTAGCAATTAACTGCTATTTAAACAATAATAAATTTAAGAGTAACAATATTTAAAAGGGGTGCGGGAAATGATTCAGTTGAACGGACAAAATTTATCGATCGAACAATTGGGAAACATTTTATATAATGGGGAAAAAATAGAGATAGCTGAAGAAGCGAAGTTACGAGTTGTTAAAAGCCGTGAAGCAGTGGAAAGAATTGTTCAGCAGGATAAAACGGTATATGGGATTAACACGGGATTTGGAAAGTTCAGCGATGTAAAAATTGCAGAGCACGAAGTAAGCAAACTGCAAGTAAATTTAATTCGTTCCCATGCATGCGGGTTTGGGGAGCCTTTTTCGGAGCATGTTGCAAAAGCGATGATGGTGCTAAGATTAAATGCTTTATTAAAAGGGCTATCGGGTATTCGACTGGAAGTGCTGGAACGCTTGTTATGGATGATTAATGAAGAGGTCATTCCAGTTATTCCACAGCAAGGTTCACTCGGGGCATCCGGAGATTTAGCGCCACTTTCTCATTTAGTATTGGCGGTTATTGGAGAAGGCGATGTATATGTGAATGGTGTCATGCGCCCGTCACATGAAGTATTCGAACGTCGGGGACTGCCGAAAATTGAGCTGCAGGCGAAAGAAGGTCTTGCTTTAATCAATGGAACCCAGGCGATGACTGCACAAGGGGTCGTCAATTACTTGGAAGCGGAGAAACTGGCTTATGCGAGTGAATGGATTGCAGCAATGACGATGGAAAGTTTATACGGGATTATCGATGCCTTTCATCCAGCTGTCCATGAAGCGCGAGGCATGCAGGAACAAATGGCTGTTGCAGAGCGTATGCGTGATTGGCTGAAGGACAGTAAGCTCATTACACATCAAGGCGAAAAGCGGGTGCAGGACCCGTATTCGCTTCGCTGCATCCCGCAAATTCATGGAGCAAGCTGGCAAGTATTGAACTATGTCAAAGAAAAGCTCGAAATCGAAATGAATGCGGCAACAGACAATCCGCTCATTTTCGATGACGGCGGTTTAGTTATTTCAGGAGGAAACTTCCATGGACAGCCGATTGCGTTTGCGATGGACTTTCTGAAAATCGGTATGGCGGAGTTGGCCAATGTATCAGAACGACGGATTGAACGATTAGTAAACCCGCAGTTAAATGAAGGGCTGCCTGCATTTTTAAGCGCGAATCCAGGGCTTGAATCAGGAGCAATGATTTTGCAGTATAGTGCCGCAAGTTTAGTATCGGAAAACAAAACTTTGGCACATCCTGCTTCGGTCGACTCCATTCCATCCTCTGCAAATCAGGAAGACCATGTATCAATGGGGACGACAGGATCTCGCCATGCGCGGATGATTATTGCCAATGTAAGAAATGTATTGGCAATTGAGGCATTTTGTGCAGCACAGGCAGTGGAATACCGGGGTGTAGCAAACATGTCGCCAAAACTTTATGATAAGTGGAAAGACATTCGCAACATAGCGCCTGCCATGACAGAGGATCGTATTTTCAGCAAGGACGTAAATCATATTATTGACTACTTGAAACCGAATGGGTAAGTATTGACAGCTACATTCTACCGGTGCATTTGTTATAATAAGTGTTTAGTAGAAAGAGGAGATTTATTATGACAAAACCACATTTATTAATCGTAGATGGGATGGCGCTATTGTTTCGTTCATTTTTTGCGTCAGCTGCAATGAATCAATTTATACGTTTAGATGACGGGACGCCATCAAATGGTGTTCAAGGCTTTGCCCGGCATGTATTGACAGCACAAAATCTGATGCAACCGACACATATAGCTGTATGCTGGGATATGGGCGCGGTTACATTCCGCAATGACTTATACGATGGCTATAAAGCGAATCGACCTGCACCGCCGGAGGAAATGTTGCCGCAATTTGATATGGCTAAAAGAGTATCTGAAATAATCGGGTGGCAAAACTTTGGTACGCAAGGTCTTGAGGCAGATGATTTAATCGGCTCAATGATTAAAAAATGGAAAGACGATGCCCAAATTACTGTCATTAGTGGAGATAAAGATTTACTGCAATTACTTAACCCTTCGACAAAAATAGCATTTACGAAAAAAGGCTATACAGAGTACGATGTGTATACAGAAAGCCGGTTTGTAGAGGAATATGGCATTGCACCAAAACAATTCGCGGAAGTGAAAGCGTTTATGGGGGACACGAGTGATGGTTATCCGGGTGTAAAAGGGATTGGTCCGAAAACAGCATTACAGCTTATTCAAAATCACGGTTCCATTGATGGCGTATTAGAAGCATTGCCGACATTAAAGCCGGGACAACGCATTAAAATCAGCGAAAATTTAGCAATGTTACGTTTGTCCCATCAATTAGCTACAATCCATTGTGATGTACCGATTGACGTGGAGCTGGATCACTTAGCTTTATCCCCTTATGCTCCGGATTTGTTTAATCATATTGAACAGCAAGGCTATCGCTTAATCGCGAAACATGCTCGTTCGATTTATAAATAAAATGCGAAAGAGGTTGTGCACAGTTGCACAACCTCTTTTTAATGTGAAATGATACGTTCACCTTTGACTTTTACAAGCTCCACATCCACTTTCCGAATAGTAGACTCGTCAAGAGGAATATTTCCATCTTGTTCATACTTTTTCCAGGTTTTCAAATCTTTTCGATACAATACCTCAGCTAACCGGTAAATATCGGCATCAAATTCTAATGAAGCTTTATAGGTTTGCTCGATTTCTTTTTTTACTTGCTGCTTAATCTTATCTTTTAATAAATCCATTTTATTTTCATTAAGAATTTCATTTGTTTGAACAACCAATTGCACTTGTAAATCAAATTGCACATTATTTTCGGAAACAATTGGTGTGATTTTAGAATGCACTTCGTCAACGGTTGTCGTTGTATATAACTCTTCAAACTCTTCCGTTTTAACGGTAACACCTGAGCGGTCTGTTTCATTCTCTAGCCATTGAACACCTTTTAAATCGTCGCCTAATAAGTTCCCTTTTAAACCAGAGTTCTTACCGATAATGCTTATGCCTTTAAATGAATAGACTGGATCCGGTCCATCTTCCTTTGACCAGTTTTCGCTAATTTCGATAAATGGTATTTTGGCTTCATGACTAGGTTCATTCAAATGAATCATAAGTTCCCGTAATTGTATAGGACGGACTCGGGATGACTGATTAAATGAACTGAGCGGGTCGGACACTTTTGATAGGGTAATGGACTTGTTGATTATGGGTGTGATGAGCAAAGCTTCCTTGAGTGGTGAATCTGTAATATAAGCCCAAGTTGTATACCTCCATTCCCTGTATCGAATAAGGGAATTGATAACAGGTTCTACTTTACCTTCCTTTGCGATATTTTCCGAAAAAAGAACATAGTTTAAATGCCCTAAAAAGAAGCGCTCATCCATCGTTTGATATAAATTAAAAAATGCTTCATCAAAAGTCTTTCCTTTGGCAATCCCAACTTCAGCCTGCGTAGCTTCCGGGTTCGGCTGTTCGCTTTTAGCAATATTAGTGAAAGCAACAACTTGACTATAAATTTCATATTCACCATCTTTATAATCGATTCCCAGGCCAAGTAAATAATACATACGTTCAGGCTGATTTGTATCCCAGCAGCCAGCAACTAAAAGTAACAATGGAAGCAAAAGCCATTTTTTCATTTTGTTTTTTCCTTTGTTTTATCTTTATCATTTAATATTTCCGGTCGTTTAGTGTTTGATTTTGCTGGTGGACGGAAAAGGGTCATTTTTATATTATCCCAGCTCAAATTGACAGCTATATTTAAATAAGGAACACCAAATACACGGATATTTGCGATATAAACAAGGCAAATATAGATTGATAAGAAGAAGCCGAAAAGTCCTAAAATCGATGTAATAATAATAAATACAATTCGCATCATGCTGATTGTCGTAACGAAGGACTGATTGACAAGTGTAAAGGTAGCAATTGTTGAAATGGCTATGACAACAATCATTGCCGGACTAGTAATCCCAGCTCGAATGGCTGCATCACCTATAATTAACCCTCCTACAACACTGATCGTCCCACCTAAAACACTCGGTAAGCGTAATCCCGCTTCACGAAATAACTCAAACATAAAAAGCATTCCAAGCATTTCTATAGCTGCAGGCAGTGGGGAGCCCGTATTGGCTTGTACAACTGTCGCAAGTAATTGTATTGGGAGCTGCTCTTGATGAAATGTTGTTAATGCAAGCCAAAAAGCCGGAAGTAAAAGGGCTATTAATATGCAGAATAAACGTAATAACCTTTCTAACGAGCTGAATATGGACGGAAAATCATTATCCTCTCCGGACTTTAATAATGCCAATATATTGGTGGGCGTGATAATTGCGTATGCAATTCCGTCTACTAAAATGATAAAGCGTCCGGTAACGAGTGCTTGCATCGCGAAATCAGGACGACCTGTCGAATCATTTAAAGGAATTAAATAGGAAATTTTATTCAACCGTTCCATTATTAATTCACCACTTAAAATAACATCTGTATCGATTGCAGAGAGTTGTTTTTTTAATTGTTTCAAGATAGATAAATCTGCAATGTCATTAAAATATAAAATAGCGATCTTTGTTTTTGAACGTGCTCCTAACGTTATTTTCTCAACACTTAACGAATTCGTAGGCAGACGTTTGCGGATAAGAGCAATATTTACACCTAAATCTTCAATGAAGTTATCACGTGGACCTTTAATAGTTACTTCTAAGTTTGATTCCTCAGGGCTTCGATTAGGCTTTTTTTCAATATTGCTGCATAACAGTATATTTAAATTCTCGATATAAATAAGAACAAATCCGCTAAATACATTCGTAACAGCTTCTTGCAAATCTTCAATTTTCAGTAGCTGCGGAAGCTGTAATTTCTGCATTAAAACTGCCTCTTCAAATTGTTCCTTTTGATTGCATGCCACTCTTAATCGGGGTACGACTACTTCATTGAATAAATGATTGTCTGTCATCGCTTCACAGGTGATGAGTATGACATTGCTTGCAGGGAAGTCAAATGTTTGAAAGCGAATATCAGCACAATTATCAAATTGCATTTTTAAGGCAGCGTATTCAATCATTATATTCCAACTTTCGCTTTGTTTTTCGATTTACTAATATAAAGAGAATAATTGAAAGTACGAAAAAGAATAACGTAGTACTTATTAGAAAATATTGCCCCTTCCATTTGCTAAATATACTGTCATCGAGTAAATAAAGAGGCAGTGAGCAAAAAACAAAGAGCGGAAAAATATATTCCCAAACTTTCTTCTTTTGACCAGTGAGCCCTAATAGCTCGACTGCAATAAATAATATAAAACCAATACGGACAAATGCTCCTGTAAGCCACTGGTAAATAGAAAAGAAATCAATATGGTTTATAAAGCTTCCGATTGTGGCAATTCGCCATTCTTCAAATGCGGGGTAACGCTGTTTAGCAGCCTCAGTTGGTCCGAATTCGGCAATTGCCCCCAATAAGGGACCTAGTGTTAATCCAAATAGTAAAAAGAGCATGATTAATAAATGCCAAAATTTAAGCTTTGTTTTAAAGTGCTGCTGAATAAATACGAGCAAATAAAGCTCAATAAAGCCGGAAGCAGGGTATACCATAGATGTGAAAACCGGTGTAAATCCATGCTCGAAAAATGGCTGTAGCAATGCATAATCTTTCACTTGAATATTAACAAAAGCGATAAAGAAACCTAGAACTACGACAACAAACAATACGACAACATTGACCATCGTGATTGTTAGTATAGAGGATGTTGCCAGTAAAAAGCATACAACTGTAAAAAAGAAAAACAAAAGCAATGGCGGTGTTTGCAGCAAAAAGGTTGTTGAAACCCATTGTAGTGTTTCATGCATTGTAATAACGGCCATGAGAAGTAAGTAAAAAGCAATGATAAAAATAAGCACTTTACCCAGCTTAGGGTAATTGTTTAGTAAATACATACGAAGTGATTCATCTTTAAGTTTTTTTAATGTGATAAAGGGTAGAACTAACCAGGGAATCATCAAAAATATTGAAAAAATAACAGAAAACCAAGCATCACGACCTGCTCCCTGTAGTAAGGATGGAATAATCGTGACATGGTTTTTTAATCCGATGAATGTCATCGTTAAAAAGATAATATGTAAAAGACTAATAGAGCCAACTGATTTCATAATGTATCCTCGCAGTTTTTTTTACAGTAATAACCAATTAACTTATCATTTATTCAGAAAAAAGAAAACAGCAGTAGCATAGATGCTACTGCTGTTCCTTTTCAATTTTCACAAAGCTTAATATTTTGCGGTTGTCATCATATTTAAAAGTTCGGATCTGGCTGTCACGATTGCGGCTGCCATTATCATGAATCGTTAAGTAAAGTTCGTTGTCTTTTATTTCATAGCCAATTAACGGTACCCAGTGGTATTTATAGAGAGGGGTATAATTTTTTAAGAACTGCCCGGTAAAATACACATCAAATTTCATCGCTACCGGATTACCTAAGCGTAATTGCTCAATCGCCTGAGTTAATGTACATTCTTCGATACACCAGTCTTCTCCGAGTAGTCGACGTAAATTTCTGATCATCCGCCATTTAAAAAGTCCGATTTTTGTACCACCTAAAAATTTATAAAGTTCATTTACATCTTTAGTGCGGATTGTTTCATCTTCACATAAGTAATTCAAAATAACATGTGCAGTCGTTGGGCCGCATGCCGAGTTTTGATATTCAGGCCGGATATCCGAACTATATTGTGACCTGCCATTTACATTTAATAATACTCGCATACTAAAAACCTCCAAATTGTTATAAAGTAGTTTATTACCCACATTCAAAAAAAATAAACATTTAAAGTTGAAACTAAAAATAAAACAGCTCCGTCTAACGGTTGGCATTTGGAGAAGAGGGGGGAAGAAAATGTAGCTTGAAGAATTTATAAGAACACATGGCGAGGAATTACTTCGACTATCCTATACATATGTAAAAAATAAAGAAATGGCAGAAGATATTGTACAGGATGTGCTGTTAAAAGCATATGAGCAGCGTGGACAATTTCGTGGCGATGCGAGTTACCGGACGTATTTATATCGAATGACGATCAATCGTAGTTATGATTATTTACGCAGCTGGAGCTACAAAAATACCATTTTAACAAATAAAATTCAGGATATTTTTAAAGGAACCAAATCTGCAGAGCAATATGTGCTTGAGAGAAGCGAAAATCAATTGCTGGGAAATGTAGTTCTTGAGCTTCCGGTTAAGTACCGTGAAATTATAATTTTATATTACTACAAGGAACTGAAAATCGATGAAATTGCACATTTACTCTCGATTTCGGACAATACCGTGAAAACGAGACTTAGGCGTGGACGTGAAAAGTTAAGAGATCAATTAAAAGGTGGTGAATGGCATGACGAGTTCTCAAGTGAAGCAAGCAATTGATGAAACAATCGGCAGCGAACCGTTGATGAATAAAGCATTTGTACAAAAAGTTCTGGATGGAAAACAGCATCGTAAAAAGCGGATGCCCTTCATGCAGCCTGCCATCGTATTACTATTGCTTTTTGTTGTAGGTGGAATGCTTTACTATATGCCGCAATCGGATGAACAGTTGGCGGTCGATTCGGAAGATGAGAATATGTATTTGGCAAAACCTGAGCATTTAAATGATATGATAGTACAAAATCGTAAGGAAAGCAGAATAATGTATGTGTTTAATAATGGAACACTTCATTACAGGAGTGATACACGCCTTTATTTAGAAAAGCCAAAATCAGAAGATGAAAAACCCTATTCAGGAGAATTAATCGAGGAAACGTATACAAATATTCAAATCAAAACAAAAGATAATCAGTATTTCATTACTGGCGATGACGGCTTTAGCTGGACATTAACCCGTACCGCTCCACGTATTCTTGTAGATGATAAGGGTACTGAATATACAATACCGTTTGCTTTTGAAGATATCCCTCAAATAAGTGATGTTTTGCTGGTGGATGACATTCAATCATTGAAAATTTATAAAATCGGCGGCACTGGGACAAAGGTCTACCTATTAGAAGAAGATATAAATGAAGTAAAAGAATTATTCAGTCAGGCAACAGTGAACGAAGAACACCAAAGAATTGGTTTGGATGTATCTGAGTTAATGATAGAAATCGAATATAAAAATGGAAAGAGAGAAAGGCTGGAGCTATGGTTAAAGGGCGGAGACGAAGAAAGCTATGTGCTGAAAAATGATGTTGAAAAAAATACATGGACAATATTCGAAATCCCAAAAGCGTTGGCTAATCATTTCCGGAAATTAGTCAATAAAATCGAGGAAATCGATAATTCCAAATAAAAAAACGAAAACTACCTCAACCATTTGGAGGTAGTTTTCGTCTGTTTAAATCTAGCTGCATAAACCAATTGATTTGTTTTCGTATTGTGCATCATCCAATGCTTTCAGCATAAAATGGGCCACGCTTGCACGCGGAATCGAGCTTGAACCTTTTGGAACCGTATCGACTGTCTCTTTGTAATCGGTTTTTAACGGTTCATCTTTTAAGCCCATAGGACGTGCGATTGTGTACGTAACATCTTTTGTTTTGTAATAGTTAAGCGCTGCGCGGTGATCCGCTAATGGATTAGCGAGCATTTTCATCATCAGTTTACCCATCACACCCGGAATTTCACCATCCACACCAGCTGAAGCGCAGTACACTAGACGTTTTACGCCGGCCATCTCCATACCGTCTGCAATGTTTTTACCCATCGTTTCAAGCTCATTTGATTTTTTCATGCCAGCACTTGAACCTAAACATGAAATGACCGCATCATGACCTATAATCGCATCCGCCACTTGCTCTGCATTAAATGCATCACCTTGAATAATCGTTACATCTGTAGTTTTCAATTTTTCAGGTGTACGTACAAATGCGGTAACAGTATGACCAGCGGCGACAGCCATTTCAACAAAATGCTGTCCAACGCCACCTGTTGCTCCGAATACAATAATTTTCACGATTAATGACCTCCTTTTAATGCTGCTTTTTGGATCTTAATACCTTTCCACATAAATGTTAGAATGATAGTGAAAATTAATATGATTAATCCTGCGATAAACGGGTATAGGATATCGATGTCATATAACGCGCCTGCAAGAAGAGGGCCCATAATATTGCCTATGCTCATATAGGCATTGTTCATACCCATTGCAAACCCTTGTTCATTCCCGGCCATTTTTGAAATTAATGTCGTTAATACAGGACGCAAAATTGATGTCGCAAGGAATATTAATAACGAAATCGCAAAGAACATCGTATAGCTTCCTGCGATAATCGACAGGAAGAAGCCGGAAGCGGTAACGACTAAAAATAATTTTAATACATTTACTTCCCCGATCGCTTTTACTAGGCGGTCAACTACAAATAATTGCATAATTACACCGACTAATCCTGTTGATGTGACCATGAAGGCAATTTCCTGTGGTGTTGCGCCAAATTTATCATCTACATAAAGTCCAAGAACGGTTTCATAAGACATTAAACCGAAACTCATGATCAGTGTAATAATCAGTGGAATAAAGAATGGCTTTTTAACAGATAAAAGAATATCCTTTACCATTGATGAATTTTCGTCTTGTGGAATTTCGACTTTCTCTTCCTGGCTCTCCGCCAATGTAAAGTATGAAACGACAAACGCAAGCAATCCGACTACTGCCGAAACAAGAAGCGGTGTTTTAAGTCCGAAATCCGCTAAAAAACCTCCGATACCTGGTCCGATTACAATACCGAGTGACATCGAGGCTGAAATAAAACTATTACCTTTTGCACGTTGATCCATTGTTGTTATATCTGCTACATATGCAAAAATCGCAGGGATCAGGAACGCACAGCCAATTCCGCCAATAGCACGTGATAAGTAAAGCAGCCAAATGGAATCAGCAAAGTAGAAAATAAACATCGAAATAGCTAACGTAAGCAGTCCGATATTAATGAGCGGGCGACGACCATACTTATCCGTCCATTTCCCCCCGATAGGTGATACTAAAAATTGTGCGAATGCAAAAATCGCAATGATTAAACCTGCAGCTGTTCCGCCTTGCCCAATTTCTTTTAAATAGGCAGGGATAATTGGAATGATAATCCCGAAACTCCCAACAGCAATAAACATGTTAAGCATAAGTAAAGCGAGTTTTTTTCGTTGATCTGAAGTCATAAATTTTCCTTTCTTACAATAAAATTTCCCGTAATCCATTGTAATTAAAAAACCCCATTATGACTAGCGCTTTAACTTATTAAAATAAACAAAATAAATCCAAAAGCGGTAAACTTTTGGATTTATTCGTAAATACATATTATGCTTGTGCGTTTAAGAATTCTTCTACTTGTGCAGGTGATTTTGCATTAGCGCTATGTAAGTGTGCTAATTTTTCACCATTTTTGAAGATTAGTAATGATGGAATCCCCATTACTTGATATTTCTCCGCTAAATCCGGGAAGTTATCACGGTTGATTGAATACCAGTCATATTGATTGTACTCTTCAATAATTGGATCGATAAACATATCCATACGTGTGCAGTCCGGGCACCAGCCAGCGAAGAATTTTACGATTACTGGTTTTTCCTTGCTTGTTAGTTCTGTGAATTGTTCAATTGTTGTAATTTCTTGCATATTAATCACGCTCCTTACGCCCATTGTACACGATTAGGACAGCTTACGAAAAGTAATTTAACTTAATATATGTACCTTCTAGCAATAAAAATATAAGAATAATAAATTTATTTAAAATTGCGAGAAAATTATTGCGTAAATTGTCAAAATAATCTACACTAAGAACAGAAAAGCTGTTTGAAGTTTTTTTTTGATTTCAAAATGAATGACTGTTCATTCAAGGGAGAAGGGGGAAGTGCTCGTGTCTTACAAAATTGAAAAAGTAGCGGTTTTAGGTTCAGGGGTAATGGGTTCAGGGATTGCAGCACATTTGGCGAATATCGGGATTCCTACATTGTTATTAGACATCGCTCCAGGCGAACTAACAAAGGAAGAAGAAGCTAAGGGGTTAACACTAGATTCAAAACCTGTGAAAAACCGTTTTGCAGTTTCGGCAATGCAAAAATTACTAAAGCAAAAACCAGCACCACTTTCATCGAAAAAAAATCTAGCATTAATTACACCAGGTAACTTTGACGATGATTTAGAAAAGCTGAAAGATGTTGACTGGATTATTGAAGTAATTGTAGAAAGATTAGATATTAAAAAAGGCTTATTTGAAAAGATTGATGCTGTACGTAAACCAGGCACAATCATTTCATCAAATACATCAGGGGTTAGCATTAACGCAATGGCGGAAGGACGTTCAGAAGATTTCCAGGCACATTTCCTTGGAACACATTTCTTCAACCCGCCACGCTATTTAAAATTACTGGAAATCATTCCGGCTAATACAACAAAACCGGAAGTTGTGAGCTTTATGCAAACATTCGGCGAAGATGTATTAGGGAAAGGTGTTGTTATCGCAAAAGACACACCGAACTTTATCGCAAACAGAATCGGAACATACGGTTTAATCGTGACAATGAACGAAATGATTGCACGTAACTATTCAGTAGGTGAAGTAGATTCGGTAACAGGACCACTAATCGGTCGTCCAAAATCTGCGACATTCCGCACATTGGATGTTGTTGGTCTTGATACTTTTGCACATGTTGCAACAAATGTATATGACCAGACAACCGGTGAAGAACAGGCAGTATTTGAAGAATCTCCTATTTTAAAGAAAATGATCTCAAATGGTTGGATTGGCGCGAAATCGGGCCAAGGTTTCTTCAAAAAAGTTGGGAAAGAAATTCTACAATTGAATTTATCAACATTTGAATATGAACCGACTACGAAACTTGTAGCACCATCATTAGAAATGGCAAAACAAGCAAAAGGTACAGGAGGTAAATTAAAAGTTTTAATTTATGCAAATGACCGAGTTGGGGAACTATTATGGAATTCATTTGCACCGACATTAATTTACTCAGGAAAATTAGTAGGTGAAATTGCTGATGACATCGTTGCAATTGACAATGCGATGAAATGGGGCTTCGGCTGGGCTCAAGGTCCATTTGAAATGTGGGATGCAATCGGCGTAGAAAAATCAGTCGCTAAAATGAAAGAAGAAGGCCGTGAAATTCCTGAATTCGTAAATGGATTATTAGAGAAAGGCCTGAAAACATTCTATTCAGAAATTGATGGCGATTTAGCTTACTATAACGGTTCAGAATATGTAAAAGTGCCTGTAAATGAAAAAGCGATTGACTTAAAACGTTACAAGAAAAAACAGGGTGTTATTAAATCAAATTCAGGTGCAAGCCTAATTGATTTAGGGGATGGAATCGCATTACTTGAATTCCACTCAAAATCAAATGCAATCGGTTTAGACATTGTACAAATGATCAACTATGCCATTGATGAAGTTGAGAAAAACTTTAAAGGTCTCGTAATCGGGAACCAAGGTAAGAACTTCTGTGTTGGTGCCAACCTTGCGATGATTTTAATGGAAGCACAAGATGATAACATTTTCGAACTGGACTTTGTTATTAAGTCATTCCAGCAGGCAATGCGCCGTATTAAATATTCAACAAAACCGGTTGTTGCGGCACCATTCCAAATGGCATTAGGTGGCGGAGCGGAAGTATGTTTACCGGCTGCACACATTCAAGCATCAGCTGAAACGTATATGGGTCTTGTAGAAGTAGGCGTTGGATTAATCCCAGGTGGCGGCGGTAACTTAGGTCTTTACCAAAAGTTCATTAAAGGCTTGCCAAATGGCGTGGATGTAGACTATCAGCAAATCGCAAATAAAGTATTCGAAACAATTGCAATGGCAAAAGTTTCGACTTCTGGTGAAGAAGCACGTGAAAATAATTTCCTGGACTTTGCGGATGGTATTTCCGTAAATCCGGATCACTTAATCTATGATGCAAAACAAGCAGCACTTGCACTTGCGGATGCAGGCTATACAGCACCAGTGAAAAAACCGGTGAAAGTAGTAGGGGCACCAGGTTATGCAACATTGTTATTAGGGGCTCAAGGAATGTTCGATTCAGGCTATATTACAGAGCATGATCTGAAAATCGCGAAAAAACTTGCATATGTAATCGCAGGCGGAAAAGTACCATACGGAACAGAAGTTTCAGAAGAGTACTTATTAAACCTGGAAAAACAAGCATTCCTAGAACTGGTTGCAGACCAGAAATCACAAATGCGTATGCAGCACATGCTTGTAAAAGGAAAGCCGTTACGTAACTAATCGAAGTCCGTGCGCAAAAAGCGACAGACTTTAACTTAAAACGTTGTATCAGTTGAAAAATTTTGCCGGCAACTAGCTTACGAGTTTACTTGCTGGCTAATCACAAGGGGGAAACATCATTATGCGTGAAGCCGTTATCGTTGCAGGAGCACGAACACCAATCGGACGTGCGAAAAAAGGATCACTTGCGAACACTCGTCCAGATGATTTTGGTGCAGTAGTAGTAAAAGAAGCATTAAAACGTGCGGGCTATGAAGGTCCGGTTGATGATTTAATTATGGGATGTGCAATGCCAGAAGCAGAACAAGGGATGAATGTTGCCCGCTTAGTTGGGGCATTGGCTGGGTTACCGGATGAAACACCAGCATTAACAGTTAACCGTTTCTGTTCATCAGGGCTACAAACAATTGCCTATGCAGCAGAGCGTATTATGCTTGGCCATGCAAAAGCAATCGTTGCAGGTGGTACAGAGTCGATGAGTATGATTCCGATGACTGGTAATACAGTTCGTCTAAACCCAAAAATTGCTGAAGAAGCACCACAATACTATATCGGTATGGGTCACACAGCTGAAGAAGTAGCGAATCGTTACAATGTGACACGTGAAGAGCAGGATGCTTTTGCAGTACGTTCGCATGAATTGGCTGAAAAAGCAATTAAAGAAGGTAAATTCAAAGACGAAATCGTTCCAGTTGAAGTGACGGAGTATTATGTCGATGAAAACAATCAGTTAAAAGAAAAAGTTACAATTTTTGATACAGATGAAGGGGTTCGTCCAGGTACATCGGTAGAAACGTTGGCAAAATTACGTCCAGCATTCAACGTAAAAGGATCTGTAACAGCAGGGAATGCTTCTCAAACTTCTGACGGTGCAGCAGCAGTACTTGTAATGGACCGTGAAGAAGCGGAGAAACAAGGTATGCAGCCACTGGCAAAATTCTTAGGATTTGCTGTCGGAGGAGTTCCACCTGAAGTAATGGGTATCGGACCAATCGTTGCGGTACCGAAAGCACTTGAAATTGCAGGAATTACACAAGATCAAGTTGACCTGTGGGAAATTAACGAAGCATTCGCATCACAATCAATTCAAGTAGTTCGTGAGCTTGGCATTGATATGGAAAAAGTGAATGTTAACGGGGGGGCAATCGCATTAGGCCATCCACTTGGTGCAACAGGTGCGATTCTTACAGTGAAGTTAATCAATGAATTAAAACGCCGCGGCGGTAAATACGGTGTCGTAACAATGTGTATCGGCGGCGGAATGGGCGCAGCAGGGGTATTTGAAGTTCTTTAATTGTCTGGGGAAACAACACAATAAAAATCACAAAGGAAACTAGGGAGGAATTTACAATGGCACAAACAACAAACAGCATTATTAAAGGTGGCGGCTTTTTAATCGAGGACGTGGAAATTAACCGAGTAATTACACCGGAAGATTTCACAGATGAACAAAAAATGATTGCTCAAACAACTCAGGAATATGTAACAAACGAAGTATTGCCGGTAGTTGAAAACTTAGAGCACCATGAGTTCGAGCACTCGGTACGTCTATTAAAAACAGCAGGTGATTTAGGTTTACTAGCAGCTGACGTGCCGGAAGAGTACGAAGGCTTAGGCTTAGACAAAATCTCTTCTGCATTAATCGCTGAAAAAATGTCACCTGCTGGTGGTTTCTCAATCACACACGGTGCGCATGTAGGGATCGGTTCATTACCAATCGTATTATTCGGTAACCATGAGCAAAAAACGAAGTATTTACCGAAGTTAGCTTCAGGTGCCTTAATCGCAGCATACGCTTTAACAGAGCCAGGTTCAGGTTCGGATGCATTAGGCGCAAAAACAACTGCTAAATTAAATGAAGCGGGTACACATTACGTATTAAATGGTGAAAAACAATGGATTACTAATGCAGGCTTTGCAGATGTATTCGTTGTATACGCAAAAATTGATGGCGATAAATTTACTGCATTCATCGTTGAGCGTTCATTCCCAGGAGTTTCTGTAGGTCCGGAAGAGAAGAAAATGGGGATTAAATCATCTTCTACTCGTACATTAATTTTAGAAGATGCAGAAGTTCCTGTAGAAAACTTATTAGGTGAAGTAGGCCGCGGTCATATTATCGCATTCAACATTTTAAATATCGGGCGTTATAAATTAGGAGTAGGTACTGTAGGTGCATCAAAACGTGCATTTGAATTAGCGGTTGCTTATACAAACCAACGCCAACAATTCAAAACGAAATTATCGGATTTCAACCTAACGAAAGAAAAGATCGCATCAATGGCTTCTCACATTTATGCATCAGAATCTTTAAACTATCGTACAGTTGGCTACTTCGAAGACCGTTTAAGCCAGTTATCCGATGAAGAGCAAAAAGACGGCAAATCAATCGCAGCAGCAATCGCTGAGTATGCTATTGAGTGCTCAATCGCAAAAGTATTCGGTTCTGAAACACTGGATTTCGTAGCGGATGAAGCGGTTCAGTTACACGGTGGTTACGGATTTATGGCTGAGTACGAAGTGGAACGCATTTACCGTGACTCTCGTATTAACCGTATTTTCGAAGGTACAAACGAAATTAACCGTATGATCGTACCAGGCACATTTATGAAAAAAGCATTAAAAGGTGAATTACCACTATTACAAGTAGCACAAGAACTGCAAAACGAGCTACTAATGCTTATGCCTGAAGAAATTGGCCAAGGTGCTTTAGAGCAAGAGAAATATTTAGTGAAAAATGCGAAGAAAATCGCAGTACTTGCAGCAGGTGCAGCAGCACAACGCTACGGTGCAAAACTGGATGCCGAGCAGGAGCTGTTAGTGAACATCGCGAACATTGCAAACCAATTATACGCAATGGAATCTGCAGTAATCCGTACACAAAAAGCAATCGAGCGTGACGGAGAAGAAAAAGCAGCACAAAAAATCCTTTACACTCAAATTTTCTGTCAGGAAGCATTCGCAGAAATCGAAAAAGAAGCAAAAGAAACATTGATCGCTTCAGTTGAAGGTGACGATGCACGTATGATTTTATCGGCTTTACGTAAATTAACGCGTAACAACCCTTACAACTTAATTCCGAAAAAACGTGAAGCTTCAGTGAAATTAATTGAAGCAGAAAAGTATGTAGTTTAATAAAATACTATAGTCGGGTGCATGACACTGCACCCGATTTTTCTATGTTGTTCTAATATAATGTAAAATGTTCTAATATATTTTTACATGATCTAATATATCTCGGAAGTTCTAATATAAGTTTCCTTTCTTCTAATATGACCGCCAAAGTTTCAAATAAACGAAACCATTCTTCTAAAATACGACCAGCATGTTCTAATATCGGCACAAATCTTCTAATAAAACCCATATTCATAAAAACGCCAATAATACGAACACATTTTTGATTTGTCCTTCTATATCCGTTACAATATAGGAAAATCCAGGGCAAAAGGAGTACTTACATGACAGTAAAATTCATTCAATATCCAAAATGTACAACGTGTAAAAAAGCGCAAAAGTGGCTAGATGAGCAAGGTGTGGACTATGAAAATATTCATATCGTAGAACAGACACCATCTAAAGAGGAGATTAAAGCAATTTATGAAGCAAGTGGAGTGCCATTAAAGAAATTCTTCAATACGTCCGGTATGAAATATCGGGAATTAGGTCTTAAAGATAAATTAGCGACAATGTCCGAGGATGAGCAATTAGAGCTATTGGCATCAGATGGTATGTTAATTAAGCGACCGATCGTAACAGATGGAAAAAAATTAACTTTAGGATTTAAGGAGTCTGACTTCTTAGAAACTTGGAAATAAACAGTTATTCACATTGTATTTCCGAACGAAATATGGCAAAATGAACTTGAATGTACTACATATAACATGGAGGTTTTCGAATGAGCACACCAAAAGAATTACGTTATTCAAAAGAGCATGAGTGGGTAAAAATAGAAGACGGTAAGGCAACAATCGGTATTACGGATTTCGCACAATCTGAATTAGGTGATATCGTATTCGTAGAATTACCTGAAGTAGGCGATGAGATTTCAAAGGATCAGCCATTCGGTAGTGTAGAGTCTGTAAAAACAGTTTCTGAACTATATGCACCACTTTCTGGTAAAGTAGTTGCAATCAACGAAGAATTACTGGACAACCCAGAATACGTTAATGAATCTCCATACGGAAATGCATGGATGGTTACTGTTGAGTTAACAAGTGAAGCGGAAGTTGAAGAATTATTAGACGCAGATGCTTACACTGCATTAATCGAACAATAATATGAAACACTAAAGCCTTCTATAGTAAGGTTTTAGTGTTTTTTTGTTATTCTATACATAAAGGTGACTTTGAAAGGAAGCGTGTACGTATGGGAAAATGCCTTGTTGTCGAAGGACGTGCCGATAAGTTGAGATTAATCCCGATTTTAGCAGAGGACGTGACAATTATTTGTACAAATGGCACAATAAGCGAAGTCAATTTGATTGATTTATTAGAAGGTTATGAGCAAGATGAAATTATCACTATGTTTGATGCAGATAAAAACGGTGAAAAGTTACGTAAACTGATGAACCGTGCATATCCTGAAGCACAACAGCTAATCATACCTCACGAATATATTGAAGTAGAAAAAACACCTACTAAAATCTTAAGGGATATTTTACTACGAGCAAAATTTTTAGTAAAAGAAGGATGACAGTATAATGGAACAATGGACGCAACAGCAATGGGAACAAAACGTACAACAATATGATCAGACAGCATTTTTCCTATATACGCCTATGTGCGGCACATGTGAAGTATCGGAAAAAATGTTGGAAGTAATTGAGAAATTACTACCAGATCTCCCGCTTGGTATGGCAAATATCAATTATTTAGGGGATTTACCTTATGAACTGAAAATTGAAAGTGTACCTTGTTTAATCGTTTCAGACAACGGAGAACTAACGAATAAAATTTATGCATTTAAATCCGTACCGTTTTTGTATGAAATATTAAAAAAGTAATTGACGTAGTCACTTTGTCGTGATAAAGTAACATTCATAATAATAAAACTTAATAACGTTGCTCTTATAAAGAGAGGTGGAGGGAAGTGCCCTATGAAGCCCGGCAACCAGCGATTACGCAAAGGTGCCAATTCACACAAAGTGTAAACTTTGAAAGATGAGAGAACGGTTTACCGTATAAATGTATGTGAAACCTTTCTACTTGTCTTGGTAGAAAGGTTTTTTTCATTCAGCGGATGTTTTGGATGAAAAAAGAACATGATTTTGAAATAGCAGGAAGGTTATTTCAATTTAGAAGGAGTACAACCGATGATTGATATACAAAATATTACAAAAGTGTATAACACGAAAAATGGTAAGCTTACGGCAGTTGATAATGTAAGCCTATCGATCAACAAAGGAGAAATATACGGTATTATCGGCTACAGTGGTGCCGGTAAAAGTACAATGATTCGCCTATTGAACGGTTTGGAAAAGCCAACGACAGGTTCTGTCATTGTAGGTGGTCAGGATATTGCAAAAGCTTCCGGGGCTAAATTACGAGAAGCACGTCAAAAAATAAGTATGATTTTCCAGCACTTCAATTTACTTTGGTCACGTACCGTTGAAGAAAACATCGCATTTCCACTTGAAATAGCAGGTGTTTCAAAAGCTGATCGTGAAAAACGAGTAGAAGAGTTAATTGAACTTGTTGGTTTAAAAGGAAGAGGGAAAGCGTATCCTTCTCAACTTTCAGGCGGTCAAAAGCAGCGTGTTGGCATTGCCCGTGCGTTGGCAAATAATCCGGAAGTGCTTTTATGTGATGAAGCGACTTCAGCACTTGATCCTGAAACAACGGATTCAATTTTGGAATTGCTGCTTGATATTAATAAAAACATCGGACTTACAATTGTACTCATTACACATGAAATGCATGTTATCCGTAAAATCTGTAACAGAGTAGCTGTTATGGAAGCCGGAAAAGTAGTGGAACAGGGAGATGTATTACAAGTGTTCCAACATCCGCAAGCACCGATTACGAAAAACTTCGTGTCGCAAGCTTCTGGTGAAACACAGGAAACGCAAGCATCACTGGAACAGATTTTAGCCAATTATCCAGAAGGCAAAATCGCTAAATTAACATTTGCAGCGGCAACGACAGAACAGCCTGTCATCTCACAAATGATTAAGCAATTTGACGTAGTTGTTAATATAGTGCATGGCAAAATCTCAAATACAACGGGCGGTTCGTTTGGTACATTGTTTATTCATATCGATGGCGAGCCAAAAGCAGTCGCGGAAGCATTAAGCTTTTTAGCGAAGCAAGAAATTCAGGCGGAGGTGATTGAGCATGTTTAATCAATTATTTCCAAACGTAGATTGGGGTAAAATGCTCGAAGCAACATATGAAACAATTTATATGACGGCTGTTGCGACAGTCATCACATTTATACTAGGACTTCTAATTGGTATTGTCTTATTTTTAACGAGCGACAACCAATTATGGGCAAATAAAATTGTACACTTTTTGACAGGGTCACTTGTGAATATTTTCCGCTCGATTCCATTTATCGTCTTGATCATTTTATTAATTCCATTTACGAAGTTTTTACTTGGAACCATCCGTGGTGCCAATGCAGCATTACCTGCGCTTATTATCGGTGCAGCACCGTTTTATGCGCGCATGGTGTTAATTGCATTAAGAGAGATTGATAAAGGTGTTATAGAAGCGGCTCGCTCAATGGGAGCGAAAACTTCTACGATTATTTGGAAAGTGCTGATTCCGGAAAGCTTACCGGCATTAATTTCAGGTATTACTGTTACAGCTGTCGCTTTAGTAGGGTATACAGCAATGGCCGGCATCATTGGTGCGGGTGGTTTAGGAAACCTGGCATTCCTTGATGGTTTCCAGCGTAACCGAACAGATGTGACTTTAATGGCAACTGTATTGATTTTAGTTGTCGTATTCATCATCCAATATATTGGGGATTTCATCACAGCAAGAGTGGACAAACGATAGTTAGTGGCTCGTAAGGCCGTAATTATAAATATTGGTGCATCGAAACAATATGGACGCAAACTTTTATAAAAGTGCGCGTCTATCCGAAAAATAATCAGAATATAGAAAAAGTTTCGATGGGCCGAAAACAAACTAATAAAAAAGGGTAGGTAAAACAAATGAAAAAGTTATTATCAAGCGTTATTTTAGGAGCTTCAGTACTTGCATTAGCAGCATGTGGAGGAGAAGATGAAAAATTAGTAGTTGGTGCATCGAATACACCACACGCAGTTATCCTTGAAAAAGTTAAACCGATATTAGAGGAACAAGGTATTGAGCTTAAAATCGAACCTTATACAGATTATGTACTTCCAAACCAAGATTTAGATAACGGTGATCTAGATGCGAACTTCTTCCAGCACATTCCATACTTCGAAGCACAAAAAGCAGATTTCGATTATGACTTTGCAAATGCTGGCGGTATTCACATCGAGCCAATCGGTATTTACTCTAAAAAATATTCATCTTTAGAAGAACTTCCTGAAGGTGCAACGATTTTACTTTCTAACTCAGTGGCAGACCATGGACGTATGCTTTCATTACTTGAAGCACAAGGTTTAATTACATTAGCAGAAGGTATTGATAAAACAAAAGCAGAAATAAAAGACATCGTAGATAATCCGAAAAACTTCGAATTCGATGCAAACACTGCAGCTGAATTATTAGTGCAAATGTACGAAAATGAAGAAGGCGATGCGGTATTGATCAACTCAAACTTCGCAATCGATAACGGCATTAACCCATTGGAAGATTCAATCGCAATCGAGTCTAGTGAATCTCCTTATGTAAATATCATTGCAGTAAAATCTGGCGATGAAGATTCAAAAGAAATTAAAGCATTAGTAGATGCATTACGCTCGAAAGAAGTTCAAGACTTTATCGTCGAAGAGTGGGGCGGCTCTGTAGTACCAGTTTCAGGCGAATAAAAATAATCCAAAAACCATTTTCTCCATTGGGGAGAAAATGGTTTTTTCGTTTCATAAAATTATCTTTCCTAAAATGGGATTTCTCCATATCTAATGAAGCTTCTACTTCTATCCAAGCCTTTTATTGGAATCGTGTTAATCGTGAATAAAAATTTGATATAAAGTCGACAAATACTTGTTCGGATGGGGCAAGATCTCTTGATGTTGGTGCAATAATGCCGACTGTACGTCTTATATTAGGTATGGTGATCGGCACTTTGACGGTCATGCGCGGTGTTGAATCATAGAGTGAACTTTCTGGTAAAAGTGTCACACCTATTCCTGCAGCCACAAGCCCTTTTAATGCATCCATATCTTCTCCCTCGGTAGTGATATTCGGCATAAAGCCTACAGAGCGGCATGCATCTACGGCAACTTTGTTTAAAATATAACCTTCAGGAAAGAGTACAAATTGATCATGACGCAAATCAACAAGGTTAATCGATTCTTTTTTCGCTAGTGGGTGTGTTGCGGGCAACAAAGCATGGATGTTTTCGCTGAACAGCACTGTTGTATTGATTGCTTCGTCTTTTGGTGGTAATGGTCCAAGCAAAGCTAAATTCAGCTCGCGATTTTTGACTGCATCAATCAAATATTTATAGGACCCTTGGCGTAGATGAAAAGAAATTTCCGGGTATTCTTTTTTAAATGCAGAAATGACGGTCGGCAATACATAGCTTGCCAAACTTGTAGGGAAACCTATTTTAATTGTACCTTTTGCAGGGTCTAAATATTCTTCTACCTGCTTTGCAGCAAAATCAATTCCCTTGAGTGCGGTAATACAATGTTCCAAAAAAATCTTCCCAACTGGCGTCAACTTTACGTTACGCCCGATTCGTTCAAAAAGCGGCGTTCCAAGTTCTTCTTCCAAGTTGGCAATTTGTCGGCTGATTGCAGACTGGGCAACGTGTAAATGCTCCGCAGCTTCAGAAATATGCTCGCGTTCTGCCACCTCTACAAAGTAACGTAACTGTCTTAATTCCACTATTTCCACCCCATTCATCTAAAAAGTAGATTGTTTATATCCAAACTATATATTGTTTATATTATTTCGAAAACTTTAAAATGTAAATACGGTATTGAAAGAATGAGGGGGAATGGATATGAGTTTTCATCAGTTACCAAAAGCGCAAGGGTTATATAATCCTGAATTTGAACATGACGCATGCGGAATTGGCATGTATGCAAATATAAAAGGAATACCTTCACATCAGATTGTAAAAAAAGGGCTAGAAATGTTATGTCGTTTAGAACACCGTGCTGGACGTGGCGGAGATGGCAAGACAGGTGATGGAGCAGGGCTGTTAGTTCAAATCCCACATGCTTTCTTTCAACAAAACTGCGCGGAACTTAATTTACCTGAAATGGGTGAATATGGTGTAGGACAAATTTTTTTCACGGAAAATGAAAACGAACGCCAAAAAATTGAAGAAAAGATGAATGAATTAATTGGACAGGAAAATCAGCAACTGATCGGCTGGCGAACTGCTCCGACAAATAAAGAAAATTTAAGTGATATTGCTAAATCGACTGCCCCTGTTGTTCGCCAAGTATTTATTCGTTCAAACGAAAACGACAATAAGGCTTTCGAACGAAAACTGTATGTCATTCGCAAACAGCTCGAACATTGGGCGACAGAGCATCAGTACGAATTGTATATTCCAAGTCTTTCAAGTCAGACGATTGTATTTAAAGGATTGCTTTCACCAGAAGAAGTAAGTGAATTTTATGTGGATCTGCAGGACAAAAGCTTCGTATCCGCATTGGCACTCGTGCATTCACGTTACTCGACGAATACATTTCCATCTTGGAAACGGGCCCATCCGAATCGCTATATTATCCATAATGGGGAGATTAACACATTGCGTGGCAATATTAACTGGATGCGTGCACGTGAGCAACAGTTCGTATCTGAAGCGTTTGGAGAGGACCTTGAAAAACTTTTACCGATAATCGATACAACGGGATCTGATTCTTCAATGCTTGATAACGCATTTGAATTTTTTGTATTGGCTGGACGTTCACCGGCTGAGACAGCGATGATGATGATTCCGGAACCGTGGACAGAAAATCCGCGCATTGATGAAGACCGTAAAGCGTTTTATCAATATCATGCAAGTTTGATGGAACCGTGGGATGGACCGACTGCTATTTGCTTCACGGACGGCAAACAGATTGGGGCCATTTTAGACCGTAACGGCTTGCGTCCAGGAAGACTTTATGTGACGAAAGACGATCATGTTATTTTCTCTTCCGAAACAGGGGTTGTCGATTATGCTGAAGAAGACATTCTTTATAAAGACCGATTAAGTCCAAGTCGTATGCTGTTGATTGATTTAGAGCAGGGGAAAATTATTTCCGATGCGGAGCTGAAATCCGAAGTTGCAGCAGAAAAACCTTATGCAGCATGGCTGGAAGAAAATATGATCAAACTTGAATCGAAGAGTGAGCAGTTACCTGAAATAAATGAGCTGACATTACGCCAGAAAATTCACGGCTATACATTTGAGGATGTACAAAAATATATTGTACCTCTTGCAAATGAAGGGAAAGATCCGCTTGGCTCGATGGGGAACGATACCCCATTAGCTGTTCTTTCAGATAGACCACAATCATTATTTAATTACTTTAAGCAGCTGTTTGCACAAGTGACAAACCCGCCGATTGATTCTATTCGCGAACATGTCGTGACATCGACAATGACGTTGCTTGGAGCGGAAGGTGATTTATTACAGCCGAATGCGCAAAATGCACGTCGCCTCCTGCTGAAAACGCCG
This sequence comes from Solibacillus sp. FSL K6-1126, assembly GCF_038003445.1. Taxonomy (NCBI): domain Bacteria; kingdom Bacillati; phylum Bacillota; class Bacilli; order Caryophanales; family Caryophanaceae; genus Solibacillus; species Solibacillus sp. FSL K6-1126. Next base: position 3,204,704 of record NZ_JBBOPD010000001.1, on the reverse strand, counting down.
GTGTTAACAACTGCAGAATATGAGCAGATTGTAAATAATAACGAAGAACATTTTGAAGTAGCGGAAATCTCGTTAAAATTCACCGAAAATTTAGAAAGTGAACTTAACCGAATCAAAACGGAAGCGGAAGCTGCTATTTTTGGAGGCAAGACAATTATTGTACTGTCTGACTATATGGAAGATGCTAAGCAGTTAACAATGCCCGTTCTTCTAGCAGCGAGTACAATCCATCAATATTTAGTGCGAATCGGTCTACGTACGAAGGCGAGCATTATTGTGAACAGTGCGGAAGTTCGGGAAGTTCATCATTTTGTTGCATTGATCGGCTTCGGTGTTGACGCCATTCACCCGTACTTAGCATATGCAACAATTCATGAGGCAATTGAAAATGGTCATTTATCTGTACCGTTTGAAAAAGCGATTCAAAAATTCCGAAAAGGTGCAGCGGATGGTGTCGTTAAAGTAATGTCGAAGATGGGAATTTCAACAGTTCAATCTTATCGCGGTGCCCAAGTGTTCGAGGCAGTCGGGATTTCAAAAGAAGTGATCGACGAGTATTTCACAGGTACGGCTTCACAAATTGACGGCATTGACTTACAGACAATCGGGGAAGAAGCAAAACGCCGCCATGAGGAAGCGATGCAATCGATGTCAGCCCAACTGCAATCAGGTTCGGATTTCCAATGGCGTGCGGACGGAGAGCATCATGCGTTTAATCCGAAAACTATCCATACACTCCAATGGGCGACTCGTAAAAATGATTTTGGATTGTACCGGATGTATGCAGAAATGGCTAATGAAGAACGAATTGGATTTTTACGTAATCTATTCGACTTTAAAAAGAATGAACGCCGAATCCCTATGGAAGAAATTGAATCAGTGGATTCCATCGTAAAACGATTTAAATCAGGGGCCATGTCATTTGGTTCGTTATCGAAAGAAGCGCATGAAACATTGGCGGTAGCGATGAACCGTCTAGGTGCACGTTCGAATTCAGGTGAAGGTGGGGAAGATCCGGCCCGCTTTACAATCGAACCAAATGGTGATAACAAGCGCAGTGCAATAAAACAAATTGCATCAGGACGATTTGGTGTGAAATCGCATTATTTAGTGAATGCCGATGAGCTGCAAATTAAAATGGCGCAAGGGGCGAAACCAGGGGAAGGCGGGCAACTGCCTGGCAATAAAGTTTATCCTTGGGTAGCAGATGTGCGCGGTTCCACTCCTGGGGTTGGTTTAATATCACCACCGCCGCATCACGACATATACTCAATCGAGGATATGGCTCAGTTAATTCATGATTTAAAAAATGCAAACCGTCATGCAAGAATTTCTGTGAAACTCGTAGCAAAAGCGGGTGTTGGTACAATTGCTGCAGGTGTTGCAAAAGGTGCAGCGGACGTCATCGTCATTTCTGGCTATGACGGAGGTACAGGGGCATCGCCGAAAACTTCGATTAAGCATACGGGCTTACCGTGGGAGCTTGGTTTAGCGGAAGCGCATCAAACATTGATGCTCAATGGACTTCGAGACCGAGTGACATTGGAAACGGATGGCAAGCTCATGACGGGAAAAGATGTCGTGATGGCAGCACTTTTAGGGGCAGAGGAATTCGGTTTTGCGACTGCACCGTTAATCGTATTAGGCTGTGTCATGATGCGTGCCTGTCATCTGGATACTTGTCCGGTAGGTGTAGCAACGCAAAACCCGGAACTCCGTGCGAAATTTATGGGATCAGCTGATCATGTCGTCAATTATATGCGTTTTGTCGCTGAAGAAATGCGCGAATATATGAGTATTCTAGGATTCCGTACTGTGGAAGAGATGGTAGGTCGTACAGATGTGCTGCAAATTTCAGATCGCACGGCAAAACATTGGAAAGCAAGCCAGCTCAATTTAACGGCACTGCTTCATCAAATCCAAGGAACACGCACTAAACAGCATCAGCAAAATCATAATATTGAGGGAAGTTTTGATTTACAAGAGTTATTACCGCAAGTTTCAAAGGCAATCGAAGGAAACGAGCGAATCGAGTTAAATTATTCGATTAAAAATACAGACCGAGTAATGGGAACGATTGTCGGCAGTGAAATTTCCCGCAAATACGGTGAAGCAGGTCTGCCGGATAACACAATTAACTTAACGTTTACAGGCCATGCTGGTCAAAGTTTTGGCGCCTTTATCCCAAGAGGAATGTCGATGCGTGTAATTGGGGATGTCAATGATTACTTCGGTAAAGGATTGTCAGGAGGAAAAGTGACAGCGATTGCACCGATTAAAGGCGAACAGGAGCAAAACGTTATCGCCGGAAATGTTTGTTTATATGGAGCAACGAGCGGTAAGGCATTTATTAATGGGCGTGCTGGCCATCGATTCGGTGTTCGTAATTCAGGTGCTGAAATCGTTGTTGAAGGAATTGGGGATCACGGATGTGAGTATATGACAGGCGGTAAAATCGTTATATTAGGGGATGTCGGTCAAAACTTTGGTGCCGGAATGTCTGGTGGTATCGGCTATATTCTGCCGAGTGATGGGGAAAAGTTCAAAGCGCAGTGCAATACGGAAATGATTCACTTTGAAAAACTGACAGACCCTGCGGAAATTGAATCTGTCCGCCAATTAATTATTCAGCATTTGGAAGAAACGGATAGTTCCTACGCATTGGACGTTTTAGCAAAGTGGGAGCAGTTTGTTCCAAAATTCGTTAAAGTTGTGCCAACAGATTATAAAATTATGGTTGATAAAATAAACCACTACACTGCAACTGGTTCTACAAAGGACGATGCAGCAATGCAGGCATTTACGGAAGTGACGACTAGTCAGAAAAAGCTTGTGAGCACAAAATAAGAGGGGGTTTCTAGTATGGGAAAAGCAACGGGTTTTATGGAATTTAAACGAGAGAAAGTTCAGGAGCAACGACCACTAGAGCGACTTTCAAATTGGGGCGAATATGCAAGCAGGTTATCTGATGAAAAATTACAGACACAAGGTGCACGCTGTATGGATTGTGGAACGCCATTTTGTCATATGGGGATTGAAATTCGCGGTACTGCAGCAGGGTGTCCGATTCAAAATGTCATCCCTGAATGGAATGACTTAGTCTATAAAGGGAAATGGCAAGAAGCGTTGGAACGTTTGCATATGACGAATAATTTCCCTGAATTTACTGGCCGTGTTTGCCCTGCTCCATGTGAAGGGTCGTGTACACTTGCCATTACGGATCCGGCTGTCGCGATTAAATCGATTGAACGTACGATCATTGATAAAGGATTTGAAAATGGCTGGATCACACCACGTATCCCTGCATCGCGTACGGGCTTTAAGGTGGCGATTGTCGGCTCGGGTCCTGCAGGTTTAGCAGCAGCAGACCAACTGAACCAACTAGGTCATTCAGTAACGGTGTTCGAACGTTCCGACCGATTTGGCGGATTATTAATGTACGGAATCCCGAATATGAAGCTTGAAAAAGATGTGATTGAAAGACGTGTCCATTTATTATCATTAGAAGGAATCGATTTTGTGCCCAACACAGAAATCGGAAAAGATATAACGAAGGAGCAATTACAAGCTGATTTTGATGCTGTTATTTTATGTACGGGAGCACAAAAACAAAGAGTACTTCATTTAGAAGGAAGCGATGCTGGCAACATTCATTTAGCAATGGATTATTTAACGGATGTTACGAAAAGCCTGCTGGATTCCGACTTTGCGGATAATCAGGCGTTAAATGTGGAAGGGAAGGATGTCATCGTAATTGGCGGCGGAGATACAGGTGCTGACTGTGTAGCAACAGCACTTCGCCAAAAATGCCGATCTGTATACCAATTCGGGAAGCATCCGCAACAAGCCACAACACGTACAGATGAAACAATGTGGCCAAAAGATCCGAACATTTATACAATGGATTATGCTTATGCCGAAGCTGATGCGAAATTTGGCCGTGATCCGCGAGAATATTGTATTCAAACTACGAAAATAGAGAAAGACAGTAAGGGGAATGTAAAAGCGCTTCATACTATTCAAATGGAAAAAATTCTGGGCGAAGATGGCTTTCATTACTTTAAAGAATTGCCTGGAACTGAAAAAGTATGGCCGGCGCAGCATGTATTTGTCGCAATCGGCTTTGAAGGTGCCGAAAAAGAAACACCTGGACATTTCGGAGTAGAACTAACGAATAACCGCATCCGTGCATCCGTTAAAGACTATGAAACAAATATTTCAGGCGTATTTGCTGCCGGTGATGCACGCCGTGGCCAAAGTCTTGTCGTTTGGGCGATTAAAGAAGGACGCGGAGTTGCTGCTAGTGTTCATTATTATTTAAATGAAATGTTAGTAAAAAGTTAATAGGATGATATAAAACACCATTTTGAAAGCAGAATGGTGTTTTATATATTTTTTTGGAGAAAAGAAGAATCAATCATTTCAATAAGTGAAATTGATTCTCAATTAATGGATTGCTATTGAAAAAATGGAAAGCTGAATTATTACTATTTAAATAGTAGAAATAAACTGCAGTAAAGCGTTTTACAAGAATGATAGACATTTTTTAATTAAAATCATTCTAAACTATTTGCAACCAACATTCATTTCGGGTAAGATTGGTAATGAACTTAATTTGGCGTACAGAAAGTATGCAAATGAATATTTGGAGGTAATTTAATGTCAACATTAGAAATTAAAGATCTTCACGTTGAAATCGACGGAAAAGAGATTTTAAAAGGTGTAAATCTTACTATCAATACAAACGAAGTACATGCGATCATGGGTCCTAACGGTACTGGTAAATCGACATTAGCTTCTGCAATTATGGGTCACCCAAAATATGAAGTAACATCAGGCGAAATCTACCTTGATGGCGAAAACGTATTAGAAATGGAAGTAGATGAGCGTGCACAAGCTGGTTTATTCCTTGCTATGCAATATCCATCTGAAATTCCTGGTGTAACAAACGCAGACTTCTTACGTTCAGCGATTAACGCTCGTCGTGAAGAAGGACAAGAAATCTCATTAATGAAATTCATCCGTGAATTAGATAAAACAATGGAATTCCTGGAAATGCCTGAAGAAATGTCACAACGTTACTTAAATGAAGGTTTCTCTGGTGGTGAGAAAAAGCGTAACGAAATTCTACAAATGATGATGATCAAACCAACTTTCGGTATTTTAGATGAAATCGACTCTGGTTTAGATATCGATGCATTAAAAGTAGTTTCTAAAGGTATTAATGAAATGCGCGGCGAAGGCTTTGGCTGCTTAATGATCACTCACTATCAACGTTTATTAAACTACATCACACCTGACCATGTTCACGTAATGATGCAAGGTAAAGTTGTAAAATCAGGTGGTGCTGAATTAGCACAACGCCTTGAAGCAGAAGGTTATGAGTGGATTAAAGCTGAACTAGGTATTGAAGATACAGAAGAAGTAACAGAAGCATAATAAAGGAGGACGACGAAGATGACGGTTGAAACAAAATTAGCGTTATCAGCAGAAGAAGTACGCTCGTTCTCGCAAAAACATGCTGAACCAGCATCATTTGCTGATTTCCGTGTGAGCGCAATGGAAAAAGCTGCTGCGCTTGACTTACCAAAACCAGACAGAACGAACATTAACAAGTGGAACTTCATTGATTTCGCAAACCATACAGTAGAAAGTGCTCCATTCAATTCTTTGGAAGAGCTGCCTGTAGAGGTGAAATCAGTAGTAGATACTGAAACACAAGAAAACCTGTATATCCAACGCAACAACACACCAGCGTTTATTAAAATTTCAGATGAACTGAAAAACAAAGGTGTTATTTTCACAGATATCCAAACAGCAATCCGCGATCATAAAGATTTAGTGGAAAAATACTTTATGACAACTGCTGTAAAAGTGGATGAGCATAAATTAACGGCTTACCATGCAGCACTAGTAAATGGTGGTATTTTCGTATATGTTCCACGCAACGTTGTAATTGAAGCACCTCTTCAAGTTGTATTTTTAAATGACAATGCAGAAGCTTCATTATTTAACCACGTGTTAGTAGTAGCTGAAGAATCTTCGGCTGTAACTTATGTTGAAACTTATATTTCTACATTTGACGAAGCACATGGTCAAGTAAACGTTGTAACAGAAGTAATCGCAAAAGATAATGCACAAGTAACATTCGGTGCAGTAGACAACTTGGCTCATGGCTATACTGCTTATGTAAACCGCCGTGGACATGTACAGCGCGACGCAAAAATTGACTGGGCATTAGGATTAATGACAAACTCAGATACAATTTATGAAAATACAACGAACTTAATTGGCGATAACTCTACTTCAGATTTCAAAATGGTAACTGTAGGTAGCGGAGATCAAAAACTTAACTTCACAACATTAATCCGTCAATGGGGTAAAAATTCCGACGGTCAAATTTTAAAACACGGTGTAATGAAAGATTCAGCACAGTCAATCTTTAATGGAATCGGTCATATTATGCATGGTGGTACAAAAGCAAATGCAGAACAAGAGTCTCGCGTACTTATGCTTTCTGAAGGCGCACGCGGTGACGCAAACCCAATTCTTTTAATTGATGAAGACGATGTAACAGCAGGACACGCTGCATCTGTTGGACGCGTTGACCCAACTCAACTTTACTACTTAATGAGTCGTGGTATTTCTAAAGCAGAAGCAGAGCGCCTTGTAATTCACGGATTCCTTGCGCCAGTTGTTGCTAAATTGCCAATCGAAGGCGTTAAAAAGCAGCTGACGGAGGTTATCGAAAGGAAAGTTCGATAATGATACCTAATGATATTAAAAGTTATTTTCCAATTTTAAATCAGGAAGTCAATGGACATCCTTTAGTTTATTTGGATAGTGCGGCTACATCTCAAAAGCCGATTCAAGTAATTGAAGCAATCACAAATTACTATAATTTAGATAACTCAAATGTTCACCGAGGTGTGCATACACTTGGAAATCGTGCAACGGATTCTTATGAAGGTGCGCGTGAAAAAGTTCGTAAATTCATTAATGCTAGTTCAACACAAGAAGTGATTTTCACTCGTGGTACAACAACAGCACTTAATACGGTTGCTGCAGGCTATGGTCGTCAAAATGTGCAAGAAGGTGATGAGATTGTCATTACGTACATGGAACACCATTCAAACATTATTCCATGGCAACAGCTTGCAAAAGAAAAAGGGGCGGTATTGAAATATATCGACCTAGAGGCAGACGGTACAATTTCATTAGAAAAAGTACGTGAAACAATAACGCCAAAAACGAAAATTGTTTCTATGATGTATGTTTCGAACGTATTAGGTACAATTAACCCGATTAAAGAAGTTGCACAAATTGCTCATGAAAATGGCGCGGTAATTGTTGCGGATTTAGCGCAGGCAGCTCCGCATTTGAAGGTAGATATTCAAGATTTGGATGTTGACTTTGCGGCATTTTCAGGACATAAAATGTGTGGCCCTACTGGTATTGGGGTACTATATGGTAAAAAAGCGCTTCTTGAAGAAATGGAACCAGTAGAGTTTGGCGGAGAAATGATTGATTTCGTAGGTTTATATGAATCAACATGGAAAGAGTTACCGTGGAAATTCGAGGGCGGCACACCAATTATTGCAAGTGCAATAGGCTTAGGTGCTGCAATCGACTTTTTAGAGGAAATCGGTTTAGACAATATTGCAGCGCATGAACATAAGTTGGCAGGCTATGCAATGGATCAATTGGAAACGATTGATGGTCTTCAGATTTTCGGTCCACGTGACCCGATGAAACGTTGCGGAGTCGTGACATTCAATCTTGATGACGTGCATCCTCACGATGTAGCGACAGTATTGGATATGAGTGGCATCGCAGTTCGTGCGGGACATCATTGCGCCCAACCTTTAATGAAATGGCTTCAAGTAACAGCAACAGCTCGAGCAAGCTTCTACATGTACAATGATGAAGAAGATGTTGATCGTTTAGTTGCAGGATTGCGCTCAGCGAAGGAGTATTTTGGCGATGTCTTTTAATAATTTAGATCAACTTTATCGTTCCGTAATAATGGATCATTATAAAAACCCTCGTAACAAAGGGGCTCTTGAAGAAAACAGTGTGACAATCGATATGAATAACCCTACTTGCGGTGACCGTATCCATTTAACATTGAAGCTTAACGATGGTGTCGTGGAAGATGCAAAGTTCGATGGAGAAGGCTGTTCAATCTCCATGTCTTCAGCATCGATGATGACTCAAATCGTTAAAGGCAAAAAATTGGACGAAGCTTTGGAATTGGCGGATATTTTCTCGAAAATGATGCTGGGCGAAGACTTTGACGATGAAAAATATGATCTTGGGGATGTCGAAGCACTGCAAGGTGTTGCAAAATTCCCGGCACGTATTAAATGCGCTACATTAGCTTGGAAAGCAATGGAAAAAGGCGTAAACAACGAAAAGAAATAAATAGTAGTAAGGCTAAAGTGTGTGTCATGCACATTTTAGCACTTCTCATTAGATGAACGGAGGAGACAACATGGCTAAAAAAATGCCTGAAATCGGCGATTACAAGTATGGCTTCCATGATAAGGACGTATCAATTTTCCGTTCTGAACGTGGACTAACAGCAGATATCGTTCGTGAAATCTCAAGTATGAAGGAAGAGCCACAGTGGATGCTTGACTACCGCTTAAAAGCTCTTGAAAAATTCTATGAAATGCCAATGCCACAATGGGGTGGTGACCTTGCATCATTAAACTTCGATGAAATTACGTATTACGTAAAACCATCTGAAGCAACAGAACGTTCTTGGGATGAAGTACCTGAAGAAATCAAAGCGACATTCGATAAATTAGGTATTCCGGAAGCTGAACAAAAATATCTTGCAGGTGTATCTGCTCAGTATGAATCTGAAGTAGTTTACCACAATATGAAGCAAGACCTTACAGATTTAGGGATTGTCTTCAAAGATACTGACTCAGCATTAAAAGAAAACGAAGAAATCTTCAAAAAACACTGGGGTACAGTAATCCCTTATACAGATAACAAATTCGCAGCATTAAACTCTGCAGTTTGGTCTGGTGGTTCATTTATTTATATGCCTAAAGGCGTTAAATTAGATACACCATTACAAGCATACTTTCGTATTAACTCTGAAAACATGGGTCAATTCGAGCGTACGCTAATCATCGTAGACGAAGATGCTTCTGTACACTACGTAGAAGGTTGTACAGCGCCTGTTTACACAACAAACTCTCTACACTCGGCTGTAGTAGAAATCATCGTTAAAAAGAACGCTTACTGCCGTTACACAACGATTCAAAACTGGGCAAACAACGTTTATAACCTTGTTACAAAACGTACAGTTGTTGAAGAAAACGGTACAATGGAATGGATCGACGGTAACATCGGTTCAAAATTAACGATGAAATACCCTGCTTGTATTCTTAAAGGTGAAGGTGCACGTGGTATGACATTATCAATTGCCATTGCAGGTAAAGGCCAACACCAACACGCTGGTGCGAAAATGATTCACTTAGCACCAAACACATCTTCAACAATCGTTTCTAAATCGATTGCTAAGCAAGGTGGTAAAGTAACTTACATGGGTCAAGTAAAATTCGGTAAAAATGCAAAAGGTGCACGTTCGAATATCGAATGTGACACATTAATCATGGATAACGAATCTACTTCTGATACAATTCCATACAACGAAATCTTAAATGATAATGTATCTTTAGAGCATGAAGCGAAAGTTTCAAAAGTATCTGAAGAGCAATTATTCTACTTAATGAGCCGTGGTGTTTCTGAAGAAGAAGCGACAGAAATGATCGTAATGGGCTTCATCGAGCCTTTCACAAAAGAATTACCAATGGAATACGCAGTAGAAATGAACCGTCTAATCAAGTTCGAGATGGAAGGTTCAATCGGATAATAATCTATGAGGCACTTGTCTCCAACCTAAGTTGGAGTCAGGTGCTTTTTTTGTATATAATTGTGTTGAATTCGTGAAGAAATACAAAGGTTTACTAGAAAGATTTCAGAAAGCGTGGAGTATTCATTTACAATAATTGTATTAGATGGAATAATGTATTTAGAGAATGATATAAAGGAGCGACAAAATGGAAAACTTATTTTGGCCAATAGCTTTAGGGGTTCCTGGTACTGTAGTGGTAGTTGCGGTAGTACTCACTTTTTGGGCTTTAGGGGAAAAGAAGAACGGTAAGGTTATGAAAAATGAAGAGCATGAAGGTATTATTAAATAATATTAAAATAGCTTCAAACGACTATTAATGCGTTTGAAGCTTTTTTCTATTTTAAATTAGAAATAAAACTTTCAATTTCCTGTTGAGTTTTACGGTCTTTGCTGACGAAACGTCCAAGCTCGATGCCGTTTTCATAAGCTAAAAAGCTAGGAATGCCGATAATTCCTAAATCAATACATAAATCTAAAAACTTATCGCGGTCTACTTTAACAAATGTATACTCCGGGAATTTTTCTACAACTTCCGGCATAAACGGATCAATAAAACGGCAATCCCCGCACCAGTCCGCTGTAAATTCGAAAATTACGGGTGTACTGCTTTTAAATTGCTCAAATTCCTCAGTTGATTGTAAAATATGCATAAACTTGTCCTCCTTTTTTCTATTATTATGATAGGAAATGTAGTGTTTTGCAATGAATGAACATCGAAACGGGTAAGGTATTATACAATGCTAGAGAGGTGAAGAACGATGATTTCAATCGGCTTAACTGGTTGGGGAGATCACCCGGAAGTATATAGTGAAGTTACTGCCGCAAAAGATAAATTGTTTGATTATAGCGGGCATTTCCCTGTCGTAGAATTAGATACTTCCTTTTACGCAATACCATCACCGGCAAATGTTGAGAAATGGTGCAAGGATACCCCGGATACTTTTCAATTTGTCGTGAAGGCTTATCAGGGCATGACAGGTCATTTACGCGATGAACTGCCATTTGAGACGAAAAATGATATGTTCAACGCATTTCGAAATTGTGCGGATACATTTAAAAAGCATGGTAAGCTTGCAATGGTTCTTGTTCAATTTCCTCCTTGGTTTGACTGCCAAGGTAAAAATGTTCAATATATCCGATATATAAAGCAACAATTACAAGGGTATCCTATTGCTATTGAATTTCGAAATCAAACTTGGTACAGCCCTCAAATGAAAGAGAAGACAGTGCAATTTTTAAGAGACCATCAATTGATTCATACAGTCTGTGATGAACCGCAAGCAGGAAGCGGCTCGGTCCCTTTTGTTCCAATTGCTACTGATGAGAAAGTGCTCATACGTATCCATGGGCGCAATGTACATGGCTGGCGAAATATAGGCCATGGGGAGAACTGGCGAAAAGTACGTTTTTTATATGATTATAATGAAGAAGAACTGCAAAAACTTGCAGAAGAAATAAAATTTCTGGCTCGCCAATCAAAACATGTCTTCGTATTATTTAATAATAATTCCGGAGGGCATGCCGCAAAAAACGCAAAACGAATGCAGCAAATTCTTGATCTTGAATTTGATGGTTTAGCACCAAAGCAATTAGGTCTTTTTGAAGAATAACGAAGAGTGAGGTGGCAATGCAAAAGTGCGAGAAATAATTCATATATTCCATACGAATGATTTGCATAGTCATTTTACGTACTGGAAGCGCAGTCAGTCGTTTATTCAAATACAACGTCAAATACTGGCCGAAAAAGGCGAAACGAGCTTTCTGGTCGATTTAGGGGATCATTTGGATCGTTCGAATTTATATACAGAGGCAACACTAGGTAAAGGTAATATCAAAATGTTAAACGATGCTGATTATGATGTTGTGACAATTGGAAACAATGAAGGCATAACGCTTTCCTATAATTTGCTCTATCAATTATATGATGACGCACAGTTCGAAGTAGTTGTCGCAAATCTATATTCCCAGTCAGAAGAAAATCCAAGTTGGATGAAGCCATACACAATATTGACTACCCAGTACGGCACGAAAATAGCCGTAATAGCTGCGACAGCCCCGTTTGATCTTTTCTATAAGGAACTTGGGTGGAACGTAACAAACCCGCGTACAGAGCTTGTAAAGCTGGCCTTTGAATTAAAAAAACAGGCGGATATAATCGTTTGTTTATCACATTTAGGGATAACTGAAGATGAATTGCTGGCACAGGAATGTCCGATTATCGATGTGATCTTCGGTTCGCACACACATCATGTGTTTGAAAAAGGTCAAGTGGAAAATAACGTCCTTTTAACAGGAGGCGGGAAATTTGGCCAGTATACTGGTCAGTTAACGGTGGAATTTGACCACGCGTCCCGGAAGGTAGTAGAAAAATCAGATCGCCTATTTGAAAACGCTCTTTTACCAACAGTTGAAGAAGAAGAACAGTGGTTGTCCAATCTTCAAAAAGAAGCAAAGGTTATTTTGGAAAAACCTATTTTTACATTAACGAAACCCTACAATAAAGAATGGTTCCATCGTTCCCAATTATCGGATTTATTTGCAGAGTGTATGTATGATTATACAGAAGCGGATTGTGTCATGTTCAATGCTGGAATTTTTGTCGAACCACTACGCAAAGGGTTAATTTCTACATATGATATTCATAAAATTTTTCCCCATCCGATAAATATATGTGTTGTGCAAATAACAGGTAATGAATTAAAAGAAATTTTTACTCAATCCGAAAACGAAGATTGGCCACGTCTTGAATTAAAAGGTCTTGGCTTTAGAGGCGTTATTTTCGGGAAAATATTGAATTATGGTATTGAGATGACGAAGCAGCGCGAATTATATATTAACGGGAAACTTATGGAACCGGATCGGATCTACCGTTTAGCAACACTGGATCTCTTTACATTCGGGTATTTTTTCCCTAGCTTTAAATATGCCAAAAAACAATATCTTCTACCGGAATTTATCCGGGATGTTTTTAAAAATTATTGTATGAAAAAGTTTCAGTAATCTTCCAAAACCCCTCTTTCCAATTATATAATGAACGTAATAGTAGAATGGAGAAATAAATATAGATGCGATTAATATCGATAAATGTTTTGAAAGAAGGTATGGCAGTCGGCAGGACTATCTGGAATGAAGCCGGCCATCCACTGCTTCACAAAAACGTCGTTGTAACAAGCCGAATTATTGAAAGGCTGCGAGAGCTGAATATTCATTATTTATACATTGATGATAAACTATCAGCAGGAATTGAAATAGAAGAAACGATCGCTCCGTTAAAAAGAATGGAAGCCGTAAAAAATATGACTAAATCATTCGAAAATGTAAAAAAAGCTAAACGGGATCAGGCATCCTATGTACTGGATCAACAGTCCAAAGTGATTGGCTTAATTGTCGATGATATTATGAATGCCATCGTAAATAGCGAGGAAGTATTAATGGTGCTGACAGATGCGTATTTATATGATAAATATATTTATCAGCATTCATTCCAAGTAGCACTGTATTCAATCGCAATTGCTAAAGAAATGGGCTATTCTTACGAAGATATACGATTAATTGGAATTGGGGCAATTTTACATGATGTGGGGAAGCTGCTTATTTCACCTGATATTTTACTAAAGCCGGGCAACTTAACGGATGAAGAATATGAAGAGATGAAGAATCATGCACGCTACGGATTTGATTTATTACGCAACTTACATTCAGTATCATTGCTCGTAGCACATTGCGCTTTCCAACACCATGAACGAATCGATGGAAGCGGTTATCCACGGGGGATTATTAACAATGAAATTCATCCGTTTGCAAAAATCATCGCTGTCGCAGATGTATTTGATGCATTGACATCGAATCGCATTTACCGAAAGAAAATGTTGCCTTCAGAAGCGATTGCAATCATTGACAAAGGTGATGGGAAGCTTTTTGATGCAAAGGTAATGGAGGCATTCAGACGGAGCGTAGTCCACTATGCAAATGGTACAATTGTGTTGCTCACAGATGGCCGACGTGGAATTGTATCGAAGCAAAATCTTGTTGATGTGACACGACCTTGGATCCGTATTTTTCAAGAAAACGGCAAAATGCTGGGCGCTACATATGAACTATGTTTAAGTGATTACCCGACAGTTGATATTAAAAAAGTTGATGTGGATTTTGAGGGAAATATTGAATAAAAAATCTTTCTTCTCATATTTTATGGGAAGGAGGATTTTTTTTGCGTTTTCGTAAAAGAAAGTGGAATTCCTATGGCAGGAAAAAAGGCAAAATGCATAATGTCGTAACGATCGTCATCGTCAGTATTATCGGCATGGTTTGTCTTAGTATATATGTCATGAACGGCAGATTAATGCCAACCTATTTGCAGTACGCGGAAGTTCAAACTCATAAAGTAGCTTCGTATGTCGTGAGTAAAGCAATTAATTCCAGAACATCGAGTGTACTTGATGTAAATGATGTCATCGTTGATTTACCTACACAGTCAGACGATATGATTACGACAAAATTTAATACGGAAATAATTAACCAAGTGCGTGCAGAAACGACAACATTAGTAAAAGAGTATTTAGAACAGGCCGAAAATGGAGATTTGTCACATTTGCCAAATTTGGAAAATGTGGAATATGACGTAGGTAAAATGGAAGCAGGAGACGGAATCGTATTTTTCGTACCGTTAGGGCAGGCATTAAACCTTCCGATTATCGGAAATTTAGGACCTAAAATACCGATTCGCTTTCACATTATTGGTAATGTAAATAGTAATGTTGAGTCAACAGTAAGTGAATTTGGCATAAATAATGCAATTGTAGAAGTAAATTTACTGATTGGTGTTAATGTCCAGATTATTGTACCATTTGCCAGTAAGTCTGCATCGGTCGAACAGAAAATTCCAATTGCAATCGGTTTAGTAAGAGGGACAGTGCCGCATATTTACAGTGCAGGTGAAGGAGCACAGCCGTCTATTGAAGTACCAATCCCTTACGAATAGTAACTTAATTATGATAAATTAAAATTATAAGAATACTCTGTTGTTGGAAAGTAGTTAATATGATAATCTGACATCAGAAACATCGTAGCATTTGAGTGAGGGGAGTAAATGACATGACATCTTGTAAACCAACTAATCCGAGGGAAGAGCACTTACGCAAACCAGAGTGGCTAAAAATTAAGCTAAATACCAATGACGAATACAAAGCATTAAAAAAATTAATGCGAGACAATAATTTGCATACGGTATGTGAAGAAGCTCGCTGCCCGAATATTCACGAATGCTGGGGCGAGCGTCGTACAGCAACAATGATGATTTTAGGTTCTGTATGTACGCGGGCATGTCGTTTCTGTGCAGTTAAAACAGGATTGCCTAATGAATTGGATTTGGCGGAACCGGAACGCGTTGCAGATTCCGTTGCGTTAATGAACTTAAAACATGTTGTTATTACAATGGTAGCACGTGATGATCTGAAAGACGGGGGCGCGGAAGTATTGGCGGAAACGGTGCGTGCAATTCGCCGTAAAAGTCCGTTAACTTCTGTTGAAGTACTACCATCCGACTTAAGCGGCCGTGAAGAAAGTTTACGCATTCTGATGGATGCAAAGCCGGATATTTTAAACCATAATATCGAAACAGTACGCAGTTTGACACCACGTGTTCGGGCAAAAGCGACATATGACCGTTCACTGGAATTTTTACGCAGAGCAAAAGAAATGCAGCCAACTATTCCGACAAAATCTTCTTTAATGATTGGCTTAGGAGAAACGTTAGAGGAAATTTATGAAGTAATGGATGACTTGCGTGCAAACAATGTTGATATTATGACAATCGGTCAATATTTACAGCCTACGAAAAAACATTTGCCAGTAAAAAAATATTACTCTCCGATCGAGTTTGGCAAGCTGCGTAAAATCGCTATGGAAAAAGGATTCAGTCATTGTGAGGCAGGTCCATTAGTACGCAGTAGTTACCATGCGGATGAACAAGTGAATGCAGCAAAACAATCAAGTGTTACATTGTAGAAAATAGACGTTCAACTTATTTTTGGCGAGTATAATAATACTTGCTGAAAGACGGACTATTGCTGATTTCACCATATTTACCTACAAAATTTGTTGTGAATATTGCTTTCATCTTCAATATTCATTAACATGGAAATAGATAGGTGGTGTCTAGTTTGATTATTGCAGATGGGTATGCTTATGAAGTGATCGAAAATGTGCGGGAAGGCTTTCAAGAAGATGCATTTATCGCACGATACTCAGATATATTGACGAAATATGATTATATTGTAGGGGACTGGGGTTACGGTCAGCTACGTTTAAAAGGATTTTTTGATGACAAAAATCAAAAATCCACGTTTGATACAAAAATTAGCACGATACAAGACTATTTGTATGAATATTGTAATTTTGGATGCGCCTATTTTATAGTTCATAAAACAGGCCGTGCACCAGAGCAAAAGAAAGAACCAATAATCTCACAACAAACTGAGGCAGAAGAGCCAGTGGAAACAGTTGAATAACGAACAAAAGAGGAGGCGTTGTATAGCGCCCCCTCTTTTTTTAGCTTAATAGTTCACGCAAGTATTCTCGTAAGTCTTCCGTCTCTTCTTCTGTACGGTTATATACATGCTCTAAATAACCTGGCTCTTCCACATCATCTGCTCCAATGATGGCAAAACGCCCAAATTGAATATCAAGGACGAGCACTTTTCCGAAAAAGCGACTACTTTGTAATATGGCTAAATCATAACGCTGTGTTTTTCCGGCAAAGCTGACGAAGCGCGTTTTTGTATCTTCTACATCATCATATAAGAAAAATCTTTCCATTTTGTTTTGTACCCCTTCCATCTCTAAAGAATATGGTACTATATAAAGGAAAACACTATCAACTTTTATTGATTGAATGGAGGCTTTATCTATGTACTTCGTAGATAGAAATAAAATTACAAACAACTTAGCACACTTGGACGAATTATTGGCGATCTTTGAATCGACAGAAAACTGGTTGGCAGATGATATTCATAAGCTGGCATTACAGCGTATCGGCCATAATGTAATGGAAGCCATGATGGATGTAGGAAACCTGGTGATTGACGGTTTTATAATGCGTGACCCTGGAAGTTACGAAGACATTATCGATATTTTCGTTGATGAAAAAGTGATTACAGAAGAGATGGATGCACCATTAAAAACGGTTGTCGGCTTACGCAAAATGATCGTTCGTGAATTTATCGCTGTAGATAGTGAAGAAATTTTAAATGTATTAACAGCAAACTTAAATATACTAAAGCAATTCTCACCAAAAGTTCACGATTACTTAACGAATGAATTAGGACCAGTTTCAGCATTCTTACCAGAGGATCAGGCATAATGTTCCCATATAAAGCGTATTGCTTTGATTTGGATGGGACAATCTATCGTGGGAAAGAAGCGATCGATTCTGCCGTAAAATTTGTTCATTTACTGCAGAACGAAGGAATTGAGCCGTATTATTTAACGAACAATTCATCGAAAACCCGTGAAAGACTGCAGCAAGTTTTACAAGATATTGGCGTGGATGCAACCCTTGATCATATTTATTCAAGTTCACTTGCAACGGCAGCCTATGTTGCAAAAATGAGTAGTAATAAAAAAGTAAATGTAGTCGGTGAATTGGGCATTCGTACTGCTTTAATCGAGCAAGGATTAGAAATTACCGATGAACAAAGCGATGTTCTTGTAATGGGCATTGACCGTCAAATCTCGTATGAGAAACTTGTAAAAGCATGTGACTATGTCCAGAATGGCGCACAGCTTATTGGAACAAATGGCGATATTAAATTTCCGAACGAAACCGGTTTTACTCCCGGGAATGGATCATTTGTTCAATTAGTTGCAAATGTATCCGGAGTTACACCGACCTTTGTTGGGAAACCATCACCGGTAATGCTGCAAATCATTGCTGAAGAGCATCACTTTGAAAAGAGTGAAATGGTCATGGTCGGGGACAACTATGATACCGATATTTTGTGTGGAATAAACTTCGGTTGTGATACAATTCATGTCAATACGGGTGTTACGCCTACTGAGATTGTAAAAAAACAAGCCAATTTACCTACGTATTGTGTAGAAAATCTGTTGGAACTTATTAAATAAACAAAAAGAAATCCGGTGTGGGTCGTTTACCACATCGGATTTTCTTCTATATATTCATAAATGCGCTTCGTCAGCTCTTCTGGAGTATCCGCCTCAACTATATCCCCGTTCACAACAGCATAAAAGTTTTCGGCACATTTTGTGCAGTAGCTTAAGCAGCCATATTCCAATACATCAATATCAGGATCTTGCTCCAGTTGTTCATATGTTTGTTGCGCACCATTTGCTAAATTACTAATGCAAAATTCGACTAATGGATTTAACATGTTGTCACCTCACTATTAGCAATCCTACTTTTTTTTGCTGAAAACGTCAATTTCTCTGATTTAATAACTTTCGGCTGATGTTTGAAAATCCTTACAATCCTTTATAATGAAATGGCATCATTAACTTATGTGAATTTATTCACAAAATATCATTTAATATATTGTGAAACTTATCACAAACAGTTATAATACTTATGGAAACTTTGTGAACACAATTATGATGCCTAGCAGCTTCGTAATTGATTACTTACAGATATGAGGGAATATGCTATGCAAAAGTTAGTATTATTAGGTGGCGGATACGGAAATATGCGAATTTTACTTCGTCTATTGCCAAGCTTACCAGCGGATGTAGAAATTACATTGGTTGATCGTACACCATTCCATAGTTTGAAAACAGAATTTTATGCACTTGCTGCAGGTACATCAACAGATAAGGAAATCCGAGTTGCGTTTCCGGAACATGAGCGCTTAAAATGCGTTTACGGAGAAGTAGTACGTATCGACCGTGAAGATAAAAAAATTTATTTAGGTGACGGCGAGGAGCTTTCCTATGACCAGCTTGTAATTGGTTTAGGTTGTATCGATAAATACCATGGAGTGCCGGGTGCCGATGAATTCACATATAGTATTCAAACAATCGCCAAATCACGTAAAACTTTCGAAAAAGTATGCGGATTGGCTCCAGGTTCGACGGTTGCCATTATTGGTGCTGGTCTTTCAGGAATCGAGCTTGCGAGTGAACTACGTGAAAGCCGTTCTGATTTAAAAATTAAATTATTTGACCGTTCTCACCGTATTTTACGTGATTTCCCGGAAAAGCTAAGTGAGTATATCAAGTCCTGGTTTATTAAACATAACGTCGATGTAATCGCAGAATCGAATATTACGCGCGTTGAAGAAGGACGTTTATACAACCATGATGAAGTAATTGAAGCTGACGTAATCGTATGGACAGCTGGTGTACAGCCTGTGAAAATCGTTCGTGAACTGGATGTTGAAAAAGATAAATTCAATCGTCCGATTATTACGGATCATTATCATGTAGTTGGGGATGAAAATGTATTTGTAGTTGGAGATTGTGCTTCTTCACATTTACCTCCAACAGCGCAATTGGCAGAAGAACAAGGCGAACGTATCGTTAAAGTTTTAAAAATGCGCTGGAAAGGCGAGCCGCTTCCAGAAAAGCTTTCAGAAATCAAAATGAAAGGCTTTATGGGCTCCCTTGGGAAAAAGCAAGGCTTCGTTCATCTGGCGGATACAACTGTAACAGGACGCATTGCACGCCTTATGAAGTCGGGTCTGCTTTGGTACTACAAAAAGCAAAACGAAAACTAAAAATTGATCATCCCTGTAAAGGAATTCAATTTGACTTTAAAACAAAAAATTCAATTTCCTCGAGGAGAAAATTGAATTTTTTGTTATGTTAATATTTTTACTCTTCAGTTGGTACAAAGCCTGCCGTTTCTAGCGCTGTAAATACAGGCTTAATCTGCACATAGCCTTCACCAACTACTTCATCATTTACTAAAACTAAAGGGTAGAAAAATTCATCTTCTTGAATACGGTTTGCATAATCTTGATCACGTTCATTATCAATTACACCTTCAATATCGATATAGCGGATAGTAAACGGCTGTTCCGGATATTTTCGTGAAATTGCAGCTTGGAGCCATTCATATGTATCTTTGGAAGATGGTGCATTTACACAGCTGGCACAGATGATGTCAGCGCCGAATACTTCTATAACTGGATGAGATTGTGACATAGGAATTCCAACCTTTCGTGATTCAATAATGGATTTTTTTGCTCCTTCACATTATAATGATTTTAATGAAGGGAGTCGAGCAAAATGACAGAAACAGAACAATATGCACAAGTACAAGAAGTTTTAGATAAATTACGTCCGTTTTTATTACGTGACGGCGGAGACTGTGAATTGGTAGATATTGAAGAAGGTATCGTAAAATTGCGTTTATTAGGCGCATGCGGTAGCTGCCCAAGTTCTACAATCACATTAAAAGCAGGTATCGAACGTGCTCTTTTAGAAGAAGTGCCGGGTATCGTCGAAGTAGAACAAGTTTTCTAATTCAAGACTATAGAGCTGCCAAGAAAGTTTTTACTTACTTGGCAGCTCTTTTTTATTGGGCTATTTTACCGCGCTCTTGACGAACTAATTCCCATTGCTCTTTTGCCATATTAACGAGTTTAGCTTCTCCGCCTACACGTTGACTTTCAATTACACGTGAAAAGAAGCGTGTAGCATTTTCATAATCGCCAAGGCGACGGGACAACTCGGCGATCATATACACTATCCGTACACTGGACATTGTTGTGCCAGCATAATCTTCCGTCGAATAGCTTTCCATATAATGATCGCGTGCCAGTTTTAAAAAGCGCTGTTCCTGTATATTATTTTTTAATGATCGATATAACCACGCCAACCGCAATGCCAAGCCTGATGTAATGACAAATTTTTCCTTTTTTATTGTTGCGCAAAACAATGCCAGTTTGTATGTTTGAATGGCCTCAAAAATAGAACGCTCATTACTGAAACTGTGCGGTACCCAATGACTGCAAATTTTTTCATTGATTTGTTCTTTCACACCTGGAGCAAAATATTTACTGAAGTCTTCCGTAAACGAAAACCCACAATGCTGACAAACAAATACATTATAATATAATGCATTCACGTAATTGTCTGTATAGACTGGTTGAAAGTCGGATGCTGTATGCTCTATTTTTATGGACTTGGTACGAACTTTTAGTGTAGAAAAATTTTTCTTGCAATGAATACAGTTCACTGTCTTTTCGTAAAATGGGGAAATTTCCATAAAGGTTCATACCTTTCATTTAATTATGTTCCTTTATTATAGCAAGGAAAATTAAAAAATGTGATTAATATACCGAATTGATGTGAAATTTTTAGGTATTTTTTCCTTGAAAGTTTTTACTCAATGCAGGAATATAATCAGGTAGAGCAGTTTTGTTGTCAGATAGGTTTTACAATTGATATGATAAATAAAAGAAAGTAGGTGACTGGAATGGCAAGTGAAAAACAAGTAATCATTTTAACAGAAGCGGCCTCATTTCAAGTCAAAGAAATGATGGTTCAAAACGAAGAAGAAAATGCGAGCCTGCGTGTAGCCGTAAAAGGCGGAGGCTGTAGTGGTCTTTCATACGGAATGGCATTCGAGCAAACAATTAATGATGACGACTTCGTAGACAGCCAACACGGCATTCAAATTATCGTATCAAAAGAAGATGCGGGTATTTTACAAGACACGAAAATCGATTTTAAACAATCATTAATGGGTGGCGGTTTCACAATCGACAACCCGAACGCACTTGCTTCATGCGGATGCGGCACAAGCTTTAAAGCGGCAGCACGCCCAGCAGTAGAGCAACCATGTGAATAAAATATAACCAATGGGGATTGTAAATAACGGACAAATACAGCGTGTATACAATCCCGAAAATATGTAAACACAACCCTAAATCTGTGCTTTTAGGGTTGTAAATACCAAGCCTCTTTCATTTGTATGTTACTAAAACATCACAAGTGAAGGAGGCTTTTTTGCGTGGTCTTAAAGAAAAAGAAGCGAACGGCTATTGGTAAAATGGCGATGGGAAAGGAGTATCCTAAGATTACCTTTGAGCAAGCAATTGACCTTGTAACATCGGCTAAAAAGGCTGAGGGAATACGTCCTAGAACATTAAAGGACTATCACAAGGACTGGGGTTACTTTGTGAAGTGGGTTGAACAAATTTATGAGATTGAAACCATTGACGAGCTTACACCTCAAATCTTCCGTGATTATATTAATTACTTGAAGTATGATGCCCAAAAATATGAAGGTCACAAATTCATTAAGGAAGGGCAGGGAATAGGTTTAGCTGATACAACAATAAATATTCGCTTACGAGTTTACAAAGCGATATTTAATCATTTAGAAAGGGAGGACTTAATTGCTTATAATCCTTTGGAATCTGTGAGGCTTATAAAGCAAGATATTGACCTTACCAATTGCTTTACAGATGAAGAGGTTAAAGAGCTATTCAAGCAGCCTGAGAAGCGTGATTACGTTGGCTTTCGAGACTATGTTGCTATGACCTTGTTATTAGACTGTGGGATTAGAGCAAATGAGTTACTAAGCTTGCGAGTGGCTGATATAGACTTTCAAACACGCTTTATCACACTCAAAGCTGAGGTAAATAAGAATCGTAAAGCTCGTATAGTGCCAATTTCAGCGTACACGGTAAAGGTACTCATACAGCTCATAGGTGAGAATAAGAAACACTTCACAACTGATAGAATATTTTTGTCGCAATGGGGGGAGCCACTAGGTCAGAATCATTTCAACAAGCGTTTAAAATACTACGCTGAGAAGGCAGGTATCAAAGATAAAAAAGTGACAGCTCACGTTTATCGCCATACATGGGCTAAAAATATGACGCTTAATGGCTGTGATTCCTTCACACTTCAAAAGATGGGCGGTTGGAGCGATATTCGAACGATGCGCAGATATATTCAAATGGATACGGATGATTTGCGGAAGACACATGATAGCTATTCGCCTGTGATGAATTTGTTGAACAAGAAGCAATAGAGTTGGAGTAGGTTTAGGATAGCTTATGGAGCGGCTTAACAAGTGAGAAAGCATTATTAAATAAAAAAGAGAGCGGCTACTGGTAATAGCACACTCTCAAAGCTCTGGTAGCAGTACACGAATACAACTAAATAGAGCCAATTCATGCCTTCATTCTACTTGAAAAAAAGCGGATATGCAAAGGTCTAGTTTCCTATTGTCTTTTTTAGGTCAACGAGCGGCTCATTGGTGGAATCCTAGTAACACCAATTGTAACTAAACTTGACAGGTTATGACGTTTCCACAGCACACAAACGTCTAGGATACTATTAAGAGCTTCCTTGTTGGCTCTAGTGTCTGAATGGTGTTAGCGACCATTAACAGCTAGGAGTGGAAGGTCTGAGTGGCTACGGCTACGCAGGTTGTATCATATGTTTTTAGAAGTTCCAGAGTTCCTCATTCAACGTAGGATATGGATTAACGGCAATTGCAATAGCAAGTGTACGAGCTTTAATAACTATCGGGGGCAGAAGTAGATTAGTAGATGCAACGAGAGCAATCTCACATTAACAAGGGCATACATATACGGATACCTCAAATGAAGGATTCATGTTGCGATGACTGTCTATATTTCAATTTCTATTAAGTTAGTTTCTGAAATATAGGCAGTCATTCTTGCACCAAGCCGTTGTCCTCAACTCTTGCTTCATGTTGGAGATGGCTAGATTCTTTGTCAATAAAAAAATGAATAAGTTCTACAATTCTTAAGGAATACTTGGTCAGAGTAATTTAAAAGGTTCCCTAATAGTACGTAATGAAAATAAAAAAAATGGGAGTGATTCTTATGGCAAGGAATAGGCAGATACAGACACATACAGTTGGGTTTAATGTTACATCATTAAAGGGTCTATCGGGAGTGTACATATTTTATAACTCTAAAGGAGATTTTGAGTATGTTGGATCTTGTAAAGATAAGAATATAGAAATAGAGAATTGGCGAGCTAGATTTGTGGCGCATAACTCATACAGTGGTAAAAAGCTTACTTCAGAAGTCAAATATATGGATGTAATTATACCACCTCAAGATATTAGTGAGCGGCATTTGTTTGCTTTAGAACACCTATTCATGTGGTATCTTCGTCCTCAAAAAAACCTCTCCAAAGGATTAAGTAGTCATTGGAAATATTTTCGTTGGGACTGGACTGAAGAAGTTGTAAAGAAGGTAGCAAAAGATAAATATAAAATAGAAATATCCACTAATATTGATGAATTTCTAATGTCATTTGATTTAATAAGAATTCAAAGAGAATACGATGAAAATGGGGGCTTTAAAAAGTATGGTGATACAGAGCGAATAGAATATCCCTTTATAGCTTGCAATAAAAAACGTAATTGTTCTTGTTTTAACTGTAAAGCAAGAAAAAGACATAAATCAGTCTTTAGGAAATGAGTAGACAATAAATAACGCAAATATAGTGTCTGGAATGGGACACTTTTTCCCAGACCTCAAGAAATAGTGTCTAGCACGGGACACTTTTTCCCACCGTCACAGGAAATAGTGTCTGGAATGGGACACCTTTTGGTACTCTAATAAGAGAGACTAAAGGGGAATAAGAGAGACGAATATAAATAAGATATAGATAATGCCCCCCACGCAGGGCGTTCGGGGAAGGCAGGAACTTGGGTCGCTAGGAGAAAGGGTCAAATCTTAAAGGAGAAGTCATTGTTACCATAGATGGTCATTATTGATTTCTTGATGCAATAAAGCTATATTGAAGATAGTCACATTCACGGAGCGTGATGACCAATCGAATATGGTGTAAGATTAAAACAAAAAGTAACTCAACCCTTTTAACCATCCGACTGGTGAGGGCGAGTTACTTTTTGGATTGACGTTATTTTAATACATTACCATCTTCCAGATTAATAACAGTCTTTCTTATAACTATTTCGATCAAATAGAGAGCAGAAGTTATTCAGCAATCCATGTTTACCATATTAGGTAGAAGTAGGATACCCACCTCAATGCACATAATATAATGTGCAAAAATTTCGATACGAGACGAATATTAGCAGCTTTTCAACCTATAAAAATATTTAAACAATAAGTATTTCTAAACTAGACTTCGATACGTATATACAATTTTCCCTTTAAATATCCGTAGATTATGAAAAAATCCAAGAAGAATAATTATGAAATCTATTGCATTATCAGATTGATAGTGATATAATTATTTGACGTAAATATTAAAAAATAAATTTATCATATAATAATTATACTATGAAGGAGTTGTTTCTACATGTACCCGCCTCTTTAGGAGGCACACATATCTAAATACCTGTTACTTACTAAAATGGATAGGATGTATTTTGCCTATTATTAAACAGGGGATAAGTGTGTTTTCTAACGAGTTGGATCATGTAGATTCAGCTCCTTTTTTGTGTTGTTTTTTAAGGAGTGAATTTAGCTAATTCTTTATAAATTAATAGCCATGCGGGCTTAAAACGTAGGAGAAAAAATGTTAAGAACTAACAAAACTTACGCAATTCAATTTAGAACTACAGAGATTGAAGGCAATATTCTACATCATAGGGTATTTGAAGCGGAAATTCATTCTGCGGAAGAATTACTTGCACTGAGCCTAACACAAGGACGTTATACCAAATTTAAGCGTACGACTGATAAACAATGGTATACATTTCGAACATTTGCTAGACGGTTATTTGAGCGTCAGATGCTTGAAAAGGTTTTTAATGAATTTAATGTATATGATCCAATTGAGGAATATGATACTAATTTTAGATAATCTATAAATAAAGCTGGGGTGTTACCTCTAGGGAGTACATTTAGTTAAAAAAAAATAATCCAAAACAACACAAAAACTAAAATCCAATTATAGAAAGCGGGGTGAGGAGTTGCTGAAAATCGTAGTGTCGGGCAATGATATATTGTCGAGAGTGAGGGCTTACACTAGCTTCAAACATCAGTGTCCAAAAAATGTAGTAAGTGTAAAGAAATTAAGATTAGAGAAAAATTTGGGATAGATAGTACTAAATCAGATGGATTAACTAGTGCCTGTCGGGAATGTAATAATAACCGAGAAAAGAAACGTAGAGCAAATGGTGGGGATTTCACTAAAGAGCAAAAGCAAGCTGCCTTTGAAAAGTACGGTCATTTATGTCAAATTTGCAGAAGCGTTAGTAATTTGGAAGTGGATCATAAACTCGCACAGGATGTATGTAAGCCAAACACAGCTAGTAATGATGATAATGCTTGGGTATTGTGTAAAGGCTGTAATATTGCTAAGGGTACTCGAATCCTAAAAGAAGTTATTAGAGAAATACCTAGTGAGGTATTAGTACCGATGCTCTTGGAAGAATATGCTAAACCATTTGCACAAAGTTTTATCGATGAAGTAAAAGTATCAATTGGTGGAAAGTTGTTTACCGAAGTAAAACCCAAGAAAATTAACAGCATTTAATTCATTTTAAGGAATTCCATTTAAATTATTTACACCCAAAATTTAGGTGTAGTTTTATGAATATCAGTCAAAATACACCTAAAAATAAGGTGTAACATATGAAAAGGCTACCTAAAATTTAGGTGTCCCCCTAACCTTAAAAGAATTAGTGTTTTGCTATCATTCTGAATGTATTTGAAGGGGGAATAGATAGAAGAATACTAGATAGAAGATAATATAATAGATAGAAATGTAGGGCGCAAGTCGGCAAAGC
This sequence comes from Solibacillus sp. FSL K6-1126, assembly GCF_038003445.1. NCBI lineage: Bacteria > Bacillati > Bacillota > Bacilli > Caryophanales > Caryophanaceae > Solibacillus > Solibacillus sp. FSL K6-1126. The sequence goes on along the minus strand of NZ_JBBOPD010000001.1, from coordinate 3,178,056 downwards.
CTCTCTTTGCTCCCTTCAGTTCAGACAAGCTTCAGTGAAATCTTTTTATCGGATGGTGAAGATAAAAAAATATAAGGAGAAAGACAACAGTGAATACAGAAAAAAAATCAACTACGAAGTCAAGAGAAAATACAGAATCATTTATTATGATTTCCAAGTCACTCATAGAAACCAAGAGCCTAGGCAAGAATGGTGAATTAGATGTTTATCATTTAGCAATTATTAAATCAATAGCAAACAACTTTCAAGGAGTAGCTTATACTGGTGTTACTCATTTAATGAGATTTATTGGTATGAATACTGAACAAAGTAAAACAAGGACAAGAACAAAGGATTCCCTACTTAGATTGCAAGAGGCGGGGCATATCAAGATTTATGAAGATTTTACAATGGAAAATATGACTAATGATTTAAAACCTGCTAACAACTATTTTATTAAACCAACAGGCAAGGATGAAGAATGGGGATTTGCTAAAGTATTCTATAATGATATTCAAAAAATTGTTGTAATGAAAAGCGATTATAAGCCAAAGATATTCGCAACCTATTTAAATATGATAGGAAATATTTTTTATGGTACAAGCAACATACCAATTTCATATACTAAAATTGATAAAATTGTAAGCGATACGGGTATAAACAGAAAGTCAGTTATAGAATATCTAAAAGCGTTGTATGAAGAAGAAATCCTAAACTTTGTTTACTTTCAGATTAATAACTCAATTACAAAGAACTACTGCACCAGATGGATTCATAAAGAACATACTTCAAAATGGGCTGCTCAGCAGGCAGAATTCCATTACAAAACTAGTCATAAAGAGTTTAAAAGTGGAGGGGCTGGTGTATCAGACGAAAGGGGAGTCTCATAATTGAGAATCTCTTCTTTTTATATTGGGATAGATATTTGTAAAATTTAAATTTACTGATAATTAAGATAAATATTCTAATTATTCCCCTGTAAACATTACCATATAGTGCTAAAATAAATTGGAATGTAATTAGAGGAGAGTGTATATGAAAATTCCATTTGAAGATTGGTTAATTAAACAAAATATATCTGAACAAGCACGTGAATTGCTTAAAGAGGCAATCTTATGTTATAAATCTTCTGCATATAGAGCATCACTATTATTCTCTTATTTGACTTTTCAAACAATCCTTAAAGACAGGGTTTTAGAAGCAAAAAAGCCTAGCGCAATACCCCAAGGTCTTTGGGATTCAATACAAAGGGATCTCCTTAATGATGATATTTGGGAGAGCAAATTATTGGAGACAGTAAATAGAAAGCAGCCCGCAGAAATATTCCTACTTAGTGAAGAGGTTAGAAAGCAATATGAATACTGGAAGGATCGAAGAAATGATTGCGCTCATGCTAAAGGAAATCAAATTAGTTACCAGCATGTTGAAGTATTTTGGCTATTTATTGAATCAAATATAGCAAAGTTTGTAGTTAATGGAGGGAAAGAATCACTTATTGAAGAAATTAAAGTTCATTTTGATTGGGGCGTAACCCCTAGAAGTGCTGACTATACAAAAATAATAGAATCAATACCTATAGTAGTAGAAAAACCTGACCATAATGAATTTCTCCAAAATATATATAATTATTTTAATGATAAGAATATATTAACTGATGATACTGTTCTAAAATTTTGGGCATCTCTGCTAAAAATTGACGGAGAATTCTCTGATAGTACAGTGAAATTTTTAGTTGATAAGGGTTCATTTATATTAGAATTATTAATGGCTGAACCAATTTTAGTGGTTTATTTCCGAGATGAAAAACAGTTCATACGCTCTCTTTGGAAAGAGAAGTTTTGGAATTCTTATAGAGTTTACCCGTTATTTATTACGATGTTAAGGAATAAGATAATACCTGAAGAGGAGTTAAAAGAGGCAATTGAAAGGATTTCAGTAGTTGTAGGTGATACACATTTCTCACGAGTAGAACAAGTTGATGTTACTTCATTGCAGGAAAGTGGATTTTTTGAGATATTTAAGGATTTAGCATTTGGTGAGTTCAGAAAGATAAACAACTTTAATTGGGCAAGGGAAAATAAGCATATTATCTGCCTTTATTTCAAAATATACGGACTAAATAGCGATATAGTTAGTGTACTTAATGATACATTTAATGCAAACCACATACCTTGGAAACTAGGTGATGCTATAAAAGAATTATTTGAAGAGAGACCTTCAATAAGAGATTCCTACATCAAGCTAAATGAAGATATAGCTGGTGAACTTCCAGATAGTTTAGGTTTTGATTAATCATCTTAAAATGCGACTGCAGCTAGCTAAGTTAGAAGATTATGTCGATACTAGATATTAAATGATTTTGAGTAATTTATCATTTTACTAGAATTAAAAATCTTATCCCATTGTGGAATAGACATAGTACTTTTTAGCGGTGTTAAACAAAGTAGTTGGTTATCAATTGAAATCGCAATAAGGAATATTCAACAGTTTTTATATTTGTAATAAAATATCGATTTTATTCACTATTACAATCACTTTAATGTTACCAAACGTCGGTTTGGGAAGGTTATATTCCAACCAATGTGGTAGGTTAGTTGATAATGGTAATATGGATTCGAAAAGGGGGTATGTCAGTGTTCTATCTAACTGTTTTATATATAGTTGTGTTAGCGGTGTTTGTAAGTGCTATTGGTGGTTTTCTGATATATAAAGTAAGTCATAATTTTTTAAACGCTGGATCACTTAGTCAAACATTGGGGGGCATAGTATCTTTAGTTTTAAGCTACCTAATAGCCTTAATGTTTTTTGAAGGGGTTTGGTTCTTTTCTTTACCTATGGCAGTGATGGCGATAATGATATATATCGGGTTTCTTTTGTTTTCGAAAGGTAATTTAGTATTGATAAAGTGGGTAGGAATAATTGCGTTAATTTTGTTTATTGCAGTACACGTTTATCTCATTACAGCCACTATAATATTAAGTTAAGGTGCTTTAGTGTATCTAACATATATCATAAATGGTTCCCAAACACCGCTTTGGGAACTAAAAACGTGATTGGGCGTCTTTAGCAGGCGAAATATGTATTTAAATCCATATTAACGGGAGGGACTTATGAAAAAAAGTCATTACATCATTGTTATTGTCGTCATTATCTTAGGCTCATTACTACTTTTTTGGGGAAGTCAAGCAGGCGAAAATACAATTTCTGCTAATGATATTTACACATTGATAGAACAAGGAGAAACACAAATCGATTTAACAAAACTAACTGACTTAGAATGGACACAAGTTGATGTGTTTGGACCATATACAACAGATGAAATGATAGAAGATTCAATGGATATTCAATTTAATTTTCTATTTGGAGGAATTGATGTACTCGAAACGGATTTCTTATTGGTATTTGCCAATGAAAAAAAACCAGTAAAAAAAATATATCTCTCTAGAAAATATGGAGATTATACAGTAAAAGACAATAAAATTTTGATTGTTGAATAGTTACTTTTACATAAATATGAATTATTTATGGAAATAACGGTCCCAAATGACACTTAGGGAACCAATTCCCCTTTTCAAATGACATATATGGCAATGTAAATATGGTATGAAATCACAAAATTCTGCGTTTATAAACATTCTTTTGATTTCTTATAAACAGTTGAAGAAAGGTGGATTAATTTGGATAAATTTATAAAATTTATTATTGCAATATCTTTAGTTATTTTGGCTATAAATAGTTTCTTTATATCTTCATATTTAAAAAATATTGTAGAATTAATGGCAGGTCTAGTTAATTCACACTAATAAAATCTTACTTATCGTTAAATTACATAAAATTTATATTCATCTCCATACAAAATAACGTTACCAAATCAAAGCTTGGGAACGTTCAATCTAGCAGCTAATACAAAGTGTTAGCTGTGATAAAACAAATAGAACGCTAATCGAAGTAGGTGAGATAAAAGTGAAGTTTAAATATTATCTGAGTGGAATTGGATGGTCCACCTGTATTGTTGAAGTCAATGGACAGGTATTAGAGTTTAGGGCAAGTTATTTATCTGATAGTTTAGATGATTTTCTAAGGTCACTAATGCTCTTAAACTCCTTGTGTGTCCCGAAAGGGGAAATAATGAGTAAAACTGTGTGTGAATGGGAAGGCGAACCAGCAAGAATTGTTTGGTCTTTTGAATTAAAAGAAAATAATATACTGAAAATAACTGCGGTCTATTATGAAGATGAATTCGACAAAAATAACACTAAAACACTTATTAAAACAGAATACCCATATGATGACTTTTTACTGATGGTGTTAATAGAAATAGATGCTTTAATAAAAAGAAACGGATTTATTGGTTACAGAGAAAAGTGGTATGATTTTGATTTTCCTTTAACTACTTTTTTAAAGCTAAAAAAGTATATAGTTCAAAAACAAAACTACCCTATACAAGAAGTACAAGGGACATTTGATACAGAGATAAAAAGTAACTTAAAATATGATTTAGAATTGTTGTTGCTAGAAATAAATAAGCCTTCTTAAGATAACTGGTGCTTTGGCATATCAAGGATTTATAGAGTATACAAAATCAACCCAATAAACGTTCCCAAATGAAAGTTTGGGAATACAGCAGAAAGGCATGAACGTTGTTATATCAACGTTTCGTGTCTTTTCTTTTGAACATTGGTTATACAGTATTTTATACAGATGACGCAAACCGCTGACGGAACGGTGTTTGTACTTGCTGGGCTTGTTCATTAATTTGCATAAAATAATGTATAGCAAATCTCTTATCGTTATAATCTTCATCCATTCCTCAAAAGTTTGGTGCAAAAACTTGAAAGTTATTGCACTGTTTTGGTAGTCCTGCTACAATAAGGTTTGTTAGGTGCATTAACTTAGTGCAATAAATAAGCGATGAGAATTGAGGATAATACAATGAAATATGGGTATGCAAGGGTCTCAACAATTGGACAAGATTTAGAGGTTCAAATCCAAGCGTTACAGGAGGAAGGATGCGCGGAAATATTTAAAGAGAAGTTCACTGGAACTCAAACAAATAGACCAGAGTTCAACAAGGTGCTTGAGGCATTACAAGAAGGTGATACATTAGTTGTAACAAAATTAGATCGTCTTGCTCGTAACACAAAAGAAGGTATCGAGGTAATCGAGAACCTATTCAACAGAGGTATTAAAGTCCATGTTTTAAATGTTGGTCTACTGGAGAATACGACAATGGGGAGATTCTTTTTAACTACACTGCTTGCGGTGGCAGAAATGGAACGTAATCTAATTGTTGAACGTACTCAAGAAGGTAAGGCACTTGCAAAGCAACGAGTTGATTTCAGAGAAGGTAGACCTAGAAAACACACTAAAGCTCAAGTATTGCATGCTTTAGAGCTTCTTAAGAAACATACATACAAAGAAGTTGAAGAATTGACGGGAATAAAAAAGCGAACACTGATTAACAGAAAGAATGAATTAGAAGCAAAACAATTGTAAGAGACTTTCTAGTGGTTCTATTTTTTGTTAAGAAGACGGGGGATGAATTCCACACTTTCATGGTGGACTTATGCGGGATAGGGCATGTGTTGGTTCATCCACACACCATGGATTTTTCACTTACATTCGTAATTTACTGTTTAAACGTTAAACCCTTTAACGGTCATCTTATTGATGTGATAAGAAAGTAATTTGTACACCTATTTTAAAAAAACCTAATTGTTTGGATTTCTGATGAAATTAGACTAGTTAATTTATCCACTGCTTATCTATAAAGTAAAATAAAAGCTTGGTAGAGCCTATGTTATATGGTTGCTGCTAAGTTTTTTTGGTATACCAGACTTGATACTTATAATCATATATTTCTATAAAATTGGGTATAAAAATAAAAAAACTAAACCAAGTATATCTTTTTTTGGTAAAATATTATTAATAGGAAAAATCAAGTGCAAAAGACTCTTAATATTAACAAATAATGTTATTGTTATGGGAATCTTACTAAGCATTGTTGAGGTTTTAGGAGGAACTATATCTTGGTGAAGAATTTAAGGGAGATGAAAATTTCCTTCATTAGCACCGCTCAAAGTGCTAAAGTTGATATAAAAGCTTTAGATGATGAAGAAGTTAATATAATTAAAACAATTTCTAAAACCGTGTCTGAAAGGGATGCTGCACTGAGTAGGAAAGAACGTATCGCAAAAGAAATTGAAATGCTTCAGGCAGAAGATGCCGACGTGGACAGATACATTCTAGGAATAGATGAGAAATTAGAAGCATACGGTTCTATAAGGTATACTGAAGAATTTTTAGAAATGCTGATTCAGGAAGAATTACTAAGGTCCAAAAGGGAAAACTTAATAAGGTTAAAGGACGAAGTAATGAAGGGAGAAGCAACTGTAATATCAATTCTAGCTTTGATAGACATGGACCCTATTATTAAACCTTTTATAGCATGTCAGCATGAAGGGTCTAAAATCGGTAGATTATTCAAAACTATAGTAGGGATGGGTGGAGGAACATATGACTAAGTTATATACTTGGACCTTCGAAAAAAAGCGTATTAACATAAAAAAATTCAGTTTTGAAAGCCCCCAATATTTAAATGTAGATATAGAGTATTATGGCGATTTATGTTTAGGTTATGAGAAAATAGGAAGATATACATTTAAATTTAAAGATAATAGGATAATAATTTATTTAGCAGAGGATTTTTCAAATGAAGAATTAAATAATTTGAGGATAAATTTAAAAATGCTATCAGAAAAAATGAAATGTTATTCTACCAGTGACTATGTTTATTTTAATAAAGGAAAAGAATTGGCATATTCTTAAAGGAGAATTTAATTATGATAGGACTACTAAAAGAAGTTCTCAACGACATAAATTTAAAGTATACGGTGAGAGAAAAAGGAGAAGAACAATTTATTTCTTTAACTTTTGAAAAAGAAGATTTATTTAATGAATTAATTAGATATAATATATTAATTTTTACAGATCCGTCTATAAATGCTGTATCTCTATATGTACCAGCAATTAATCCTATAGGGGTAGATGATTTTAAAAGTCTTAATAACAATATTCTAAAGGAAAAAATAGAATATTTTAACGAGAGAAATTTATACGGAATGTTGAAAGTGATGGAAAATAACGAAATAAGATTCAAATATAGTTTTGTCTATTTACATAGTTATGAATATTTAAAAGATGTATTGGAAGTTTTGTTTGGTTATATAGATTTTATTGTTTACGAAGTTGCTCTATTGGCAATGCCGACCCTTTCATTAAGGAATTTTATTAGCATTAGAGAAATAAAGAAATGAATGAGGATAAAAATATTGTAATTTTCTCATTGCAATTCGTGGTAATCTTTTCTTCTATAGGCTATCTAATCTATATTGTATTTTCAGATGAGTATTTTAAATCTACCCCCCCTATATTAGGAATTGTTTCTCTTTCGGTTGCATTGCTATATTTTTGCGCAATAGGATATTCAAAGTTTAATTTAAAAAACTTAGATAAGCACCATTTAAAACTTAATGATACTTTCGTTTATGCTTTCAAAATAGGCTATATATGTTTAGGGATTTTAATATTATTAGGAACATGTATAAGTTTATTTTTTGTTGATAGCTTAACTGTTCGGTGGTCGGATGCACTCGGTGTTTTAACTCTAATGATAACTCTTTCTGTTGAGTTGATTACGTATTTAATATTTTTAATTGCTAAAAAATATATAGTTAAATATGGAGAGAGTTAATAAAAATAAGTCAAACACTTGGTGTGCCTAGTATAAGTAGTGAAATCTATAGTGGTAAGCTAAGCCGTCGGTCGGGGGGCGAATCCCTTCTGGGACGTAATTAAATCAGTCACAAACTGTTGATGCAGCATTTGTGAAAAAATAGGGCTTCGGTCAGGGCTTCGGTCACTGATGCAGAACCCTTTTTTATTACCCTTAAAATTATGTGATTATAGATCTGGAATTATCTTCCGATTCAATCGAAATGGAAGGTTTTTTTATGACTAAGAAATCGAGAGAGTTTGATATTGATGGAACTATGTGGAATTGATATAGTCCTCTAGTAATCAATAGCAAAAATAAACCATTCAAAAAAATGGGATGTCAAGCATCCCCTTTAAAAAATCTATTATTTCTTACTTTTCTGGTGTTACAGCTTTATAAGAAACTTCAAAATTACCTTTTGAACCTGTAACAGTAATTTCTAGAACCTTTTCCTTACCAGTTCCACCACCGTTTTCAAATCTTGCAAAAGTCTTACCGACCTTTTTAGGCTCAAGGATAGCGTATACATTGTCTAATGTCGTTGCCATTCCTCTTCCATCAAGGAATGCCACTGTTTCAAAGTTAGAAATATCCTTAATAGAGATAATAGAAGAATCGTCAATTACAGCTTTGTCATGCGACCATCCTCCATTTTCAGTAGATACACTTTTGTTTGTTATATCAAAGTCTTTGAAGTATAAAAATTCATATTGAGGTCCTTTTTGCATACTGTTAATCATCAATGCTAACTGAGAGCGCTTAAGGGCTTCACCTTGTCTAAACTCTAACAGTTCACCTCTGTCTTTATAAGTTTCTCCTGTTTTGTAACCAGAGACAAATTTATAATAATGCATAGTTTCAATTGCTTGACTGAATTGACCCTCTAATGTAAGCATGATATCGCCATTCTCTACGGCACTATTTTCTCCACCACCTACATATCTTGTAGTGTCAACAAAACCTTTAAATCCTATATCATGAGCGCCAATTAATGGAATTTCAAATCCTTTTACTAAAATTGAAGACATTTGCCCACGAGTTAAAGGATCGTTAATTCCGAATACACCGTTGCCCTTCCCTTTAACAAGTCCTGCATTCTCTAATGCGGCAATATATTTATAGAATTGGTGGTCTTTTGGAACGTCCTTAAATTTAGGGTCTTTAACATTTTCAATATCAAGTTCTAAAACTTTTGCGATTATACTAGAAGCTTGACCTCGTGTTACATTCTCGTATGGTCTAAAACTATCGTTAGTTCTACTAATAGCTTTTTGATCTATTAAGCTTTCTACTGCTGAATAGAAGTTATCTGATGTTTTTACATCTTTGTAGTGTACTGAACTTGCACTTGCGCTTCCACCTGTACCCACCATGCTTGTAAAAAATAAACCTGTTGCTAATCCTGCTGTAATTAATGTCTTCTTCATTTTCTTCATCTCCTATATCGAATATCTTATTCTGATTTCTTATACTTTTCTGGCTGTATAACGCTGTACTGACGGAAAAAACCAAAATTAGTTTCACTTTTTTTCAATTTTTTATGTGATTACTACAGCCACTCGAAATTAAGTAGCTCACAGAACAATATGATTATTAATCGTAGATTTTCACTGTACCTTTAGGTATAATTAAAACCGTACCATACACAATCATAGAGGTAAGGGATACACAATCTACCCTGTGATTTACAACCCCTAAAAATAACGATAAACATTGATATAACAACATTTTATAACAACTAGGTGCAAGTGGCGGTTTTACAATCGACAACCCGAACGCACTTGCTTCATGCGGCTGCGGCACAAGCTTTAAAGCGGCAGCACGTCCGGCAGTAGAGCAACCATGTGAATAATGGATTGTGAATAACAAGTCTCCTTGATTTGTGATGTTATTAAACATGACAAATCAAGGAGGCTTTTTTTGTGCTTAAAAAAGAAAATAAACATCTGAAAGAGTATATTATGTAAAAATATGTTGGATTAAGTAAAAATTTAGGTTAAAATAACATTCGGGAATTAAAAATAGTACTTTTTTCCATGTTTTTTAGTTGTGGAGAAGTAATTAATACTCTTCTTTGGGGGGATTTTAATAGTCAATTAATGCTATAAATAGGGGAATTTAATTAGTTGCAAAACAAAATGAAATGATAGTTCTATAAATACAAGGGGTGTATATTAATTGAAAAAACAAGCTAAATCTAAACCTGAATTTCACTCATCTATTAAATCAAAATTAATTGGAATTTCTATTTTACTATTGATAGTTCCAATGATAGTAATAGGAATGACAAGTTACCAGAAAAGTTCTACCAGTTTAGAGCAAATAGGTAAAACAAACTTGCAAAACAGTGTTGAATTTACACTTGCAACAATCGAAGCATACAATTCGGAAGTTTCAAAAGGAACAATTTCCCTTGAAAGTGCTCAAGAGAAAGTAAAGGGGATTATTCTAGGTGAGAAGAATGGGGATGGGACCCGAAATATTAATGCTTCTATAGATCTAGGTGAAAATGGCTATATGATTGTATATAGTCAAGAAGGAACTCGAATTGCACATCCATCTAAAGAGGGTGCTAGTGCATGGGATGATGAGGATGAAAACGGTATAAAATTTGCTCAAGAGATGATTAAAATAGCCAATAACGGCGGTGGTTTTACTTTTTATAATTCAGCATTACCAAATAATAAAGAGCAAATTGAAGAGAAGGTTTCCTATTCGAAAGTTGATCCAAACTGGGATTGGGTAGTGACCGCCAGTACCTATATGACGGATTTTAATCAGCCTGCTACTGAGTTGTTTAATATTATTCTTATTGTTAGTGGTATTTCAATCATTTTAGGAGTTATCATCATTTGGTTCTCTGCAAATCTAATTACTAAACCAATTATAAAAGTAACTGAACAGATGGCTTATCTTGCAAATGGTGATTTAACGAAAGAATTATTGCTCATTAAATCAAAAGATGAAATAAGTAGATTGGCAGATGCTATGAATTTATTACATAACAATCTTAGAAATTCAATGAAAAAAGTTTCCGAAACTTCAGAGACATTAACTAGTCATAGTGAAGAACTATCTCAATCTGCCGATGAAGTGAAAATGGGATCAGAACAAGTGGCATCTACTGTTCAAGAATTAGCTGCTGGTTCTGAAACACAGGCTAATAATGCAAGTGATTTAGCTTCGGTAATGAATACTTTTGTAGAAACAGTCCAAGAGGCAAATGAAAGTGGGTTACGAATAGAAGGAAATTCAAAAGCCGTTCTAAGTATGACCAATGACGGAGCAGAGTTAATGAAACAATCGATTCAACAGATGGAAAAAATTCATTCCATTGTAAATGAATCCGTCGAAAAGGTTGCAGGGTTGGATAAGCAATCACAGGAAATATCTAATCTAGTTACCGTCATTAAGGATGTAGCGGATCAGACAAATCTTCTTGCTTTAAATGCTGCTATTGAAGCTGCAAGGGCTGGCGAACATGGAAAAGGATTTGCAGTAGTTGCTGATGAGGTAAGAAAACTGGCTGAACAAGTATCCAATTCTGTAACAGATATCACAGGAATTGTAGACAATATACAAAAAGAAACTTTTATTGTGTCTGACTCACTAAAAGTTGGGTATAAAGAAGTCGAACTCGGGAAAACACAAATTGAGTCAACGGGAGAAACTTTCGAAGGAATTAGTGTTGCTGTAACTGAAATGGTAAATAGTATTACAACTATCGGTAAAAATTTATCAGAAATCTCAGCAAGTACACAGGAGATGAACAGTTCTGTTGTAGAAATTGCATCAGTATCTGAAGAATCTGCAGCGGGCATTGAACAAACTTCCGCTTCTGTTCAACAAACAAGCAGTATAATGGAAGAGGTAGCAGGAAGTTCGAAACATCTTGCCAATTTAGCAGAAGAACTTAATACATTAGTAAGAGAATTTAAACTTTAAATTTATTTAGCATAAAAAAACACAAAGCGACCAACAACGATTTATTCTCGTTGTTGGTCGCTTTTTTGTGGTCTCTCTGGTAGTTATATGTAGTAAATAAAAAACTGCTTTTATATTACGGAACTAACCGATCAACCTATTTATGAATCTGAACCAATATCATCTATCAGCATTTTTCTTAACTCTCGTTTTCGCTTAATATGCCAAAGTAATCCTTTGGTTAACTGCATTTTAACTTCAATATTATCAGTATTAGTGATCAATATTCGTAATTTCTTAGTGCGTACCTTATGGAGCCGTATTTCCTCTAAACATTTCCTTCTCGCCAGCTCATCCAAGTAAGCACCTCATTTAGTTTGCTTAACTCTAACATAACAGGAATACGTTTGCATTATTAAAATTTATTTATATAGTCTCATCCGAATTAGGGTGTCCCTTTAGTATTTAAAATGAAATTTTTTCACTATCGTATGAAATTTAATTATTTTAACTATTAAAACTTATATTTCCTATAAAATAACTATGTTTTAATATGTCGTTTTGTATTATTATAAGGTTTGAATTATTATAGAGTTATCACCATACTGCTAGGGGGCTTTTTTTAATGAGTGTTTTAGAATTACTGGATAAGCTAGATCAAATCGAAATTTTATATGAGCCAATCTATAGTGCAGATGGACATCGCATCGTGGCTTATGAAGCGATAGGCCAAGTGGAAAGTGAAAATGAAAAAGAAATGATTAATATCGAGCAGTTTACATATGAAAAGGACGTACCAGCAGATATTAGAGCAGAAATTGAGCAAATCTTTGTCCGCAGATCATTACAAAATGTTGCTCATTTAATTGATGATGTCGGTTTATATATCCCATGCAATCCCGAACTGCTTTTGCTGGATTTTGGAGAAAGTTATTTTTCGATGCTGAAAGAAACAGTTGCTGAATCGAATCTTCCGAATATTACGTTAGTCATGACGGAACATCTTTTTGAGGGGGAGTTGAACCAGCTTCAGCATTTAATTCGATATATCAAAACATACGGAGTTAAAATTGCATTGGCAGATGTCGGCTCGCAAACTCAGCTTGAAAATATATTACTACTCGAACCTGCTATTCTTAAAATCAATGTTGGTCAGTTGAACTACAATTTGTGGGGTTCGCAAAACCATGCGTTTTCAACTATCCGAACACTCGCTGTAAAGATGGGTACGCAATTATTAGTTGAAAATATTGAAACGGTGTACCAGTTACAGCATGGATGGAAAAACGGGACTCGTTATTTCAAAGGCCCTTATTTGCAACTGCCGCATAAGGAGCTGCAAGTGCGCGATTCTTTAAAAGAACGTTTCCGCAAAGAGTGTGAGCAGTTTATAGCAACGGAGAAAAAGCTGCTTCTGCATAAATATGAGGAAATGAAGCGTCTTGAACGGACAATTTGTTCAACAGTCGATCAGATCAATCCATCCACTTCACAAATTGATAAACTAATGCAGCTGGCAAAGGCTTTGGAAAAATGCGCGTTTCGTATTTATATTTGCGACAGTAATGGTTTCCAAACATCTCCGAATATCCGTTGGAAAGACGAACAATGGGAAAAGCAAGAAGAAATTATCGGAAAAAACTGGAGCTGGCGTCCTTATTTCCTGTTGAACATTATTAAAATGACAAAAGACAATAAAGGCGAGCTGTCCTCAGTATACAGTGATATTGAAACAGGCGAGTTGACACGAACATATTCAATGGCCATTTCGAATGAAGAATTTTTGTTCATTGACATTAAATACGATTATTTATATGAATATAATATTGTAAATTGACGGATCGTATCATATCCATTTGTTTGAAATCGCGCAGGAAAAACGCTACTATTATGTTAGTATTTCAGTAATAAACCGTTTACTGGCGTTCTATAAAAATAGCCAATAGATTTATAGCGCCGGTTCATTAAAATGAAGGGGTTTGATTGAATGAAGAGACCGACTATTTTAGTATTAGGCGCGGGGTACGGGGGATTAACTACAATTGTAAATCTTCAAAAGTTAATCAATACACACGAAGCAGAAATTATTTTAGTGAACAAAAACGACTATCATTATGAAACAACTTGGCTGCATGAAGTAGGGGCAGGTACGATTTCACCGGATAAAGCACGTTATCCGATTTCAAAAGTGATTAATGACAATGTAACGTTTGTCATCGCAAATGTAGAAAACATTGATGTCAACACAAAGAAAGTAGAGACATCTGCCGGTGAGTTTACGTATGATTATTTAGTGATCGGTTTAGGATTCGAAGGGGAAACATTCGGAATTCCCGGCCTGAAGGAACATGCATTATCATTGACGAATATTAATACCGCTCGCCAAGTCCGTGAGCATATCGAATATCAGTTTGCTTCTTGGATTTTGGATGAAGTAAAAGACGACAGTAAGCTTACGATTGTCGTAGGCGGTGCCGGTTTTACAGGAATTGAATTTTTAGGGGAGCTCGGTAACCGGATTCCTGAACTATGCAGAGAATTTGATATCCCACAGGAAAAAGTACGCCTTCTTTGCGTAGAGGCAGCACCGACTGTATTACCAGGATTTGATCCGGAGTTAGTCAATTATGCACAGGAACAGTTACGTAAAAAAGGTGTGGAATTTTCAATCGGTACACCTATTGTGGAAGCAACTGCAGAAGGTGTGAAAATTAAAAAGGATGAAGGAAACACGGAATTCATTAAAGCCGGTACCGTTGTTTGGGCTGCGGGAGTACGTGGAAATGCCTTAATCGAGTCTTCCGGTATTGAATCAAACCGTGCACGTATTGCAGTTCATGAAGATATGCGTGCACCGGGCTTTGACGATGTCTTTATCGTAGGAGACTGTGCATTTTTACTGAATGAGGAAACTGGCAGACCTTATCCGCCGACAGCTCAAATTGCGATGCAGCAAGGCGCTATTATTGCGAAAAATATTAAACATATAATGAATGATGAACCGACAGAAGTATTTGTTTACGATGATAAGGGGGCTGTTTGTTCATTAGGTCAGGAAGATGCAATCGGAACAGCATTCGGTCGTAAATTTACAGGTAAACCTGCATCCGCGTTAAAGAAAGTCGTAGACGACCGCGCATTATATTTAGTCGGCGGTGTCGGCTTAACATTGAAAAAAGGGAAATTCAAATTTATATAAACAAACTTCAAACTTGCAAACGAGTGTATAACGCATCCTTTGCAAGTTTTTTTATCCCACATTCAGGTAGTAATTATTAAACCGGGAGAAAAGGATAAGCGGGAGACTAGCTACCGGACCTTATCAGCATAGCAAAGGGGATTGATGTTAATGAAAAAGGATCGTGGAAAAGTATGGCTTGGAGTGGCTGCAATTGTAGAAAATTCAGCAGGAGAGTGGCTGCTCGTCAAAAAAACATATGGGGGACTAAAAGGGGCATGGTCCCTACCGGCAGGATTTGTCCAGCCAGCCGAAACCGTTACGAATGCTGTCACGCGTGAAGTGTTGGAGGAGACGGGAATTGTTTGTGAAGTAAAGGGACTAGTGGGTTTCCGTTCCGGTGTAATTTTGAATGATATTAGTGACAATATGGCGATTTTTTATTGTAAGCCAGTCGATAATGACCAGCCATTTACTTTGCAGGAAAGAGAAATCGGTGAAGCATGCTGGATGGCACCAAATGAGATTATCCATCATGAACTGTCATCGGTCATGCTCAGAGAAATGGCTAACCAGCATGCAGCACAACATATTCACCCGATTATTGAAGGTGTGAACCCGGGAGATGTATTTGGCTATAGCGAATATCATCTGTTTTTCAAAAAATAAAACTATTTACTTTATGAAGGAATTTTGACAATATTAGTATTCTATACGTTATTTTGGATGTTGAATTGAAAGGACCCGTTATATCATGTAAAATTATGATAGATTAATGGGGGTATACATAACATGAATGATGTTTCGTTAGTACAAGTAATCATTTCCGTCGTATTATTTTTTGTCATGTTTTTCGGAATCGGCTTTTTATTGAATATGTTATTGCGGATGACATGGTTGATGGCAATTGTCTATCCGGTTGTCGTAGTTTTTATCATTGATGAAGTAAGTTTTTTAGATTATTTCTTTAAAGCGGGGACAGCATTTCCGGCTTTAATCGATAAAATTCAGGCATTACAGCTCGTTGATATCATCATCTTAGCTGGTGGTTTTGGCGGGGCAATTGTATCCGGCTTTGTCATGATTGCACTGCGAAAAGCAGGATATCGCATGTTTTAGGTTACTTCAGCGGATTGCCTGCAAAAAAATATGGAGGTGTGTTAAAGCCGGTTTGGCCTTTAACATACCTCCTATTTTATAATATTTGAATGGTGTACCATAAAGCAGCAAAAACAATCCCTGCAAATCCTCCGACGAATACTTCACTTTTTTTATGACCTAATAATGTTTTTAAATCCTCTATTTTTTCTTGCTCATTCATTTCCGGCCAGCGCTTAATTTCATCAAAAAACAACCGAAGATCGTGGCGCAGTTCGTTTAAAACTGCAGCATGTTGTCCAGCCTGAAAGCGTACATGACTCGCATCGTACATGACAATTCCTGCCAGCATCGCTGCAACAGCAAAAGTCGGTGAATCGAATCCGGTCTCAATACCAACTGCCGTAGCAACACTTGTCACAGCTGCAGAATGGGAACTCGGCATTCCGCCAGTAGATGTCAGCAAGCTCCAATCCACTTTTCTCGTTATGATAAAATGAATCGGTACTTTTAAAACTTGCGCAAAAATAATCGCAAAAACCCCAAGCCAAAGTGGCGTATTTTGTAGAAGTTCGATAATTACACCTACTTTCTCCTCATTGCTATAATTATATCATTTTCCCTACATTCGTTTGAATTTAAACTCACAGAAAAATAAAAATTATTGGATGTTTCGTTACCCGAATTAAACAGTTTTGTATATAATAAAACTATACATTAGGAGGTTTTAAACTATGAATATTGAATCAGCAGCTAAAACATTTGAAACACAAACTTCTGAAACATTGATTATCGGAGTACAAAAGCATCGTGAGCAAATGAAAAACTGGTCAGCGTTTAGTGAATTTTATGGAGATGTCATTGACACATGGCTTCATGCAGGCGAAATTTCGTCGGACGTTAAAAAAATTACGAAATTGCCGTATTCGGGCAGTCATTCTTCACTTAAACGTATTTACTTTGTCGGTATCGGTGAACGCAAAAATATAACAGCAAACGAATTACGTGAGGTATTTGCAGCTGTTGGTAAAGAACTGAAAGCGGCAAAAGTAAGCGACGCGGCAGTTTGGGTAGAATCTTTTACAACAGATCAGTTGGAAGAAGCGGAAGTCGCGTATTTAGCTGGTGAAGGTTTGAATTTAGGTTATTATTCCGTACAAAATTATAAAACGTCTTCAAATGAGCCGAATACGTATTTTGATCAAATTCAATTTGTGACGGAAGCAAATATGGAAGATGTCATTGGAAATTTTGAAGTCGGGAAAATTTATGCGGATGCTGTAAATGAAGCGCGTACATTAATCAACTTACCTCCTAATTTACTGACAGCAAGTGACTTAGCAGACTATGCAACAGAGCTTGCCAATATTTATGGCTTAGAAGTCGAAGTATTAAATAAAGCCCAAATGGAAGAATTGGGTATGGGCGGTATTTTATCTGTTAATAAAGGGTCTGTAGAAGAGCCACGTTTAATTACACTGAAATACCAAGGAAAACCTGAATGGGAAGATGTCATCGGCTTTGTCGGAAAAGGGGTAACATACGATACAGGCGGCTACTCATTAAAACCGCGTGAAGGCATGGTCGGCATGAAAGGTGATATGGGCGGTGCTGCTGCAGTTCTTGGTGCAATGCGCATTATCGGTGAAACTCGTCCGAAACAAAATGTCGTTGCTGTCATCGGTTCTACAGACAATATGGTATCAGGGGATGCATTTAAGCCGGATGATGTCATTACAATGTACAACGGCAAAACAGTGGAAGTATTAAATACAGATGCAGAAGGCCGTTTAGTATTGGCAGATGCCATGACATATGCAAAGCAGCAAGGTGCCAACTATTTAATCGATGTTGCAACATTAACTGGTGGCGTAATTGTAGCATTAGGGAAAGATAAAACAGGTGCTTTAACAAATAACGAGGAATTTTTCGAAGAGTTTATGGGTGCGGCGCTTGAAACAGGCGAGTTTGTATGGCGCTTACCATTAACAGAAAGCGATAAAAAGCGTATCCGTAAATCGGAAGTTGCAGATTTAAATAACTCGCCGGGTCGTGACGGCCATATGATTTTCGGCGGTGGCTTTGTTGGAGAGTTTGCAGAGGGTACGCCTTGGGTTCATCTTGATATAGCAGGGACATCTGATGCGGATGCACCGCATGCATTAGGACCAAAAGGCGGCACAGGCGCAATGGTACGTACTTTGGCAGCATTAGTAGAATTACGCGATAACTAATTAATCCTCCTGGATGCTTTGCAAGGAAAAACTTGCAAAGCATCTTTTTCATTTTTAGGCGGGTGACTAGCGGCTCTCATAATTATGAATACACTATTCATAAGGGAGGAGGACATGAACATGGTTAATCGCTATAATCCAGGTTTTGGATTCGGATATCCATTTGGGGTTCCGTTTTTAGGGAGCTTTTTAGGAGGTTTTTTAGGAGGTTCATTGAATAATCGTTACGGACCATATCCGCCGTATTATCAACCGTATCCGCCTAATTACTACTATCCACCTTATTATCCGCGCTATCCGAGACGCTACTGGTAAGTATGCGGAAGTTGATAAGGAGAGGCTTGCTCGTCCCCTCATAGTTAGCTATGATGAGAAAGAGAAATATTACGAGTTTTGAGGGACCAAAATTATGAAAAATCCATATTTATATGGCTACTTACCATTCATTACAATCATTTTATTCAGTTTTTCTTTCAGTATGTTAGCCATATCAGAATCACTACAATTGCTTCATGCAATCGGCGTCTATAATGGAATGCGTGAATTTTTATCGGATCTGGAGCTGCGTTTCGTATTACTGATTGTATTTGTACTACTATTTTTCATGATTTTTTCAGCATTGAAGCTGATCGGGGAAACGATTCATGAGCTTGGAATGCTGTTCTTCTCAAAAGATAAAGAAGGGCAAACGATCCATGCAGCACGCGGTGGATATGTCATCTTCTTTTTTGGAGCATTTGCTTCGGTAATTGGAAGTCAATCCTTACTAATTTTAGTCGGCATTTTTGTGTTCACGATTTTTTGTTATTTTATTTATAACGTTTATAAGAAGAGTCAGTACATGTCCATTGCAGGTGTGATCGGTTTAATCTTTTTTGAAGTACTTACCTGGTTTCTTTTACTGGCTCTTGTCGTCTATGCCGTTATTAAGCTGTACAACGGGATTCTCGCGAGCTTACCGTTCGCATAGTATAAAAAAAGCTTGTTAGGATTTAGCGGGGGAGGTGCGCTATTTAAAACTAACAAGCTTTTTTTTATTCTGTTATTGCATTGAATATAGAAAAATGGATTTTTGCGCGTTCGATTGCTTCCATTGAACGAGGCTGATCATAACCGATCCATACAGCTGCCGTATAATCATTCGTCAACCCGGCAACCCAATAATCTTTAAATTCATTCGTCGTTCCGGTCTTGGCTCCGATATAGCCGGATGAGCTATAAAGACCTCGCCCGGTACCGGTAGCCACCGTTTCATTCAGAAGGCTGCGCATCGTTTTCGTTGTCGATGCAGACCATATTTCCTCCCGTTTGTGCGACCAGCTAAAAATCGTTTCCCCTGTTAAATCCGTTACTTTCCGAATGCTATGGACAGGCAGGTAATAGCCATCGATAAAGCTGGAGTATGCATCGGCCATTTCCAGTGAAGTCACACCATATGTTAATCCGCCCAATGCTGCGGCAAATGTCCGGTCTTTTTCTATGATCGATTCGAAATTGAAGCGGTTAATATAACGAAATGCTGTATCAACCCCTATGGAATTAAACAAACGTAAAGCACTTGTATTAATACTGTTTTTGAATGCGGTTTCCACTGTAATGTTGTTGTACCAAATGCGTCCATAGTTGTCCGGGCAGAAATTCCCGACACAGTACGGACCGCCATTTACGATCGAATAAGGCGTAGCGGAAGTTTCTTCAAAGTAAGGAGCAAACACACTGATCGGCTTAAATGCAGAACCCGGCTGTCTTGGTGATTGGAATGCACGGTGCAAGTCATGCTTTCTATAATTCTTTCCGCCAAAAATGCTGATCACTTCGCGTGTTTCATTATCAATAATCGTTGCACTCGCCTGTAAATCCGTTTTCGGTAA
This sequence comes from Solibacillus sp. FSL K6-1126, assembly GCF_038003445.1. NCBI lineage: Bacteria > Bacillati > Bacillota > Bacilli > Caryophanales > Caryophanaceae > Solibacillus > Solibacillus sp. FSL K6-1126. The sequence goes on along the minus strand of NZ_JBBOPD010000001.1, from coordinate 3,157,995 downwards.
AATTTGATTAATGGCTGCCTCGTCCTGCCGCTGTTTATCAGGTTGTAGCGCAGTATATACATGAACTCCTTGACGTAAAATAGCTTCTGTTTTTTTCTGCAGTTCTAACTGTAGAAACTCCTTTTCCAATTTATCTGACGTATTGTCGATTTTTTCACGGTAACCCGTTTGTTCGGCAATCAGCCATTTCAGTTCTTGTAAAACGAATGTACTGTAACTCGGATATTGCTGGGCTTTTTGCTTTATATTTAACTTGATCGGTTCATTTTTAAATGTATTTGCCTCATCCGCTGTAATAACCCGATGTTCGGTTAGTTTATCGATTAATCGTTCCTGCCTGCTTTTTGTATTTTCAAAATGCACGACCGGATCATATAATGAGGGATTGTTCGGAATAGCCGAGATAAAAGCGATTTCGGCAATAGAAAGTTTTGATAACGGCCGATTGAAATAATAAGTTGCCGCAGCGCCGATTCCATATACTTGATTGCTGAAATACATTTCATTTAAGTACATTTCAAAGATTTCGTCTTTTGAAAAAGATTTTTCAATTTCGTAGGCGTAAAAAAGCTCCATTAATTTCCGCTCATATGTTTTGTCTGTTGTTAAATAACGCATGCGGACAAGCTGTTGTGTAATGGTGGAACCGCCCTGTTGGATGGACTGTTCCGATTTATTTGCGATGAGTGCACGGGCGATTGCACTCACATCAAAACCGATATGTTGATAAAAACTTTCATCTTCACTGAAAATAAATAGCTGTTTTGCGATTTCAGGAATTTCACCCAGCGCAAGTGGCTGTGACCATTCAGTATATTCTTCACTAAAAATTTTACTGTTTGCATCATATAAAGTGATGGGCGATGTAGAAGTTACTTCAGGAAGTTCAATAGATCGCTTGATTAATTGTTCATACTGCTCCGCTTTCGCCATTTCCTTCCAAGCCGCATTACCGATTAGGAGAAGTATAGGAATGCTACATAAAATGACAATGTAGCCGAAAAGTTGTTTCATGGATGATTGGCCCCTAACTAGGATCTTCAATAAAATTGTCCAAAATAAAAACAACAAAATGAAAACGTATCATGCGTAATCATCTGTTGTTTTTTTAAGGATACCATATAAACATTGAACATTTAACCATGTTTTTTTAACATCTCGTCCATATACTGAACTGGAAGCTTTTTCAAAAAAGACATAATGACAAATCCGATAAAAAATAGCAGGCCGGTCGTATAAAATACGGAGTGGATTCCACCTAGGCTTGCTACAACCCCGCCTAATACTGGCCCGATTATATTGCCAAGGAAACGGAAACTCTGGTTATAGCCCATAATTTCACCTTGTACTTCAATCGGTGCTTCACGGCGAATAAGCGCGGATGTAATCGGGATTAGACCGCCGGATATAATTCCGAATAAGAACCGTAGTATGATCAGCTGCCATAACTCTGTAACGAAAGCCTGCGGAATGATGAAAATAACAGCCAATATTAACAAGTACGATAAAATCCGTTCATAACCATAATGGTCAGCTAATTTCCCCCAAAATCTAGCGAAACATATATTACCAAGCCCTGCAGCACTGAATGTAACACCAGCGAGCATTGCTACTTCCTGAGAAGGGGTAAGTTCAGATACGTATAGGGACAGCAATGGCTGAATACTAAAGTTCCCAATCTGAATGAGAGAAGTTACGAACATAACATTTAATATGAGGCGGTGATGGAAAATGGCCCAAATTACGTTTTTCCGTGAATAAATGGCATTCTTAACTTTTCGGATAATGGCCGGTTCATGAATTCCGAAAATGATAATAGTTGCTGCAATTGTAATTGTGACTGCGGTAATGAGAAATGTATATTTAAAGCCAAAAGTATCTGCCATCAAGCCTCCTAATACAGGACCGAATAATGTCCCGCCGACACTTCCCATCTGCAATGTCCCAAGCGTCTTTCCTGCAACTTCCTTTGGGGTATGTTTACTGATAAACGCAATGGAAGTAGGGATAAAGCCTGTTACAACACCCATTGCAAGTCGCAATACAAAAAACTGCTCGACATTTTGAACATAGCCCATTAAAAAGATACTTAACCCCACACCAAAACAGTTGATGATCATGATAGGCTTGTACCCGTATTTGTCAGCAATTCTCCCCCAAATCGGGGACATTAAAAATGCGGTAATAAATGTAGCCGCAAAGATTATGCCCGCCCATGTTTGGACATAATCATCGGAAAAATCACCGAGCGTATCAATATATAAAGACAAAAACGGCATAATCATCGTAACAGACGCTGCAACAATAAAGTTTGCTACTAAAATGATGATGAAATTATGTCGCATATTTTTCAAAAGTATCACATTCTTCCTTTTTTATTAAAATATAGTATAGCTTATTTCGTAATACGAAGGAAGTCCTTCGCAACATAGTGGCTTAAAATATTAGAGTTATGGTAAACTGGGACTTGGTATTAAAGGGGAAGTTTGGTTCTATACCTATACCCATCCTTTCCACATTTTATTTAAAGGAGAGACAAAAATGTTTCCACAATTATCGAAAGAACTAAATCCAGGCGAAGTAATGGTAGAAATGAACACAACAATGGGTTCAATCAAAATTAAATTATTCCCGGAGCACGCACCAAAAACAGTTGAAAACTTTTTAGGTCATGCAAAATCAGGTTACTATAACGGTATTATTTTCCACCGTGTAATTCCGAACTTCATGGTTCAAGGTGGCGATCCAACTGGTACTGGTATGGGCGGCGAGTCTATTTGGGGCGGTACATTCGAAGATGAGTGTGTGCCTGAGTTAATGAACATCCGCGGCGCATTATCAATGGCAAATGCGGGCCCTGGTACGAACGGTTCTCAATTCTTTATCGTTCAAGCACCTCAAGTTGAAGTATCGATGTTAAAACAGATGGAAGTGCGCGGCTGGTCAAAAGATGAAGTAGAATTTTATAAACAAAACGGCGGTACACCGTGGTTAGACGGTAAACATACAGTATTTGGCCAAGTTGTTGAAGGTATGGATGTTGTTGACAATATTGTTAAAGTTGACCGAAATATGCACGATAAGCCTAAAGAAGATGTTAAGATTGAGTCAATCACAGTAATTGACTAATTTTTAAAGGACGTGTGGGCTAGTGAACCAATTTTTAATGAATTTCTCTGGTGGCTTTTTATATTTCCCGGAAGACAAATCACTTTATCTTCCAGCTGCAATTGAATTCGCTATATTACTGATTATTGTTTTTGTTACATTCCGGTTCATCCGCCGCATCGCTGCTCGCCAAGCAGCACAGGCTAAAATTTTGGAAGAACGCGCATTAAAAGAACGTGATGCGCGTATCGCTAAAGAAAACGCTAAGGAAGAATACCAAAAGCAATAATCAAAATGATGTAATAAAAATGGGGCAGTCCGGAAATTAATATTTCCAGGCTGCCCCTTTGATTCATTATTCAAATGTTGCCATCGTTCTTTTAATGCGTTCAACCCCGTCCTGCAACAGTTCGAATGGACAAGCTACATTGATACGTAAGAAGCCTCTTCCTGCTTCCCCGTATTTTGTCCCTGGATCTAGCGCAACTTGTCCTACTGATAGAAGTCGTGCCATTAGTTCCTTTTCTTCAATCCCTGTTTTACGATAGTCAATCCACATTAAATACGTCGCATCGGGAATTTCCACATCAAGTCCTTCAATAGCGTTCAATTCTTTCGCAACATATTCCATATTGTTTTTTATATAAACAAGAAGATCGTCCAACCACGCTGCTCCTTCTGAATAGACAGCCTTTACAGCAGTCGAAGCAAATGTATTTAAACCTAAATTACCGTGTGCCTGTGTATTTTTCTCGATTGCCGTAAATAGTTTACGGTCTGATGCAACAATCATTGCTGCATGAATTCCGGCAATATTAAACGTTTTTGTTGGTGCAATACATGTGATAATTTTTGCCTCGTTTGCATTCGCTAACGTTAATACAGGCGTATATGATTTTTGTATTGAAATATCCGCATGAATTTCATCGGATAATAGATAGACATCGTATTGAACACATAGTGCGACTAACTGCTCCAGCTCTTCACGGCTCCAAACAATACCGATCGGGTTATGCGGATTACATAAAACAAATAGTTTAATACCGGCGCGGAATATTTCTTCAAGCTCAGCAAAATCCATCGTATAATGACCATTTTGTTCAGTTAATTCACATGTTACGACTTCACGTTTCTGAGCAGCCGGTACATTGGTAAATGGTGGGTATGCTGGAGTGGACATACCGATTTTATCACCAACCTCTGTAAAGGTTTCGATAATGGTCGCGATTGCCGGCACAACACCAGGCTGGAAAATAATTGTGTTAGGATCAATCGTCCATTGGTGGCGCGTTTTATACCAATGAACAATTGCATTTTTTACATCGTTGTCAGCAAATGTATAGCCAAAAATAGGGTGCTCCAATCGAGCCTTTAGTGCTTCTGTTAAAGCTGCAGGTGGAGGGAAGTCCATATCTGCTACCCACATCGGCAGTAGTTCTGTAGTGTTATCTTTCAGATTGTAAACGACATTCATCATATCCCATTTTACAGATGCGGAACCGCGACGATCATGAACTTTATTAAAAATAGACATTTGAATCCTCTTTTCTTATGATTTCTTTCAAATTATGGTATCATACTTACTATTATAAGAGGTAGTTAGGTGAATCAAATGGATAATATTGAAATGAATCAAAAATGTGTACATTTATTGGAACAGTGGGACCCTTTTAGCTACGGTACCGATAGTTATTCTACTGAAACGGCAGATGTTGTCGCTGCACTTCAAAATATTGACGATCCAACAACATTGGCAAAAGTCATTCAAAGAGTTTATGAATACTCTTTTGAACAATGGATTCCATTCGAGCAATGTGTTGCAATCGCTTATAAATTAATTGCCGTAAAATTCGAAGCGAAGTGTATTATATAAAAAGCAGGCGACCTGTAAGCTGAGGTCGCCCGCATTTTAATGTAATCCGTCAATTAAGTTCAAAACCGGAACTTCCAAAATAGTTGATAAAATTAGTATGGTTTGGGTTGAAGGAATTTGCTCACCGTTTTCGTAGGCTGTCAGTTTTTCAATACTGATTTGTGTTCGTAATGAAAGCTCTTCAATTGATAAATTCTTTTCCGAACGTAAAGTTTTCATCTGTTCCTGAAACTGCAATTTCATTTCCCATCTCCTCCCCGTATATGTTTACTATCATATGAACAACAACTTATAAAGTCCTCTAAATAATAAAAAAAACTTGTCCGATTTTTAAATCGGACAAGTTTTTCAAGTTTAACTAAAGAAAACTTTATTAATAAAGATAGCCGCAATTGAAAGTGGGGCTACATAACGTACAATAAACAACCAGCAATTATAAACAATTGGGGATGCCTGCATTTCTTCACGAGAAATTTTCTTTGAATAATAATATCCGGCAAAAATAGAAGTTAAAAAGGCACCGATCGGCATTAAAATCGCGCTTGTTACATAATCAACAAAGTCAAAAATAGACCGTTCGAAAATGGTGATGTCCGATAAAATGCCGAATGACAAAGCACTGGGGATCCCGACAATAAAAATAATCGATGCTAATAACCAAGAGGCTTTTTTACGCTGAGCTGTTTTTTCTCGAATACCGATTGAAACGACCACTTCCAATAATGCAATCGCGGATGTAACTGTTGCAAACAGGAGTAAGATGAAAAATACCAGCAATAAAAATCCGCCAAATGGCAATTGTTCAAAAACCGCTGGGATCATTATAAATACTAAGCCAGGTCCCTCTGTAGGAGAAAAGCCTAATGCGAATACTGCAGGAAATATAACAAGGCCTGCCAATAAAGAAATCGCAATATTCATACTCGCAACATTTACAGCAGAAGTTACAATTTTTTCTTTCTTAGATAAATAAGATGCGTATGTTATCATTGCCGCAACTCCAATACTAAGAGAGAAGAACGCTTGACCTAACGCTAACATTAAAGTATCGCCGCTTAGGTATGACCAGTCCGGAACGAACATGAATTTAACGCCTTCCATCGCACCATCCAATGTAATAGAACGAATAAACAGTAAAATGAAAAATAAGAATAGAATCGGCATCATCCATTTACTTGCTGTTTCAATCCCGTTTTTTATTCCAGCTTGTACAATGAATAATGTTAAAAGCATGAAAGCAGCCTGTGCGATTAACACTTCCCATGGGTTTGAAATGATATCCGTGAACAAAGTGCTGAAATTTACCCCTTGACCTGTAAGTGAAAAACTAACAGCCCGAAGTATATAGCTTAATATCCAACCACCTACAACACTATAGAAGGATAATATTAACCCGCACGCAACAAGGCCAATCCAACCGATCATAAACCACGGTTTATTTGGAGCCTGCTCTTTAAAAGATGTGATCGGATCTTTTTGACCTCGTCGTCCAATCATAAATTCTGCGATTAATATCGGTAAACCAATTAAAATAGTACATAGAACAAACAAAATAATAAATACACTACCGCCATTCGTGCCCGCCATATAGGGGAACTTCCAAATCGCGCCAAGACCGATTGCGCTTCCTGCTGCCGCAAGTATGAATCCTATCTTAGATGTAAATTGATCTCTAGATGACAAAAAAAACCCTCCTCATATATATGCAAGTACTCATTTTACAGTACGATTCACGTATTTAGCAAAAAGTTTTTTGAATTTATTGAATCTGCAAATTGAAGGAGAAGAAATTTTTACATTTTTTTAGAAAGACTCTTATTTAATGACTTAAAAACGCTAGATTAAAGCGATTCTTTGTTACAGCTCGTCTCATATGTTATAATTTAACATGACATTTACGTATATACGAAAAGAAGGTAGGAACAACGTATGACAAAAAAAATTGAAGTGGGTGACGTGCTAACGGGTAAAGTGACAGGAATTCAACCATACGGAGCTTTTGTTGCTTTAGATGAATATACGCAGGGACTTGTGCATATTTCTGAAATCACATACGGTTTTGTGAAGGATGTAAGTGATTTTTTATCCGTCGGGGATGAAATAGAAGTTAAAGTTCTGGATGTGGATACAGATCAAAAAAAAATAAGCTTATCGATACGCGAGCTGCAGGAAGTACCGTTCCACCGAAGAAGGGATATGCCGCCACGGCGTTCTTTACAAGATCGGGTCGATGAAGTGGATGCGGATGGATTTCAAATTTTAAAGGAAAAATTGAAAGATTGGATCGAACAATCTGGACATTAAGCAAGACATGTTCAATTTATTTTTAATAAGTTGGACATGTTTTTTATATGGAGACAATAGGTCAGTTTTGAGCAAATTTCATGAAAAAAGCGCTTTCTTCGTTAATTATCAAAGGAATTGTTAAAAGTGTATAAAATGTGGCTAAATATTTAACAAACTCTGAATAAAGTATGTTACAATGTTGGCGGAAAGACCCAAATACATCAAAATTTAAAGAGGCGAATTATAAAATGGCTGAAAATTTGAACTTATTTACATCAACTCAAGAAGTAATTCATGAGGCATTAAATAAACTAGGCTATGACGAAGCAATGTATGAATTACTGAAAGAACCACTTCGTATGTTGACTGTGCGTATTCCTGTAAAAATGGATGACGGTACGACAAAAGTATTTACTGGTTACCGTGCACAACATAATGATGCAGTAGGTCCAACAAAAGGTGGCGTACGCTTCCACCCGATGGTATCGGAAGAGGAAGTGAAAGCGCTTTCGATGTGGATGACGTTAAAATGCGGTATTGTTGACCTTCCATATGGCGGAGGGAAAGGTGGCGTTATCTGTGACCCACGCGAAATGTCAATGGGTGAAATTGAACGATTAAGCCGCGGCTATGTTCGTGCCATTAGTCAAGTAGTTGGCCCGACGAAGGATATTCCTGCACCAGACGTATTTACAAATGCTCAAATTATGGCTTGGATGATGGATGAGTACAGCCGTATGGATGAATTTAACTCGCCAGGATTCATTACAGGTAAACCAATCGTTCTTGGCGGTTCACAAGGTCGCGACCGTGCAACTGCAGAAGGTGTTACAATTGTGATCGAAGAAGCTGCAAAAAAACGTAATATTGATATTAAAGGCGCACGAGTGGTTATTCAAGGCTTCGGTAACGCAGGTAGTTTCTTAGCGAAGTTTATGAGTGATTTAGGTGCGAAAGTTATTGGTATTTCAGATGCACACGGTGCGTTACATGATCCGAACGGTTTGGATATCGATTACTTATTAGATCGCCGCGATTCATTTGGAACGGTTACTACATTGTTTGAAAATACAATTTCAAACAAAGAGCTTTTGGAACTGGATTGCGATATTTTAGTGCCTGCTGCTATTGAAAATCAAATTACAGCGGACAACGCACATCAAATTAAAGCAAACATCGTTGTAGAAGCAGCGAACGGTCCAACTACAGCTGAAGCAACTAAAATTTTAACAGAGCGCGGTATTTTGCTTGTTCCGGATGTTTTAGCGTCTGCTGGTGGTGTAACGGTATCTTACTTCGAATGGGTACAAAACAATATGGGTTATTATTGGACGGAAGAAGAAGTACGTGAAAAATTATATTCAAAAATGATTGCTGCATTTGAAAATGTTTATACAACAGCTCAAAACCGTAATATTAACATGCGTTTGGCTGCATATATGGTTGGTGTTCGCCGCACTGCCGAGGCCTCTCGCTTCCGTGGATGGGTATAAACATTATATTATTAAGTCTCACTCCTATTATTGGAGTGGGACTTTTTTGAAAATAGGGGGAACTAATAATGAACGAATTTTCATTTTATAATCCAGTAAAGATTCATTTTGGTAAAGGGAGTATTGAACATTTAAGAAAAGAACTTCCGCAATATGGAAAAAATATATTAATCGTGTATGGAGGGGGAAGTATTAAATCGAATGGTGTATACGATGATATTATGGCCATTTTAAATGACTTGAACATGAATGTATTTGAGTTATCAGGTGTCGAACCAAACCCTCGTGTAGAAACAGCACGTAAAGGTATTGAAATTTGTAAAGAAAATCAGATTGATATCGTGTTGGCGGTAGGGGGCGGTTCGGTCATTGACTGCTCTAAGTTAATCGTTGCAGGTGCAAAAGTGGAGGCGGATGCCTGGGATATCGTAACTAGAAAAGTTATGGCAACTGAAGCATTACCATTAGCGACAGTCCTGACATTAGCAGCGACAGCATCTGAAATGAACTCAGGTTCGGTTATTACGAACTTAGAAACAAAAGAGAAGTATGGTTGGGGTAGCCCGGCAACTTTTCCGAAATTCTCGATTTTAGATCCATCCTATACTTATTCAGTGCCGGCAAACCAAACGGTAAATGGTGTTGTTGATACAATGTCTCATATCTTTGAACAGTATTTCAACAATGCTACAAACACACCGATTACAGATGAAATGAGCGAAGGGATTTTACGTACGCTAATCGATGTTGCACCAAAAGCATTGAAAGATCCGTCTAACTATGAGCATCGTGAAACATTAATGCTTGCAGGAACAATCGGCCTAAATGGTTTCCTGGCATTAGGCTCACGCGGTGACTGGGCAACGCATAATATTGAGCATGCGGTATCAGCATATTACGATATTGCACATGCAAGCGGCTTAGCTATTTTATTCCCGAACTGGATGAAGCATAATTTACATGTGAATCCTTCCCGTTTTGCAAAATTAGCTGTAAATGTATTCAATATTGATCCGACAAACAAATCAGAGGAACAAGTTGGTTTGGAAGGTATTGAAGCATTATCAGCGTTTTGGACATCTCTTGGTGCCCCGAATCGCTTAGCTGACTATGATATTGATGCTACACACTTCGAAGAAATGGTTGAGCATTGCCTAGTATATGGTCCATTCGGCAACTTCAATAAACTTGAAGCAGAGGATGTACGCAAAATTTTAGAAATGTCTTTATAAGAACGTGAAAAAAAGGAAGCGGTCGGATAGTGGGACCAGCTTCCTTTTTACTTGATTCAATTAAATCATGCCTTTTTCTGATTCGGGTTTTGTAGCGATATGTGTCCAGCTGCGTTCTCCATTATCCTCATCGAACGCCAACGTAACTTTTGTCACACCTTTTTGGTTTAACAGCAGTGTAGTTAAATGATCGCGTACATCATCTAAATAGGCGAGAGACAAACTTGGATCTGTTTCCGCAATAAGTTCAACATGTAAAAATTCGCCTTCTTTAATTACTTCAAGTCGTGCGATATCTGTTACATGAGGATCTTCCATCACAAGATTTCCGATATGCACAAGCATTTCCTCATCAGTTTCTCCAATTGCCCCACGTGCATTATCTAAAAAGACACGGCCAACTACGTAAAACATCATTAAACCGATTACCATTGAAATAAATCCTTCTAATCGGTAAAATTCGGTGAAATATGCTATAACAATTGCTAAAAACGCCAGGACATTACCTGAAGTCGCCACTAAGTCTTCCATCCATACAAGCTTTGTCGCCGGTTTTGCACGCTTTAAATATTTTGCAGACTGGAATATTATTATCCCTTTAGGTTCTACGCTAACTTCATGAAGCACTTCTTTTGCGGCTTTATTTAAAACAAAACCTTCTAGAATGATACCAATTGCCAATACACCAAGAGCAATCAAAACTCCTGAAGATTCCGTTGCAGGATGCATAAAATGATGCCATCCTTCTTTAATTGTTTCATATGAAAGGATTGCTACAATTAAAACGGCGCCCAAACAGACTAAGTTAACTATACGTCCGTAACCATTCGGGAATTTTGGAGTAGGAGCCTTTTTTGCTAGGGCAGAGCCTATGAATACGAAAAATTGGTTTGCAGCATCCCCGAAAGAGTGCATCATTTCGGCGAACATCGCAACATTTCCAGTAAAGAAGAACGCAACTCCTTTAATCGTTCCTAAAAATGTATTGACGAATGCAGCGAGTAATGACGGTTTATTACCATCCTTGAGTAATTTAAATAGTTCTCCCATTGCGTTTTCCTCCGTTAATCTAAATATTCTATTTTAATATTTCTTACATAATCCAACTTTCGCAGCCGGTTGTAAAGTTCGATTGTATGATTCGTTTCGACGGTCGACAATCGTATATCGATTTCGTGCAACAGCTTATCAGAAAATGGTACATCCCTGATAGAAATATTATCAATATACATATCATGCTCCCTCAAATAATCCACGAGATTTTTTATATTATCTGCTTGGTCGGTATTGATAATTAAAGATACTTCACGCATTCTTAGACGTTTTGGACCGAATCTAAACAGAAAAGGTGCCAGTAGTTCAATGCCCAGTACGACAATAATCACAGTAATAAAAGCTTCAATATAAAAGCCAGCTCCTACGGCAATTCCGATTCCGGCTGCTCCCCAAATCATTGCTGCTGTTGTAAGACCCGTTATACTGTCATTCCCCTTACGCAAAATAACACCAGCACCTAAAAAACCAATACCACTTACAATTTGTGCAGCTAATCGCAATGGATCCATCGTAATGTTAATATCGTCTCGTGCAGGTGTTGAATAGGCAGTCTCAATTGAGATAATCGTAAGTAAACAACTAAACGTTGCAATAACTAAACTTGTCTTTAGACCGACTGGCTTCTTTTTCAATTCCCTTTCGATACCAATAATTAAACTTAGTGTAGCCGCAATTAATAATTTTAATAAAATTTCTAACGTAAATTTATCATTCGCTAACCATTCCATATCCAAACATCTCCTTCATGTTAAATGGAATTCAAATCCTCTCGAAAAATAATTCTTAATAAGGTATAGTTTGATAATGTGATATGAGGTATCGCAAAATATTTCGTATTAGATAATATATTATAGAAAGAAGGGATTTTAGTGGAAAAACCACCAATCCACCCGTATATCCCTATTATTATTGGGGTAATCTCTGTTTCCCTTTCTGCGATTTTTGTAAAACTTTCAAGTGCAGATGCTGGAGTTATTGCCTTTTACCGTATGCTGTTTTCGATAATGATTATGCTCCCGTGGTTTTTGATGAAATATAAAAATGAAATAAAAGTGCTGTCAAAACGCGATTGGGTCTTTTCATTAATCGCAGGGGTATTTTTATCATTTCATTTTATTTTATGGTTTGAATCATTAAATTACACTTCTGTAGCCAGTTCTACAGTGTTAGTAACAATGCAGCCGCTATTTGCTTTTATAGGAACGTATTTATTTTTCAAAGAAAAGATAACGCTCCAGACATTTATTGCAGGGGGCATTGCGATTTTAGGCAGCGTCCTTATTAGCTGGGGAGATTTCAAAATTAGTGGTACGGCACTTTATGGGGATATATTAGCATTGATTGCCTGTGCCTTAATAACGGGTTATTTATTGTTCGGGCAAGATGTACGGAAAAGATTGTCTCTTGTTACATACACGATGGTCGTTTATTCAGTAAGTACAGTTACTTTATTCTTTTATATTATTGTAAAAGGGGAATCATTCGGTCCGTATCCGGCGATTGATTGGATGTGGTTTATTTTATTGGCGATTATTCCAAACTTATTAGGGCATAATCTTTTCAACTGGGTGTTAAAATGGACGAGTACAAATGTAATTTCGATTGCCATTTTATTTGAACCGGTTGGTGCTGCGCTACTTGCAATGTTTATCTTCAATGAATATTTGACTGTTTCCCAAATTGTAGGAGGATTAGTCGTTATTTTGGGGATTATGTTGTTTGTAATAGACCTAAAAAAGTTTTTTAGAAAAAAAGCTTGATTTCAACTATCCTTTTGAGGTATATTATTACTTGTCCTTAAGAGGATAGTTACTTCAAAAATATTTCGCAATAATTATTGACTTCGTAGAAACAGTATATTACACTAGTCGAAGTCGCTAATGAAGTGAAAAAATATTATAAAATGTTATTGACATAATAATAGTGAAATGATAATATTGAGAAGTT